>NZ_JAHCDK010000001.1 GCF_018413465.1 Flavobacterium sp. CYK-55
ACAATGGGTTGGTGTCGTCGCAATCTGTTCCGCTTGTAGTAGCTGAGTATCCAGCTGGAGCTGAAGTTCCTGAACAAACTGAAGCCGTTCCGTTGTCCCATCCGTCACCATCAGCATCTACATAATAGGTAGCCAATTGATAGATTGACATATTGGTATCGTCACAATCAGTGTTGTTTGAAACATATCCTGAAGGAGCAGTACATGCAGTTGTTGAAACCGCTGCATTACCAAATCCGTCACCGTCAGCATCAGCATAGAATGTTGATCCTACAGTAACTTCTGCGTTGTTATCATCACAATCTTCACCAGCTGAAGTAGCTGAATATCCTGTTGGGATAGTAGCTCCGTAGCAAACTGAAGTTGCAGCACCAACTGTGTAACCATCACCATCAGCATCTACATAAAGCATTGCTGTTTGGTATTTGGTGGCATCGGCATCATCGCAATCTTCTCCATTTGAAATAAAAGAAAATCCACTTGGGATACTTATTCCATAACAAACTGACATAGTAGCTCCAACGGTAAAAGCATCTCCGTCAGCATCAACATAAAGCATAGCTGTTTGGTATTTGGTGGCATCGGCATCGTCGCAATCTTCTCCGTTGGTAAAGGCATTGTAGCCTAATGGAGCAGCTGCACCATAACAAACCTCAACTAAAGAACCAACTGTGTAGCCGTCGTTATCGGCATCAACATAGAAAAACCCGGATTGGAATACGGTTGCATTGTTGTCATTGCAATCTTCACCCAACGAAGTAGCTGAATAACCTGCCGGAACTGAAGTTCCATAACACATGGTCATTGCTGCCCCAACGGTATATCCGTCGCCATCGGCATCAAGATATAAATCACCTGTTCTGTATACAAGAATATTGTTGTCATCACAATCAGTAGCATTCACCGAATATCCAAGTGGTGGTGAAACGGCATTGAGGGCACAAACCACAACCGGGCTTCCGGTACCGTAATTATCGTGATCGGCATCAGTATAGAATTCATACGAAGCGTGTACAGATGCATTGCTATCGTTGCAATCAGTGTTATCACAAAGATAATTTACCGAACTGGTCGGGCATTGATCGTATGCTGTTTCAATCAAAGCATATTGACTCGGTAAAACAAGGCTGCGGTTGAAGTTTCCGCCGCCGTCGTTGGTTCCGCAAGTGCTGCTGATGTTTTGCTCACTGTATTGTGTTGCCCCGGAATTCCAAGTATTGTTGCGCAAGAATTTGTACTGAAGTTGTTGCCCTACCGCTGAAGCTGGGAACAAAACCGTTAATTCATAGATGTTGTTTCCGACTGATTTAAATTGGCTTCCGGCTGCGCTTGGCGACCAATCGGTTGGCAGTGAAGTTGAGCCACGTGTGGCAAAATTACCCGCTACATGCACACCGCCTGACTCAACGGTTTCGGCTGACATATTAACTCTGAAAGTCACCGCTATCGTACTTGAACTAGCACAATTTACCGGCGCACAAACCAAAGTAGCGGTGGATGTTCCGAAGCCATCGGCATCAGCATCAGCGTATAAAGTTGTTGCCTGATAGAGTAAACTGTTGGCATCGTCACAATCTGAGCCCAAAGTGCTCAAAGAAGTTCCGATTGGCAAAATCGAGCCATAGCAAATCGTCGCTGAACCGGCATCGTATCCGTCAGCATCAGCATCGGTATATAAAAGATTACTTTGGTAGACAGCAGCATTGTTATCGTTACAATCTTCTGCGCCAGAAGCATTATAGGCATAACCACTCGGCAAAGTAGCTCCGTAACATAGATTCAATATGCTTCCAACGGTATAACCATCGCCATCAACATCCACATAAACACTAGCGGTTTGATATACGGCTATGTTGTTGTCGTCGCAATCTTCGCCCAAAGAAGTCAATGAAGTTCCGGCAGGCTGAGTTGCGCCATAGCAAACCACGCTTCCAGCGCCTACAGTATAAAGATCTCCGTCAAGGTCGGTATACAACAAAGCGCTTCTGTAAATTGTAGAATCTGTATCATCACAATCTGAGTTATCGTTTGAATAACCAGCCGGTGGTGTTTGCTGATCAACAGCACATACAAATGAAACAATGCCTGTTCCTATTCCATCACCATCTAAATCATTGTGAAAATAAAAACTGGCGTGTTTGGTTGGGTCTTGATCGTCGCAATCGGTTGGATTATTGATGTAAGTAGTTCCTGCCGGCTGAACAGCTCCGATACAAGAAATACTTGAATTCCCGGCTGTAAAAGTATCGCCGTCTTCATCTACATACAAGCTCACCGCTTGATAAACAGCTGAATTGTTATCGTCACAATCTATACCCAAGCTGGTCAAGGAAGTTCCGGTTGGCAAAGTGGCTCCGTAACAAGTCGGAACAGCTCCTACTAAAGTGTAACCATCGCCATCAACATCGGTATACAAAGGTGCCGATTGGAATTTTGAGTTGTCGCTATCGTCACAATCACTGCCCAAAGTAGTTAATGAAGTATTCGGCGGTAAAGCACCATAACAAACAACTCCTGAAACCGCACCTGCGTCATAGCCATCGCCATCGGTATCGTAATAATAAGGATCGTTTCTGTAGATGGCCGAATCAGTATCATCACAATCACCGCCCACTAATGAATATCCTTCAGGAGCTGTGGTTCCGTTTTCGCCACAGGCTTGCCCCGGAGTTCCGGTTCCATAACCATCGGCATCGGCATCAACGTAAAATAAAAATGTGGTGTGTTTTAAGTTATCTGCATCGTCGCAATCAGTATTATCAGCTGAATATCCGACAGGTGCAGCACTAGCATTAGCCGCACAAAGCATTTCGGCTGTACCGCTGCCATATCCGTCGCCGTCGCCATCGACATAAAAAGCAAATGTGGTGTATTTGGTTGCATCGGCATCATCACAATCTTGGTCATTAGTTGAATAACCACTAGGTGCTGTATTGGCATCAACCGCACAAGCCAAATCAGTGGTTGTAGAACCATAACCATCGCCATCAGCATCAACATAAAACGCAAAAGTGGTATACTTGAGCGCGTTGGTATCGTCGCAATCTGTATTGTTTAATGAGTAATTATTTGGCGGTAAGAAATCAAACATCGCGCATACCGAAACCAAACTTCCAGCTCCATAACCATCACCATCGGCATCGGCATAAAACGGATAAGTTTGATAGTAATTGACGTCTGAATCATTACAATCAGTATTGTTGGTTGCGTAGTTAGCCGGAGGCGTGAACTCATCCTGAGCGCATACTTCCGTTAAAACACCCGTTCCGAACCCATCACCATCCTGATCGATATAAAATGAAAACAAACCGTGTTTGAGCGCGTCATTGTCGTTGCAATCTGTGGTGTCTGTTACGGCAGGATATCCTGCATACATCGGAGGCAGTCCGTCGCAACTTTGCAATGGATGATTGATATCTCCGTAGGTATCTCCGTCGGCATCAGCATAAAAAGTAGTTGGATTGCTCACTGTTACAGTTACTGAACCCGTTTGTGCATTAGAACACGAAGGCGTCGCGGCATCTTGTACACTAACCAATTCATAGGTAAAACTTCCTAAAGTTGAAGTCGGAACCGATACGCTAACGCTGTTGCCTGACGTTGTTGTTATGGTCTGGTTGCTGCCGGAATTTATTTTGTAGGTAAAAGTGTAAGGCGCTGTTCCGTCTGCTCCGTTGAAAATAATTTGGGCTGAAGCTCCGTTCAAACAAGCTGAAGTTGACGAAGCAGATATACTCGCAGTTGGCAAAGCTTTTACAGTTATGGTTCCGGAGTCAGCCGAGGTCAAACTCGAGGCACTTCCGCAGCTTCCGGTATAGCTCACTACGCAATAATAACTGTTGACTCCTACCACATTTGTAGGTGGCGAGTAGCTAGAAGCATTAGCACCACTAATCATCACCGCACCCGGATTGCTGTACCATTGATAACCTAAGTTATTTCCGTAGGCGGCAACCGACAAAGCTGTTGACGAACCGTTCAAACAAATACTCTGTGCACTTGTTGCCGGTTGTGTAAATATTTTTGGATAGCCAACGGTTAGATTATTAAAGAAGAAATCATTGGTAGATCCGTTACCGGCATTGCTGTTGAAGAATTCAATTGAAGCCGGAATTTGGCTTCCAGCTGTAGTGGCAAACGAACGCCCGTTGAGAACCGTTGTAACGCCTAAACGCGTAATGGAAATCGCATACGTATTGGCCGCTGTATAAGCCAGTGTAATATTGCTCAAACCGGCTGTGGTAAAATTAACGCCCGTGTCATTTACAGTACTGCCCACGCCATCATACAAAGAATATTGAGTTGCTCCGCCGATGAATCTAAATTCCATCAAAACATTATTGTTGGCATTGCGCAGTCTGAAGCCGACTTTGTTTCCGGTATCAACCGATCCATTGTCAAAGCCCATACTGACGGTTTGCCCAATGGATAGCTCAGCAGCAAAAGGTCTGTTGGCTGTAGTAACTCCGCCGGAATTGGCATACAAACCCCAAGCAGTTCCGATGTCAGAACCTCCGGTAAAAGTACCGCCGCTACCCGTAACTGAATAAGCCCAAGCGCCAAAGCCTTGTCCTCCGTTACCCCCGTTTGAAATGGTATAAGTAGCCGTATCATTCGGAAATCCGCCAATGGTAATTGGCCCAGAAACATCACTGGTTACAATCGTTGGCGCGCAAGCTCCGCCCACAACACAATAATAATAAACCGTTGAGCCGGTGTAAGTTGGTGTATAACTGTTGGAAGTAGCTCCGCTGATGAGGGTTCCGCCGGTATTTGAAGCACTCGTGTTGCGGTACCATTGATAGGTTAAACTGCTACCGTTGGCCGTGATAGATAACGCAGTAGCTGAAGTTCCTAAACATATATTTTGAGCCGAAGTTGACGGCTGTGCACTAATAGAAGTTGCAGCGGCTATACTTACCGACAAGGAGCGCGATGGGCTATCACCTTGTGCATTTTGAGCCACTACCGAAATGGTTCCTCCGGTGGATGAAGCCGTTACGGTGATGCTGTTGGTTGAGCTTGAACCTATCCATCCTGAAGGCAAAGTCCAAACATAACTCGTGGCATTGGTATCATTGGTAACGCTGTAGGTTTGAGATGATCCGTTACAAACCACTGCATTTCCTGAAATAACACTAGGTTGTGCCGGAGCCACAGGAGCCGAAACTACGGTGTATGTATAATTTGCCCCTGAATTGTTGTTTAAATTGATGGTCATCAAATCGGCATCAGCACCGGTAATTGAAGCTGGTGTTCCCGATGTGAATAAATAATATGAAACATTGGCTCCCACGGCTTGTGCGGGAATATTAGCCGTGTACACAGTTCCGGAACCCGTCATCTGAACCACTGTTGAACTAGCATAAGAATCAGTAGTATATCTGAGCCAAACTCCTTGTCCGGTTGACAATGAACCATCCAGGTTTGCAGTAACTGTAACTGCTTGGCTTTGGTTGGGTGTTGTGATATTTCTGCTAGCTGAGCTAATGCTTCGCAGTGGGCCTTGAATTTCAAATGCCGCGACTCTGGCTGATGTTCCTGAACCTACCGTTTTAAAAACTACTCGAGTTGCTGAAAACGGATTGGCTAAATTCATATAATAAGCTTTACCTCCGCCACCGGTATTGGTTTGCAAAGTACTGATGCTGTTGGCAGCCAAGAGAATATCAGTAGTAGTGCTGTTGGGTGAGAAATTGGTTCCACCCGACAAGGCGCTGTAAAACCTAAAATACTGATTTCCTGAACCATTGGGCGATACAATCGCAATGTTGGTTCCGGCCACAGTTGACATCAAACTGGCTGCATTTTGATTCCAGTTGTTGGGCGGATTGTAATTGCCGCTCGAGAAATAAACCGGTGATTGCGCCCTGAGCCCAAATGTGCTGAGCACCAAAAAGAGAATAAAGAAAAAAGGGTTGATGAAATAATGGGGCAAAGCAGTAAAATCGCGGTGGAGTTTTCTTTTCATAAATGAATGAGTTTGATTAAAAACAACTCGCTTTTTGAATAGCTATCATTCTAAAAGACAAGTTATTTGCTTTGTTTTAACTCATAAACTTAAATATTTTTTAACTGCCTTTTAACATCCTATTTTTTAATTAGAAAACTATAACGTTTTCGTGTTGATAAATTCTGATTTTTTGGAATTATTTTTCTGATTGTTTCATTTATCGGCTCATCAGAACTGCTTTGGAAAAATTTAAAACGGATATACCGCAAACACAAAGTTGTTATAGCTGCCTTCCCAAATTACGTAATCTGTTCCGTCTACTACTCCGTCTCCGTTTAAGTCTGAAGCAAATATACCAAAAGCAAAGTTGTTATAATCACCTTCCCAGAGCACGTAATCGGTTCCGTCAACAACATCATCCGATGAAATATCTCCTGTATAAAAAGCAAAAACACCGACCTCAACTTCTTTCATATTACCCGCATACGCTTTTGATGCTGAAGTTGTAAAGTCATAATTTACGGATGATGAACTTCCGATTGTTACTGGTGCTGCTGACCATGTTTGAACTGTGTTTGCCCCTTTTACAGCAATGTAATAATCTCCGGCTGGGGCAGTTGTAAAGGTAGCAGTCAAAGTTCCGTTGGTGTGTAATGTGGCTAAAGCAGTCTCAACTAATGCATAAGTAGTAGCATGGTGCAATTCTATGGTTATATCTTCAACTTCTGTGATGGGTGAGACAAAATCTTGGTTGAATTTAACGGAGTTCATTAATCCGCTGCTCATGTAGTAACCTTCAATAAACAACTTCATATGAACAACCCCTCCTGTACAACTGAGGGTTAGATTGGCATTGTTGTCATTGCAATCTTGTTGATTGCTCACATAACCTAAAGGCGCTTCACAAGCCAAGGTATTCACCGCCGGATTCCCATATCCATCTGCATCTGCATCTGCATAAAAATTTATCGGACTGTTGATGGTAAGGTTTAAAGTAGTTGTGTGTGTACAACCGCTTTCTGTGGGCGTTATGTGCTGGTAACTTCCACCAACCGAATAAACATTTGCGTTCAATGGCCAAGTATAGGTTCCGCAACTTGTGACTGTTTGTGTCGAAAAGGTATTTTGACATGTTTCAGCCAACTGAATTGTTCCCAGAGCGGTTAGTAAAGTTAACTGGGTTGAATTAGAGGTACGTGTACCGATTGTTGGATAACTCCAGGTTGATCCATTGTATAACCCACCGCTCATTTGAGCTGTATCGGCACCCGAATCTAAATCGTTGTTCAAATAATTCATCACCGCATTGTAAGTACTGAAAGTCAGTCCATTGTTGGTGAGTGTCCAATGGCGGTTAACCGATTTATTGACCAGTAAAGTTGATGAACTTATTGAAGAAGCATCGCCAGTAGTTGTCTTTGCGGTTATAGTTCCTGTAGATGTAACTGAAGCAAAGCCAATACTCAAAGGCGTGTAAGCACTTTCTAAAGCATCACCAATCTCAAAAGTATCAGACAATTTTGTGGCGCTAAAAGTTTTTCTAAACAACCCGTAAACATGGCCTGATGATCGAGAAACCGAACCATTAGCCGTAAGCACCAAAGTATTTGAACCCGTATTGATTACACCGCTGGTCAGAGTTAAGACTCCATCAACTTGTGTATTGACCGAATTGGCTAACAACAAACCACTCTGATTATTGATTTGGAGTCCTTTGAATGTAGTTGAAGCCGAACCCAATATGGACTGTTCAAAAATTCCATTGAAGATGACTTTAGCAGTTCCGGGGGTAAAGGTTCCGTTATTGGTCAAATTCCCTTTTAAGTTGATATCGAGGTTATTGGCCTCAAGAGTTCCGCCTAGAATTTTCAAATCATTTTGAATCACAATAGCATTATTCACCAATTGCATCTTTGGGTTGTTGTTGTTAAATACAGTCAAATTGTAAAAAGGTACTGTGGTAGAAACTCTGATGGTTTGGTTGATGGGCGTTGATGAATTCCCTATTTGAATTGTTCCGCCAAGCACGGTATTTATATTTGCGACATTGCTGTAATCCGTTGAATTCGAACATGCGCGAACCAAAGCCAATGTACCTCCTGTCAAAGTAAAAGTAACATTGGCAGTCATTTCAAAAAGTGCTCTTGTTGTACTTGTAGAACCCAAAATCCCCACATTGACTGTTCCGCCAGATTGCTGATAAGTTCCAGATGAAGTTGCGCTGTTGGGCGAAATACGTCCGGTGATGTTAAAAGTTCCGCCTTCAATGATGAACTTTCCGTTGTTGAGATAAGTAATATTGTTGCCTTGTGCTGTGCCAAAATTGAGCGTTCCGGCACTTAATCGGATCAAACCTGCATTATTAAAAATCGAATAATTCCCAAAATTGACCGTCCCTGCGTTGACCCACAAACCTTGTCCGGAATTGATGGAAGTAGAGACAATAAAAGGGGTCAAAGTAGAATTACTCGAAAGTTTGAATGTTCCAGATGTTATATTTAGAGGAACACTCGGCGAACTCAGCGCAATCACAGAATTCACTTCAAGTATGTTATCTACAACGCCTTTGGTGACTTTTAACGTGTAAAAAGTAGTCGATGACGCACCGTATATTTCTTGATAGCTATTGGTTGCGTTAAAGTCAACCACTCCGATTCCCGGATTGAAGGTTCCGTTGTTTTGCCAATCTCCTGAAACCGAAAGTGTGTATGAAGTTGCATTATTCATGGTCAAACTCGCTCCTGAATGAATGGTCAAAGAACCACAAAGCGCTCCCGCTGCATTAATTTGCGGCTGAAAAGGTGCCGAAGAATTAATCACCACATTATCATTGACCGTTGGTACTGAACCTGCTGCCCAATTAGACGCATTGAACCAATCTGAAGAAACTGTTCCTGTCCAGCTAAAACCTACGCAATTTATATCTCCCGGCGTTTTGGTTAGGGCAATGGTTCTTTGCCCCTCAGAAGCATTGGTCAGAGCACTTACTGCATAGTATTCATTAACGGTAGTACTTTGTCCTGTGAGCTCAGCACTAGCTCCAGAAAAGGTAATATTGGCCGTTACTTCTTGCATGTATTGTGCGCCTAAACGATAAATTTTATAGGCAGTTGCTCCGTTAACGGGAGACCATTTAAGCGTGACAACATCTGCACAAGCTTTGATAATTCTGAAATTTTCAGGGGTGTTCCCTATATAATTCACATCACTATAGGCAGTGATTCCGTTGCGCTGAATGCGAAATTTAATCGTATTAACTCCTGTAACTTGCGGAGCTATCCATCGATAGACCCTTTTGGCAGCATCAAAATTAGCAACAATTTGATTCCAAACGCCTGAACCGTTTAGTTCATAAGCCAAGTTAAAAACATTGCTTTCACCATAACTATCCCAGCGCAAAAAGTAAACTTCTCCGGGAATGAATTTTTCATTGACCAACGGATACGCCATGCTGAGTTCATTCATCAATATTTCATAAACCACAAAATATCGCTGCGGTCCCATGGGTACAGATGCACCGCTGATTTGTACCGTCCATAATCCTGATTGAGGATTATCAACGGTAACTTGCTCAATGGTATTGATATTATCTGTTCCTCTGCTAGCCGGATTGCTCAAATTAATTGCATTAGGCGTTGTGTCAAGTACCCATGGTAAATAAGTTGTATTGGCCGGATCCTTTACGCTCAGATTCAAATTATTAACAATCGCAGGGTTTGCATTAACCGCAGCAGCAGCATCTGGCCAGACTATCATAACGCGAATTTGTTTCGCATTGGCCGGCACTGTAATCGTTTGTGCTTGATTTTGGCCATTTGAGATGGTTGTCGTCCAATATTTGTTCTGAGCTATGGTTTGGTATGCCCTGCGCAAATTGGGACGCCCATATCCATGAATATGATCCGGACCCGAGTTACCCAAATCATCAGCCGTGTTCATCATAACGGCTCTAAGTAAAGAAGAGGCAGGTTCAACACCGGCATTTAAAGCTTTATAGGCTTGAGTAAGTTGAGCTATTTCGCCAACAAATTTGGGTGATGCATATGAGGTTCCTTCCATTCCCTCTACCACCATTTGTGGAATAATCCGTCCGTCGTACATGGGGCCGCGACTGCTGAATCCGGTAATGACATCTTCAGAGTTCAATGCCCCAATAGAAACTTGATTTTTATTTTGTTTCACTTGACCGGTAATGTTGCCCCAACCCGCAAAAGCATACGGAGCATATCCGATCTCTGTTCCTGAATTGCCCGAAGAATATGAAACCAAATGATTGGGCAATGCGGCAATGCGCAAATCATGATCTCTAGCTGAACTGTCATATCCGCCAGAAATAGAATATCCGTAAGAATGGTTGGTAAAACGTAAATTGTGCGAACTGTACAAACTACTGTAATTGGGCCCTCCATCAGCGCTAAGCACAGTGGCGCCCCATGCGTTGTTTCGGTTTTTAGGATCTTGATTTCCGGCACTAGCTGCATTTTGAGCAGTTCCCAACTTGTGATCTGAAACCGTGGTTGATGTGCCTACTTCTTGAGTTCTGCCTTTGATGTCGATTAAATTGTTCAGCAAACCATCTTCGCCAATGGCTATAACCACACCTGCACCGTTGTAATTTAGTCCATTGTAACCCGTATTCAAATAATTCGATCGCGCTGTGGTGTTGCGGTAACTGTAATTATCTTCAGCTTTGGCCGGTTCAAGCATAGCACCAATAAATTGCACATAGGGCAAATCTGTAATTTGATTTAATTTTGAAACAGGAAAAACTACATCAAGTTGTCCGGCATAATCACGCTGAGCAATTACTTTGATACCTTGTGCTTGCAAATCGCTCACAACTTGGGTCTTATCAAGCATTCGATAATAACTCAAAATAAACTGTGCTGATGTTCCTGTGATGCTATAGGAAGGAACTCCTTTGCTTTGCAATACAGATTCTAATTTAAACACCCGTTCAACCTCAAAAACAGCTCTTGCATCTCGGCGCAAACTGGCAAGATTAAAATTCATTGAAATAGCCACAAAATAGGTATTGGCCGAGAGATAATCGGTTAACAACAAACCTTGTTGCTCCCATTGTTTTTTTTGTTCATCTGATGGAAGTTCATAAAATTGTATCAACCGAAAATAATATCCCGCAAACGAACTGCCTTTGAGCTGGTTGAACTGATCAGATGGGGTTGCTTGAACTTCAAAACTACCCAATGAATTTTGAATGGTATAACGATTATTTTGTTGTGCTGTGGCACCTTCAAAAACAAACAAAAGACTAAAGATGAAAAAGTAAACAACATATTTTTTCAAAAGAGCATTCAAAAGCCGAAACGAGTTCTTCATATAAGCAATTTGTATTTATACAAAAACCAATCTGATCAAGATTGTGATAGGGTAAATCTAAACAATTTTTAACATGAATTGAAACTACAAAAAAATCTAACCAAATGATTTTCAATTAAGCATAAAAAAAAAGAACCTTCTTTTTAGGGAAGGCTCTTTGGATAATTATTTATGCTTGACCTGTAGGTCCAAAGTTCAAAGGAATCGGCGGGTGCTCGGAGTCTTTGATTTCTCCGTGGGCCATTTCAAAGCGGTGTACATTTTCGGCCAAAGCTTTCACCAATCGCTTGGCGTGCTGCGGCGTCAAAACCACTCTTGATTTTACCTTTGCCTTCGGTGTTCCGGGCATGATACAAACAAAATCTACAACAAATTCTGAAGGAGAATGATTGATAATAGCAAGATTAGAATAAATTCCTTCTGCCATAGCCTCATCAATCTCAATGTTGATTTGTCCTTGCTGTGGTTGATTAGAATCGCTCATACTAGTAAATGTATTCTTCTTTGTTAGCCATCATTTCGTTGTAATCGTCTTTTGATCCTACAATGGTATGATCATAATCACGCATACCGGTTCCGGCAGGGATTCTGTGTCCGACAATAACGTTTTCTTTCAAGCCTTCTAGTTTATCAACTTTACCAGCAACAGCAGCTTCGTTCAATACTTTGGTTGTTTCTTGGAACGATGCAGCCGAGATAAAGGACTTAGTTTGTAACGATGCTCTGGTAATTCCTTGCAAAATTGGTGTTCCGGTAGCCGTAATAACATCACGGGTAGTCACCAAGTTTTTATCGGCGCGTTTGAGCAATGAGTTTTCATCGCGCAATTCACGTGGCGTTACAATTTGTCCCGGTTTCAAGTTGTCAGAATCTCCGGCATCAACCACCACTTTCATTCCGTAGAGTTTATCGTTTTCGTCGATAAAGTCTTTGGTGTGGATGAGTTGCTCTTCAAGGAATAAAGTATCTCCCGGATCTTCTACGCGTACTTTACGCATCATCTGACGGATGACTACCTCAAAGTGTTTATCGTTGATTTTTACCCCTTGCAAACGATATACTTCTTGAATTTCGTTGACCAAGTATTGTTGCACCGCTGACGGACCTTGAATTCTGAGGATATCTTCTGGCGTAATGGCACCGTCTGAAAGCGGAGCACCGGCTCTTACGAAGTCATTCTCTTGCACCAAGATTTGGCTAGATAATTTCACCAAGTATTTCTTGATTTCACCAAATTTAGATTCGATGACAATCTCGCGGTTACCACGTTTGATTTTACCGAACGTAACAACTCCGTCAATCTCAGAAACTACCGCTGGATTCGATGGATTACGAGCTTCAAGCAACTCGGTAATTCTCGGAAGACCTCCGGTAATATCACCTGCTTTAGATGAACGACGCGGAATTTTAACGAGTACTTTACCGGCTTTAATTTTCTCGCCGTTTTCAACCATCAAGTGGGCCCCTACCGGTAAGTTGTATGAACGGATGAGTTCATCATCTTTGCCATACACCAAAAGGGTTGGGATGAGTTTTTTATTTCTTGATTCAGAGATTACTTTTTCTTGGAATCCGGTTTGCTCATCGATTTCAACTTGGAACGATTGCCCTTGTTCTAAATCTTCATAAGCAATTTTTCCGGTAAACTCAGAAACGATTACCCCGTTATATGGATCCCATTTACAAATGGTATCACCTTTAGCAATAGCATCACCGTCTTTTACGAAAATGCTAGAACCGTATGGAATATTGTGTGTATTGAGTACGATGCCTGTTTTCAAATCAACGAGTTTGAGCTCAGTTGAACGTGAAATAACAATATCCACAGTATTACCTTCAGTGTCTTCACCTTTAACCGTTTTGAGGTCTTCGATTTCAATACGACCGTCAAAACGAGCTACTAAACTTGACTCTTCAGAAATGTTACCCGCAGTACCACCCACGTGGAAGGTACGAAGGGTCAACTGTGTACCCGGCTCACCAATGGATTGAGCTGCAATAACTCCGACAGCTTCACCAATTTGGGTCATTCTACCGGTAGCCAAGTTACGCCCGTAACATTTAGCACAAATACCTTTATGCGCTTCACAAGTCAAGGCTGAACGAACTTCAACTGCTTCAAGCGGAGAAGCTTCAATTTCGCGAACAATATGCTCCGTGATTTGTTGTCCGGCATAAGCCATAACTTCGGAAGTCAATGGGTTTACCACATCGTTCAAAGCAACACGTCCTAAAATACGCTCGCCTAAACTTTCAACGATTTCTTCGTTTTTCTTCAAGGCTGTTACTTCAATTCCGCGTAAAGTTCCGCAATCGTCTTGGTTGACAATTACATCTTGAGAAACGTCATGCAAACGACGCGTCAAGTAACCCGCATCAGCCGTTTTAAGCGCCGTATCGGCCAAACCTTTACGAGCACCGTGCGTAGAGATGAAGTATTCTAAGATCGAAAGTCCTTCTTTAAAGTTAGAAAGAATCGGGTTCTCAATAATTTCACCACCACCGGCAGTTGATTTTTTAGGTTTTGCCATCAATCCACGCATACCGGTGAGCTGACGAATTTGCTCTTTCGAACCACGCGCTCCAGAATCCAACATCATGTATACCGAGTTAAAACCTTGTTGGTCTTCACGGATGTTTTTCATGGCTAATTCTGTAAGCAATGCGTTGGTTGATGTCCATACGTCAATGACTTGGTTATAACGCTCGTTGTTGGTAATAAGTCCCATGTTGTAGTTCATGGTAATTCCTTCCACTTGCTCACGAGCATCAGCGATCAATTCATCTTTTCTTTGAGGAATGATGATATCACCCAATGAGAATGACAATCCACCGCGGAAGGCGAATTTGTATCCCATATCTTTCATGTTATCCAAGAAAGCAGCTGTAGTTGGAACATCAGTTACCGCAAGGATTCTTCCGATGATATCACGCAAAGATTTTTTAGTCAATACTTCGTTGATATATCCGGCAGCCTCAGGCACTACTTCATTAAAGAGTACACGACCTGCAGTAGTTTGAATGATTTTCCAAACGAGTTGTCCTTCTTCATTGAAATCTTTCGCTCTGATTTTTACACGAGCGTTGAGTTCTAATTTTCCTTCGTTTAAGGCGATGTTTACTTCTTCAGCAGAATAAAACGTCAAACCTTCACCTAAAATTTTGTGCTCAGGAGTTGACAATCTTTCTTTGGTCATATAGTACAGACCCAAAACCATGTCTTGTGAAGGTACCGTGATCGGCGCTCCGTTGGCAGGGTTCAAAATATTGTGCGATGCCAACATCAACAATTGAGCTTCTAAAATAGCCTCAGGCCCAAGTGGCAAGTGTACCGCCATTTGGTCACCGTCAAAATCCGCGTTGAACGCCGTACAAGTAAGCGGGTGCAACTGGATTGCTTTTCCTTCAATCAATTTAGGTTGGAAAGCCTGAATACCCAAACGGTGCAAGGTTGGAGCACGGTTGAGCAATACCGGGTGTCCTTTGATTACGTTTTCAAGGATATCCCAAACTACCGGCTCTTTTTTATCAATGATTTTTTTAGCAGATTTGACTGTTTTTACAATTCCGCGCTCAATGAGTTTGCGAATTACAAACGGTTTAAACAATTCAGCCGCCATATCTTTTGGCAAACCACACTCGTACATTTTGAGTTCAGGTCCAACGACAATCACCGAACGCGCAGAATAATCCACACGTTTACCCAAAAGGTTTTGACGGAAACGACCTTGCTTACCTTTTAATGAATCAGAAAGTGATTTAAGCGGACGGTTGGATTCGGTTTTAACCGCTGATGCTTTACGTGTGTTGTCAAATAAGGAATCAACTGATTCTTGCAACATACGTTTTTCATTGCGCAAGATTACTTCAGGCGCTTTGATTTCCATCAATCTTTTCAAACGGTTGTTACGGATGATTACACGACGGTATAAATCGTTCAAATCTGAAGTGGCAAAACGACCTCCATCAAGCGGCACAAGTGGACGCAATTCTGGCGGAATTACCGGAATGACTTTCATGATCATCCACTCAGGACGATTCTCGCGGTCAAGATTAGACTCACGGAATGACTCCACAACTTGCAAACGCTTGAGCGCTTCTGTTTTACGTTGTTTAGACGTTTCGTTGTTGGCAGAGTGACGCAATTCATAAGATAAGGCATCTAAATCAGTTCTGGCCAACAAATCCATGATACACTCAGCACCCATTTTGGCGATGAATTTGTTTGGATCCGTATCGTCTAAATATTGGTTTTCTTGCGGAAGGGTATCTAAAATATTTAAATACTCTTCTTCAGTTAAAAAGTCTAATTTTTCAATCGGTTCCCCGTCAGGATGCTTGGCGATACCGGCTTGAATCACCACATAACGCTCATAGTAAATAATCATGTCGAGTTTCTTAGACGGCAAGCCCAAGATATACCCAATTTTATTAGGCAATGATCTGAAGTACCAAATGTGTGCAATCGGCACTACCAAATTGATGTGTCCCACACGGTCGCGACGTACTTTTTTCTCAGTAACTTCAACACCGCATCGGTCACAAATGATTCCTTTGTAACGGATTCTTTTATATTTACCACAAGCACATTCAAAGTCTTTTACAGGACCAAAAATACGCTCACAGAAAAGACCGTCGCGCTCTGGCTTGTGTGTTCTATAGTTAATGGTTTCCGGTTTAAGCACCTCGCCTCTTGATTCAGCCAGGATTGATTCCGGAGAAGCCAATCCAATCGAGATTTTGTCGAATCTTTTGATCAGATTTTTTTCTTTGTTATTTCTATTATTCATCATAGTCGTTACTATTGATTATTTTGAAATTATTTTAGTTGTCGGCTCCAGGTTGTCAGCTAAATAATAAGCGGACAACCCGGAACTGATAACAGTCTTATTCTTCTAAACGGATGTCTAATCCTAGACCTTTGAGTTCGTGCATCAATACGTTGAATGATTCAGGAAGTCCTGGTTCTGGCATCGTCTCACCTTTAACAATGGCCTCATACGTTTTGGCTCTACCAATTACGTCGTCAGACTTCACTGTTAAGATTTCACGTAGGGTACTTGAAGCACCGTAGGCCTCGAGTGCCCAAACCTCCATCTCTCCGAAACGCTGACCTCCGAATTGAGCTTTACCACCCAATGGTTGTTGCGTAATGAGTGAGTATGGACCAATAGAACGCGCGTGCATTTTGTCATCAACCATGTGACCCAACTTAAGCATGTAAATCACACCTACTGTAGCCGCTTGGTGGAAACGCTCTCCGGTTCCGCCATCATAAAGATGCGTGTGTCCGAATCTTGGTACACCAGCTTGGTCGGTAAGCGCATTGATTTCATCAAGTGTAGCTCCGTCAAAGATTGGCGTTGCGAATTTTTTACCGAGTTTTTGTCCGGCCCAACCGAGTACGGTTTCATAGATCTGACCAATGTTCATACGCGATGGCACCCCTAGTGGATTGAGTACGATATCAACCGGTGTTCCGTCTTCTAAGAAAGGCATATCTTCTTGACGAACAATACGCGCCACAATACCTTTGTTACCGTGACGACCCGCCATCTTATCACCCACTTTGAGCTTACGTTTTTTAGCGATGTACACTTTGGCCAATTTCAAGATTCCTGCTGGTAATTCATCACCCACAGTAATCGTGAATTTCTCTCTTCTGAGTGCACCTTGAAGATCGTTCAACTTAATTTTGTAGTTGTGGATCAAATCGTTTACCAATTTGTTGGTTACGTCATCAGCCACCCACTGACCTTTGCTTAAGTGAGCAAAATCTTCAACGGCGTGTAACATTTTGAGTGTGTATTTTTTACCTTTTGGCAAAACTTCTTCACCCAAATCGTTCATGACTCCTTGAGAGGTTTTTCCGTTGACGATTAAGAATAATTTCTCAACCAATTTATCTTTAAGTTCAACGAACTTAGTTTCAAATTCCATTTCTAAAGCCGTGAGCGCATCTTTATCTTGTGTGCGTTTGCGTTTGTCTTTTACGGCTCTAGCAAATAATTTTTTGTCTAATACAACTCCGCTGAGTGATGGTGAAGCTTTAAGCGAAGCATCTTTTACATCACCGGCTTTGTCACCGAAAATCGCTCTAAGGAGTTTTTCTTCAGGTGTTGGATCAGATTCTCCTTTTGGCGTGATTTTACCGATGAGGATATCCCCAGGTTTTACTTCAGCACCAATTCGGATCATACCGTTTTCATCCAAATCTTTAGTAGCTTCTTCAGAAACGTTCGGGATGTCATTGGTCAATTCTTCGTTACCCAATTTGGTATCGCGTACCTCGAGTGAATAATCATCCACGTGAATAGACGTAAATATATCGTCGCGTACTACTTTTTCAGAGATTACAATCGCATCCTCGAAGTTGTATCCTTTCCATGGCATAAAGGCCACTTTCAAGTTACGACCCAAAGCAAGCTCTCCGTTTTGCGTAGCGTATCCTTCGCAAAGTACTTGTCCTAATTTAACGCGATCGCCTTTTCGAACAATCGGCTTCAAGTTAATAGAAGTACTCTGATTGGTTTTTCTGAATTTAATGAGTTGATAGGTTTTCTCATCCGCTTCAAAACTCACCATACGCTCTTCTTCGGTACGGTCATATTTGATGGTGATGATGTTGGCATCAACGTATTCAACAACTCCGTTTCCTTCGGCATTAATCAATACACGAGAATCTGAAGCTACTTGACGCTCTAAACCGGTTCCTACAATCGGAGCTTCAGGACGCAACAATGGTACGGCCTGACGCATCATGTTGGATCCCATGAGCGCACGGTTCGCATCATCATGCTCCAAGAACGGAATAAGCGATGCAGAAATCGATGCAATCTGGTTAGGCGCTACGTCGGTATAGTGAACCACTGACGGCTCTACAACCGGGAAGTCACCTTCTTCACGGGCAATAACTTTATCAGCCGTGATTTTTCCGTTGTCATCCATGGCGATGTTGGCCTGAGCGATCATCTTGCCTTCTTCTTCTTCAGCACTTAAGTATATAGGAGCTGCATTCAAATCAACTTTACCGTTTTTCACTTCGCGGTAAGGCGTTTCAATAAAGCCCATATTGTTTACTTTGGCGTATACACCCAAAGATGAAATCAAACCGATGTTTGGACCTTCAGGAGTTTCAATCGGACACAAACGACCGTAGTGCGTATAGTGAACGTCACGAACCTCAAACCCTGCGCGCTCTCTTGAAAGACCGCCTGGCCCTAAAGCTGAAAGACGACGTTTGTGCGTGATCTCGGCCAATGGATTGGTTTGATCCATAAACTGAGATAACTGGTTGGTTCCGAAGAATGAGTTAATTACAGACGAAAGTGTTTTGGCATTGATCAAATCAATCGGCGTAAACACCTCGTTGTCGCGCACATTCATACGCTCACGGATGGTTCTGGCCATACGAGCCAAACCAATGCCGAATTGTTGTGACAACTGCTCCCCTACGGTTCTTACACGACGGTTGGACAAGTGGTCAATATCATCAATCTCAGCTTTTGAATTAATGAGCTCAATCAAGTATTTTACGATGGTGATGATGTCTTCTTTAGTCAACACCTGTTTGTCCATCGGAATGTCCAAGTTGAGTTTTTTGTTCATTCTGTAACGACCTACTTCACCTAAGTTGTAACGTTGGTCAGAGAAGAACAATTTATCGATAATGCCACGAGCGGTTTCTTCATCAGGTGGTTCTGCATTACGCAACTGACGGTAAATGTGCTCTACGGCTTCTTTTTCAGAGTTGGTTGGGTCTTTTTGTAGCGTATTGTGGATGATTGAATAATCAGCCGTATTGGTATTTTCTTTGTGCAACAAAATAGACTTCACATTGGCATCAATGATCTCTTCAACATTGTCTTTGTCAATGATGGTGTCACGATCTAAGATGATTTCGTTACGCTCAATAGATACTACTTCTCCAGTATCTTCGTCAACGAAATCTTCGTGCCATGTGTTCAATACACGCGCAGCCAATTTACGGCCGATGTATTTTTTAAGTCCTGTTTTAGATACTTTGATTTCTTCTGCCAAGTCAAAGATCTCGAGAATGTCTTTATCACGCTCAAAACCGATGGCACGGAACAAAGTAGTTACAGGTAATTTTTTCTTACGATCGATGTACGCATACATAACGCTGTTGATATCGGTCGCGAATTCAATCCATGATCCTTTGAATGGGATAACACGGGCAGAATAAAGTTTGGTTCCATTGGCGTGGAAAGATTGTCCGAAGAATACGCCCGGAGAACGGTGTAATTGCGAAACAACTACGCGCTCAGCCCCGTTAATAACAAACGTACCGCTGGGTGTCATGTAAGGAATGGTTCCTAAATACACATCTTGCACGATAGTTTCAAAGTCTTCATGCTCTGGATCGGTACAGTACAATTTAAGTCTCGCTTTGAGCGGAACGCTGTAGGTCAATCCTCTTTCAATACACTCTTGAATGCTGTAACGTGGTGGGTCAACAAAATAATCTAGGAACTCCAACACAAAGTTGTTACGGGTATCTGTGATAGGGAAGTTCTCCATGAAGGTGTTGTACAACCCTTCATTGCCTCGCTCGTCTGATTTGGTTTCCAGTTGGAAGAAATCTTTGAACGACTTAACCTGAACATCTAAGAAATCCGGATAATCGGGGATGTTTTTGGTCGAGGCAAAATTCAATCTTTCAGTCTGATTTGTGATCATCAATGGACAAAATTTTGATTAAAAAAAAGTAATTTTTTGTGTTTAAAAACACGTTTTAACTTATACTTTCCTTTTTTAAAACAATCAAAACATCTTGTAAAACCAACCAGGAAATTAGTTCGTTCTCTTTCTTCGTAATGATTGTAAACTTTGAGTATTTTCAATCTGCTTTAAACTCAATACAGATATAATTTTATTATACGAAAAATGGTTTAGGCCGTGGACGCATTTGTCCATGGCCTAAACCTAGTTTTCAAAACTGAGTTATGCTTATTTAAGCTCTACTACAGCTCCAGCCTCTTCTAAAGCTTTCTTAAGACCTTCAGCCTCATCTTTAGAAACTCCTTCTTTTACATTTGTAGGAGCAGCATCAACTAAATCTTTTGCTTCTTTAAGTCCTAAACCAGTCAATTCTTTAACCGCTTTAACAACTCCTAATTTAGAAGCACCAGCATCTTTCAATACTACAGTGAATTCAGTTTGCTCTTCAGCAGCACCAGCATCACCACCACCAGCAGGACCAGCAGCAACAGCTACTGCTGCAGCAGCAGGCTCAATACCGTACTCTTCTTTAAGGATTGTAGCAAGTTCATTAACTTCTTTTACAGTTAAGTTAACTAATTGTTCTGCGAATTGTTTCAAATCTGCCATTTTTTCTATCGTTTTTAATAGTTTGTAAAATATAATTTATTTAAGTGCGCGCGTGGGCTCATGTTGTCTGTGACGTTTAAAGTTTGAAGTATCAAACTCTTATCGTTCAGACAACGTTTTAACAATTCCAGCGATTTTTCCACCACCTGATTTAAGGGCAGAAACAACATTTTTAGCTGGAGATTGTAAGATTCCGATGATTTCACCGATAACTTCTTCTTTAGATTTAAGTGCAACGAGTGCATCTAATTGGTTGTCACCGATAAAAACCGCTTGGTGAATGTAAGCTCCTTTAAGGATAGGCTTATCAGACTTTTTACGGAATTCTTTGATGATTTTTGCAGGAGCATTACCATTTTCTGCAATCAGAATAGAAGTGTTTCCTTTAAGCACTGATGACAAATCGCCATAGTCATTATCAGAAGCCTCCATGGCTTTCTCAAGCAAAGTGTTTTTAACTACTGCCAATTCGATTCCCGCTTTGAAACAAGCTCTTCTAAGATTAGAAGTAGTCTCTGCGTTCAAACCAGAAATATCTGCAATGTACATTACATTAGTTTCGGCTAATTGTGCAGTTAAATCTTCAATAACTCTTGATTTTTCTTCTCTAGTCATAATACAAATGTTTAACTACCAATTATACTGCTTTCGGATCTAAGGCAATCGCAGGGCTCATAGTGCTTGACAAGTGAATAGACTTGATGTAAGTACCTTTTGCAGCAGTTGGCTTTAGTTTGATTAATGTTTGAATAATTTCATGAGCATTGTCAGCGATTTTATCAGCTTCGAAAGAAACTCTTCCGATACCCGCGTGAACAATACCTGTTTTGTCAACTTTGAAGTCAATTTTACCTGACTTAACTTCTTGAACAGCTTTACCTACTTCCATGGTAACAGTACCTGTTTTAGGGTTTGGCATAAGTCCACGTGGACCTAAAACACGACCCAAAGGACCTAATTTACCCATAACAGCCGGCATCGTGATGATTACATCAATATCAGTCCAACCGTCTTTAATTTTTTGGAGGTAGTCATCTAAACCTACGTGGTCAGCACCAGCAGCTTTAGCTTCAGCTTCTTTATCTGGAGTAACAAGAGCCAAAACTCTTACGTCTTTACCTGTACCGTGTGGCAAGGTAACCACTCCTCTAACCATTTGATTCGCTTTTCTTGGATCAACACCCAATTTAACCGCGATATCTACAGACTCGTCAAATTTTGCAGAAGCAACAACTTTCAATAAAGATGAAGCATCTTTTAATGAATACAATTTGTTTTTCTCAATCTTTGCTGCAGCCTCTTTTTGTTTTTTAGTCAATTTTGCCATGTCTATCCCTTATTTTAGAGGAGAATCTCCAGTTACAGTTATACCCATTGATCTAGCTGTACCAGCAATCATGCTCATAGCAGATTCAATAGTGAACGCATTCAAATCAACCATTTTATCATCTGCAATGGTTCTGATTTGATCCCAAGTAACGCTAGCTACTTTTTTACGATTTGGTTCTCCGGATCCTGACTTTAACTTGGCAGCATCTAACAGCTGAACAGCTGCAGGTGGTGTTTTAACGACAAAATCAAATGATTTGTCTTTGTAAACTGTAATTTGCACAGGGCAAACTTTGCCGGCTTTATCTTGGGTTCTCGCATTAAATTGCTTACAGAACTCCATGATATTAACCCCAGCAGCTCCCAAAGCAGGTCCAACCGGTGGCGATGGATTCGCAGCACCTCCCTTAACTTGTAGTTTAACTACTTTACTAATTTCTTTAGCCATTTCTAAAAAATTTTACATCGATCAATTGGAAGCGATTGATGTGAGTTATATGTAACAAAAAAATTATACTTTTTCAACTTGCATAAAACTGAGTTCAAGCGGAGTTTTTCTACCGAAAATTTTCACCATAACTTCAAGTTTACGCTTTTCTTCATTAATTTTTTCAACAGTTCCATTAAACCCGTTGAAAGGACCGTCAATTACTTTAACGGTTTCGCCTACAGTAAATGGAATAGCTTGATTGTCTGTTTTCACAGCCAATTCATCTACTTTTCCAAGCATGCGGTTTACTTCGGACATTCTGAGTGGCACCGGATCACCTCCTTTGGTTTCACCCAAAAATCCAATCACTCCTGTAATAGATTTAATAATGTGTGGAATCTCACCAGCAAGGTTTGCTTCAATCATTACATAACCCGGAAAGTACACTCTGTCTTTAGTGATTTTCTTTCCGTCGCGTACTTGTACTACTTTTTCAGTAGGCACCAATACTTGCGATATGTAATCAGCCATACCCAAACGGTTGATTTCGGTTTCAATGTAAGCTTTTACCTTGTTTTCTTGGCCACTTACAGCTCTAACCACATACCATTTTTTCACATTAGTATCTGTCATCACAAAAGAATTAAGCTTTTATCCAATTAAAAATTGCGGCAATAAACTTAGCGCAAACTTCATCAACACCCCAAGTAGCCAAAGCAAACAAAACAGAAAATACAGCAACCACAATGGTCAAACGCTGCACCTCTTCCCAAGCTGGCCAAGTGGTGTTTGATTTTAATTCTTCAAACGCTTCTGATATATAATTAACGATTTTCATTATATCATGTTTTTTGCACGGGCGGGAGGATTCGAACCACCATCAACGGTTTTGGAGACCGCTATTCTACCCTTGAACTACGCCCGTAGTAAAAGCCAGCAAGCAACCTAAACGGAAACCTGCTGGCTCTATATTTGGTTAATTATTCTTAGTCAAGAATTTCAGTTACCTGACCAGCTCCTACTGTTCTACCACCTTCACGGATAGCGAAACGCAAACCAACGTTAAGAGCGATTGGGCTCAACAACTCAACAGTGATAGTCAAGTTATCTCCTGGCATAACCATCTCTACACCTGCAGGCAATGAAATGATACCAGTTACGTCAGTTGTACGAACGTAGAATTGTGGACGGTAATTATTGTGGAATGGAGTGTGACGTCCACCTTCTTCTTTTTTCAAGATATAAACCTCAGCTTTGAATTTAGCGTGTGGTTTAACTGAACCTGGTTTACAGATAACCATACCACGACGGATATCAGCTTTGTCAATACCTCTCAACAACAAACCAACGTTGTCACCAGCTTCACCACGGTCAAGGATTTTACGGAACATCTCAACTCCAGTAATAGTAGAAGTCAATTTGTCAGCACCCATACCAATGATTTCAACAGGATCACCTGTGTTAGCAACACCAGTTTCGATACGACCCGTAGCTACAGTACCACGACCAGTAATGGTAAATACGTCTTCAACAGGCATCAAGAATGGCTTAGCGTTGTCACGAACTGGTTCTTCAATCCAAGCATCGACAGCTTCCATCAATTCGATGATTTTAGGAACCCAGTTTGGATCGTTGTTCAATCCACCCAAAGCAGAACCTTGAACAACAGGACCATTGTCACCATCATACTCATAGAATGACAACAAATCACGGATTTCCATTTCAACAAGTTCTAACAACTCAGCATCGTCAACCATATCCACTTTGTTCATGAATACAACGATTCTAGGAATACCTACCTGACGACCCAAAAGGATGTGCTCGCGAGTTTGCGGCATTGGACCATCTGTAGCAGCAACTACCAAGATAGCACCGTCCATTTGAGCAGCACCAGTAACCATGTTTTTTACGTAATCCGCGTGACCTGGACAGTCAACGTGCGCGTAGTGACGGTTAGCAGTTTCATATTCAACGTGTGAAGTATTAATAGTAATACCTCTTTCTTTTTCTTCTGGAGCATTATCTATCTGATCGAAAGATTTAGCTTGACAATAACCGGCATCAGACAATACTTTAGTGATTGCAGCAGTTAATGTAGTTTTACCGTGGTCAACGTGACCAATCGTACCAATGTTAAGGTGTGGCTTGGTACGACTAAAATTTTCTTTTGCCATTTTAATTAATTTTTAATCTTAGTTTATATATAGTGTTCAAAATTCACAAAACGAATTCGAGCCAATGACGGGATTTGAACCCGTGACCTCTTCCTTACCAAGGAAGCACTCTACCCCTGAGCTACACCGGCTTGTGTTTTAAATCCTGACATTCAAGATTTACTTTTTAACTTTTAAAACTTCGCTTGCGCTTAGTTTTTGAAGTTAATCTTTGACGATTCGAATATGTTTCTATTCAAATCATCCACAGGATTACCTCGCTATCGCTCGGTGATCCGTAAGGGTGAACCCTTACTATTTTTTTACTTTTCAAACCTTTACAAAAGTGAACTTTTGATAAGTTTTCGAGCAAAAAAATTGTGGGAAGAGCAGGATTCGAACCTGCGAAGGTTTCCCAACGGATTTACAGTCCGTCCTCGTTGGCCGCTTGAGTATCTTCCCTAACCTTTTCTATTTAAAAGCCGAGCCGATGGAGGGACTCGAACCCACGACCTGCTGATTACAAATCAGCTGCTCTAGCCAGCTGAGCTACACCGGCATTTAGAATAAAAAAAGTCCGCTATTTCTAACGGACTGCAAATGTATAGGATTTTGTTTTTTAAACAAAACATTTTCTATAAAAATTTTTCACTAAATATTGGCTCTGATTTTTTCTTTTCTTTTAACCAATAAACGCTCTAAAGATTCGGCTGATAACTCGACTGCTTCTTCAAAAGTCTTGCACTGTTTTTTAACAATTAAATCATCTCCAGGAACATGAACTTTAATTTCAACAATTTTATTTTCCTTATCGCTTGTATTCTCAACCTTTAAAAAAGCATCCGCTGCCACCACTCGGTCATAATATTTTTCGAGTTTATCTAAACGCTCTTGAATGAAATGAGTGAGTTTTTTGTCAATCGTAAAGTTAACAGCATGAACATTTACCTTCATAATAAAAAATTTTAGGGTTAAACTTGCAAAGAACTACTCCCGATTGCGCGGATGAGCATTTCCGTAAACTTTTTTAAGCTCAGCCAAACTACTGTGTGTATATACTTGAGTTGAAGCCAAACTCGAATGCCCGAGTAATTCTTTTACCGAATTAATATCCGCCCCGTGATTGAGCATATGAGTCGCAAAGGTATGCCTTAGAATATGCGGACTCTTTTTTGCTTTCTCCGAGACATTACTAAAGTAGTGATTTATTAGTCTGTACACAAACGAATCATTCAATTTAACGCCTTTTTTTGACAAGAAAAAAAAGCCAGAATCTTTAACAACTTCTATATTAGAACGTTCCGATAAATACTTTTTTAGCTCAACAATAATCACCGGCAAAATCGGAATAATGCGCTCTTTGTTGCGTTTGCCCAATACCTTAATAGTACTTCCCACAACATCAACACCCGACATCTGCAAATTGATGAGTTCACTGCGCCTAATTCCGGTGGTGTAAAACAAATCAATAATGAGTTTATCGCGAACACCATCAAAACCTTCCGGATATTGAATATTATTGAGTACCAAATCAACTTCTTTTTCTGAAAACGGAATCTGCAATTTCTTCGGAGATTTAAGCGCCTGATGTTTTAAAAGCGGACTGGCCTGAATCTGCCCAATCTTGAGCAAGAACTTATAATAACTTTTGAGCGATGCCACGCGACGATTTACCGAAACGTTTGACATACCCGATTCAACCATCTGAACAATCCAACTTCTTATTTGCGGATAATGCACATCCACCAAAGTGTTTTGATCAAATTCCTGCTTCAAAAAAGCTTCAAAAACAGCTATATCAACACAATATCCGTTGACCGTATGCACCGAATATTTTTTTTCGAGCAACAAATAATCTTGAAAAGCTTGTTTGAAATTGTCCATAAAAAAAACCGTTAGCCCAAAGGTATTAAACTTTGTAAACTAACGGTTCTATGACTTAAAAAGTTACTATTAACTTTCGATACTGTCTTTCAATTTTTGAATGTAAGCCGCTTTTTGAATTTTCATTCTGTGCGTTACTGAAGGTTTAATGAAAGCCTGACGCGCACGCAACTGACGAACAGTTCCGGTTTTATCAAATTTTCTTTTGTAGCGCTTTAAAGCTCTATCAATGTTTTCTCCGTCTTTAATGGGTATAATTAACATAATGCAGACACCTCCTCTCGTTAAGGCCGCAAATGTACAATTAATTTTAAATTATGATTATAAATTTTAAATTATTTTTTTGGGGCGCGCCGGCGATTCAAAATTCATCACAAAAAAACAGCCGTTTCGCCGTCAGGCTGTACGCGGTGCGCGGCACCTAGCTTCCATCCCTCGCGCAAAAACTTGCTCAAAAAAAAGAGCCAACAAACTAAAATCTGTTGGCTCTGAATATTTTTTTCTACAAATCTCTACTTCACCGCAGGCTTATAACTCTGCTGATCAATAATAATCTTAGACAAAATCTCGCGCAAAATTTCTGAAGTTCCGCCTCCGATTGGCCCCAAACGGCTATCTCTTAACAAACGCGCCAATGGATATTCTTCCATATAACCGTATCCGCCGAGCATTTGCAAACAAGCATAAATGGCTTCATCGGCCACTTTGGTTGATTTGAGTTTGGCCATCGTAGCTTCTTTTACAACATATTCACCTTGGTTGAGTCGAGCCGTGGCTGCATAATTAAATATTTTGCAATGCTCTATTTCAGTGGCATGGTCAACCATGGTGTGGCGCAAAGCCTGAAACTTATTAATTGTGGTACCAAAAGCTTGTCGTTGTGCCATATATTCAATGGTATATTCAAGCGCATATTCAGCGCGGGCATGTGCATTGATCGCCATGATCAAACGCTCTAAAGCAAAATGCTGCATGATATACGGAAAACCTTTTCCTTCTTCGCCCATCAAATTTTCTGCAGGAATTTGCACATTGTCAAAAGCAATCTCAGCCGTATCTGAGGCGCGCCAACCTAATTTATCCAACTTGGTGGCCGAAATTCCGGGTGTACTGGTATCAACCAAAAAAATACTGATGCCTTTATTGCCCAACTCAGGTTGTGTCTTAGCCGCTACCACATAGTAATCAGCATATACACCGTTGGTAATAAATGTTTTTGATCCGTTGAGGATATATTGATTGCCTTGCTTTACAGCATTAGTACGCATTCCGGCTACATCGCTTCCCCCAAAAGGTTCAGAAATACACAAAGCGCCAATTTTTTCGCCGGCGATACTCGCAGCCAAATATTCTTGCTTGATGCGCTCATCGCCTTCAGCATTGAGATGGGTCATCGCTAAATAAGCATGCGCCCACATGGCCGCAGCAAAACCGGATGATTTAATTTTTTGAAGTTCTTCTAAAAAAACAACGGTATAAAACAAATCTAAATTCATTCCGCCGTAAGCCTCCGGGTAATTGATTCCGAAAAAGCCCATTTCACCAAATTTCTTCCAGATAAACCGTTCAATAGTTCCGGTTTTTTCCCATTTTTCAATATGAGGAACAACCTCTGAATGCAAAAAATCGCGAAAACTTTTTCTGAATAATTCGTGCTCTTCTGTGAAGTAAGATGAATTCATAAATGTCTATTTTTTTTAGAAATCCAAATATAAGGCAATAATTTCTATTTTATCAACCGGAAAATCTGAAATCTTTGTCAAATCTTCAATGTTTTTGTAGCTTCCGTTCATACTGCGCTGCACGACAATAGCTTTGGCCAACGGATATCTAAAATAAGGTAATTGCATCAGTTCTTTTATGCCGGCTTTGTTGATGTTGATTTTACGAATTATCGGCTGATTGACAACTACAAACCGCTGCTTGAGTGCAGCAATTACATCAGGCGACAAACCCCAGACGTCTTCAATTTGATTGATGTGTACAAAACCTCCGAGTTTTTGGCGTAAAGTTAAAATGCGCTGTGCATAACCATCGCCTATTCCGTAAATTTTCTTTAGATCATCAGCTGTAGCGGTGTTGATGTCTATCAAAGATTCTTTTTTCAAAACCTTTTTTTCAGTAAAAATATTTGATGGCTTGTTGTGAACCCAATCCGGAAACTTAAAATAAGGCTCTAACTTCTGAAGTTGTTCGTCAGAAACCTGAGTCACTTGCTGAAACTCAAGCGCTGAATTGACATATTTACCTGTTTTTCTATAAGCCAAAAGCCGATCAATCTGCGCTACTGACATGCCCAACATATAGCCTTTGTAATCAGAAATAAAATTGGGATTAAATGGTTTGGGGCGATACTCCGAAAATGAAGATTGAGCTGAATCAATTTTAGGCGGTAAGTTTGTCCAAACTTGATTTTCTTGTGGCATTTCGGTTGTACGAAACCCGAACCAAATGACTAATTGCATCAGCAAAATCAGCGAGAATAAAATCAATAAACCGAGGCGTTGTGACTTTGAGAATTTCAAAATCACAGAGATAAAATCTGTTTTCATGTTGTATGGCATTGAAGTGAATAATCATGGCGTGTAAATTTTATAAATCAAAAACAGAGCTTCGTTTGGCGCGTATGAGATCTTTGAGGCGAATCCAAAAGGCTAAGGTTAAATAAACCCCAAACCAAAGACCGGCGGTTACAAACGAAATATAAATAAAGAACAATCGGACGCTGTTGGCACGCATGCCCAACTTGTCAGCCAAGCGCGACGATACGTGAAAACCGTATTTTTCAAAGAAATATTTTAAACGGATAACAACCGACATATTATTTAAAAACGAAATCTAAATTAGAAAAAACTTCGCTTTGAACAAATCATTTGAGCAGATATAATTTTGCACAAGCGCGCGCATCTGACAAAGCCTCGTGGTGATTCAGTTCTATTTGGTTCTGCTCGCAACAATATTTTAAATTCGCCGGCTTGTAACCTTTGGCTCGGTATATTTTGCAAGTGCATTCCCAACGATCTGAAATTTCAAGTTCATCGTAATACAAACCGTAATGCTTCATGGTACGCATAAGCACATTCCGATCAAAAGATTCATTGTGCGCCACGATGGTTCTTCCGAAAAGTCTTTTTTGAATTTGAGGAAAATGGCCGTCAAAAGTTTTTTCATTTTCGGTATCTATCGGACGAATTCCGTGCACTTTGATGTTGTGGTATGCATAGTGATTATAAGGCGGCTGAATGAGTGTATAAAACTCATCGACAATGATGCCATCGTTCACAGTCACTATACCCACCGCGCACGCACTTTCCGGATGCATGGTGGCGGTTTCAAAATCAATAGCTGTAAAATTCATAATCAAAAAAAACGGCAACTTGTTACGGTTGCCGGTATATTTATTTAATGGTTCCGATGATATCGTATTTGGTAATGATGTGGTGTTTGCCTTTACCTAAATCAATCAGTACCGCTTGGTTTTCTTTGCTGATGAGTTTTGAAACTTCTTCAATAGAGGTTCCTGCAGCTACCACCGGATATGGTTTACCCATGATTTCACGAATCGGACGCTCGGCGGCGTTTTTATCATTCACATACAAATCAAACAAAGCTGATTCATCGAGTGAACCTACAAAACCACTGATGTCAATAACCGGAATTTGTGAGATTTTGTATTTTCTCATGCGTTCAATAGCATGCGAAACGAGTTCTTCTGTACGCGCAATAATGAGTGGCTTATCGATGTGGTCTTTGATGACATCTTCGGCTTTGTTGATTTCTTCATCTAAGAAACCGCGCTCACGCATCCAATCGTCATTGAACATTTTACCTACATAACGGCTGCCTGAATCGTGAAACAAAACCACAACTACATCCTCAGGTTTGAAATGATCTTTGAGTTGCAACAATCCTTTGACGGCTGAACCGGCTGAGTTGCCCACAAAGATGCCTTCTTCAAGCGCTAATCTGCGTTGATAAACCGCAGCGTCTTTATCGGTTACTTTGGTGAATCCGTCAATGAGTGAAAAATCAACGTTTTTGGGCAAAATGTCTTCGCCGATGCCTTCGGTGATGTATGAGTATACTTCGTTCTCGTCAAAAATACCGGTTTCGTGGTATTTTTTAAATACCGAGCCATAAGTATCAATACCCCAACATTTGATGTTCGGGTTTTTCTCTTTAAGGTATTTGGCCACACCTGAGATGGTTCCGCCGGTACCAACGCCCACCACAAAATGAGTAATTTTACCTTCGGTTTGTTCCCAGATTTCAGGACCGGTTTGTTCATAATGCGCAATCGCGTTGGATGGATTGTCATATTGGTTGACATACCAAGCGTTAGGCGTTTCTTCGGCGAGGCGTTTGGAAACAGAATAGTATGAACGCGGATCGGTCGGTTCAACATCAGTCGGACAAACGACTACTTTGGCACCCACAGCACGCAAGATGTCCATTTTTTCTTTGGATTGTTTGTCGGTAATCACGCAAATGAGTTTGTAACCTTTGACAATAGCAGCCAAGGCCAAGCCCATTCCTGTGTTGCCTGAAGTTCCTTCGATGATGGTTCCGCCGGGTTTGAGACGCCCATCGGCTTCAGCATCTTCGACCATTTTAACGGCCATACGATCTTTGACTGAATTGCCCGGATTGAAGGTTTCAACTTTGGCAAGCACCAAAGCATTGACCTCAGAAGTGATTTTATTGAGTCGAACCAACGGCGTGTTGCCAATGGTTCCGAGGATGTTTTCTGCGTATTTCATTTTGTTGCATCTGAACGGCTGCGCAGTTGAGTTGCCAAGCCTATTTTAGAGTGCAAATATATCGATAAAATGATGGTCTGCAAGTTTGACTGATGTTAATCTCGGAGACTTGCGTGAGGGATAAAAGCGGTTATCCTTTTGCGAGCAAGCGAGCAAAAGATAAAAGCGGATAGCCCGACCCTTGTGGTCACGCCCAAACAATAATAAATAGTGAGCAGAGATTACTGAAAGAAATTCCAAACCAAGCCAAAGCGGATGATGAAATCGCGGTACGGATAACCCGGCGCCGAGTAAAATCTGTTTTGTGAAGCCATAGACGAATTGAAGTGTTCGGCTTTGAGAAAAATGCGGGTTTGGCGCACGCGGGCGTTGATGAAGAAATCAACGAGTGGAAAATCACCGATTTTGGTTTGATTCTGGACGTAAAAATCGGTTAGGATGGGATTATATCCGTTGGCGTAATATTTTGTAAAATAATTGAAGATAAAGCCGGTTTGCAGATACAACGCGCGTGAGAAATAGTAATCGGAATAATAGAGTGTGTTGCGCGTAACAAATTTAGGCACATTGAGCACTGGGTCGTCTTGCCTGGTTTGCTGATAGAGCAAGGTGTTATCAAGCGCGAATCGCCAAACGCGGAATTCTTTGCTGACTTTGACCGATAGGTATTGAATAGATTTTTCGTATTGTTTAGGCGAAATGAATTGTTGCAAAGCGTTGGTGCTGTCATCGCTGAAATACAAAAAGTTGTCGTAGTTGCTGATTTGCAATTCGGCCTGACCAAATTGAGTTTGCGCTTTGGCGGTAAGGGTATTGCTTTTTTGGTTTTTGAAATTGTTAAACCAGTTGTAGGCAACATAGCTGCTTTGGTGCAAATTGTAGACAGCATCGGGCAATTTACTCGCGCTTTGATATGAGAAGGTAAATTGGTTTTTATCATTGAGCTTATAGGCAGCTTGAAGTTCTATATCAGTAAGCGATTGATTGGTCAGAGCGTTATGATAACGCGCAAAGCCGCTCCAGTGGTTTTTTTGGTAATCATAGCGTGCACCCATGCTGTTGATTTTATCCTTGAGTAAACTCGGGATGTTTTGACCATTAAGCACAACGGCTGTATTGTAAAAATAGTTGTATCTGAAATCGTCGGTATAAAAGTGCAGACGCCCTAACTTTTTACTTTCATAACTTACACCGATTTGATTGTATAATCGATTGTAATGAACTTGGTCATTGATATAACTGCCTACGTAAGAATCGCCAAAATGATTAATGGTTTGGGTTCCGACTTCAGATGCAACAGTGGGTTGATAATACTCAAAAAACTTGGTTTCGTAATTGATTTGATGAGTAAGAAACAAGTTGTGGTTGGCCTCGGAAGAATTGATTCTGAATCGATGATCAACAAAAAAACGTTTGCCTTTCATGAATGAAGTGGCATCGGTTAGAAAAACCTCGAGTCTTTGACGTTGTTTAAAATTGGCATCTTTGCTTTCAAAATCAGAAGGTGTCGTGATTCCGCCATTCTCTCCATTGAGCAAATCTTGACCGGTATAATGTGCGTTGAAAACATATTGCCCTTTTGCTGTTTTGTAACTGGCCGTACATCTGAAATTACCATTGCTTGATAGTTGATTGAGGTATTTTCCAAGTGAGCGCAAACCTTTGTAAGCAACTGAAAAGTTGAACTGCTCTGAAGTATTAACGGTAAGAAAAGCATCAAGTGATTGCCCTTGTTCCATGACGGTTTTGAAATACAAATCAGATAAAGGTGTGGCTACAAAGTAGTATTTGATGTCATTTGCTTCAATATAATTTAAATGCTTAGCTCGGTAGCCAAATTCAGGAAACGCATTGACTTTGTTTAAACCAAAATCAAGTGTGTTGTAGGTTTGTCCTTCATTAAGAAAGGCGATTCGCCCGAATAAATCTTTGCGCAAATAATTGTATTGATACTCTTTTTGAATCGTTAAAGATGTATCAACAAAGGTTGTGTCCCGTTGAAGCGTATATGTTTTGTAAGAAGTGATCGGGGCTTTTCGGGCTAACTCTTTCTCTTTTTGCTCTTTGGTTTTGAGCAAGCTTTTTCTAGGTTTCTCATTAGCGGTTTCTTGGGCAATGCCAACTGCCGAAATAACAAAAAACAAAAGCGTGAAGAGAATTCTCATATTCAATTATATATGTGGGCAAAAATAAATATTTGTTTGTTATCGCTGACTTTGAAAACTGAAAATAAATCTATAAAAAAAGCCACTCAAATGAGTGGCTTTCTTTTCTATAAGAACAAACAAATTATTGTTTGATAACTTTGATAGTTGAAGTGTTTCCTTCAGCGTTAGCAACTTTCACCATGTAAACACCACTGTTGAATGAATCAACATTGATAGAAACTGCATCTACTGAAGTGTAAGAACCGTTGAAAACTTGTTTTCCAAGCACATCATAAACGGCAACATTTGAAATGTTTTTACCGTTTACTTGAAGTGTTCTTGTAGCGTTGTTGATGTAGGCTGTAAACAATTTGTCAGCAGAGAAAGATGTGTTAGCCAAGCTTACACCGTTCCATTTCCAGATACCGCCAACAGCAGCAGATGTACTGAAACCACTACAAAAACCAACTTGGCTATTTCTGAAAGCAACTACACCTCCGTCTACTTCGTCAGTATCAGCGATGTGCGTCCAAGTGTTACCACCATCCGTTGAGAATGCTGACCCACGTGCAGGCGAGTTCAACAAATCTTCACCTACAGAAATGTAAGTGTTTGCTTGTCCTGGAATCTCAGAAATACCAAAGTTTTTCAAAGCTGTATCAGGAGCTACTGTCAAAGCTGTCCAGTTAGCACCTCCGTCAGCGGTTGAGAACAACTCATACGCATCTGTTTGCAACAAACCGTTGTTGGCATCAGAGAAAGCCATATCACCTGAACCTGAACCATTGATACCTCCACCAAAATCAGGAATTGGAGATTGTGATACAGTCCAAGTCAAACCATGATCTGTTGATTTAAGAATACGACCAAAAGTGGTTCCAATCCAGATAACATCACCAGTAACCGTAAATTGATTAGTTAAACCATACTCAGCAGCATCAATTGGTGCAGGAATACTTCCACTTGGCACACGAGTCCATACAGAACCCCCATTGGTCGTTGTATAAATTTCGAAATAACCTCCAGCAGGGTCACCCATAGTTACACCATTGTTTTCATCCCAAAAATGAACTAAATTACAGAAAGAAGCTCCATCGGCTGAATTAAAAGAAGCTGTTGCTTGTCTGGCCCATGAGAGGCCAGCATCAGTCGTTTTCCAAATACCACCTAATGCCCCAGAGGCTTTAGGAAAAACTGAAGCAAATGCTGTAGTTGCAGAAACACCACAGATGTTGGCAATTTCTAAGTTCGCTGCTGAAGCTCCTAAATCAATTGCATTAGTTGTCCAACTAACACCACTATCAGTAGAGAGTGAATAACGTCTAATGGTTGTACATCCTGTTGTTCCACAAGAATTGCTAAGCCATACTGTGTTATCATCAACAATCGAAATACTTCTCATACCAGTACTTGCAGCTGGCTGTGAAGTGGCATACTCAGTCCAGTATATGTTTTGAGCCTGAGCACCAAAACCTAATACCAAAGAAGCAAATAGTAAAAGTTTTTTCATAATAATTATGGTTTTATAAATTGAAAGACAAATATAAAAAAAAAGTTAGACCAAAATTACAAAACTTTGGCCTAACAATATTTTTAACTCAAATATTTGAAATTAATTATGAGTTATTGCAAAACTAGAGACACCTTGTACTGTAGTTCTCATGATTGTCATTTTTTGAATGGAATTCGTTGTTGAGCCAATAGTCATTCCCGAAAAAACACCCCCAAAGACCTTTACTTTTTCATCAGGATAACGAACAGTAAATTTGTAAGGAATATCGGTAGCAGGTGCATTTGAAGTCAAGCCACCTAATCTTTGAGCATAGACTTCAATCGTGAATGTATCAGTGCTTGTATAATTTTGAAAATCCATGTTATACGAATTAATAACAACAGACCATTCTGAATTAGTAGCTGCAGGGTTAGGATTAGCAGTCTCTTGCGGAGTACGTGAAGGCGAATAGCCATTGTTTACAAATAAAACACCATTGTAGGTGACCACATCACCGAAAAAGTATTCAGCTCTTGAATCCCAAGTAGGATGAGGAGCAGAAAGTTCATTCTCCCAGTTTATTTTGGGCTGACCAGCAACCCAATGATCAGTATCAAAACTTGGGAAAGCATTACCAACGATTGAGGAAGCAATATCTTTTCTACAATAATAATAAACACCATTATATTTAATTACATTACCTCCCACATAGGCAAAAAATGGGCTCCATGTTAATTCTACATCAGTAGGCGAAAGCCCCGCGGCAACAGATTTTGGTTGAGAAAATGCTAGTTTAGATCCAAAAGTTGTGTTAGAAGCTTGAAATTTAAAAGTATATGCATCTTGCACAGCCAACACCTGAACAACCGTAGGAGCTGATCCAGAGCCATTAAAGTTTTTGAACGATACTTCATCACCTACTTTGAAACCATGTGGCCTGTCAGCTGCTGCTTGTGCTGACGAAACAGCTTTTACAGTAAAAATACCAGCAAGGCTATCGGCATATGTAGCATTGTAAACTTTAATTGTTTGTGTTGCATCAAGAAAGTTGAGAGATTCATATCTATTAGCATTGTTTGTAGTTCCAAAGTACGGTCTCGTTGAATTGGAAGATGGAGAAATACCTTGAGAAGGAGATTGAGAGGGCATTACCGCACCATTTCTTTTGACAACAATATTAAGATTATTAATTGGGGCTGAACTTGGTGCAGCTCCGGAATGAGGACCAATAAAATCAAATCTTATCCCCAATCTTTTAGAGTTGACACCAGCAAAAGGAGTATCACCATAATCCACATTGATTGTATCCGAAGTCATCAAATACTGTTTCCCTGGGAAACCTTTGGGCGTTACTTCTGGAGCTGTCGTAATTGCTGACATAAATAATCTCAAATCCATATTAAATGGTAAATCAGTTGTACCATCAGCCCCGGGGGCAATCATATCGGCAACAATAGAGTTTTCTCCGGCTGGAACAATGAATGTTCTTCTAGATCTCTTACTAGATCTGACATCAACGTTTTCATTATAGACATAAGCAATCACTTCTACACTAACATCCATTGGAAAAGTCAACAAATCAGCTTCAGGTGTTTCTGGATTGTCACCTAAAGAAACTGTAATAGGAAAAGATTGTGAGGAAACAACATTAGTTTCAGTTGTCGTAACCGAACCTTTGAGCGTAGTAAAAGGGCCTTGAGGTTGACCCGAGAAAACGTCGTCTTCTTGACAAGCTATAAAAATACCAAAACAGGAAAGAGTCAAGAAAACTTTAGAAATCTTATTATTAATATATTTTTTCATAAAGATTTTCGTATTAAGGGTTAACATAATTGTCATATGAAACATAATTCTCAGCAACATCAAAGAAACTCTTAGTGACAGATGTTGTTCTAAATCTGAAAGCTTGTTTCATTCCAGGTGCTGTTTGAACTGTGGTTGAGAGGCTATAATAATCTGAACGCTTACCAACACTATCAAAAGCTTCAGCGTAAAAATAATACTCATCCCCAAATACTAAATCTGAAACACTCAATCCCAAAGCATCGGCAATCTCTTGTTGTGTAACTTTAAGTTCTGTAGGGAATGATGTGATTTCTTTTACAAACTTAAATTCACCACCAACGCCATAACTATCACGTCGTTTTACATACAATTTATACTGAACAACTTTACCAGAAGGATCTGTGAGTAATCCCCCAAAATATGAGTCTTGCACTTCCTGATCAGTAAAATTATTAGTTCCTGGGCCTTTCGTTTTCAATACTTTACTAGTAATATCTAATCGCATATAGGGGCCTCCAACTTGAACCGGTCTAGGATCTAGGCTTTGATCTTTCTCACAAGAAAGCAATCCAAGAGAAAGAATTGAAAATATAACTATAAATCTTTTCATGATAATTATTTAAAATTAATACAGCTCTTTATTATTTGGCACTGCCCAAAACACTTTACGTGTTCGAACATTCGAAGGAGCATTAGGGTTGTTATTTACGCAATTACCCGAATAGTACGCACAATTATAGAAAGCACCCGGAAGTGGCTCAAGAGTTGGTTGGAAGTTGCTAGGATATCCTGTTCTTCTGTAATTGTTATATGGCTCAATACCATTACCCCAAGCAGCTATGTAAAATTCTTTAATAACCATTTCCAATTTACCATCAGTAGTTTGATTATCGAAAAAACCAGAAACATAATTAATGTATTTAGTCTTTTTAGCCAACAAATCATCTTGGTCATTTTGGTCAAGAACTGGGTAGTCAGCAAACAAACCTGTAGTTTTATCAATAGAATGAGTTATCGCAGTTTCAAATTCAGTTTTTGCTGAACCAGAAATAATATTTTTCAGTATCAATTCAGCTTTCATAAAATGAACAAAAGAAGACAACATAATGGGCATGATACCAGCACCTAATTTGCCTTTGTTACCATCTGTTTGAACAGAATTTGCGGACTCTCCTCCATACATCCCCCCAATTGGGTATGTACCAGCGACAGTTCTCTTATCTGAATCCGGCGGCAAACCTGCATTGTTACCGTGATCTCTACCCAAATAACCAAATTGTGGCATAGCACCAGCTACCCAGTTTGAAACAGTATAACATGTTCTGATAGTATTATCATAGAAAGAGTTGTACGAAATATTGTTGTAATTCTCAGGCCTCGATCTTCCTGGAATAGTAAAGGTATCTTCGTTTTGAGGGTCAGCATCTTGTCTATAAAAGTAGAAATTAACACGAGGATCACCAGGATTTTGAATAGAATTAGTAAAGTCAGAAGTTGCTCCCTTTTCAGTTGTCATTGCCCACATAAAATAGTTCCCTATGTATGAACCTCCCCCTCTTTCATATTGGTCGTTATAAAGAGGATGTCTTGAATTTGGATTAAACCTTGAGTTGCCATACTTAAAAACAAAATCATCTGATGCATCATTGATAATGTTGTTAGAGTTGATAATTTGATTAATCTCATTAGCAACGTTTTTAGTCCCTAAAGTAGATAACAAATTACAATTGTTATACATTTTCAATTTCAAAGTATTAGCTAATTTAATCCACTTTGCAGAAAGTCCGCCGTAATATAAATCTTGAATTTTTATTTTAGGATTATCCGGCAAATCAAACTTAGCAATAGCATCATCCAACTCAGTAATAATCGAAGCATAAACTTCAGAATCTTTATCAAATGCAGGAGTTATATTAGCATTTCCTTGAAGAGCTTGAGAATATGGAATGTCCCCATACATATCAACAAAAGTCATTAAGACATAGCATCTGATAATTTTAGAAGCCCCCATTACAAAATTTAAGTTTTGCTGGTTAGCCTTCGGCTCCATCAATTTAATAGCATTCAAAATATTATAACCTGTACTCCACTGTTGATTAAAATTAACAGGTGCAAAAGCGTTATCGTAAGTATTACCTCCAGTCATAGCCATTTGACGAGTAATTCTTTGCGTAAAAGAATTGGTCTGATCAACAAAATCAGGAAGCTGTAATTGAATGTAGTTAAAAGTATACTTAGGTTCAAGTAAATTAGCATTAATTGTACTTGGGTTTTCAGTTTGATCCAAATCAACTGTCTCACAACCCCAAATGGAAACTGTGAAAGCAACTAATAATAATTTGATATATTTCTTATTCATGACTTTTAGAAAGTTAAATTAAAGTTGAATCCATATCTTTTAGCCGTAGGACCGGTCAAATAGTCAAACCCTTGTCCGTTACCCACACCTAAACTCATCACTTCTGGATCGAAGTTTAAGTGTTTAGGGAAATTAAATGCTTTGAACCATAAGTTCTGACCAACAAAAGAGATAGACATTTTTCCAAATGGCGTTTTTTCTAACCATTTTTTTGGTAGACTATAGGACAAAGAAACTTCTCTCAAGCGAAGATTCGTAGCATCATATATAGCCTGCTCATTAACAAAGAAACCTGAATTATTAAAACCATATTGTGTAAGACCAATTTGGGTTGTATTAACATTACCATTGACATTCACACCAGGCAAAACAAATGTTCCAGAGCGGTCAAAGTTGGTGTCTTCTGTCAAACCACGTGACAACAAGGCCGCAGCGGTTGTTGAATAAATATCACCCCCTCTTTGGTATTCAAACTGGAATCCAAACGTAATGTTTTTGTACGAAAACTCATTAATCACAGTCGATTTCCAATCCGGATTCGGGTCGCCAATAATTGACAATTCATTATTTACTAAATAGTTCCCATCAGCACCAACTACATAGTTACCATTTACATCACGTGTAATAGAACTACCCATAATCACTCCATAAGGTTGACCACTAATAGCAAAGTTTCCTAAGTTGGTAAAACCTGCAATTGCGAGAGATGAAACTGACCCTAATCCGAGCTCATCCACATAGTTTCTGTTTCTGGTAAAGTTAATAGTAGCATCCCATGTAAATCCATCATCTTTTTTAGGTCGGAAAATGGCTAAATTCAACCCTAACTCAATTCCTTTGTTACTGACTTGTGCAACATTATCAGTTGTATAATCATACCCCGTTGAAGGATCTAAATCTCGTTCAACAATCAAATTAGTTGATACTTTATTGTACAATGATAAATCAATTCCAAGTCTATTATCGAACAACTTAGATTCAAAACCAAACTCAAGTTCTTTGACTAACTCTGGTTTAAGTTTAAGATTACCAAGTTCATTGCTTGGTGATAATGTATTCACAACTGTTCCATCTTGTTGCAAGAAAGCTTTGGCTCGTGTATTTAATCCAATCATAGTTTTATACGGGTCAGGAAAACCAGCCGAAGAACCATAACCTACGCGTAATTTAGCATAGTTGATATATTTATTTCCTTTTAATGCCGCAATTGCTTCTGTAGGGATAAATGATACTGATGCCGAAGGATAAAATAAAGAACGATAAGATGGCTGTAATGAAGAATACCAATCGTTACGCCCTTGAAGGTTCAAATAAATATATTTTTTGTAACCCAATGTTGTACTGGCATACAAACCAACAATGTTGAAGCTTTGCTTCTCAGAGTATCCATCGTGATTTTCAAAATTTTGATGCTCTATCAACCCGTACAAAAACTGTGATGTACTTGCTAAGTAATCTAGTTTTTTAGACTCAAATCTTGGGTTAAAACCAAGCGTCCCATCTAAATTCCAGTTTTCGTTTTTGTCAATTTTTCTATCAAAATTATAACTAACCGTGTGGTCGTATATTGTATTCTCTCTCACCGTAGTTCTCAAAAAACCTTCATTATCAAAAGGCTGCCCATTACCTCTATTGATGTAATATTTTTTATTTTGGGTATAATTATCAACAGCAAAACGATAAGATACGTTAGACCACGAATTGATTTCATACATAGCTGTCATGTTACCAAAAAAACGACGAACACTTTCGTTGTCACTAGAATTTTTGAGCGTCCATCGCGGATTAGGTATATCTGGCCTGTAATTCACAGAAGAATGGTCTATAGGATTTTCATAAGGCATCCCAAACAAATCCAAGTTTCTCGGTGTATACAAAATATTAGCAAAGACCGAAGGAGCTGCCGCATTTGAACCGAATCCAGCAGCTGTAGGAGGAGCAGTTTTATCTGTTCGAACATAATTAATAGTAGAACTCAAAGTAAAGCCATTTGTCAATTTGGTTCTGCCTCCACCTGTTAAATTAAGACGTTGATAAGTATTATTCTCAATAAAGCCTTCGTCTCTAGTATGTCCAACACCTACATTGTAGGAAGTGTTTTCTGAACGACCACCAATATTCAATGAGGTAGTTGTCACAACTCCAGTTCTAAAGAAAGGTTTTACGTTATTTTGAGGAGCATAAGGAACTGTTTTAGGGGTAGTTGCTTGATTTTGTTGATCAAAATTCCAGAACTGAGGAAAGGTGTCAGGACCATAATATGCAAGAGGATGAGACACCGTACCATCAGCACCAATACCTTGGGTTCCTACGGTTCCAAAAGCCGGACCCCAGTTAGAGAATGCTCCAGTGTATAAATTATCAAAACCATTACCATATCTATTTTGGTAATCAGGCAACGCTGATATTTCTGTCATGTATAAAGACTGCGTAAAAGCAACATCCATCTTTTTGTTGATTTCTTTGGTATTACCAGATTTGGTCGTTACCAAAACAACCCCGTTTCTACCTGACGAACCATACAAAGTGGTTGCGCTCAAACCTTTCAAGATACTTATGCTTTCAATACTGTTCGGATCCAAATCCAAGAAACGGCTTGAAGCATTGGTTGCCCCTTCCAAGAAGTTACCATCACTGTTGGTTTCAGCATTAAAAGGAATACCATCTACCACAAACAAAGGCTGATTACTACCGGTAATAGAAGAATATCCACGGATGATGATATTCGTTCCAGAACCAGACAAACCACTAGTTTGCTGAATATTCACACCAGGTGCTTTTCCGGTAAGTGCACGTGCCACATCGGTTGATGGTTTTGAAGCAAAGTCTTCGGCTTTAATGGTTGTTACTGCATAACCCAAGGCTTTTTTCTCTTTCTTAATACCTTGACTGGTAACAACTACCTCGTTTAACTTTTCTCCCTCACCGGTTTTCATTTTTATGTTAACTACGTTTGATGCACCTACAGTAACAGGTTTATCGTCGTAACCGATGAATGAAACAATCAAAACATCACCTGTTTTGGCTTTGATGGCAAATTTACCATCAACATCTGTTTGCACACCGTTTTTAGTGCCTTTAACCATTACGTTGGCACCAGGAAGAGGCCCCTGATCATCAGAAACAACCCCCGATACAGTTTTCTCCTGTGCCAGAGCCAACTGCATTGTAAACACCATGACTAGTGTAAAAATCCATTTGAACTTCGATCTCATATAAAATTTCGTTTGAGTTAGATATCCCGCAAACTTCTTAATTAATTCTTAAATAAACAAATATATATTCTTAATATCTTTTTTGTCGACATGTTAAAAAATCTTCAGAAATGTTTATATATTTCGATTCAAGACCATTAATCTTACAACAAACATCGTTCAACTGACATGAATTTTAAACTTTAGCAAAAATGCTCCTTACCCGTTTTTCAACTTTTGCAAACGAAGCCGGAACCGATGAAGCCGGACGCGGTTGCCTGGCCGGACCGGTCACTGCGGCGGCCGTAATTCTTCCGCCTGATTTCAAACATCCGTTGCTCAACGACTCCAAACAACTCACCGAAAAACAGCGTTACCAACTACGTCCCATCATAGAAGCTGAAGCCATAGCATTTGCCTACACCCATTTGCATCGCGATGTCATTGATGAGATCAACATTCTCAACGCATCCATCCAAGCCATGCAAGAATCGCTGCGCAAACTCCATCCTTCACCTTTATATATTATAGTAGACGGCAACCGATTCAAACCGCTCGACAACATTCCACACAGTTGTATTGTCAAAGGCGATTCAAAATATCTGAGTATTGCTGCCGCATCGGTATTGGCCAAAACCTACCGCGATGATTTCATGGACGAAATCCACCTAAAACATCCCGAATACAACTGGAAAAAAAACAAAGGATACCCAACAGTAGAACACCGCGTGGCAATTAAAAAATACGGAAGCACGCCGTATCACCGCCTATCGTTCAAATTATTACCCGATCAACTCAGTCTTGATTTTGACGCTCAATAGAAGCCGCATAACGCAATGGTTCTGACATTTCAACCCAACGCGCTTCAAAAAGTGCTGAGAAATGCTGCAAAATTCTGGCTTTCACTTCACGTTCATTCACCTGCGAAACACCAAGTTCAATATTCAGTGAAGTCACCGCTTTACCGCGAATTCCACACGGAATAATGTTGTCAAAATAACCCAAATCAGCATTCACATTCAAGGCAAAACCGTGCATCGTTACCCAGCGCGACGCCCGAACGCCCATAGCGCAAATCTTGCGTGCAAACGGAGTTCCTACACCCAGCCAAACCCCGGTTTCACCTTCACTCCTGCCCGACGCGATTCCGTAATCGGCCAAGGTCAAAATGATGGATTCCTCCAACAAACGCAAATATTTGTGAATGTCCGTAAAAAAATTCTCCAAATCCAGAATCGGATAACCCACAATTTGGCCCGGCCCATGGTACGTAATATCGCCACCGCGGTTTATTTTATAAAACTTGGTGCCTTTCTCTTGGAGCTGCTTTTCACTCAAAAGCATATTCGCCACATCGCCGCTTTTGCCCAAAGTATACACATGCGGATGCTCTACCCACAAAAAATAATTCGGCGTCACCAAAGTTGGTTCTTGTCGCTTTTGCAACTTAATATCCACAATTTGCTGGAACAATTGCTCTTGATAATCCCAAACCGCCTGATAATCCTGACGTCCTAAATCTTGTAGTTGAACCGTTTTATTCATGCCGCAAAAATACAACATAATTGCCTTGCGATGTTTGTTTTTTCAACCAGAAGCGAAACCTAAATTTTCCAAAACCATCCTACCACCCGCTTTTCGGCTTTATCTCCCGCTGCCGCGTGAGGATATCGCCTGCAATCGGGGCTAACGAGCAACATTCAATTTCCAAAACCGGCCTTTGAATAATTCTGCGCGCGCATTGCAACTCTAAAACTTATCCAATATCTTTGCGCACTTAAAAACCATCATTATGGCATTATCAGAACAAGAAATACTCCGCCGCGAGGCGCTGGTTGAATTGCGCCAATTAGGAATCGAGCCCTACCCGGCTGCCGAGTACACCACGACTGCTTATTCAAACGACATTCTAGAGAACTTCTCTAAATACGAAGGTCAAGAAGTAGTTTTAGCCGGCAGACTTATGGGTAAACGCATCATGGGCAAGGCCTCTTTTGCCGAACTCAAAGATTCTGAAGGTCGTATTCAAGTGTATATTGCCCGTGATGAAGTTTCGCATGACGAAGAAAAAACCATGTACAATGTAGTCTTCAAAAAACTACTTGACATTGGCGATTTTATTGGCGTCCGCGGAAAAGTGTTTAAAACCCAAGTGGGTGAAGTATCCGTTCACGTGAGTGAGCTAACCTTTTTATCTAAAGCTTTGCGTCCGCTTCCGGTAGTTAAAACCGATGCCGACGGAAAAATATACGATGCCTTTGCCGACCCTGAGCAACGTTATCGCCGCCGTTATGTTGATTTGACTGTGAATGATCACGTCAAAGAAACCTTTATCAAACGCACCAAATTGTTCAATGCCATGCGCAGCTTTTTCAATGAGCGCGGGTATTTAGAAGTGGAAACTCCGGTATTGCAACCTATTCCGGGCGGAGCTGCGGCGCGTCCGTTTATTACGCACCACAACTCGTTGGATATTCCTTTGTATATGCGTATTGCCAATGAGTTGTATTTAAAAAGACTCATCGTGGGCGGATTCGAAGGTGTGTATGAATTCTCAAAAAACTTCCGCAACGAAGGCATGGACAGAACGCACAATCCTGAGTTTACGGCCATGGAAATCTACGTATCCTACAAAGATTACCACTGGATGATGAAATTCACCGAACAATTGCTCGAGCATTGCGCCTTGGCGGTCAACGGAACCACCCAAGTTACTTTTGGCGAGCACACTGTTGACTTCAAAGCGCCGTATGCCCGCGTCACCATGACCGATGCCATCAAGCAATTTACCGGTTTTGATATTTCAGGTAAATCTGAAGCCGAGCTTTTTGCTGCCGCACAATCTATGGGTATTGAAGTTGATGCCACGATGGGCAAAGGCAAACTGATTGATGAAATTTTCGGTGCTAAATGCGAAGGCCACTTTATTCAGCCTACATTTATCACTGACTATCCTAAAGAAATGTCACCGTTGTGTAAATCGCACCGCGACAATCCGGAACTCACCGAGCGTTTTGAACTCATGGTTTGCGGTAAAGAAATTGCCAATGCTTATTCTGAGCTCAACGACCCAATTGATCAACGCGAACGTTTTGAAGATCAAATTCGCTTAGCCGAAAAAGGCGATGACGAAGCCAACGGACTCATTGATGAAGATTTCCTCAGAGCGCTTGAATACGGTATGCCGCCCACTTCTGGTTTGGGTATTGGTATGGACCGATTGATGATGTTCTTAACCAACAACAGCTCGATTCAAGAAGTGTTGTTCTTTCCGCAGATGCGCCCCGAGAAAAAAGCCAACGTTATTGAACTCAACGACGACGAAAAACGCATTGTTGATTTGCTCAAAACCCATAACAACGCGCTTGATTTGGGCGTGCTCAAAGTTCAATCAGAACTCAGCGGCAAAAAATGGGATGCCGCCATGAAAAATCTAGCCAAACACGGCATGACGCATGTAAGTGTTGACGGCGATATCAAAACGGTTCATCTCAAATAAATAACTTCATAAAAAAAGGAACTCAATTGAGTTCCTTTTTTTACATAGTATAATTGAGTTAACCTCTGGCGGCCATCATGGCGGCAAAAATAGACCCAAACAAAATCAATGCAAAAATGACCAATCCTATTATAATTGCCATCATGATGAGTTGCGCTTTGGCCCAATTTTGCCTGTTGGGGTTTTCGTTGCTGCCAAAAGCGTAAATAAACAACATAATAATACCTACTAGCGGAATGGCCATAAGCAATAAAGTAATCAGCCATTCTTTTACCGATAACGGTTTTGGATTTGAATTTTCTACGGTTTCCATATGTTTTGGTTTTGGTTATTGAGCTAATGTAAAGAAATTTTTACAATCCGTAGTTTAAATTAATGCTCCAACGCCCTATGGCTTTTAAGTTTCCGCCAGCCAAGTCTTGCTGCAAAGGCCACATAAAATTAAACCCAAAAGAGAGCTTATCTCTACCGGCTTCAAATCCGGTTTTACCAAATAAAATTTGACCGGCCGTATTGTTAAGTTTTTGCCCACGTTGAAAATTGGACTGATAATACTCAGCAGCAACCCCAAATTGGGGCGCTAAAGAATATTTATTTTTCTCATATAAATAAAAAAACGTTGCGGCATAATTGATTTGATTTCCAAATTGATATTCTCTTTTGTTGGCCGATTTAAAAATATATTGCGCCATGGTGTTGAGCCCGATTTTTTTGTGTCGAATGGTGTACTCGGCAGCTAACGAATAATCCCAACTGCCGGTTCCGGCCTGAAAACTCGGATTTAAGCTGCCTGAATTGGCCTCATTAAATTTTCCTGTGGGCATTTTGATTCCTGCACCCACTTGCAGCGTATGCGCAAAATACGTGCTGTCGGTATGCGTTTGATAGAGTTGATACATCGCCATCAAAGTAATATCGCCCAGACCGGATAAATTTTGATTGCCTTTTTGGGTTTCGCGCTCATGAAAATGATACGGCGCCAAAACCGACAACTGCACTTTTTTTATAACCGGAATTCGCGCCCAAAGTTGAACCGTATTGAATTGCTCGTCATACCAAGGCGAATTGCTGTATAATCCATCGTTGCTTTGATAGTGTTGGTAGAAATATCTCAGCCCCACAAAATGCGCATTGAGCATTGAGGCAAAACCCATGCTTCCGCCACTGGCCGAACATCCGCAGGCATCGCAATCATCATCCTCTAAAAGAAGATATTGCTTAAAATGATATGGCGCAATGGTGTCTTTTACCGCAGCATTCGCGGTAGAGATTGCCAACAAAAGAAAGATTATTTTTTTCATGTTATTGTTCTGCAAATTTTGGATTGGTGAGATACGTGTGGTCAGTAAGTGTTTTTAAGAAGGCTATGATATCCGCTTTTTCTTGGCTTGTCAGCGGAATCCCTAAAATTGTTTCGTTTATAAGCTGATAATCAAGTGTTCCCGTATTGACAACACCTGAACTGTAATGATTCAAAACCGCCTCTAAGGTTAAAAAGCGGCCGTCGTGCATATACGGACCGGATTTTTCAACGTTGCGCAAACTCGGCACTTTGAATTTGTATTTGTCAGCTTCGTTTTGGGTTAAGCGATAATAACCCACATCATTTACCGCCGGATTAATAGTCAAACCATTGTTTCTAAAAGAATCATCGGTAAACAAATCAGTAGCGTGACAAGTAGCGCATTTGGCTTGAAAAAGTGCGTAACCGCTGAGTTCTTGAGCTGTCATATCGCCGCCAACTTCATGCCTGCGGTAATGGTCAAATTTTGAATTAGACGAGGTGACCATAACCATAAACTGCGCAAGCGCTTTGAGCATGTGCTCGGCATCAATGGGTTTTCCGGGAAAAGCTTGACCAAACAATTTGACGTAAGCGGGATCTGATTTGAGCATTTGCATAATGTTGGGCAAATAACCGTTCATCTCGACCTCACTGAGTAATGGAATAACGGGTTGTGTATCGAGTAAATCACTCGCTCCGTCCCACATAAAACGACTTTGATACGCCAAGTTTTGAATGGGCGGCGCGTTGCGTTTTCCGGCGGCATTATTCACCCCGTGACTAATCGTGTGCCCGTGGTGCGTAAAGGCAAATGACTGAACGTGACAAAAGCCGCAAGAAACAACGCCATCTGAGGCCAAACGCCCTTCGTAAAAGAGTTTTCGCCCGAGTTCAAAACCTTTTTGTGTGGGCGGATTCGCACTTAGGTTATATACCATCGGCGGAAAATTCTCGGGCACTTGAACCTCAAGTGGAATGTCTTGATACGCATCGGAATCATTCGAACAACCCAATGTAAAAGCAAGCAAAAGAACGCTTCCGAGTAGAGATAATTTTCTCATGTGACTGATTTTTAGCCCTGATGGCCATGAAAAGCCCGGAGTTTCAAAAGCGATATCGGTAAGCGGCGGTAACGGCGACCAGCGGAAGCCGAAAAGCGCCCTGAGCCGACCGCTTTTGAAACGAGGACTTGCAATGAACAGCAGGAATGAGCTGCTATTAATCGTTGTGCACGTGATCTACGCGAAACATTTCAGAAACATTGTGCATGATATCAGTCAAAATATCTCCGCCCATAATCATGGCGCCCATACCCATGCCGTTGTGGTCTTCAAGCTTGATTGTATGGTGACCATCGATGATTTTGGCAACATTGGCGTAAATATGCACATCTGGCGTAACATCAGTTCTGACCTGCGCAGCATTTGGAAAATCTAAAGTAACTTCTTCATAGTTATATGCGGTATCAGAAGTTTTTCCGGTGTGCACCATAAATGAAGTATCTGAAGTTACGGTTGCTGATGTAAAAGTTCCTTCAAAAGCTACAAATTTGTAACCTGCTGCCCAAGACCAAACCATATCGGCCGCATCGGCATTGGTATATAAATCACCTTGTCCTGACAAACCAAGATCCCATTGGGCTTTATCAACCCCGATTCCGAAGTGAATTTTGGTGTAATCGCCCGCCGGAATATTGCTGAGTGATAAAACGTGTGAAGCTTCATTAGCTTCGTCTACAATAAAATAACTGTCGGCTTTTGGGTAGGTATAAGTAGAACCATCGGCTTTTTCGAGCACAATGTTGCTGACAATATATTTTACGGTTGAGATTTTTAAATCTTCGCTTTGTGAAGTAGCGTTGGTTTGGGTATTAAGAATAAGGTCGGCATCTCCGAATACTTGGTCGAATTCAATATCAATATTACCTTTTCCGGCTGGTGTTGAGCTTTTGCTATCACTTGAACATGATGAAACAGTATACAATAAACCTAAGGTGGCCACAAGTGCCATAAATAATTTTTTCATTTGATTTTAAAATTTTATGCGTGAATAGTCATCCTACACACCGGGTGCGGATGGAGATTTTGGATAGAATTATCCGGTTGAGCCAAATGATCGGTCAACATCAAAAAGATTTACGCAGAAAATGTGGGCGGATGAAAAATGCCCTGAACACTCAAATGAGCGTATAAATTGTTGTATTGAAAGTAGGAAGTACCTTGATTTTGGTTAAAATTCAAAAATGAATACTCTAAAGGCCGGTCAAAAAACCAATCAAAGGATTCAATGTTGGTGTGCTTTTTATCAGGTGTGGTTGGTTTTTCTGACTCAGCAGCTTTGGCCAGTTCTTTCATCAAATGACATTTCCCGTTACAATGCATTTTTGGCTTTTCTTTGTTGACGCAAAGCACATTAGCAATGTAATCGTAATTCACCACATACTCAATAACCGGAAAAACAGGTCTGAGTAATACCGATAAAGCGATGATGAATACTAAATTTTTCACGCTGCAAAGGTATTAAATAAGGTTTGTTTTAATTTTGTTAAAAACAGTTTATTTTTTTGATGAATTAAACTATCTTCGGTGTGCTTTGTCCAAAAGCCCAAACTTTAAAATTCAATATCATGAAAAAATTAGCATTAGTTGTTTTGTTGTCAGTAGGTGTTACTACTTGGGCGCAAGACACAAAAAAAGACAAAAAAGAAGCTCCAAAAACGCAATCTGAAACTAAAACCGAAACCAGCAAACCTGACGGCCCAAAACCTATGATGAAACGCGAACCAATAGCCCCTGAACAGAGAGCTGAAATGCGTTTAAAAAGACTTTCAAACCAATTGAATTTAACAGATGCGCAAAAAAAAGATATTCAACCGATTTTACTTGAGCAAGAAAAATCGAGAGATAATATGATAAGCGAGCGAAAAGCCACAAAAGAAGCCGGCAAACAAATGACCATGGAAGAAAAATTGGCTAAGAAAGATGAGTTTATGAAAAGCCAAGAAGCTTACAAAGCCAAATTTGAAAAAATTCTTGATGCCAATCAGTTAAAAAAATGGGAAGAAATTGAGGCTAACCGAAAAGAAAGAGCCCAAGAAATGATGCAGAAAAGAATAGAGAAAAGAGAGGCAAAAAAAGAAGGTAAAGCTCAAGATGTAAAGCAAGAATAGTATTTGTTGATATTAATTTTTGAGATAATTTAAAAAAAGCCTAGATTTGGTTTTTAATTAATCAACTACTCATTATGAAAAAAATCATTGCTATAATTGCTATTATGTTGGCTTTCACCGTTTCGGCACAAGCCCAGGCTAAAAAAATGTCAAGTACAGAAGCTGCTCAAAAAGACATTGCTTTATTGGCCACTAAAATTAAAATGAATGAAACTTTAAAAGCCGATTTAACCACATTAATGGTTACTAAACACAATACTATGGCTGATGCAAAACTTTCAGAAATGGATAAAGAAAGTGCCTCAAAACAATATTTACGCAAACTAATGTCTGCCCTTAATGATGAGCAGAAAAAAGTTTTAAACAACGACCCTGAACTACTTAAAAAATTAGTTCACTAATTAAAAAATAGATTAAAAAAGCCCGCTATTGAAGCGGGCTTTTTATTTTGCATCTATAGTGTTTCAGACACTTTTTGAATTGCATTCAAGGTAAAGTCTAAATCGTCGTAAGTTAACGCATCTGTAATGAACCAAGTTTCATAAGCGGAAGGTGCAATATAAACTCCTCCTTGCAACAATCCGTGGAAGAACTTTTTGAATCGCGGATTATCACCTCGAGCAGCCGTTTGAAAATCAACCACCGGTGCAGCATCAAAATGCACTGAAATCATTGAGCCCACTCTATTGATGGTATAATCAATTTGACGCGCTTGCATGATTTTATGAATTCCGGCTTCTAAATAAGCGGTTTTCTGATCTAATCTTTTGAAAATATCAACATCTTCATTCAATGATTGCAGCATGGCCAATCCGGCAGCCATAGCCAGCGGATTTCCCGAAAGTGTTCCGGCTTGATACACAGGCCCAATCGGCGCTAAATGATTCATGATTTCAGCTCTGGCCGCAAAAGCACCCACCGGCAAACCTCCGCCAATTACTTTTCCGAACGCTACAATATCCGCTTTGATGTTGTAAAGCTCTTGCGCACCGCCTTTGGCTAATCTGAAACCGGTCATCACTTCATCAAAAATGAGCAGAATTCCATGTTGGTCGCACAAACTTCTTAAACCTTCTAAAAAACCTTCTGCCGGCGGTACACAACCCATGTTTCCGGCTACAGGTTCAATAATGATGGCTGCTATTTGCTCTGGATTGGCTTGGATTAACTCGGTTACATGGTTCAAATCATTGTAACGAGCCAGTAAAGTATCTTTGGCTGTTCCGGCGGTTACTCCGGGGCTATTCGGTGTTCCGAATGTGCTGGCGCCACTCCCGGCTTGAATTAAAAACGAATCTGAATGTCCGTGATAGCATCCTGAAAATTTGATGATTTTATCTCTGTTGGTAAATCCGCGCGCCAATCGAACGGCACTCATACAAGCTTCAGTTCCTGAGTTGACAAAGCGAATTTTATCAATATTAGGCACCATAGAAACCGCCAATTGAGCAATCTGCGTTTCAAGCGCAGTAGGCGTCCCGAATGAGGTTCCGAGTTGGGTACGCTTGACTACAGCATCAACAACTGCCGGATGCGCATGCCCTAAAATCATCGGCCCCCACGAATTGATGTAATCTATGTAGCGATTGTCGTCTTCATCAAACAAATAAGCCCCTTGGGCGCGTTTCATAAAAATAGGCGTTCCACCCACGGCTTTAAAGGCGCGTACCGGAGAGTTCACTCCGCCGGGAATCACTTGTTCGGCTTCAACAAAAAGTTGACTGCTTCTTTGATATAACATATTATTTTATAATTATGCTCTGTCCGATAGAAAGCGCATTGTCTTGTAAATTGTTTTTGCGCTTGAGGTCATCGACAGAAATATTGAATTTTTTGGAAATAGAATACAATGTATCGCCTTGACTCACTTGATATGAATCTGATTTAGGCGAAATTTGTGTACTGGTATTGATGGGCGTAAATTCTTTGCCTAAAACTTCTGCATCGTATTGATTGAGTTCATAGCGTTCAATGATGGCGATGAGTTTTTCAGGATATTTCGGGTCTGTGGCATAACCCGCTCGTTTAAGCCCGCGCGCCCATTCTTTGTAATCGTCTTTTTCAAGCTCAAATAAAGGCGCATACCAACGGCGATTAATCAAAAACAAGGCGTGATCACGGTAAGAATCCATCGATTGATCATATTTTCTGAAGCATTCTTGCTCTTCATCATCATCGTAGCGAATACTCGGCCCATTCCAATCTTTGTGGCATTTAATCCCGAAATGATTGTTGGCCAACAAACACAAAGGACCGGTTCCTGAACCCGACTCTAAAATTCCTTGACCCAAAATAATACTCGCCGGAATACCATAATCGCGCATATTGCTTTGTGCGATGCCTTTGTATTGATTGATGTAATCTAAAATCATGGCGGTGGTCACTTTGACGCGCGTGGTGGCTTCTAGAATTTCGGTTTTAGAGTAAACCGTTTCGTTGCTGTTTGATTTGTTTTCTTCTTTGGCCGATTCGTATTTCTGTTCGATTTGTTTGATTTCGACAGAGGTAGTGGTATCTTCTTTAGGTTTGTTTGCATCGGCTGAAACAACAACCGGTTTTTGCACCACAGTTGATGACGAAGATTTCACCGGCGTTTTTGAATTGTTTGACGCGGTTGGTTTGGGTGTTGATTTAGAAGGTGTTTTGGCCGTTGATTTTTGAGTAACTTTTTTGTCTGAACCTGAAGTCGGCTTCTTTTTGGCAGTATGAGTGGTTGATGTGGTTGGCTTTTTATAAGCGGGTTTTGTTGTGCGAACCACGGTTTGTTGCGTATGACAAGCTGCCAAAAGCAAAACCATAAAAACCAACATCAATTTCTTAATCATTTGTAACTATTAAAGGTAACTTTTTTTGTTTCAAAACTTGATTCATACCTTGTATTCCTTGCAATCCGCCGGTGTGAATCATCAGAATTTTGGCATCATTCTCAAAATATCCTTTAGAGATTAAATCTGTAACGCCAAAAACCATCTTTGCTGTATAAATCGGATCGAGCTGAACTTGCGTTTTCTGATAAAAATCGTTCATGAATTTAATTAATTCTGCCGTTACTTTGGCATAGCCTCCAAATTCATATCCGCTGATCAATTCCCAGTTTCCAGTCGGGGCAAATTTACAAATTTCAGCGGTTAAAAAATCGCCTTTGAGCGCCGGAAATCCTAAAATTTTCTGATGTGAAAAAGCCGAGTGAATCAAACCTGAAATGGTTCCACCAGTTCCCACTGCACAGCAAATATAATCATATGATGCATCTTGATTTATAAGTATTTCTTGCGCGCCTTGAACCGCCAAAGTATTTGTTCCTCCTTCAGGAATCAAGTAAAATGCACCCCATTTTTGCTGAAGATATGATACAAAAGCTGAAGATTCTTTGTGTTTGTAATCATCTCGTGAGACAAAGTCAAATTGCATTCCGCATGATTGCGCAAAAGCCAGCGTTGGATTTTGGTCGATGCTTGAAGCCAATTCATCTCCACGGATAACACCGATGGTTTTAAAACCGTATTCTTTTCCGGCAGCAGCTACCGCAGCAATATGATTTGAATAAGCACCGCCAAAAGTCAGTAAGGCATGATGTTCTAAAAATTTGGCCTGTTCAAGATTATACTTCAGTTTTCTGAATTTATTCCCTGAAATATGCTTATGTAATAAATCCTCACGCTTGATAGCCAAAGTTATATTGGGGGAGGCATCAAGCGTAAGGATTTGATTGTATGAAACTGATATCTGATTATCTGACACCGTTGTAAACCGGTATTTTCTTTCCGAAATCTTGATGTGAATTGGTAGTTATTTTAACAACATAAATTGCATCGCTCAACATTGAAGTTGGAAATTTATAACTCGTTTGGTTACCTAAATCTTTTGCTGTAAAGATCTGTTTTCCGGTTAAATCAAACAAACCTACCGAGCGAATCTCAGCTCTTGAAGGATTTGTAATTGTAAAGTTTTGTGCCACATTATTTTGAACCACATCAAAATCTTGAGCGCTCCATTGGGCATTGTCCAGCGCTTGATTGACAAACGTAACTTCATAACGATCGTTGTTGGTTCCTGCCGGCAAAGTAAATTCGTATTCTCCGTTGAGAATATCGTAGTAAACATCCGTCACTTTATCATGCAAATACACGTTTGAGGCCTCAGCAAAGTTAATCATCTCGGCCACTTTTACTCTAAAACTAGCTTGAGCGGGATTTTTAAAACCCATCGGTATGCGTTTCTGTATATTAAAATCAATGGCGTCAATCGTGTAAGGTTGATTGTCAACCAAGAAAAAAGCATCCATATCGGCAGTATCTGGCGAATGCGCATCCATAGCAAAATCAGCTCCGTCGGTTGCCGCCGGATGAAAAGCCAAAACATTCTGACGTATTGCTTGATTATTCAACAAAACATTCAAACGAATTTGTGGAATCGGTGCTGTACTTACAGTTGTGTAATCAAAGCCTGAAACCGATGGAATTTCTGGTAAAGTTGTTGAATTAGTCAAAGTACTTCTTTGTTGATTATGAGCTGAATCTGCCGACCTTTCAAACTGAGAATAATTGGCAACACCTTCTTTTTGATAAACTCGATATTGGTTTTCCATCCAAACACTTCCGGTTGAAGCACCTTCTAACATAAAACCTTGTCCTATCGGGCAAAAACGTCTTTCATAATTACTTCCAACTCCAACAGCACCCAAAGTTGTCCCAGAACCATCATAGGCATAAAAAATAGCTGGTGTATAAACGCCCATAGTTCCGTAACCCGCAACCGTAGCACCACCCATCGGAGAATAAACTCCGTAACCACCTTTATAGGCAGCTAATAAATGTGAGTTGACTGTTTTGTCTTGTTCCCAAAAATAAGCTACTCCTGTAGATGCAGTTGCGCCCAATAAAAAAGCTTTCAAATCAATAGCCGACGGATATGGATTTCCGGTTAAAGTTCTTTTGCCCGCAGCCAATTGTATTTCAATATCACCATCATTCGGACGTCCTCTGAAGTCATAGCGTTGTGCGCTTCCCGGGTTATTATCAATGCTTAAATCAGAAAACGTATTATCGGTTCCTGAAGTTCCTTTCATCGTAAAACCCTCACCTGCCTGAATACTGCTGGCAGAACCCACGGCTATCCATTGAGAATATTGTGAAGATGACAAAAATTTATATATCCAAGCAGATGAAATACTCAACGGATTCGCCAAACCGTTATATTGTGATGAACTCAAAATAACTGCCGGTGTACTGGCCGTAACTGTCGTTGGTTGATTCAACATCGCAATTCCGAAAGCCTCATTCCCAGAAACTCCTGCTGAGCCTCCAACGGGTGAACACCAATAATTATAGGCAAAATTATTCGTGGTTCCTTCTTGAAAAACCGAGAGTTTACCCAAACCTCTGTTATTTGATGTAGAAGTAGTTCCTTGCAAGAGTTGACCTTGGTTGCGCAAATAAAAATTACTTGAAGCTGCATTGAGCTCAAGGTTGCCTTTTACAAACAATAAACTGCCTTTATTGAAAACATAACTATTAGAGCCAACATACAGCTGAGCAGAGCCAGTTTGAACAAAAAACAAAACAAAAAAGGGCAAAAATAACCACACAAAGTTTCTCATTTTCATAAATTTAAGTGAGTAAAAATAAAAAAGTAATTTTTAAAAAAACACATTCATTTCTAGAAAATTACATCTTTGATACGCTCGTCGAGTTAAACGGTTGTTCATCGAGTAATCAGAAAAAATGAGTAGTTCTTTAAGGCCTGAATTCACACTTATTTTAAGAAAAACCAAAATTTCCTTGATTTCAAATAGTCAAAATTTTTTTCCTCGGCGTAAGCTTCTCGCTCAAAAACAATGTTCTTATATGCCTTTTTATGGTTTTTATATCGAAGCAAGTTCAACAAGTAATCCAAACTATACCAAATCAAAAAACCAACAAGCAGCAATTCTTTTTGTTGTGCCAAGTGAATCTGTTCATGATTGAGCAAAACCGCATCATCTTTGGCGCCATTTTCACGCAGAAAAACAAACGGAAACACCGTCAAGGCTCGATAACCTTTCGGAACCAAAAATTTTGAAACAATCAGAATCATATCCTTAAATTTGCTGCATGCAAGCACAAAATAACGAAAATAAACCCATCGAGGGCGAAGATTTCTACTACACGCCCGAAGGCTACAAATGCTTCACCGAAAAATACCACCTCAAACGTGGTTATTGCTGCAAAAGCGGCTGCCGTCATTGCCCGTATGGCTTTGATAAAAACAAAGGATATTAACAAGGGCGTTGCCTGAAGGCCGGGCTTTTCGCACTCGCTTTTTTGGTTGCCAAACACCGTAAAAAAGGAGCGCTTATCGCAACAAAAAAAAGCTCAAACAATTGCTGCAATCCCTAACGCAACTTTTCTAAATTTCAACATTATCTTTTCCTCGAACCCTTATTATACCTGAAGCCCACTGGACTTCCTCCTCTTAATCTCGCCCGAGGCGCAGCCGAACTGAGCGAAGCTAAATCTAACGCAAATCGTCTTCAACCCAAAAAAATCCCTTAAATTAGCCACACCAAAAAATATTTGCGTTGTCTGATTATGATTTCGAAAACGCTGTTCATCATTCAACATTTAACATGCAACATTCAACATAAAAAATGACCTTTCAAGACCAAATCCAACAAGGAATCCCGGCTGTATTGCCCGCGCCAAAACCGTTTGACCCCAGCATCAACCATGCGCCTAAACGCAAAGAAATCCTGACCGCCGAAGAAAAAAAGCTTGCCTTGCGCAACGCCTTAAGATATTTTGAGCCGCAGCATCACGCTACGCTCATACCGGAATTCAAACAAGAACTCGAAACCTACGGACGCATTTACATGTACCGTTTGCGCCCTGATTATCGCATGTATGCACGACCGATATCAGAATATCCGGGCAAATCCAATCAAGCCAAAGCCATCATGCTCATGATTCAGAATAATTTGGATTATGCCGTAGCCCAGCATCCGCACGAACTCATCACGTATGGCGGAAACGGAGCCGTTTTTCAAAACTGGGCGCAATATCTGCTCACCATGAAATATCTATCTGAAATGACCGATGAGCAAACTTTGGTGATGTATTCTGGCCATCCCATGGGTTTGTTCCCGTCACATACTGAAGCGCCGCGTGTAGTAGTAACCAACGGAATGATGATTCCGAACTACTCAAAACCCGATGATTGGGAAAAATTCAATGCACTCGGAGTTTCACAATACGGACAAATGACTGCCGGAAGCTATATGTACATTGGCCCGCAAGGCATTGTACACGGCACCACGATTACGGTTTTGAATGGTTTTAGAAAAATTAAAAAAAATCCATCAGGCAGTCTGTTTGTCACTTCAGGTTTAGGCGGAATGAGCGGCGCACAACCCAAAGCCGGAACCATTGCCGGTTGCGTAACGGTTTGTGCCGAAGTCAATCCGAAAATTACCCGCATTCGTCACGAGCAAGGCTGGATTCATGAAGTTATTGAAAACATAGATGATTTAGTGAGTCGTGTTCGTAAAGCACAAACTGCTCAAGAAGTAGTATCCATTGCTTATTTAGGCAACATTGTGGATGTTTGGGAACGTTTTGATCAAGAAAATTTACATATTGATTTAGGTTCAGATCAAACCTCGCTGCACAATCCGTGGGCGGGTGGTTATTACCCAATGGGCTACAGTTTTGAAGAATCCAATAACTTGATGGCCACCGAGCCCGAAAAATTCCGCGAAGAAGTACAAAAAACGTTGCGCCGTCATGCCGCTGCTATTAATAAACACACTGCCAAAGGCACGTATTTCTTTGACTACGGAAACGCCTTTTTGCTCGAAGCATCTCGTGCCGGTGCTGATGTGATGAACGATCATCCAACTTTGGGTCGTGAGTTTAAATTTCCGAGTTATGTGCAAGACATTATGGGCCCGATGTGTTTTGATTACGGATTTGGTCCGTTTCGCTGGGTGTGCGCTTCTGGCGACCCTGAAGATTTAAAGAAAACCGATGCCATTGCCTGTGCCGTTTTAGAAGAAATGATGAAAACTGCGCCTGAAGAAATTCGCCAGCAAATGGCCGATAATATTCAATGGATTAAAGGCGCACAAGAAAATAAATTAGTTGTAGGTTCACAAGCCAGAATTCTCTATGCTGATGCCGAGGGCCGTATTAAAATTGCCCAAGCCTTTAACCAAGCTATTGCAAAAGGCGAAATTGGCCTGGTTGTTTTAGGGCGAGATCACCACGATGTTTCCGGGACCGATTCTCCGTACCGAGAAACCTCAAATATATATGATGGCTCGCGTTTTACGGCCGATATGGCGATACATAACGTGATTGGCGACAGCTTTAGAGGTGCTACTTGGGTGAGTATTCACAACGGTGGTGGTGTAGGTTGGGGCGAAGTCATCAACGGAGGGTTTGGCATGTTGCTCGACGGCTCTGCAGCTTCTGCCAGAAAACTAGAATCGATGTTGTTTTGGGATGTCAACAACGGTATTTCACGTCGCAGTTGGGCGCGCAATGAAGGCGCTGTGTTTGCTATTAAACGGGCCATGCAAAGCCAGCCGTTGCTCAAGGTAACTTTACCCAACGAAGTAGCCAATCATTTACTTGAAGACTAAACAGCATTTTATAAATTGAGCATTCACCCCTTTTTGATGCTATCGTATTGTTAAATTCATCGTTAGCAAAACTAAAAATCACGAATTTTACGTTGCTTTTTTGCATCATGAATCCATTAAAAAAGGTTGTATAAATATTCAATTTTATGAAAACGTTCAGAATATTGCCGTTGCTTTTGCTCTTAATCACCGTTTCTTGCGCTTCGGTTCAAGTGAATACTGATTATGACAAAAGCGTAGATTTTTCAAAATATAAAACCTTTGCGTATTACAAAACCGGCATTGATAAAGTAGAGATTTCTGACTTAGACAAAAAGCGCATTTTGCGTTCTATTGATGCCGCTCTGTTGGCCAAAGGCTTTACCAAAAGTGACCATCCTGACTTGCTTGTAAACATCAACGCCAAAGCTGAGAAAAATGTAAATGTCAACCAATTTTACAGCGGTTGGGGTTATGGCTGGGGTCCGGGTTGGAGTCCTTATTGGGGCGGATATTATTCAGTGAACAATTCAACCGATGGCATCTTGACCATTGATTTGATTGATGCCGAAAAAAAAGAGCTCATTTGGCAAGGAACCGGCGTTGGTTATCTAACCAAAAACATAGACAAGAAAGATGAAGTCATCAATAATTTTGTAACGCAGATTCTGCTACAATATCCACCTTCAGTCAAGAAATAGATGCTGAAAAAAAATTAAATAATTTGAAATAGCGCTGATGAAATTTTCGTTGGCACTTATTTTTTTTGAAATAAAACCTTAATGGTATCGCAAAGCAATTCGTCAAGATTAGTTGTCTTACTTTTCATGACATCAGCAAATTTCTGCACCAACTCTAAATGATCAAAACTTTGAAACTCGCTGTAAATAATTTTATCTAATCTGCCTGCATAAGCTTCAAAAAGTGATCTAAATTGTTGTAAAGACCAACCATTACAATGCTTTAAATCAATGGGTTCGAGCTTTTTATGAGCTAAAAAAGCATTTAAAGTTTCGTATGAAAATAAATGCTGACAATACGGAACCGTAATTTCACGATATGCATGAAGCCCCATTGGAGCATTAAACAACGGACCAAATTCGAGATAAATATAACCTCCGGGCTTAGTGACTCTGTATATCTCAGTCAAAACAGCAACTGGATCTTGAAAGTGTTCAAAAGCATCGTATGAAAAAACAAAATCAAACGATTCATCTAAAAAAAATAATTGGGCTGCATCCATTTTTCGAAGATCAACACCATTTTCAAGGGCTCTTGTATCAAAACCATTATCACGGGCATCAATTCCGATGGCCTTTTTACCTTTCTTTTGCAAATGATAAGTTACCATACCATCCCAACATCCAAGCTCCAAAAAAGCATGACAAGATTTGCTTTCAACCATAGCTAAGAGCTGTTTAGAACGCTCTTGACCTCTCTTGTCAAGTATATCGATAGAATAACCATACTCTGGCGGAAACGAATATTGACCTTGAAGTTGCTTGAGTTGATCTAATGGCAACTGCGTAAAATTCGGCTCAGCGCTATCAAAAAGTATTTTGGTTGCATCATACCGCTTTTTAGCCTTCAAAAAACGAATCTTACTCACCCAAAAAAGCAAAAAATGAACCATGCGATTGGGTAAAAAAGCGATTATTTTTTGCTTCAAGCCATCCATATAAACATCCGTATTAGTATTGTAACAACTCCTCAATTTTTATACGAACCTTGTCTGCATTCGGAATCATAGTTTGCTCGAGTGTGCTGTTGAGCGGAATCGCCGGTAAATTCTCAGAACCAATGACCATCACCGGAGCGTCTAAATCGCGAAAACAAGCTTCTTGAATGATTCCGGCCAAACTGCGCGCAAACGAGTTGTTCACGGGCTCCTCGGTCACCACCAAACATTTCTTGGCTTTGCGGACCGATTTAAAAATAGTTGCTTCATCCAGCGGATACAAAGTGCGCAAATCAACAATCTCAACTTGTTCTTTCATTGAAACAGAAGCATTCAACGCCCAATGCACGCCCATGCCGTAGGTAATTACGGTCACGGTTTCTTGGGTTTCTTGCGGCCAAATTTCTTGTACGATGTTGGCTTTGCCAAACGGTAAAATATAATCTTCAGACGGCTCATTGACACGCGCCATATCGGTGCCTTTGACTTTGCTCCAATACAAACCTTTGTGTTCTAAAATCACCACCGGATTTGGGTCATAATAAGCGGCTTTCATCAAGCCTTTGAGATCAGCTCCGTTGCTCGGGTAGGCAATTTTGATTCCGCGAATATTGGTCAGAACGCTCTCAACCGAAGACGAATGGTACGGTCCACCGCTGCCATAAGCGCCAATCGGCACACGAAGAATCATACTTACAGGCCATTTTCCGTTGGTTAAATAAGACGAACGACTCACCTCGGTAAACAACTGGTTCAAGCCCGGCCAAATATAATCGGCAAACTGTACCTCAACAATCGGTTTTAAGCCCACGGCCGACATTCCAACGGTTGAACCCACAATAAAAGCTTCTTGAATCGGCGTATTAAAAACGCGGTTATCGCCAAATTTTTGGGCTAAAGTAGCGGCTTCGCGAAACACACCGCCCAAGCGTCCGCCTACGTCTTGTCCGTAAAGCAAACATTCAGGATGCAGTTTCATCAGTTCTTCAACGGCAAACAAAGCACAATCAACCATGACTACTTTATCTTCCCGCTCGGGACTGCGCTCTCCTACTTCATCAATTACCGGAGTGGGCGCAAAATCATGCGTAAATAAATCTTCCGGTCGCGGATCTTCGGCGGCTAAAGCCTTTTCATAATCGGCTTTTACTTTATCCAGAACTGAAGTTTCAATCGCTTTCAATTCAGTTTCAGAAAACCCTGCCTCTAGCATTTGCTTCAAAAGTACAGGATACGGATCTCGTGAACGTGCTTCGTCCAAGTCGTCGCGGTACCATTCCATACGCACCCCAGAGGTGTGGTGATTGAGCAAAGGAACTTTGGCATGTACCAAAAAAGGACGACGCTCTGTACGAATGATATGAATGACTCTTTCAAGTGCTGTATAACTTTCTGTAAAATTAGCGCCATCAATGCTGATGGCCTCTAAACCATGGAAGCCTTGCGCATACTCAAACGCGTTTTGGGCACGGGTTTCTTTGGCATTCGCCGAAATATCCCAGCCGTTGTCTTGTACTAAATATAAAATAGGCAACTGCTTCAAGGCTGCCATTTGAAAGGCTTCGGCAATTTCACCTTCGGTTACTGAGGCATCGCCGAGCGAACAAACTACCAGTGGCATTTCAGTAGTTTCGTAGGGAATTCCGACGCTTTCTTTATACCAAAATCCCATCGCTGCACCGGTAGCTGGTATTGCTTGCATGCCCGTTGCTGATGATTGATGCGGAATTTTGGGTTTGTCTGCATCGCGCAAACTCGGATGACAGTAATACGTGCGCCCTCCTGAAAACGGATCATCGCGCTTGGCCATGAGTTGCAACATCAAATCATATGGCTGCATCCCAATACCCAGCAACATCGCATCATCACGATAATACGGAAAGGCATAATCCTGAGGCCCGAGTTGCATGGCCAAGGCAATCTGAATCGCTTCGTGCCCGCGTGAAGTAGCGTGTACGTATTTGGAAACGGTTTTGAAATTTTCTTCATACCACTCAGCCATCGTTTTGGCTGTGGCCATGGTGGTAAAAGCTTTTTGGAGTAATTCTTTGTTTAATGTACTCATATTTATTTTGCCGGAATCATCCAGCCAAATTGATCTTCTATGGTTTGTTTTTTAATTCCTTCAAGCGTATCGGCTACCATATCTGAAACCGGATTCTCTGATGGGAATTTGATCGTCATATCATTGTTGCCGATTTCTTCAATATGCGCAATTCCTACCGCTGTTCCGGCTCCAAAAGCTTCTTCAAGTGTTCCGTTTTGAGAAGCTGCAACAATTTCATCAAGCGTAATCGGGCGTTCGGTAACTTCATATCCGCGTGAACGCAAAACATCAATGACACTCATGCGCGTAATGCCGGCCAAGATAGAACCGCTCAAATCAGGTGTGATGAATTTGCCGTCGATTTTAAAGAAGATGTTCATCGTTCCCACTTCTTGAATGTAGTTGAAATCATGCGCATCGAGCCACAAAACTTGGTCGTAACCTTTGGCTTTGGCATATTCCGTCGGACGAATAGCGGCAGCATAATTTCCGGCGGCTTTGGCCTCACCGGTTCCACCATTCACGGCGCGAACATATTTTTTCTCGGCGTATAATTTAATCTTACGACTAAAAAACGGTCCGGCCGGCGATCCGATGATTACAAACTTATAAGTGGTGGCTGCACGCATCCCGATAAAAGGCTCGTCAGCATACATAAATGGTCGCAAATACAAAGCACTGCCTTCTTGGGTGGGAATCCATTGTTTTTCAAGCGCAACAAATTGTTTGAGCGCCTCAACAAATAAATCTTCCGGTAAATGAGGCATGCCCATGCGGTCGGCACTAAAATTCATTCGTTTGGCGTTTTGATCCGGTCGAAACAACAGCGGCGTTCCGTCTTGGCCTAAAGTGGCTTTCATGCCTTCAAAAATAGCCTGGCCATAGTGTAAAGCCATTGCTGCCGGATGCGTTGGAATGAGGTTCAAAGGCTCAATTCGAGGGTTACTCCAAGCGCCGTTTACATAATCGCACACAAACATATGATCGGTAAACTGGGTTCCCATCACAATGCTGTTATTGAGTTCTACCTGATCTACTCTTGATTGCGCTACCGGAGTTATTTTGATGGATGGTGTCATGAGTTCTTGCATGATTTTATAGAGTTGTGTTGGTATTAAATTGTTCTAAATAATCGCCTACTTTTCGCAGGAATGATCCGCCCAAATAACCATCGACTACGCGATGATCAAAGGACAACGATAGGAACATCATACTGCGGATGGCTATTTCATCGCCTTTTTCAGTCGTAATTACTTCCGGGCGTTTTTTGATGATGCCAAAGGCTAAAATGGCTACTTCGGGTTGGTTAATGATCGGCGTTCCCATCAAACTGCCAAAAGTACCCACATTCGAAATTGTAAACGTGCTGCCTTGAATTTCTTCGGGTTTGAGTTTATTGTTGCGCGCGCTTTCGGCCAAATGATTGACGTCTTTGGCCAGAGCAGCCAAATCTTTCTCACCGGCATTTTTAACCACTGGAACGATTAAATTTCCGCTGGGTAGCGCTGTCGCCATCCCGATGTTGATGTCTTTGCGGACATAGATTTTGTTGTCTTCTACCGCCACATTAATCAAAGGAAAATCTTGAATTGCTTTGGCTACTGCATCGACAAATATCGGTGTAAAGGTAAGCTTCTCGCCTGTTTTGGTTTGGAAGGCATCTTTGTGGGCATTGCGCCAAGCCACCAATTCAGTCACATCCACTTCAAGATAAGAGGTTACGTGCGGCGAGGTTTGCTTCGAATACACCATATGATCGGCAATCATCTTGCGCATACGATCCATTTCAATGATGTAATCTTTGCCTTCGGTATAATTAATTTTGGGTTTCGGATAACTCGATTGCGGTCGACTATCTGCCACCGGTTTACTCTGAATTGGATATTTTCGGTTTTTAAGGTAGTTGAACACATCGCTTTTTTGCAAACGGCCCTCCGTGCCCGAACCCGGAATGAGTTGTAATTCTTCAATCGATAAGTTTTCTTTCTGAGCTATGCTAATAATCAGCGGCGAAAGAAAAGTATCTGAATTGACTTTTGATAAAGTTTGGCCGGCGGTTGATTGTTTCGTTGCACGCTGTTCGATGGCAACTGGTTTTTCAACTTCTGTAGATTGATTTGCGGTTTGAACAGCTTCTTCTGAAGCCTCAATCAAAGCCATCACGGTGCCCACAGCCACGACATCATTTTTTTGAAAACGAATTTCTTTGATGATGCCCGAAACCGGCGAAGGCACTTCACTATCTACTTTGTCAGTAGCTACTTCGAGCAAAGTTTCCTCGGCCGAGATAAAATCCCCGACATTTTTGAGCCAACTAATCACCGTGGCTTCAGAAATACTTTCACCCAACTTGGGCATTTTAAATTCGAACATTATATTTTGTTTTAAACCTACAAGGTTTGAAAAACCTTGCAGGTTAAGATTATTTCTTTTTAAATTCTTCTAAGGTTTTATAAAACGCTTCTTGCGTAGGTCGGTCTTTGGGGATTTCCCGCAAAGGTTCCACCACTTGTAGCGTTTCATAACATTCTTGGGGCAGCTGTTGGTACAACTGGGTTCCTTTGGTTTTCCAAGCAATCATTTCATCCGAAACATCTTTAATGATTTCAGCCGGATTCCCAACCACCATCTTCCGATTCGGAATCTGCATGCCCGCTTTGACAAACGCCAATGCCCCGATGATACATTCATCGCCCACATTTACATCATCCATCAACACGGCATTCATCCCAATCAAGCAATTTGCTCCAATGTTGGCGCCATGAATAATGGCTCCGTGACCAATATGCGCACCCGCTTTCAAGACCATCGTCTTTCCGGGAAACATGTGTAGCGTACAATTCTCTTGCACATTACACCCGTCTTCAATGATGATTTCGCCCCAATCCCCACGGATCGCAGCCCCGGGTCCAACATATACGTTTTTCCCAATAATCACATTCCCCGTCACCGAAGCCTGCGGGTGAATAAAACTACTCTCGTGAATAACGGGGATGAACCCTTTGAATGCGTATATCATTTTTTATTAGATTAAAGAAGAAAGACCATTACATTACAAGAAAAAAGAACAGTTAGTGTCGCTACCACTTCGTCTTTCAGCGAAGCGGTCTTTGCTCTTGCAGCGAAGCGGTCTTGCTTCTACTTAAACTTCTCCAATTTTTGCTTCGTAAACTCACTCAACACCAAACGGCCGCTGATGGCTGCGCGTTCGGCGAGTAAGGTATCCCAATCGTCAGTGCCGCGCCAGAAGACTTTCTTCATCTCGAGCATAGCTTCGGGATTGTAGGTACAAAGGTGTTGTGCAAATGCCCAAACGGCGGCATCCAATTCTTCTAACGATGGGAAAACTTGCGCAAACAAACCTTTCTCACGCGCCCACGAGGCTTCATAAAAGGTATTGGCATCAATCGCAATTTGCGACGTTGCCGAAACACCCATTTTGCGTTCAATGGCGGGTGACACCACAAAGGGTCCGATCCCCACGTTGAGTTCGCTCAACTTAATCGCGGCAAACTGGGTGGCCATACAATAGTCGGTTGCCGCAGCAATTCCAACGCCACCACCTACCGTTTTCCCTTGAATACGTCCGATGATAAACTTCGGACATTTGCGCATCGCATTGATGACATTCGCAAAACCCGAGAAAAATACTTTCCCCGTAGCCGCATCATTGATCGCGATGAGTTCCTTGAAACTCGCCCCCGCACAAAACGTACGGTCGCCACCACTTTGTAAAATAATGACTTTCACATCGTCGCGGTTGCCCACTTCGGTAATCGTTTGCGCCAATTCAGCTAATACCGCTCCGGGCAACGAATTCTGCTCCGGATGAAAAAACTCAATCGTAGCTATGTTTTCTTGTATGTTATGTTTTACGTAAGGTTCCATAAAATTGTTGATTGTTGATTGTTGATTGTTGATTGTTGATTTCAAAAAACTTCTAAAATCAAAAATCGTTAATCTTCAATCGTTAATTATAAAAGTCCAAACTGCTCAAAATGATGATTCAAATGTTTGCGCTCGAGTAAATAACTTTCGTAACGATTCAAATGACCGAAGACCATATTCTTCATCACGGCTTCGGGGTTTTGCTTGAAGAACGTTACATACGCCTCGCGCGCTTCCCAGAATTTGGTTTTGGCAGTTGCTAAATCGGGATGGATTAAGTCTTCCAACTCCCCTTTTTTCATGGTTGGGAAGGCGGTTCCTTTCGGGAACGGCTCGTAATTGTATAACGAGTGGTGCACTTTATCCAAAATCTTCTCGGGCGTCGCAATCTCGAAATCTTGCTTTTCGCCGGACATGATGCGGTAGCCTTCTTCCAAATGTTCAATCAAATGTTGCGGCGTCAAAATGCCCCATTTCGGTTGCGAAGCTTCGGTCAATCGATCCAAACATTCTTGGATTTTGGCGGTAGTCATTTCGGTAAACACGGTTTGTTTTTTCTGTACCATGGTCAGAATCGTTGCCACCGCTACCAATTCGTCTTCACTATCAAAGACTTCAACAAACCATTTCACAATCCCACTCGGATGTTCGGCCGAAGCCACATCACGCTCGATTTTCTGTTTGCACGTGAGTCGCACATACACCGTATCATTATGGTACAACGGACGTAAGAAACGGCATTCTTCCAAACCGTAATTGGCCGCCACCGGCCCTTTGTTGGGATACACGAACAAACCCGCTGCCGCCGACAATATAAAATAGCCGTGGGCGGTGCGCTTTTCGAAAATACTTCCGTCCAACGACGTGATATCGGTGTGCGCGTAGAAATGATCCCACGTTAAATTCGCAAAGTTGATGATGTCGGTGTCGGTAATCGTACGCTTGTGCGTTTTCAATGACATTCCTGGTTGGATATCCTCCCAATGGTATTGGAACGGATGTTGGTCGGCTTCTTTGTACTTGGCATTGGCTTGATAGATTCCGGTGATTTCGGTTAATGTGGTGGGCGAACCTTGAATCGCACAGCGTTGCATATAATGCTTGATACCGCGCACGCCACCCATTTCTTCGCCGCCACCGGCACGCCCAGGGCCACCATGAACCAACAGCGGAAGTGGCGAACCGTGACCCGTGCTTTGTTTGGCGTTTTCACGGTTAAGCACTAAAATACGTCCGTGGTGTGACGCTGCATTGACCACATAGTCTTTCGCAATTTCATCGGAATTGGTTACAATAGAAGACACTAACGAACCTTTCCCCATTTGGGCCAACTCGATGGCTTCATCCAAATTTTTATACGGCATAAGCGTCGACACCGGACCGAAGGCCTCGATTTCGTGCACTGCAGTATGTTCAAAAGGTCGGTCTTGACGCAACAAAACGGGCGCCACGAAAGCACCTTGTAAATCGGCACCTTGAAGGGCAATGTTATCCCAATCGCCACCATAAACCAACTGACTGTGCTCAGCCAGTTCGTTCACACGACTTTTGAGTACTTCAACTTGGTGTTTGCTTACTAAAGCCCCCATGCGCACTTCTTTGAGGCGTGGGTCACCAATCGTTACTTTATCTAAGGATTTGGCCAAGGCATTTTGTACCTCATCCATCAAGTTTTCAGGAACAATCATACGGCGAATGGCGGTACATTTCTGTCCGGCCTTCACCGTTATTTCGCTACGCGATTGGTTGATGAATAAATCAAATTCGGGTGTTCCCGGCACGGCATCTGCCCCTAAGATAGAAGCATTCAACGAATCCGCTTCCATCGTAAACGGAACGGCTTCTTCGATGATGCGTGGATGGGCTTTCAACTTACGTCCGGTAGCTGCCGAACCCGTGAAGGTAATCACGTCCTGACTTTCAACCGTATCAAAGATGTTCGTAGCGGTACCACAAATGAGTTGCAACGCGCCTTCCGGAAGGATGTTCGACGCAATGATTTCACGCACCACCGCTTCTGTCAAATACGACGTGGAAGGTGCGGGTAAAACCACGGCAGGCATCCCCGCCATCCAGTTGACCGCGCATTTTTCCAACATTCCCCAAATCGGGAAGTTGAACGCATTGATGTGAATCGCTACCCCTTTTTTGGGCACCATAATGTGATGCGCCATAAAACGACCACCACGCGATAAGTCGATGGGATCGCCCTCCACGTGGTAGGGTTGATTCGGAAATAATTTACGGAGTGAGGCATTGGCAAACAGGTTTCCAAAACCACCTTCAATATCAATCCAGCTATCGACGCGGGTTGCCCCGGTGCGGTAACTGAGGTCATAAAATTGTTCTTTGCGTTTGTTCAAGTAGAGCGCCAAACTTTTGAGCATATTCCCGCGCTCTTGAAACGTCATTTTACGCAATTGCTCGCCGCCTTTGGTACGACCATAGTGCAAAATAGCCGGAATATCCAAGCCTTCTACAGAGGTTTCTGCGATAAACTCGCCCGTCACCGCATCATAGGTAGGCAACCCCGAACCGGTGGCGCTGGTCCACTGACCTAAAACGTAATGTTGAATTTTATTCATATCGTTTTTGTTTGACGCTGAGCGTCTTTATATATTTTTTTGAAGCACAAACTCCGGTGCTTTTGGGTATGCTTGGTCCCGCTGTTCGCTGTATCCCTTCACTGCGTTACGGGGATGCCGCTGCCATCGGGGCTAGTTTGAAAACACCTCTTTTTAAGCGCGTTCAATAATCACTGCATAGCCTTGTCCTACGCCTATACACATGGTAATCAAGGCATATTGTTTTCCGGTTTGCTGCAATTCTAATGCGGCAGAATAGGCAATTCGCGCACCCGTTACCCCTAGTGGGTGACCGATTGCAATAGCCCCTCCATTGGGGTTGATGCGTGGATCGTTATCGGCTAATCCCAAAGCACGGATGCACGCAATACTTTGTGCGGCAAAGGCTTCGTTCAACTCAATCACATCCATTTGTTCTAATGTTAAACCCGCTTTCGCTAAGGCTTGCTTACTTGCTTCTACGGGTCCGATACCCATAATACGGGGCTCGACTCCCACTACAGCCGAACTCACAATCCGAGCTAAGGGTTTTAATCCGTATTCCGCAACGGCTTCGCTCGAAGCGACAATCAAGGCTGCCGCACCATCATTCAATCCCGAAGCATTTCCGGCGGTTACGCTACCGTCTTTGCGAAAGGCAGGACGGAGTTTGGCCAATCCTTCCAGAGACGAACTGGGTTTGATGAACTCATCCTTAGCAAACACGATGGGATCGCCCTTGCGTTGGGGAATCGTTACAGGAGCAATTTCTTGCGCCAAGCGACCGCTTTGTTGGGCTGCGGTGGCTTTCTGCTGACTATGTAAGGCGAAGGCATCTTGGTCTTCGCGCGAAATTTGATACAAATCCACTAAGTTCTCAGCGGTTTCTCCCATGGCATCAGTGCCGTACATTTCGTGCATTTTGGGATTGACAAATCGCCATCCGAAGCTGGAATCATACATTTTGCTGTCGGTGCCATAGGCCGCTGAAGGCTTGGACACGACTAAGGGTCCGCGAGTCATGTTTTCGACACCACCGGCAATAAACACTTTTCCGTCTCCGGCTTGGATGGCACGATGCGCGTGAATGACTGCTGAGAGTCCGGAGCTACACAAACGGTTGACGGTTTCTCCCGGAACGGTATACGGCAAGCCCGCCAACAATAACGCCATACGCGCTACGTTGCGGTTGTCTTCACCGGCTTGGTTGGCACAGCCTAAAATCACATCGGCATAAGCGTCTGTGGGGATTTGTGCATTGCGCTGCACCAGGGCTTTAATCACGTGTGCCGCCAGATCGTCGGGGCGCACTGCTGCGAGTGTTCCTTGGTAATTTCCGATGGGCGTTCGAAGGCCGTCGATGATGTAGGATTCCATATACATTTATTTGATTTCAGATTGTAGATTTCAGATGGATGATTTGAATGCTACAAACTTATTTTTAAACTTTATTTTCTTTAACACTAAAGCCCTAGCCCTGATTAAGCCGATATCCTCGTAGCAAAGCGGAGAGATAAAGGCGAAAGCAGGAAATAGCTTCTAATCATGCGTCCATTCGCGGTCACTGCGAAACACAGTTCCTTTGAACAGCGCAACGGTTTGATCGGCTTTTTTGATGTGCACCGAATAAAACCCGAATTTGTTTTTGAGTGCTTCTTCACGCGCTACCGCGGTTATAATATCGCCGGCTTGAAGCGTCTCAATGTGGTTGATGGACGTATCAACACTGACCGATTGACGTCCGTGGGAATTAGCGGCAAAGGCCAGCGCACTATCGGCCAAAGCATAGGTAATTCCGCCATGAGCAATGTTGAATCCGTTGAGCATTTCGGCGCGTACGGTCATCGAAAGTGTACAGGTTCCATGATCTATGTGCACGAGTTCAATGCCGAGCCATTGGCTGAAAGCATCGTTGCTGAGCATTTTATGTACAATTTCGTTTGGGCTCATGTTTTAAAATGTGAAAACCTAACCGGAAAAATTTCGCGATTAGGTGTGATAAAATTTTTGTTTGTTTTGGTTCATTCTGCGCAAAATCGGGCTGCACCTGTAGCGGTCTTCATGGTATTCATCATACAAGGCATCGAGCTTTTGCACGCACCAATCAATACCCAATTCATCGGCCCACGCCAGTATGCCTTTCGGGTAATTGACGCCTTTGGTCATGGCGTTATCAATATCTTGGGCCGAGGCAATGTTAAGGAATAAAGCATCGGCCGCCTCGTTGATGAGCATGACTAAAACGCGCTCGAATATATTTTTGGCCAGCGCTTGATCTGTCTTGGACTGGGGCATTTCTTGGCTGTAATCGTAAAATCCGCGGCCTGATTTTCTGCCTAGGAATCCGGCTTCGAGCAATCGTTTTTGGCTGAACGAAGGTTTGTATCTGGGATCAAAATAAAAAGCGGAAAAAACGGTTTCGGTAACAATGTAATTCACGTCGTGCCCGATAAAATCCATGAGCTCAAAGGGGCCCATGCGGAAATTCCCTTGCGCTTTCATCGCGGCATCAATCGTGGCAAAATCGGCTACGCCTTCTTCATACAAACGAATGGCTTCGCTGTAAAAAGGTCGCGCCACGCGGTTGACAATAAAGCCCGGTGTGTCTTTGGCTACGGCTACGGTTTTCTTCCAACTTGAAATGATTTCAACCGCTTTCTGTAAAGTAGCTTCGCTGGTTTGCACCGCGGGAACAACTTCCACAAGTTGCATGAGCGGCGCTGGATTGAAAAAGTGAATTCCGATGACGCGCTCAGATTTTTGGCAGGAAGCCGCAATCGAAGCAATTGATAAAGACGAAGTGTTGGAAGCCAATATAGTTTGCGCTGAAACGATGCTTTCGAGTTCTGAAAACAGCTTTCGTTTGACTTCTAGATTTTCAACGATGGCTTCGATGACCAAATCGGCATCAAACAATTCCTCAAGCGCGCTCACATAGGCAATCGAACCTGAAATCCGGCTTTTCTCGCCCACGTCGATTTTTCCTTTTTCAACCAATGTCGTTAAGGTTTTTTCTAGTGCCGATTGGCTTCGGGACAACGCCTCCTGATTGGTGTCATATATCTTAACTGAACAACCGGCTGTGGCCGCAACTTGCGCTATTCCGCTTCCCATGGTGCCTGAACCTATGACTGCTACTTTCATTTTGTAATTTTAGGATTTTAGGACAATCGGATTCTGAAACTTAACTTTTAAATCCTACAGTCTTATAGTCTTACAATCAATTAATTCCCCTTAAATTCTGGGGTTCTTTTCTCCATAAACGCATTTACGCCTTCTTGATAATCATGAGATGAGCTCGCGTCGATTTGCAAATCAGATTCCATAGCCAGCTGTTCTTGCAAGTTGTGAATCATGGATTTATTTAACAATTTTTTGGTCAAGGCTAAGGCATGCGTAGGCATTTGCGACAAGGTTGCAGCCAATTTCTGAACTTCTTCTTCAAAGAAAGCCACCGGATAAAATTTGTATATCATCCCAATTTCAAAGGCTTCTTGAGCACCAACTTTATCGCCGAGCATCATCAGTGCTGAGGCTTTTTGAAAACCAATCAAACGCGGCAAAAAGAAAGTTCCGGCACTGTCAGGCACCAAACCAATTTTACTAAAAGCTTGAATAAATGAGGCCGACTCAGCAGCCACCACAATATCACAAGCCAAAGCGATGTTGGCTCCGGCTCCGGCTGCTACACCATTCACGGCAGCAACAATCGGTTTGTCAATACTGCGAATGCGTTCAATGATTGGGTTGTAATGTTCTTCGAGAATTTTTCTGAAACCCGGCATGAGTTCAGGCGTGGTGACTTCTTTGAGATCTTGACCTGCGCAGAAAGCTTTTCCGGCTCCGGTAATGATAATCACGCGCACCGAAGCATCGGCGGCGCATTGATCTAATTTATTTTGCATTGAAAGCGCCATTTCGCGGTTGAAGCTATTGAAGACTTCAGGGCGATTGAGGGTTAACCATGCAATGCTGTTCTCGATTTTAAGTTCGATAGAGTTGCTCATACCTATTTTATTTAAAAACCTACAAGGTTTCAAAAACCTCGCAGGTTGATTTTATTTTAAACATTTAAAATAATCAAAAGGCTCCAGACATTCTTGGCATTGAAATAAGGCCTTACAAGCCGTTGAACCAAACTGACTCACCAACTGCGTGTTTTGTGAACCGCACTGAGGGCATTCGACTATTTTTTTATTTCCGAGCAAAGCTTCTTTGTCTGCTTCGGGTTGTAAAGGCGCTGCGATGCCGTATTTCTCGAGCGCTTCTCTTCCGCGGCTGGTGATCCAATCTGTGGTCCAAGCCGGTGAAAGCACCAGTTGAACACGCGCTTCGATTCCTTGGTCGCGAAAGGCTTTTTTGATGTCATCGCCCATTACATCCATGGCCGGACAGCCGCTGTAGGTGGGCGTTATTTTTATTTCGGCTACATTTCCGTTGCGCAAGGCTGATCGAACTACGCCCATATCCATGAGTGATAAAACCGGAATTTCCGGATCAGAGACACTTTGAAGTATCTCGATAAATTCAGGCTCTATTTGGATATCGGTTGTAGTCATCTTACCAAGTCATGTTCGGAAAAGTGCGCTGCATATATTGCAAATCAGTGAGAATATAACCCATGTGCTCGCTGTGACGACCCATTTTTCCGCCTTTTTGGAAAAATTCCAATACAGGTGTTTTTAGCGTTGCTTCAGAAAGTACTTGGCTGACATTTTTGTGATAGGCCGATTTAAAAGCTGAAACATCCACGCCGATTCCTTGTGAAACCATCGCTGCATCCGCCTCAGTCATTTGAAAAAGCTCATCGGTAAATTGCCAAAGATAATCCATGGCTTCTTGGATGCGCTGGTGGCTTTCGTCGGTTCCATCGCCTAAACGTTTGATCCAATCAGATGAAAAACGAACGTGATAGCTGACTTCTTTGATGCTCTTTTGGGCAATGGCTGCTAGATTTTCGTCTTTGCTGAATTGCAATTGCTCGAGCAACAACAAATGAAAATGATCAAACAAAAACTGACGTGCCATGACATAAGCAAAATCAATATTGGGCTGCTCGACGAGTAAAACGTTTTTGTATTCGCGTTCTAAACGCAAAAAAGCAACCGTATCCTCAGTCGCTTCTCCGCCTTGTAATTTCGCTACATACTGATAATAACTGCGGGTTTGCCCGAGTAAATCAAGCGCGATGTTGGTTCCGGCAATGTCGGTTTCAAGCGTTGGGCCATGACCGCACAATTCGCCCAAACGCTGACCTAAAATAAGCGCGTTATCGGCAATTCCGAATATATATTGAATGAGTGATTCGTTCATTTTACATGTGTTTTAGTTCTTCGGGCAATTCGTAAAACGTTGGGTGACGGTAGGCTTTATCCTTGGCCGGCTCAAACATTTCACCATTGTGCTCCGGATTCGAAGCGGTAATATATTTAGATTCAACCACCCAAATGCTCACGCCTTCCATGCGACGCGTATACACATCGCGGGCATTCTCAAGCGCCATAGTAGCGTCTGATGCGTGCAGCGAGCCGCAATGACGGTGCTCTAATCCGTTTTTACTTCTGATAAATACTTCCCAAAGTGGCCAATTTTTCATAATCGTTATGTTGTCCGTTATACTGCTTTTTCTAATTTTAATTCTTGCTTTTCGGCATAAGCCATCGCGGCATCTCGCACCCAAGTGCCTTTTTCCCAAGCGGTGCGACGAGCATCTAAACGTTGCTTGTTACAAGGTCCGTGGCCTTTGACTACTTGCCAGAATTCATTCCAGTCGAGCTCACCAAAATCATAGTGTTTGCGCGCTTCGTTCCATTTTAAATTCGGATCAGGAATGGTCAATCCCAAAATATTGGCTTGCGGAACGGTTTGATCCACAAACTGCTGACGGAGTTCGTCATTGGTTTTTCGTTTGAGCTTCCATTTGACTGATTGTTCGGTGTTGGGCGAATCGGCATCTTTCGGGCCGAACATCATCAGCGATGGCCACCACCAACGATTCATAGCATCTTGCGCCATGGCTTTTTGCTCTGGAGTACCGTTGCAAAGTGTGAGCAAGATTTCATAACCTTGACGCTGATGAAAACTCTCTTCTTTGCAGATGCGAATCATCGCGCGTGAATAAGGCCCATAGGATGTGCCCATTAAAGCCACTTGATTGATGATCGCCGCACCGTCAACGAGCCAACCCACCGCGCCCATATCGGCCCAAGTAATGGCTGGATAGTTAAAAATGCTCGAATATTTGGCGGCTCCGCTGTGGAGTTGCTCATACATTTCTTCACGCGAAATACCCAAGGTTTCGGCGGCACTGTACAAATACAAACCGTGTCCGCCTTCGTCTTGAATTTTGGCCAACAAGGCTACTTTGCGACGTAAAGATGGCGCGCGGGTAATCCAGTTGGCTTCGGGCAACATCCCGACAATTTCAGAATGGGCGTGTTGCGAAATTTGGCGAATATGCGTTTGGCGATACTTCTCGGGCATCCAATCTTTGGGCTCGATTTTCTGGTCATTGGCAATGCGCTGTTCAAATATTTCTTCTAAACTTTTGATTTCTTTCTCAGACATAATCTTCAGTTTTTAGGGTTGGATGTTGGATTAAATACCAAAGTCGACGACTACTTTTTTAGAAGTCGGTACGGCTTGGCAACTTAGGATATAATTTTTGGCAATTTCGTCTTCTTCGAGTGAATAGTTGAGTTTCATCTCTACGCTACCGTCAACCACTTTGCAACGGCAAGTACTGCAAACACCGCCTTTACAAGCAAAAGGCAAATCAGCTCCGGCGGCCAGAGCACCATCGAGAATGTTGTCAAAATCTTCGCCCATAACAAAGTGGAATTCTTTGCCGCCGTCAATAATCGTGACTTCAGTACCGTCGACTTTTTTATCGACAATTTTGCTGATGCGCTGCTTGTCTTCTTCTGACAAACCGGTATTGAACAATTCGTAATGGATTTTTTCTTTGGGCAAACCGGCTTTGGTGAGCTCGTCGCGCAATAAGTGAATCATTTCTTCAGGCCCGCAGATAAAACAATCATCAGTATTAGGAACGTCAATGATTTTATCGGTGAGCACTTGAATTTTTTCAGCGGTAAAACGACCGTTGTAGAGCTCGATGCTACGGTGTTCTTGCGTGAGGAAATAGAAAATCTCAAATCGACCGAAGTAGCGGTTTTTGAGTTGTTCGATTTCTTCTTTGAAGATGATGGATTTTACCGTTCTGTTGAGATAAAACAACTTAAAAGTGCTGTTCGGCTCGGCGGCCAAATGCGCTTTGATGATGGATAAAACAGGGGTGATTCCGCTACCGGCAGCAAAAGCAATATAGTTCTTGACCGAAGCCGGATTGAGTTCTGTATGAAAGGTTCCGTGTGGTGGCATCACCTCAAGCATATCGCCTTTTTTGAGCGCATCGTTGACAAAACTTGAAAAAACGCCCTCGGTGATTTTCTTGACCGCCACTTGCCATTTGTTTTCAGCCGGACTGGTACACAGCGAATACGAACGGCGCACATCTTGGCCGTTGATCATAGAACGCAGCGTTAAATGCTGTCCTTGCTTGAACTGAAATTCATTGTGAAGTTCTGCCGGAACCTCAAAAGTAACCACCGAACAATCTTTGGTGGTTTTGTATATATCGGCAATTTTAAGACTGTGAAATTTGGCCATGCATGAATTATTTACAAGACTAACAACTGTTAGTTTACTATGCAAATTTAAACATTATTTCTGAAATGTTACGATAACGTTTGAAAATTTGTAACTGACTGTTAATTAACCACTTTTGCCCTAGCCCTGATTGCAGCGGCTATCCTTTTTGCTTGATGGAATTTGATGGATTGACTTTGGTTGGCAAGCAAAAAGATAATAGCGAAAAGCAGGTTCCCGGCTTCAAAAAAAACAAAACTAGCTAACGATTCCTTGCAAAAGCACTTCGGTCATGGCGGTTTTAAGCACCGATTCGTTGGGACTTTTCTTTTTTCCGTACCACAAATAGAGCGTTCTGAGCGTGGATAGTGTGGAGAAAATCACGACCTCAACATTGAGGTTTTTAAGCTCGCCTTGCGCCATGCCTTGCTTGATGATGGTTCTGAAATGTTCTTCGTATTCTTCGCGCATCGTGACAAAATAAGCCAGTTTTTCTGCTTCAAGATGCATCCAATCGTTGTTGAGACAAGCCAGCGCATCGGGGTTTCGGACGGTAATATCGATGTGGAGTTGAATGACTTTTTTGAGTTTTTCAATGGTGGATTCATCTGAAGAAACTATCTGCAAAATGGTGCTCGTGAACTCTTCGGCAATTTCAATGATGATCAAAACCAGAATTTCTTGTTTGGATTTGATGTGGTTGTATAAACTCGCCGCTTTGATGTTCATGGCCTGAGCGATATCGCGCATGGTCACGGCGCTGTAGCCTTTTTCTTTGAAGAGTTGGGCGGCTACGGTAATGATTTCGGTTTTGCGGTCAAGAGGTTTCATCGGTTTCAAATATAGAATTATTTACCGTTGCATTAAATAAAAAACCACGCCTTTGCAGACGTGGTTCAAAACAAAATTAGGAAACTAAAAAATTATTGCTTCACAATTTTGTAGGTTTTGATTTGGTTTTGGATGTGTATACGCACCAAATAAGTTCCGGTGGCATACGAACTGAAATCTAAACTATGTTCACGGGCTTGTACAAATTCATTCAAAATGACTTGACCGAGCATATTGTGCACTTCGATTTTATCGATGTTCTGAGTGTATGAAACTTGAAGTTTCTCAACAACCGGATTCGGCCATAGTTGCAATGCTTCGGCGTCAAAGGTTTCATTGCCCAAACAATTGCCCAACACTACGCTTACCGGTAGCCTACTTGGGCTTTCACACGATGTAACCGTTTGCGAAGCGTAATAGGTATTTCCGGATACTAGCGGTGTACTGTTGTTGATGAGATTCCCGCCTGAGGCTGCATCATACCATTGAATGTTTGATCCTGTAACAACAAGCATCCCAACCGTTTCACCGGCACAGAAACTCTGCGATGAACTTCCGAGTGGAGCAGCGGTCGGCAAAATAGAAGCTGTGACCGGAGTTCGAGCAGATACGCAATTTCCGTTATCAGTTTGAACATAATAAATAGTTGTAGTCGAGAGTATTGGGGTTGTAAAACTAGCGCCTGTTCCGAGTAAAGTTCCTCCGGCAGGCACGTCAAACCATTGAATAACGCCCGAATCAGTCGTTGCGCCTAAAGTGAGCGAACCTTCGTTGCAACGACTGGCCGGAACAACCGAAGTAATGGTCGGAACCGGATTGTTCATATACACTACCGCAACTCTTGGCGAAATACAGCCATTGCTGACAGCTTCAACATAAAACGTTTGTGAAGCCCCGCTAACCGGAATGCTGTTTCCGGAAGCAAAAGCAGTTCCGCCACTGGCAACGCTATACCAATAAATGGTTCCTGCGCTGGCGTTGGCTGATAGGGTTCCGCCTTGATTTCCGCAAGTAACAGCACCGGTGGTTGAAGTAATGGTCGGAATGGCATTGACCGTAGCCAAAACCGGAACTCTTACCGATGTACATCCGGCATTGACGGCCTCAACATAAAAAGTAGTATTGGTTGAAATAGACGGCGTGCTAAAACTGTTGCCGGTTCCTAAAACACTTCCGCCGCTGGCTGAATTATACCAATTCAAATTGCCCACATTGGCTGTGGCCGATAGGATAACTGTTCCGGATCCGCAAACGCTGGATGGCGTGGTTGAAGTGATACTTGGCGTAGCATTGACCGTTGCCAAAACCGCTACTCTAGGCGAAGTACAAGTTCCGTCGGTACTTTCAACATAATAACTCGTTGAATTGCTGATGGATGGCGTAATGAAACTGTTGCCGCTGCCGAGTAAAGTTCCGCCGGTAGCCGTGCTGTACCAGTTTAAAGTTCCGTTGGAGGCTGATGCTTGAAGCGTCACGCTACCTGCATCGCATCGGCCGGCCGGCGTGGTTGATGTGATACTCGGCACTGAATTGACCGTAACGGTTACCGCAGTTCTGGCAGAGGTACATCCGTTGTTAGAAGCCTCAACATAATAAGTGGTTGTGCCTGTTACACTCGGACTGAAACTCGCTCCGGTAAACAAGACCGTTCCACCTGTGACGGCTGCATACCAATTCAGCGTTCCAGCGCTGGCGACAGCTTGAATCGTTGCTGAACCCGCTCCGCAACGCGTGGCCGGTGTGGTTGAAGTGATACTCGGAACGGTATTGATGGTTGCTACCACCGGAATTCTCGTTGAAGTACAGCTTTCGGCCGAGGTTGTTTCAGCATAATAAGTTGTAGTGCTGCTGATGCTGGGCGTGGTGAATGTGCTTCCGGTGCTGAGCAAGTTTCCGCCCGAGGCAGCATCATACCAACGCACGGTTCCTGTGCTTGGATTGGCGCTCAAAGTCAAAGTTCCTGCTCCGCATCGACTGGCCGGTGTTCCGGTAAGCGTTGGAATCGTGTTAATCGTGGCCAAAACAGCCGTTCTAGACGAAGCAATACAACCGTTAAACGCTTCTGCATAATAAGTGGTGTTGACACTGATGCTTGGCGTGGTAAAAGTGGCTCCGGTTCCGAGCAGTGTTCCTCCGCTGGCTTGATTGTACCAACGCACAATTCCGCCACTGGTCGCTCCAATAGTTACTGAGCCGGAACCACATCGGGAGCCCGGTGTTGTGGCCGTAATGGTTGCTGCCGCACCTACTGTGATGTAAGCCGTTTTGGTTTCGGTATCGCTACCATCAAAATTGAGGGCTTTGAGTGTTACGGCATAAGTTCCGGCTGTGGCATAACGCACGATCGGATTTTGGCTGTTGATTGTTGAAGGTGCTACTACCGTTCCGCCGGTAAAGGTCCATTCCCAAGCAACGGCTGCTGTTGACAAATCAGAGAACTGAACATCGGTGTTCACACAAACCGTGGTAGGTGTCGCCGTAAAATCTGCTACTGGCAAAACAATCGCACAATTTCGGTTTTGATCCATCGCGGATCCGTTGCCTTCGCCTCCAAAATATGCGTAAAATTGGGGTGGAATCGGGCAGGTTTGGTTCATGAGTGTATGAACACTTTGACCGTCGCCGCTTCCGCCGGTATAGGCAAATGCGCCCGGCGGCAATCCGCAGGATGTATTGCTGATGGTGTGTACTGAAGCTCCGTCGCCCAAGCCGCCCAAGTAAGCAAAGCCTCCGGGTGGTGTGCTACATGTAGCGTTGACTTTGGTATGCACACTGCTGCCGTCACCACTTCCGCCAAAATAGGCATAAAAATGGGCCGGATTTGCACAGACAGAACTCGTGAGTTCATTGAGCGAAGTTCCGTTGGCTGATCCGCCGGTATATTGGGCGTAAATCGGAAAATGAGCCAGCAGGAATACCATCAACACTTGATAAAAGTATTTGGTTGATCTCATCTGATTAGATTTTAATGAATAATTTTTTGAAAGGCAATTGCACCCTTGAGTACAATTAAAAAATCTAATTAGATGTTATCGCACACCTCTACCTCCAAGACCGTACGAACGATTGACACTTGAGTTGATAATGCTATATCTGTCTGAAGTACAGATGTATGGAGCAACGTTATAATAAGAGCCACCTCTATAACCTACACCACTTGATGACGAATTAGCTGTTGGCCATGTGGCTTGATTAGCAAAACCTGTTGCGTCTAATGTTCCATCTCCTAAAGTTCCTGTAAAAGTTGTACCCGATAAATAATAGGTACCAATAACTGTTTCCCAAACATTTCCAGACATATCCATAACCCCATAATAACCGGCTCCTGATGACAGTCTGCCCGAAGTTCCTGTGGCCATGGCCCCCACTCTAATAGGTCCGTAAGCTGAACTTGCACTATTTAAACCATAAGCACACATACCATTATTAACAGCAATACTTGGCACTTCATTAGATTGAAAAGCATTGTTCAAAGCATTGCTGTACACGGCGGTTACTTGTGTACTCCCCCATGCATATTCTCCGGACACCCTCGGCTGTGGACCACGGCATACTTTTTCAAATTCAAGTTCTGTCATCGGACGAAGTGCCGCCCAATCTAAATATGCGGCCAAGTCAAACCAACCTATCGTATTCATGGCAACATCTTGCCCGTCATTAGGACTGTTTGGAGTTCCCGGAGTAGCATCTGAACCAAAAACAGCCGGAATAGCGCCATTGCTTCCCGGTGTAACAATAGATAATCCGCAGCGATATTGCAACGAAGCTCCACTATACATAGCATAACTTCCTGCAGGACTAATCGGATCAGTCACTACTCTGTTTTTTTGTTGATCAAAAGTCAATGAGTTTAAAAAGTCAGCATATTGTTCTACCGAAACTTCATATTTCATGCAATAAAATGAATTGTAACCCATCGGGAAAGTAGCCGGAACAGGATTGGTATATGAAGCGCTTAGTGTTGCTGCGGTTAATCCGGTAGTCTGCGCAGAACTATTGATGGTGACGTTGTTGTAGGTGTATGAACCCGCACCGTCACCTACCTGAAAATCACCTTGCGGAATATTGACCATCTCAATACCATAAACTTTAAAGTTGTAAGTTCCGGCCGGTAAATTCATGCTCAAAGTAACTGCTGTTGCTGCAATATTTCCTCCACCAACTGCACTGCGACGAATAAAAACACCTTTGCTATCAGTAACTGTTTCTATTTGCAACGGAGATCCAGCAGTGTGCCCTGAAGCATTTAAGTTGACATGATTCCACAGTTTGGTGTTGCAATCTTGATATTTGACAAATACCCAAACTGCATCCCAATTGGCAGGAGCCGCACTGGCATACCAACTGTTTTCCCAGCTGATGTTAAAGGTAATGTTTGAACCCGAAACCGAAGTGCCGGCAATCTGAACATTGTTGGCCTTTGCAGCGGTTCCGATTAAAACGGTCAAGCCCAAAATCCATTGAAAGAATAATTTTTTAGTTTTCATACGTTTTGTTTTTTAATGTTATCAAACAAAAGTAGAAGGGCTATTTTTCGTAGAAAATACGTTAATCTTCGTATTTTGAGTTGAAAGGTAGAACTATTTTACGAGCGTAACTTTTGTTACAAAGAATTTGAATACTCACTAGTATTTTTGGCAAAAAATTAATCATTATGGGCTTATTAAACCTGCTCGGATTTGGAGCTAAATCAGACAATTTAAAAGATTTTATGGCACGTGGAGCCGTAATTATAGATGTAAGAACGCATGAGGAATTCGCATCTGGACACATCAAAGGCGCTAAAAATATTCCGCTACAAGTGATTTCAGGAAAAGTAAACGAAATCATCAAACTCAACAAACCGGTGGTGGTTTGCTGCAGAAGTGGCATGCGCAGCGGCCAAGCAGAATCAATTTTGAGAGCGCAAGGCGTTGAAGTAATTAATGGTGGCGGTTGGGAAAGTTTGAATCAAAAATTGTAGCTAAATTAGTTTATTGTTGCGGGCTTTTTGAATTGCTTCGAGTTTGTTGTGCACCTGTAATTTGGCATAAATATTCTCAACATGCTTGCGGATGGTTCCTGCAGACAAAAACAAATTCTCGGCAATGGCATTGTACTTTAGTCCTTTGCTGAGTTGTTCGAGCACTTCAATTTCGCGGGTAGTCAGGGTAACTTCCTCTGTGGCTTGCACATCGTCAAACGAAACCGGTTCACGCAAAAGCTTGAGTGTTTTTAAAGCGATTGATGGCGTCATGGCTGCGCCTCCGTTGAGCGTTTCATGTATGCCGTTAAAGAGCTCATGCGGATTGACTTCTTTGAGAAAATATCCATCGGCGCCGGCTTTGATGGATTTAAAAATATTTTCATCGTTGTCAAAAACTGTGAGCATGATGATTTTGATTTGCGGATATTTTTGCTTGATCTGATAGGTAGCGTCAATGCCATTCATCTGCGGCATTTCAATATCCATCAGAATCAAATCAACGGCGTGGCTTTTGTCTAATTTATCAAGTAGTTCTTGCCCATTGACCGCTGTAAATTTGATGGTGAAATCGTCAAAAAAAGATAGTTTTTCTTGAATGGTTTTGATTAAAAATGAGTTGTCGTCAACAATGGCGATTCTGATCATAATAAATAAATTAGCATTGAACTATAAACGAAATTTCGGTTCCGCTGCCGGGTTTTGAAGTTAAATTAAATATTCCGCCTATACGCTCAATGCGTTTTTGCATATTGTGCAGCCCATTGCCTTTGAGCACAGTTTGAAGGTCAAAACCTTGGCCATTATCTTGAATATTCATCTCAAATCCAGATGTCGTTTTTTTGATTTCAATTCGAATCAGATTTGCTTGGGCGTATTTGAGTGCATTGTTGACCGCTTCTTGCATGGTTCTGTATACATTCATTCCAAGTACAGAACTCAAAACCATTGCTTCGAGTTGCGGATCAATTTCAAAAATAATTTGGGTTTGCTCTTGAGCAGATTGTGCTTTTTCAATGAAGTTCATCATCCGCGATCGCAAATCTTCAAAAGACAAATCGTTGGCATTCATTGCCCAAATGGTATCACGTAATTCTACAATAGTTGATTTTGTAAACGCGCTGATGTTGTCAAGCTTAACATTGAGTTTTGGGTTTTGAATATCAAAAGCATATTTGAGATTATCAACCGATGAAATAATAAAAGTGAGTTGCGCGCCGATATTATCATGCAAATCACGCGATATATCTAATCGTTGTTCTTGCAATTGGTTTTGGGTTTCAATACGGGCAATGGCTGTTTTAAGTTCAAATTCTTGATGTTGCTGACTTATTTTGAGCTTTTGCTGACGATATAACAAATAACCCAACAACGAAACAAACAAAGCCACCAATCCTATTCCGCCCATTTGGTAGCGCGCATTTTTGACTTCGATGTTTTTTTCGAGTAGCTCATTTTTGTTTTGGGCGATTTCTTTTTCTTTCTCGTTGGTCTGGAACCGAATTTCTAATTCAGCTATTTTGTTGTTGGTTTGGGTATTGATCAAACTGTCTTTAAATTGACTGTAAGCCTTGAAATGCCGGAGTGCTTGCTTGTTATCACCAAGCATTTCATAACTCTCTGAAAGTGCTCTGTGGCTTTTTTGTACAAAATCAACATAACCTTGCTGTTTGGCTTGTGCCAGTGCCTTTTCAAACCAAAGAATTGCGCTTTTTGGATGGTTTTGCATCAAATAAAAATCGCCAAAACACGAATAACTTTCCATGATTCCGGCTCGGTCACCTCGGCGCATTCTGATATCAAGTGCGCGCTCAAATAATGGTTTGGCTTGTAAAAACTCAGCCCGAAGCAAATGAACACCCGCTATGTTGTTTAAACTATAAGGCAACCCAACACTATCATTAATAGATTCTTTGAGCAGCAATCCTTTTTGGTAAAAATACAATGCCGAATCAAGCGATTGTTGCATTTCTTTGAGTACGCCATAATTGTTGTAAATACTCAACAGTGGTTGGGTGAATTTTCCTTGCTCGGCAATGCGCTTGGCTTTTTGCATATAATAAAGTGCAGCTTTTAAATCACGCCTTTTCATTCGATAACCAAGTTCGCCATAAGCCAAAGCGAGTTTTTCTTTTTTATTCAGTCTCTCAAACAAGGCGATGGCTTTGAGTGAATATTGCAATTCTGCAGCATATTTGCCTTGGGTGTAATAAATCAGACTCAAATGGCTGTAACTCTCTGCCTCACCCAGCACATAGCCCAATTGACGAGCAGCATGAGCGTTTTCAATAAATTCTTGGTCTAGTAATGCCGCTTTTGCCACTATTTGCTCATAAGGCATATGATTGAGTGCATCAATAGCTTTTTGGCTCGGCAATTTGGGTTGAACCGAAAACAATAATAAAATAAAAAGCCAAGATATATTCATCTTTAAACCAACTGATTTTTGTTGAGTAATATTTTGATTCGAGTGCCTTGATTTGGTTGTGATTCTATTGAGAAAACTCCGTTTATGTTCTCAATTCGCTTTTGCATATTTAAAAGACCGTTGCCTTTTTCGATGGTTTTTGGGTCAAAACCGATTCCGTTGTCAGCAATCACAATTTGAATTTCATCTTGGCTCAAAGAAGTAATTTGTATGTTTACTTGCGATGCTCGCGCATACTTTATGGCATTGTGAATAGCTTCCTGAATTGTTCGATAACAATTTACGCCTACCAATGAACTCAGTTTTAATTGTTTGATGGTTGGTTCTACCTCAAACAAAAAATCAATATAATCGTGGGTGTTTTTGCCTTTTTCGATAAAATTCAATGCACGCGATTCAAGCTCTTCAATAGAAATTTCATGGTAATTCATCGCCCAAATAGTATCGCGCAATTCGCTAATGGTTTCACGTGTGAAATTACCAATCGATGTGAGCTTTTCGTCGAGTTTCGGATTTTGAATATCAAAAGCATATCTGAGATTTTCAACCGATGAAATGATAAAGGTCAACTGCGAACCAATGTTGTCATGCAAATCGCGCGATATGGCCAGACGTTGTTCGTGCAATTGGTTTTGCGCTTCAATCTGTGCAATAGCCGATTTGAGTTTAAACTCTTGTTCTTGTTGTCGGTTCTTGATTTTTTCTTGACGATAAATCAATCCGCCAATAAGCGCTATAAAGAAAGCCAAACCTACCGAGGCTGCTATCCAATAGTTTTTTTGACGAGCTTCATCTTCTTTTTGTAATAGCTTTAATCTATTTTGAGCTAGTGCTTTTTCTTTTTTCTCGGTTTCATAAGCCACTTTAAATTCGGCTAAAGCAGCTTCTTTCTTCTCAGAAATCATTTGTTCAACCACCGCTTCTTTTTTGTCTTTGAGCTCTAGCGCTTTGACATAGTTTCCTTTGGCTTTATATATATCTGCCATTACATCATAAGCGCGAATCATGTTGGGTAAGTTGTGAATTTCTTCAAGCAAAGCAAAACTCTTGTTCATGTAATCAAGCGCTTTGGAATAGTCTTTTGAATAAAAAAACAAAGCGCCAAGATTGCTATAGGTGTCTGCAATTTGCTTTTTTTCGCCTACCTCAGTGTCAATTTTCAAGCATTGATTAAAGTAATAAGCAGCACTATCCAACTGATTTGAATACATATAACAATTGGCTTTGTTATCATAAAAAGTTGAAGTGTTTCGTGGCATTTTGAGTTTTTTTGAAATCCGAATGCCTTCTTGATCAAGCGTCAAAGCTGCCTGATAATTACCTTGCATACCATAAACATTGGCCAGCGTATGAATAAAAATCAGATAAAAGTGATTGTCTTTATCAGTGCCCATAATACTGATGGCTTTTTTGAGATTTTCTTCGGCAGATGAGATGTCATTCTTCTGCAAATAAATCTGCGCCATACAACCATAAGCACTTGAAGTTCCGTATTTGTTGTGGTGTTTTTCGTAGGTTTTGAGTGTTTTATACAAGTAATTCATAGCTTTTGGATAATCGCCTGTATTCTTGTAATTGTTTCCTAACGCTAAATAGGCTCGCCCGCAAATTGTGTCGTATTTTGTATCGTGAACTGTTTGAATAATATACTCAAACTCTTTTTTAGACAACTCGTAATTTGATTTGCTCTGATGATAAATTCCCTTTGCAAAATGAGCCATGGCTTTATACAATACAGATTCGTTGCGTGTTTTTCGCTCGAGCCAATCGGCATAGTAAGCCATCGAATCTGGATAGGTATTAACGATATAACTGATTTTTTTATATCGTTTAATAATTTCTGTTTGGTTGGGTGTGAGTTCATGATTTTTAACTATAGGCTTCTTCTGGCAAGATGCCAAAGCCAAAATCATCCACAATAATAGCAAACGCAATTTCATACTACTGATTTACTCACTAAAATAGTAAAATCAAGTCAAAGAAAATGACCCAATTTTAATCGTTTTTGTTTTGACTGATGAGTTCAAGCATTTGATAGTTGAGTGTATATATGGATTGCTCCAATTCGGTTCGCCGGTGAGCATATTGCTTATGAAAATCGGTCATCAACTCAATTTTGTTTTGATACAATTGATTTTGTTGATTTCCCTTGGCCATATTTTGCTGCAAAATTTTCATCCGAAGCTCAAATCGCTCATGTTCTTGCTTTCGGTGGCGTTCAAAATGCCATCCTGTATACAAAAAAATCATTGCGATAATTCCGAATAAAACCAACATATCTTTGCCGTTTGAAGTTATTTTTTCATCAGTTCAGTTGCAGTCAAATCAACCCAGTAAAGTTCAAGTGTTCCGTTGACTGATTTTATAAAATACAATTTTTGGTAGACAGCGTCATAAAACGGCGAACTTTCAAAAGAATCGCTGTTGATTATCGGACCCAAATTAACCGGTTCAGACCAATTTTTCCATGTATCGTCCAATCGATAACTCACATATAAATCATAATTTCCGTAACTGCTAAAACCCGAAGAACTAAACAACAATGTGCGGTTATCGGGCAACAGCTGCGGTGTGATTTCTTCGTCAGCTGAATTAATCGTCTTGCCCATACTTTGAAGCATTCCGTAACTGCCGTCGGCTTTGCGCTGAGCAAAATACAAATCGCTTCCGCCTTGTGTAAAATCAGATTCAACTGCCATAATCAGCGTTTGCAAATCAGAGGTAGCTGTTGCATCGGCGGTATCACCGTAATTGTTATAAGCTGTTACTTTAATAGGCTCACCAGCTGAATAGTCTGAAGATTTATAGAACTGAAAACCCGTTTCGCCAATCGTTTTATTGTATTGATTTCCGCCTTTAATCATCCATTGTGTTCCAACCGATTCGATAAAATTGAACCGATCATTGTTGCTCAACGCGGGTTCTAAAACCGCAGCGCCCCAATTTTGTCCGGTTTTGGTGGCCGAGTAAACATGATCTTTGTCTGATTCATAAGAAGAAAAATATATTTTGTTTCCGTCTTGTGATAACGCAACAGCACTTACCTCATGTGTGTTAAAAGGCAACTGTGTTGGCAAGGCTAATTGCGAAAAATATGGATTTGTATTTACTTCAGCTTTGAGCAGAACCTCACTATCCGAAATACCGATGGCGTCTATTTGCTTTTGTCCGGGCAAGAGCGAAAAATCAAATTCAACTTTGACCGAAGTGATGTTTGAATATACTTGATCTAAAATAGCATTTTCAATACCGGGATTCAAAAGTTCGGGCGCATCTTGAATTTTACGACGCTTTTTGCGAAAATAATAATTCCGATCAGCGGGAATGGTGGCTTTATAAGTAGGTGTTTTCCAATCCTTTTTGCGACTCCAAACCGTTTGATAACTGCCCGAAGCATCAGCCAAAGCAATACGCACTACACAACCCGCGTTGACATTTTCAAAAACGGCCACCTGCTTTACGTTTTGTGGCTTTTCAAAACTAACCTCAACAATTTCACGTCCGTCTAAAGCATTTTTGGGTGTCCAAGCATTCGGGGAGAGACCACCTTGCGGAAAGGCATCGGGTTTGCCCAAAATTCTTTTGATGCCAAATTGTTTTCCGCCTAAATCAGATGAGTATTTAATGAGTTTATTGGCCCATTGAACTTGCTGCGCACTAGCTGAAAAAGCCAAAATTAGTATTAGGTATGATATTTTTGTTTTCATGGTTAAATGAGTAAAAAAAGGCTGCCAAAATTTCTTCCAGCAGCCCGAAACAATCATAGCGTTCAACCTATCTAATTGTTTACTTTAATTTTTTCAACTTTGCGCCCTTTAAAGGCAAAAATGTATTCACCGTCTGCTGAAATATCAATGCCGTCTCCGTATTTTGGGCTTCCGCCTTTTCCTTTAGACTGTACTGAGCCTTTGGTTTCGCCATTGGTCATGTCAATTCCGTAAATAATATTTTTGCTGTTGCGTTGATCTCTAAGAAAGTAATTATCACCGATATGATAGAAAAAGTCAACACCTTTGATTTTTTCAGTTGCATAAGCACGTGAACCGTCTTTTTTGAAATAAGCTGCTAATCCCTTCTCTGAGAGAACAACTACTTTGTCATCAAAGTCAATTACATCTGCTGCACGACCTACTCTTGCATCATTGTGTTTTACATCAAAGAGTTGCTTGCCTGATGCAATGTCATATCCGTAAAACTCATCGCCATCGCCTACAAATACAGTTTTGTTGTTGTCTAAGATAAAATCAGTGATACGTTTGTCAAAGCGCTCAGAACGCCAAGCGGTTTGCCCGGTTTTATCATCGATACACAAAACTGAGTTTTTTTGGTTTTTGTAATCCCAATAAATGTATGGAACCCATCTTTTTGTAGAACCTCCGCCAAAACCTGCTGCGCCAAATCCGCCGTAACCACCACTTTCTTCAAGTCGCCATTCTTGAACCTGAACTTTACCGCCCACTTGAACAAGTATCTTATCGTTGGCTTTATAGATATTAGGCATGCAGAAGGCACCGGTAATTTTCTCAGAAGCCCACAAAAGCTTACCTGAATTTAAATCGTGTTTTTCAACGTATTTGGTTCGGTCACGGGTTCCTAAAATCACCAAATAAACGGCATCCTCAGTAAACAACGGATCAGCTAAAGTTCGATAGATTTTTGATCTTTTACCTCCGCTAAACAAACCTCCGTTGGCACCTTGCATATCGGTTTCATAGTTGACTGCCCATAATTTTTGCCCGGTATTGTAGTCGTAAACGTTCATCCCGTCAAGGTACATGAAGATTTTATCGCCTTTGATCCACAAATCAATAATCGCTCTGCGGGTAACCAATTCTTTTTCGATGGTTCCTAAAAAAGTGGCATCCCAAAGCACATCTCCGTTGGCTGCATTAATGCGTACCAATTGGTTTTTAAAGCCTGAAAACAAAGCGCCCAAAGCCGTTGGTTTGTAGTTGACCATGATAATTTCATTGCGTTTAGCATCGTAGACATATTTACCCACACCACCTTTGAAACGATTGGTTTCCCATACTTTTTCACCTGTTGCCGCTTTAACTAAAATAATCGAGTTGCGCTGTGAGATCAAAAATGAATCGAGTTCGTAAATATATTTTACGGTATCTAGTTCTCCGTCATCGGTTCCTTCAAGACCTTTATTGTCTTTTGGAATTAGATCTTGATACAACTCTGAGTTCCACAATTCTTTACCAGTAGCAATATCTATAACCGCCACGCGATCAGTACCAAGTTTGCGCGCATCAAATAAAAATAAATAGCCGCCTTTTTTACCTTCTTTCCAGATGGTGTATTGATACTCGGAATTGTTGGTTTTGTTGGTTGTGAGTTTTTTGTAATCACCGCTCCAAATCATTTTTCCTTCAGAGTCCAGAACTGTCGCTGAGTTATCGTCGGTGCCAATTATATAATTTCCATCGCCATCACTAATAGCCAAACGGGTAGCTTTATTGTCAAATTCTGCTTCCCAAACGGTAGCAAAACTTCCTGATTTTTTACCGGCAGATTTTTTACCTAAAAGGCCTCCTAATTGAGCCTGAGCTGAATATGTGCCCATCATCCCGAAGGCCAACAAGGCAAGAGTTACTTTTTTCATGTTACATAATATTTAGGTTGAACTTAAAAGGTTATACTGTAGCGAACCTTATAGCGCTGTTGTTTTTGAAGTTTGAATTTGAATTTGTGTGAGAGAATGTAATCAGACATAAAATTGATAAAGTCAATGTTTTTGATTTCGCTATCGACTTTGAAGAAAGACGATACTTTTCCGTTTTGCACCACGCCTATATCAACGACCATGGTGCCTTTGACCTCGGCAAATTTTTTGTTTTTCTTTTTGAGAAACTCTTCTGAATGATACATCTCATCCACTTCTTTGGTGACCATTTCTGCTACTTGTTCCTCATCGGTTAAAACCGGTCGCTGAGCAAACGAATGCTGGCTCAAGAAGAAAAACAAAAAGATCAATAAATAAACAGGTTGAACTTTCATGTTTAAAGAAAATTAAGTGATTTAAAAGGCTGTTAGATTCAAATGCCCTTCGGTGATGTTGTGTGTTGCCGATGCTGAGTTGCCACCAACAAAAGAAAACGTAGCTACAAGTTTCTGATCGGCTTCGTTAAAAGTCGCCACGTTCATAGTTCCTGAATTTGAATGAAAATCAGCCAATTCAAAATTAGATTCGGTTGGGTTTTGATACGTCAACCAAGAACTCGTCATACTAAAACTAGTATGTTGTGCCGGATAATTTCCAACGGCTGCCGGCATGTGTAATTCAAGCACTTGTTCGCCACCTTTTAAACCATACACATCTATGTATCTTCCGCCGGCAATGGCATTGTCATAAACGGTTACATTAACCTCATCAAGGGTAACTAGTGTTCCGTCAAGTTTAAAATAATTTGAGCCCGAAGGTGTTGGGTTGCTGCTCGAGCTTGAATCTTTGCTACACGAAGCCAAAAACAATGTGGCTATTAAAAGTGTAGATTGAGCAATACGGATTAGGGTTTTCATTTTGTTATCGTTTTAAAGTTGTTTATGATACAAAACTGGAACAAACCCAAGTGCTAATCAATACGAAGAAATACGTATTTAATTTCGTACGAAATTTTATGAATAATGATTAAAAAGAAATAAAGTCGAACTGACTTTGCAAATTCTGAATTCTGATTTGCAGTTGGCTTAAAAACCTTTGATGACCTTCAGAATTAGGATGAAACGGCTTGTGCGCTATAGCTTTTCGAATGCTATCAACTTCATTCATTGTTGCATAACAATCTGAATTGATATGACTCACCGTCCATTTTTGCCATATATATTCTATGGCCAAAGCATTCGGATGCAATAAATCATCGGCATAAAAACGATAATCGCGCAGCTCATCCATCATGATTTCGTAAGCTGGGAAGTAGCTTGAATTGGCATCGGTTGCCAAAAATTCATGAAGCGCAGAGATTAAATGTGCTTTGCTTTGTTGATTCTGAACAAAGCCATCTTTTAAATGCCTGACAGGCGATATGGTAAAAACAAAACGAACCTTAGGATTCAGGTTGCGAACCAACTCTGTAATTTCGGAAAGTGATTGCTTAATTTGCTCGACAGAAAGCAATTCTTTATGAAAAGCAGTTTGCGGAACCTTATGACAATTAGCCACGATTTGTTGTGAAGTCAAATGTCTATAGACCCAAGCCGTGCCCAGCGTAATAACAATGTGTGAGGCGTTTTGCAAATCAGTTTTGAATTGCTTGAGGATAAGATTAAGTTCGTTGAGCAATTCTTCGGCTTGATGATGGCACAGTTCAGAATGCAGCTCAAAACACTGCCACCGCTCGTTGTGAAAGAAAAAATCAGCGGGTGTAAACATTTGATTATTTACGGCTCGCTCGATAATTTTTTTTAGTGAAATAGGATTGAAGATAATCCCAAATGGATTAATAGAGGCTTTGAATTGAAAATAAGAAAACTTCTCGCCCATATTTTGCGCAAAACATGAACCCAACAAAACCAAATTTGATTGGTAATTAATTGGATGAGCATCAGCTTTTACTGAAAAAATAGTATGAAGTTGCATGTTTTTAATAACTAAAGCAAAGAAAACAAAAAACCCGACGCTTTACAGGTCGGGTTTAAATAAAATAAAATAGATTTTAATAAAAGTAATTCGTCGTAGCAGTAATTACATTGTTTTGTGATGTATTACTTTTGTATGGAAAATTATTATTGGTATACTCATAATCGTTGGTAAAGCGCAAAACCGGCTCTTCATCATTTAATTGATCTGACTCTGTAAGCACATTGTTCAAGTTGTTTAAAGCCCAATCAGAATCAGCAAAATAGATTTTGTCAAATCCGGTGATATTTATCCAAGGATGATTTCTGTTATCATAGGTATACAAAATCGTATTGGTGGTAACTTCGGTTGTTACCGGATCAGTAATGGTTTCAACTAATTTAGTTGACGAAATAAGACCCGTTGCTACTAAATTTGTTTGCGATACATCATCACCGGTAAACTTTTGGTATGAAATAGTACCATCGGCATTGTGCACATAAACCCACTTAGTACCTTGCATTGAAGGCATCTGAATAGAAGTCATGTTGATTAAATTATCACTGATATCGTATACATAAGTTTTTACTTCTTGTAGTTCAGTTCCTTGAAAATCTTCTAATTTAGTAATCAAATCCTGATCATTGTAGGTAAAAATTGTTTTTGAACCATCTGAACTCTCCTCTTTAACAATCTTTGAACCGGCATAAGTAAATTCGGTTTCTAAAGTTGCACCAGTCACAAAAGTAGTAATGGTTTTTTTCAAAAACATACTGCTCACGGGCGGAATCGGATCTGGGTTTTCTTCAGGGTAAGGCACACATGAGGCAAAAATGCCCAAAGCCATAATGAATAATAAGGTTATTTTTTTCATAGAGTTAAGAAATGGTTTAGCACGCACAAATAAACTAAAAAGCTTTAAATAAAAAAATAAAAACTTGTTATCGAATGCGTTAAAACTGATTTTATTGAATAAAGTGAATAGCGTTTTTTAATGCTTCGGCAATTCCGTCAACGTTTTTACCGCCGGCCATAGCAAAAAACGGTTGTCCGCCGCCGCCGCCTTGAATATATTTTCCGAGTTCGCGCACTACAGCTCCGGCGTTTAAACCTTTGCCATCTACAAGCTCTTTTGAGATATAACAAGTCAACATCGGTTTTCCCTCGTCGGCAGTAGCCAAAAGCAAGAACATATTTTGTGCGTTTTGGGCGAGTTCATAGGCCAAATCTTTAGCGCCCGGAGCGTCTAAATCAACTTGCTTGGCCAAAAACGAAACACCGTTGATGTCTTGTATTTCTGAGGCCATTTGCGTCTTCATCGCTTTGACTTTGTCTTTCATCAAAGCCTCGATTTGTTTGGCGAGTTTGGCGTTTTCTTCCTGTAATGAAACCACTGCTTTGAGCGTGTCTTGCGGATTTTTGAGCGTTTCTTTAATCGCAGCCAAAGCACTTTCTTGTTGATTGAAAAAGTCTTTCACCGCATCGCCGGTAATCGCCTCAATACGACGAATTCCAGCTGCCACCGCACCTTCTGAAACAATTTTAAAATGCCAGATATCAGCGGTATTTTTTACGTGAATGCCTCCGCACAATTCTTTGCTTTGCCCAAATTCAATCATCCGAACGCTATCTCCGTATTTTTCGCCAAAAAGAGCCATCGCGCCTTGTGCTAAAGCTTGCTCAATCGGAATATTTCTGTGTTCAACCAAGGCTAATTGTTCGGCAATGCGCGCATTGACAAAAGTTTCTACTTGTTGCAGTTCACCATCGGTTACTTTGCTAAAATGCGAAAAGTCAAAACGCAGATAATTAGGTGATACCAGTGAACCTTTTTGCTCTACATGCGTTCCTAAAATGCTTCGCAAAGCCAAATGCATCAAGTGTGTAGCCGAGTGATTTTTTGAAGTTGACGTGCGTAAATCGGTATTGACTTGGGCCACAAAACCGGCTGAAACATGCTCAGGAAGCTTTTTGGCAAAATGCAAAATCAGGTTGTTTTCTTTTTTGGTATCGATGATTTCAATGCTCTCGTTGGCAGAAACGAGTGTGCCTTTATCGCCTACTTGTCCGCCGCCTTCCGGATAAAACGGAGTAGCATCTAAAACAATTTGATATAAAACGCCATCTTTTTTTGAATCGACTTTGCGGTAACGCGTGATTTTGACTTGATTTTCGGTTTGATCATAGCCCACAAATTGCTCGATGTTTCCGTCCATCAAAATGGTCCAATCATCGGTGGCCACTTCAGAAGCTGCTCGGGAACGCGCTTTTTGTTTTTCGAGTTCTGAATCAAATTCGGTTTCGTTGTAGGTGTATCCTTTTTCTTTGAGAATCAAAGCGGTCAAATCTTTCGGAAAACCAAAGGTGTCGTAGAGTTCAAAAACTTTTTCGCCTTTGACTTCTTTTCCGGAAGTTTCGGCCACAACCTTATCGAGCAATTGTAAACCTTGTTCAAGTGTTCTGAGGAACGATGCTTCTTCTTCTCGAATTACATTGGTGACCAAGTTTTGTTGGGTTTTGATTTCCGGAAAGAAAGCACCCATTTGCTCGGCTAAAACGGCTACCAACTGGTTGATAAACGGCTCTTTGGTATTCAAAAACGTAAATCCGTAGCGGATAGCGCGACGCAAAATTCTGCGAATTACATAACCGGCTCCGGTGTTAGACGGTAGTTGTCCGTCGGCAATAGCAAATGCCACCGCACGTACGTGATCTACCACCACACGCATCGCGATATTGGTTTTGTTTTGTTCTTCTGAAATATTTTTGATTTCGTTAGAAGTATATTTTAAGCCCGTGATTTGCTCAACTTTGGCAATCAGCGGGGTAAAAACATCGGTGTCATAATTAGAAGTAACACCTTGCATAGCCATGCACAAACGCTCGAAGCCCATTCCGGTATCCACGTGTTGCGCCGGAAGTTTCTCAAGCGAGCCATCGGCTTTGCGGTTGAATTCCATAAACACGTTGTTCCAAATTTCAACTACTTGCGGATGATCGGCGTTGACCAAACTGCGCCCTGAAACGGCAGCGCGATCGGCATCAGAACGCAAATCAATATGAATTTCTGAACACGGACCACACGGACCTTGGTCGCCCATTTCCCAGAAATTGTCTTTTTTGTTGCCCAGAATAATGCGGTCTTCGGACACATATTGTTTCCAGATGTCAAAAGCTTCTTGATCAAAAGGCACATTCTCAGACGGATTACCTTCAAAAACCGAAACATACAATCGGTCTTTATCGAGCTTTAAAACCTCGGTCAGAAATTCCCAAGCCCAAGCCAATGCTTCTTTTTTGAAGTAATCGCCAAACGACCAATTGCCCAACATTTCAAACATGGTGTGGTGGTAGGTGTCAAAACCTACGTCTTCAAGATCGTTGTGTTTACCTGAAACGCGCAAACATTTTTGGGTATCGGCTATACGCGGGCTTTTGGGCGTAGCATTGCCCAAAAAATATTCTTTGAACTGAGCCATGCCCGAGTTGTTGAACATCAGGGTTGGATCGTCTTTGAGCACGATGGGCGCCGATGGAACGATTAAGTGATTTTTGCTTTGAAAAAAGTCAAGATACTTCTTGCGGATTTCTTGTGATGTCATCGAAATTTGAAAATTTGGAAATTTGGAAATTTGAAAATGTGTCGAAAAACAATTGAAGTTGAACTTTCTTCATATTTTCAAATCTTCGCCCCGGATGGAAGCGGCATCCTTTTGGGCCGAGCAACGGCTCAAAAGATACAGCGGACAGCCGGAAATGGCGCCAAAAAATGATTATTGCAGAAAAAGCCGTCGCGCATTAGAAACATTTCTTAAATTTGTTCGACCAACGTTTTCTGAGCGCAAAAATAGGATTTTTTAAAACATGGCGAAGGTAAAATATTATTACGATTCCGAAAATCTGGCCTATCGGAAAATCAAGACCAAGAAGCGAACAAAATTCGGATATGCCGCCTTGTTTTTATTGGCTTCGGCGCTGTTTGGTTTTTTGAGTTTTGTGGTGCTTTTGAATACGCCTTTTTTTGAAACGCCCAAAGACCGTTTGCTCACGCGCGAGATTGACAATTTTAAACTGCAATACGCCATTTTGAACAAAAAAATGGATCAGGTTGAAGAGGTTTTGGCCAATGTTGAAGACCGAGACAACCATATTTACCGCACTTATTTTAATACCGCACCCATCTCTGAAGAACAGCGAAAAGCCGGTTTTGGTGGTGTGAATCGTTATCAAGAGTTGGAAGGTTATGACAATTCTGAGCTTGTGGTGAGCACCTCAAAACGCATGGATGTGATTGCCAAAGAGCTCGTGATTCAATCCAAATCATTGGACGAGGTTTTAAAATTGGCCAAAGAAAAAAACAAATTGCTCGCGGCAATTCCGGCGATTCAACCCGTTAAAAATGAGCAAATGCGCCAGATGGCTTCGGGCTTTGGATACAGAACCGACCCGTTTACCAAAGTGCGCAAGTTTCATGAAGGCATGGATTTTTCGGCCAAAACCGGAACTCCGATTTATGCCACCGGCGATGGCGTGGTAGCACGGGCCGACAATACGGCTTCGGGTTACGGCAACCATATTGTTATTCGCCATGGTTATGGATATGAAACACTTTATGGGCATTTGAGTCGTTATAACTGTCGCGCCGGACAAAGTGTGAAACGCGGCGATGTTATTGGATATGTGGGCAGCACCGGACGCTCTGAGGCTCCGCACCTGCATTACGAAGTGCATAAAGGCGGCGAAGTGGTGAATCCACTGAATTATTATTACGGAAATATTTCGGCTGCTGAATATGTAGCCATTTCAAAATTAGCTAACCAAGAAAACCAATCATTAGACTGATGCAAGTAGAATTATCACCCGACAAAAGATATTTTAGTATCGGCGAACTCGCCAAAGCCTTTGATGTCAACGCTTCGTTGATTCGATTTTGGGATAAAGAATTTGACATTCTCAAACCCAAGAAAAACGCCAAAGGAAACCGAATGTTTACCCAAGAAGACGTCAAAAATCTGCAACTGATTTATCATTTGGTCAAAGAGCGCGGATTTACCTTAGAAGGCGCCAAAACGCATTTGAAAGAAGGTCAGAAAAAGTCGCTGGACAAATATGAAATCATCAACAAACTCGAAGGAATCAAAGAGCAATTGCTCAAAATCAAAGACGAGTTATAACCTTGAATTTTAAATTAAAACTAGATATTAAACATTAAATCGAACAAACATGAGAAAATTTTTGCCTTGGATAGTTATTGGAGGAGTCGTTGTGCTCTTATTATTTTACTATATGAACGTAAAAAACTCGGCCTTGCGCTACAACCAAGCCGTGGGTAAAGAATGGGGTAACGTAGAAACCGCTTACCAAAGACGAAATGACCTAATCGGAAATTTAGTCAACACCGTAAAAGGTGCTGCAGATTTTGAAAAAAGCACTTTGACTGCCGTGATTGAAGCGCGCGCCAAAGCCACTTCGGTAACCATTGATCCGAGCAACATTACACCGGAGCAAATGAGCCAGTTTCAACAAGCGCAAACCGGAGTTACCTCGTCATTATCAAGATTATTGGTTTCGGTAGAACAATATCCGCAGCTTAAAGCCAACGAAAATTTCTTGAAATTACAAGATGAATTGGCCAGCACAGAAAATCAAATCTTAACAGCCAGAACGCGTTTCAACGAATCAGTTCAAGCCTACAACGGCTATGTATTGGCCATGCCGCAAAGTATGTTCTTGGGCAGTTATCCTGAGAAGCCTTACTTCAAATCAGCTGAAGGCGCTGACAAACCGGTAGAGGTTAAATTCTAATATAAAATCAATGTCAAAAGTTGAAGATTTCTTGACCAAGTCTGAAGAAGCTGCGGTGATTGAAGCCATTCGCTTGGCTGAGACAGCAACTTCGGGCGAGATTAGAATACACATTGAAAAAACAACTTCCAAGGCGGCCTATGAGCGCGCTTTGGAAGTTTTTCACATGCTTGAGATGCATCAGACCCAGCTTAAAAACGGCGTGCTGATTTATGTAGCTGTAGAGGATCGCGCGTTTGCTATTTGCGGCGATCAAGGCATTCACGAGATTGTTGGTGACGATTTCTGGGATAAAACCAAAGAAGTTATGGCCCATCATTTTAAAGCCGGACGTTTTATGCAAGGTTTGGTGGATGGAATTACAATGGCCGGCGAGCAACTCAAAACGCATTTTCCGTGTGCCGAAGATGACACCAATGAATTATCCAACGAAATTTCTGTAGGCTGATGAAAACAAAATTCTTATTCAAAAGCTTACTTGTTTTTGGCTTGCTATTGACCACGCATCTTTGGGCACAATTTGATATTCCTAAAAAACCCGATCTGCAAACCAGCGTGTATGATTATGCGCAGATTTTGAGCCCGGAAAACAAATCGGCCTTAGAGCAAAAACTCATACGTTATGCCGATTCAACTTCTACCCAAATTGTGGTGATTACCATTGAAAGCCTCAAAGGTGAAGACATCGGAATTCTGACTCCGAAATGGGGCCACGCATGGGGCATTGGTGGAACCCAGCAGAACGACAACGGCGTGATTATTTTGCTAGCCAAAGCAGAAAAGAAAATTTGGATTTCGGCCGGATACGGACTCGAAGACCGACTCACTGCGGGTATTGGCGGCGAGATTACGCGTAACGTGATTGTTCCCGAATTTAAAAAAGGTGATTTTTATGCTGGATTGAACAAAGGAACCGATGCCATTATTGATGTTTTTAAAGGCAAATACAAAGCCGACCCAAAACACAAAAAGCACAAGAAATCATTTCCGGTTTTGCCGATTATTATTTTTGTCATCATCTTGTTGGTGATTATTTCTAAAAGTAAAAAAGGCGGTGGCGGAAATTCCGGAGGCATCGGCGGCGGAACCAGCTTGATGGACGCCATCATTCTGAGCAGTCTGGGCCGAGGCGGTTTTGGCGGAGGAAGCTTTGGAGGTGGAAGTTCCGGTGGTGGATTTGGCGGAGGTGGCTTTGGAGGCGGTTTCGGTGGCGGCGGTTTTAGCGGCGGCGGAAGCGGCGGAAGTTGGTAAACGCAAAATAACAAATAAAAAAGCCTCTGTAAATTAGAGGCTTTTTTTATTATTTCTCACGAATATAGATATCAATCGGAACGCCTGAGAAATCCCATTGCTCACGGATTTTATTTTCTAAAAAGCGCTTGTACGGTTCTTTTACGTATTGCGGCAGATTAGCAAAAAACACAAACTGAGGCGTTGCGGTGGGCAACTGCATACAGTATTTGATTTTAACGTATTTTCCTTTGAGCGCGGGCGGCGGATAGTTTTCAATAATCTTGAGCATATGCTCATTGAACTTTGACGTCGAAATTCTGTTCTTGCGGCTTTCATATACCTGAACCGTAGTTTCTAAAGCTTTGAGCAAACGCTGTTTGGTGAGTGCCGATACAAACAAAATAGGCACATCGGTAAAAGGCATGAGTTCTTGACGGATTTTCTCAGTATAATCGCGAGTGGATAAAGTATCTTTTTCAACCAAATCCCATTTGTTGACCAAAATCACAACGCCTTTGCGGTTTTTTTGTGCCAGCCAAAAAATGTTTTGATCTTGGCTTTCAAATCCGCGGGTAGCGTCAATCATCAAAATACACACATCGGCATTTTCGATGGCGCGCACCGAACGCATCACCGAATAAAATTCTAAATCTTCTTTGACTTTGGCCTTACGGCGAATACCGGCTGTATCAACCAGATTGAACTCAAATCCAAAACGGTTGTAACGCATATCGATGGCATCGCGTGTGGTTCCGGCAATATCAGTTACCATAAAACGATCTTCGCCAATAAGCGCATTGATAAAACTTGATTTTCCGGCATTCGGACGACCAACCACCGCAAATCGCGGAAGTTCTGTTTCTTCTTGCGTAGGCTCGGGTTGTTCCGGGAACGCAGCAATAAGCGCATCGAGCAAATCTCCAGTTCCGCTGCCCGACATTCCGGCAATGGTAAAATATTCGCCGAGACCGAGGTTGTAGAATTCTACCGCATCTTTCTCGCGCATGGCGTTATCAACTTTATTGACCACAAGTAAAACCGGCTTGGTGACTTTGCGCAACAATTTGGCAACAGTTTCATCCATAGGCGTGATGCCTTCTTCAACATCCACCAAAAACAAAATCACATCAGATTCATCAATGGCCAACTCAACTTGTTTGCGGATTTCACCTTCAAAAACATCGTCTGAACCGTGGATATAACCGCCGGTATCAATCACTGAAAAGGCTTTTCCGTTCCACTCGCTTTTGCCGTAGTTTCGGTCACGCGTAACGCCAGATACCGAATCGACAATGGCTTCACGGCGCTGGATAAGTCTGTTAAACAACGTTGATTTTCCGACGTTGGGTCTTCCGACGATGGCTACTATATTGCTCATATTCTTGTAAAATTGGCCGCAAAGGTAAACTTTAATCAGGTAAATCACTAGTAATTTGCTACATTAGCTATGAGCAAACTAATTTACAACGGCCCAAACATTAACCTTTAATTCATTACACGTATGATGGATACCGCTCAAACCATGCGTTTACGGCTTCGGTTTTATAAAGATGTTACGGCCAGCACCGAAGAATTGCGCCAAAAATTTGAAACTTTTACCGCGCAAAAATCAGAAAATTTTAAAGTTAAGATTTGTGACAACCACATTTGGATGTTTGTCTCAGGCAACAAAAAACAATATTGGTCGCCGCATTTGCATCTGGAACTTGAACCCAAAGAAAACCATACGCACATTCGCGGTTTGTTTGGCCCAGACCAGACACTTTGGACTTTGTTTATGTTTTTGCACTTTATCGTGGCCGGGATTTTTACTGTTTTTGGCGCAATGTTATACTCAAATCTGAGGTTGAAACAACCTTATAATTTGGATTTGCTCGTGATGTTTTTGATGGTGGTGGTTTGGTTTCTGTTGTATTTTATTGCGCGACAGATTCGATTTAACGGCACCGGACAAATGGATGAACTCGAAGCCTTATTCTTGAAGATTATTGAGTGATTTGAAAGGCAGATGATTCATGGAACACCAGCGCGTGAAGGCGCGTGAAGGATTGAAGCGAAAAGCCCGCAGAGGGCCGAGCGTTAATAAACAATCCGGTGGATTGTTTTAGTGAGGAGCCAGGAGAAGCGCTGGCCGATGTGCGAGGACTTGCAGCGGAAAGCCTGACCCGCAGGGGCACGCCCCAAAAAATCTGAATTATTTAAAGATGACGGTCCAAGGGCCTTGCGCATTGATTTGCAAAGTAGCGCCTTGCGGGCCGACTTGCACGGCGTGTTCTGTATGGGCTGCGTTGACGTAAAAACTGCCTGCGCCAAAGGTTTGCGCCGGTTGACCAGGAAATGAAACCGATACCGAGCCTTCAAGTACAGTGACTACTTCATCCTGCTCATGGTAATGGTTTTTGAGCGCGATGTTGGGCTGTAATTGCAAGCGCACGGCAAACGAACCTTGTTTTTTGACATCGCCATAGAGCGCGCAAAATTGGGTTCCGGGTGGTAAATTAGGGACATTGCCTACCCAGGGCATTTGTTCGGGCGTATATTGAACACAGCCTTCGGGCAAGGTTTTGCTTTGCGAGAAAATGCTTTGGCTGAGCATGAACAACAAAACGAGCGTTCCTTTTTTCATGACCTTATTGTGGATTATAACCAAATCGTTTGAGTTGGTTGGCATTGGATCGCCAATCTTTGTTGACTTTGACGTATAGTTCTATGTGAATTTGTTTGCCAAAGAATTTTTCAAGATCGGCGCGCGCTTGCATTCCGACGCGTTTGAGCGCCTCACCTTTGTGTCCGATAATAATGCCTTTTTGGGTGTCGCGCTCAACCATAATCACCGAGCGAATGCGGATGATGCGTTCGTCTTCAATAAATTCTTCGGTCATGACCTCGACGGCATAAGGAATTTCTTTGTTGTAGTTGAGCAGGATTTTCTCGCGGATGTTTTCGTTGACAAAGAATCGCTCGGGTTTATCGGTAAGTGTGTCTTTTGGATAATACGGCGGTGACTCGGGCAAAAGCGCTAAGATGCGATTGAAGACTTCGGTGACGTTGAAGTTTTGCAAAGCTGAAATGGGATAAATCTCGGCATTGGGCACTTGGGCCGCCCAAAGCGCAACTTGTTCTTCCAACTTTTCTTGGTTGGACGTGTCGATTTTGTTGATGAGCAACAATACCGGCACTTTGGAATGAACAATTTTATTAAAAAACGCTTCGTCTTTGAGTTGTTGTTCGCCAATTTCAACCATATAGATGAGTACATCGGCATCTTCAAAAGCACTTTTGACAAACTGCATCATTGAGGCTTGCATTTCATAGGCCGGTTTGATGATGCCCGGCGTATCTGATAAAACCATCTGAAAATCATCGCCATTGACAATGCCTAAAATGCGGTGTCGAGTGGTTTGCGCTTTGGAAGTAATAATCGAAAGTCGCTCGCCCACAAAAGCATTCATGAGGGTTGATTTGCCGACGTTGGGGTTACCGATAATATTGACGAAGCCTGCTTTGTGTGTCATATTGAGAAATAAAAAAAGGCTCCCTTTTGAGGAGCCTTTCGGGTTGCTTAGTAGCGGGAACAGGACTCGAACCTGTGACCTTCGGGTTATGAGCCCGACGAGCTGCCTACTGCTCTATCCCGCGCTGTTTCGAGGGCAAATATACGACGAATATTGATAAACACAAGGTTTTTTAAAAAAATAATCAAATCAATTTTGTTTTGATGTATATAAAAACGAAAAGCCGCCTAACCCAGGCGGCATTTCAACCCATTCAATTTAATTTAAAACAATGATTAACTATTAATTATGAAAAAAACTATTTATTCTGTAAAAATTATTCTTCGTTGGTCAGTGCCGAATTTTTATCGGTCACCGGTAAATTCATAGCCAGACCTTCTTGATTGATCATCGTCATATTGAGCGCATCCAAGTCAGAAAGGTTTTTTGAAACCGGACCCGAGAAGGCGTTATAAGAAATATTCATCTCTTTTAAATGATTTAACTTTTCAAGTGAAAATGGAATTTGGCCTTGTAAATTATTGTCAAACAAACTAAACACTTCAAGGTTGGTTAGGTTAGCTACTTTTTTGTCAAGTTTGCCTGAAAATTTGTTACTGTTGAGTAAAAGCACTTTCAAAGAAGTCATCTCAAACAAAGCAACCGGTAATTCACCTTCAAATTCGTTGTTGTAAAGTGACAGTTTTTTAAGTTGTTTTAAGTTGCCCAACTGATTCGGAAGTGCTCCTGAGAATTGATTCATAAACAACTCTATTGATTGAAGCTTCGTCATATCGCCTAAAGCCACCGGCAATGAGCCAGACATCAAGTTGAATGAAAGATTCAATATCTTTAGTTCTTTGAGATTTCCGATGCTTGCTGGAATAGCGCCCCAGATGCGATTTCTGGTGAGCTTAAGCTTCTGAAGATTAACCAAATTCCCAATTTCTGCAGGAAGTTGTCCGGTAAGGTTGTTGTTGGATAAATCAAGTGCAATCACTTTATCACCATTCATTTTAACACCAAACCATTTATTGACCGGAGCATTGAGATCCCATTTGTTTTTCCATTGGGTGCCATTGGTTGAAATGTAGAGCTTTACCAAGGCATCTTTTTCGGCCATCGAAATTCCTGCGAGCATTGGTAAGGTAACCATCAGCATCAGCAGCGCTGTAGTAATTCTTTTCATCTTAGGGAGATTTTGTTTGTTTTAAGTTGGTAGTAGTAGTATTTTTTTTGGGAAAAAAGGGTGTCTATTTTTAATCTTCGTTGGCTAAAGCTGAAGATTTATCGGCAACTTCTAAGTTCACCGCCAAACCTTTATCATTAATCATGGTCATGTTGAGGGTATCAAGTTGCGCCAAGTTTTTTGAGACCAATCCACTGAACATATTGTATGAAATGTTCATCTCTTTGAGGTTGCTCAATTTTTCTAAATCAAATGGAACTTGTCCTTGCATGTTGTTTTCAAAAAGGCTCAAACTTTCTAATGAAGATAGATTGGCAACTTCACGATCTAGCTTTCCGGTCAATTTATTACTGCTGAGCAATAATGATTTGAGTGATTTAATGTTGTATAATGAAGTTGGAATATTTCCGGTAAGCTCATTATTATACATTGAAAAAGTTCTTAGATGTTGCAGATTTCCGATGTTGGCCGGAATTTCACCTGATATTCTATTCATGTGCAACTCAACAACAACTAATCCGGTAGCTTCACATAACGATTCGGGCAATTTACCAGAAAGTTTGTTGAATGCAAGGTTAAGGCTTCTGAGTTGTTTTAGATTTCCGATTGAATTTGGAATAACGCCTGAAATGTCATTCTTGAACAAATTCAAACTTTGCAGATTGATTAAATTACCCATTTCTGTCGGTAATTCACCCGACAAATGATTGTTTTGCAAGTTGATTGCAACTACTTTATCGTTGACAATCTTAACGCCAAACCAAGATTCAACAGGAGATTTCAAATCCCATTTATTGGTCCATTGAGTTCCATTAGTGGCTTTGTGCAATTTCATCAAAGCTTCTTTCTCTGCATCTGAGATGTTTGCCATCATTGAAGCACTAGCAACAAGTGACAAGATTAAAGTAGATAATTTTTTCATGACAGATTTGGTTTATGTTTTTTTGACGAGGTAAAACTACACACAACATCGACAAGTTGCAAAAAAAATCGACAAAATGCATGTTTTTAAATTTTTATGATGGTTTTTTCTTACAAATATTGATTCAAAAATAAAATTATCAGCATTTGATTAGAAGCTTGAGAAAGAGTTCAAAACATCCAAAACGATGATTTTGTGTCATAAAATAGCCTACATTTGATACACTAACCAATTAAAAACTATATTATGGAATTTAACTTCTTAGCACTTTTAGCAGCTGCCGCCTCATCAATGATGATAGGCTTTGTTTGGTATAATCCAAAAGTTTTTGGCAACATATGGATGCGTGAATCAGGAACTACCGAAGAAAAAATGAAAGGCGCCAATATGGCTATGATTTTTGGTCTTTCGTTTTTTTATGCTTTTTTAATCAGCTTTATCATTCAGATGCTAACCGTACATCAATTTGGTGCTATGGGTATGGTAGGTGGGCATCCGGAAACGGCCAAAGCATCATACACCGAATTCATGGCTGATTATGGCTCTGCATACAGAACATTCAAACACGGAGCCTTACATGGTTTTATGACCGGATTGTTCTTAGCTTTACCAATGGTAGCAACCAATGCGCTATACGAGCGTAGAACTTATAAGTATTCACTCATTGTTGGCGGATACTGGACCGTTACGTTTATGGTTATGGGCGGCATCATTTGCGCTTGGCAATAAACCCAAAAATGACAATATAATGTTAAATCTCGCCGGTGCTTTTCTGGCGAGATTTTTTTATTCTTTACTTTTAACCACATTTTTTACCCTTGATAACTGCATACAAATTCAAGATATTTTCTTCAGCTGATGAGCTGCCAGCCACTTGGAACGAAGTAGCTGACGGAAATGTTTTCCTCAGTCAAAAGTATTTACAAGTACTCTCGCTTTCTTGCCCAAAAAACATGGTTTGTCGTTTTATTGGTTTATACCAAAATGAGGAACTCATCGGTGTTGCCATTGCCGAATTCTTGGATTTGAATTTATTAGAATCATTTGGTGAACGCGATCAGTGTTTTAAAACCAGTGTCCGAAATTTTGTTTTCAGAAATTTTGCTTCGCATGTTTTGTTTTTGGGTAATAATATGTTAACCGGTCAACACGCTTTTCGATTATTGCGAGAAGCCGATCCTAAAAAAGCAACGCAAACGCTCTACTGGGCAGCCGAAGCCTTAAAAATAGAATTTGCTCAATTAGGGAAAAAAGTACACATCGTTACTTATAAAGATTTTGACGCTGAACAGATTAAAAGTTTTGAGCACCACAGGTTTTCATCATTTTATAAGTTCAGCACTCAACCCAATATGCTTTTTCACGTTCAAGAGAATTGGAAAACCGAAGAGGATTACGTGAATGCCTTAAACAAAAAATATCGAGATCAATACAAACGCGTACGTAAAAAAGAGCTTGGTATTGAAAAACATCGAATGACTTTAGAGGAGGTCAAAGCCAATGAATCACAAATTTATGAGCTGTATTTTCATGTGGCTAAGAATGCTCCGTTCAACACTTTTTTCTTGGCGCAAAATCACTTTAGTGTTTTTAAGGAAATATTTGGCGATGCCTTTTTGTTCTATGGCTATTATCTGAATGAAAAACTCGTTGGTTTTAACACAATGATTGTTAATGGAGATTCGCTCGACACTTATTTTTTAGGTTATGATGATATGGTTCAACGTGAGAAAATGCTCTATTTAAATATGTTGTATGATATGATTGCTTGTGCGATTCATAAAAACTACCGCGAATTGGTGTTTTCGAGAACTGCTTTAGAAATCAAAAGTTCGGTTGGCGCTGTTCCGGTTGACACTTATGGCTATATCGAACATAAAAACGCGCTCATTAACCGATGTATGTCAACCTTGTTTGGATACTTAGAACCCGAAGTTCAATGGAATCCGAGAAATCCTTTTAAGTAAACTCAAAAATTGTCTAGCTCAAGTTGTACTTGTTCCCAATCTTCGAGTAATTGGTCTAAATCTTTTTTCTTTTTTTCGTAGGCGGCAAAAAAATGAGCATCTTCAATATGTTTGTTGTAATTTGAGGTCAAAGCCAAATCATCTTGTTGAATTTGCTTTTCTAATTGCTGAATTTGCCCTTCAATTTTTGAAAGTCTATTCTGCAACGACTTCTGAGCCTTTTGTGCTTCAAACGATAGATTTTTCTTTTCAGCTTTTGGAGCCTCTTTAGCTACCACCAAATCTTTCTTTTCAAACTCACGCATGTTATCAGCGTTTCGTTGCTCTAAAAAGAAGTTGATATCACCCAAATACTCTTTGATTTTTTGATCTTTAAATTCGTAAACAATATTTGACATTCCTTGCAAGAAATCACGGTCGTGCGAAACAATCAGCAAAGTTCCTTCATATTTTTGAAGTGCGGCCTTGAGTACATTTTTGGATTTGATATCAAGATGGTTGGTGGGCTCATCCATAATCAGAACGTTGATGGGCTGAAGCAAAAGTTTGCACAAAGCCAATCGGTTGCGCTCACCTCCTGAGAGTACTTTGACTTTTTTCTCGACATCATCACCGCGAAACAAAAAAGCGCCCAACATATCGCGCACTTTAGAACGATTCGTGTCATTGGCGGCGTTCTCCATGGTTTCTAAGAGTGTGATTTCGCCATCGAGATATTCAGCTTGATTTTGAGCAAAATAACCCAGCTCAACATTGTGCCCGAGTTTGATGCTGCCCTGATAGTCGAATTCGTTGACCATGGCTTTGATAAAGGTTGATTTACCTTGACCATTTTGCCCAACAAAAGCAATCTTGCTTCCGCGTTCAACCAAAAGATTGATGTCTTTTAAAACGGTTTTATCTCCGAATTTTTTAGTCACTGATTCGGCTTCAACAACTACTTTACCGGGTGTTTTTGATACCGGAAATGAAATACTCATCACCGAATTATCATCTTCATCTACCTCAATACGCTCAACTTTGTCAAGTTTTTTAATCAGTGATTGTGCCATCGAGGCTTTACTGGCTTTGGCACGGAACTTTTCGATGAGCTTCTCGGTTTCTTCGATTTTCTTTTGTTGATTCTTTTGCGTAGCCAACTGCTTTTCGCGGATTTCCTGACGAAGTGTCAAGTATTGCGTGTAGGGTTTATTAAAATCATAAGCTTTACCCAAAGATATTTCGATGGTTCGATTGGTAACATTATCCAAAAACATTTTATCGTGTGATACAATGACCACAACTCCGGAATAATTCTTCAAGAAATTTTCAAGCCAGATGATACTTTCAATATCCAAGTGGTTCGTTGGCTCATCGAGTAACAAGACATCGTTGTTTTGCAAAAGTAACTTAGCCAATTCAATGCGCATGCGCCAACCGCCTGAGAAGGTTTCAGTAAGATTATTAAAATCTTCTCGCTTAAAACCCAATCCAAGCAAAATTTTCTCGGTATTGCCTACATAGTTATATCCGTCAAGCAATTCAAAACGATGTGTGTAATCAGATAAGTCTTCAATGAGTTGTGCGTATGATTCGCTTTCGTAATCTGTACGCGTCGCGAGTTGGTGGTTAATTTGATCAAGCTTTTTCTCGACGGTTTTGATTTCAGTAAAAGCTTGATATGCTTCTTCAAGAACGGTTCGCCCATGTTCAAAATCAATATCCTGGCGCAAAAACCCAATACAAATTTCTTTTTCAGTAGCAATACTTCCGGTATCTGGCGCAATATCACGAGCCAAAATTTTGAGCAAAGTTGATTTTCCAGCGCCATTTTTACCGACCAAACCTACTCTATCTCCGGCACCTAAACGAAAAGTAATTTCTTCAAACAAAAACGTTCCGCCAAAGGAAACCGATAAATTGTGTATGTTGAGCATAATTGTGACTATTGTTACTGTGGTAAAAACTTAGATTCAGGTATCTTTGTCAAAATTTTTTGCAAATGTTAAAAAAAGGAACCAAACTAAACAGCATTTTAACAGGAACTTGCCCTCGATGCCAAAATGAAAGCATGTATGTTAAGAAAAACCCCTATCAACTTAATCAGATGCTAACCATGCATGAAGAATGCAGTCATTGCAAATTGGTTTATCAAATTGAGCCATCATTCTTTTATGGTGCTATGTATGTAAGTTACGCCGTAAATGTGGCAGTAGGTGTTGCGGCTTTTATCATATCGCATGTTTTTATCGGACTTGAACTTATTCCTTCATTTATAGCAATTGTGACTACTCTATTGGTATTATACCCTCCAATTCTGAGAGTATCTCGCAACATGTACATCAACATGTTTGTATCATACGATCCGGAAGTTAAATCTTAACGCCGCGTTTGCGATAGATGCGATTGATGTTGGCCTCTGCCTGAACTGGTTCATTATTTACAATTTGTTGGAATAATTCATTTGCCATAGATGGGCCAACTAAAACACCGCGTGTTCCCAAACCATTGAGCAAGTGAATATTTTTGTATAGATGATGTGTTCCAACCAAAGGTCTTCGGTCATTAACCGTAGGGCGTATTCCGGCATAATGATCAACAACTTCATAACAGCAATTGATTATCTCGTCAAGTTGAGACAATAACTCTTCGCGCCCGGATTTTGTTGGTAACGAGGTTTGATCTTCCCAATTGTAAGTTGCACCAATCTTGAATAAGCCATCGCCAAGCGGTAAAATAAAAATTCCTGCATTGACAATTTGATCGAGTTCGAGTTCAGGTGCCTTTATCAATAACAGTTCACCTTTACTGCTAACCAAAGGTAAATCTGAAAAAAAAGGATTTTGCAACATACCAAAACCTTCAGCAAAAATGATATGTTTCGCTTTTAAGTTTTTATAGATTAAAAAATCCTTTTCAATTTGAAGTTCAGTATGAACAAAAACTTCGTGACTAAAAACCTTTTGTTCCTTTAAGTAAGCGCGAAAAGAATCCATCAGAGAAGCAACTTCAAGAAAACCGGTACAGTTTACTTTACCAAAGTCAAAAGGAGCAGAAAGTCCGTTAAAATTATCCGAAATCAAATTGACAGAAAGATAATCAGACAGTTCTGATTTATCAGCAGCCACAAACCAGTTGTTCTGCTCTTCAACTGAAAAAAAGCGTCTCAAAATAGGCAAATCATGAAAAAAAGACCTATTTAGTTTTTGCTCTAAACTGCGATAGAATTGCAATGCAAATGGAAGTTGCTTTTCAGCTTGCCAAGCCTTAGAAAATCTTTTTAAAATGATTGGATTGTATAATCCACCAGCAACATATGACGCATTTTGTTGGCAATCATCAATGACATAAATACTGCAGTTGTTTTGCAATGCAATTTCGGCAAATGATAAACCTGCTAATCCAGAACCAATAATGAGAAAATCATACATAATGCAAAAATAAAAACTCCCGCTCAAAGAACGGGAGTTATACTTTATAATATTGTGCAACTGATTAGTAGTTCCACATATCTTGTTCAAAATTACGAATCTTTTCTTTGATACGTTCTGACTCAAGAAGCTGCATTTGTGCATTGTCTCTTTCGTAATCTGCAATGTTACGGTCACCATACACATTCTCTTCTTTATAAATCACGCCATTAAATCTGCGAGAGTTCAAAAGATGATCAAAAGTGATTGGCTGCGCAGAATTTTTGTCATTAAAAGCTTTCGCTTCGTGCAAAACATCTCTGATGGCAGGAAAATACACCCAGAAAAGTTCTATAACATCTGGATTTTCAGCTCCGATATCACGAGCCTCTGGAGAAACAGGACAAATACCCAACAACCTGTATTTTAACTCACTTTGACGTTTGTCAAAATACCAATAACCTTTGATTTTGTATCCCGTAATGTCTTGGGCTGTCAAATCTTTAGTATTGATGTATTGAGGATCAAGAACTTTTCTTCCGGCTTTGTAATCGTCATAAAAGTTGTTGATCTCATCAAGACCAGTTTGGGTGGTATCAACGTATTTAAAAGATGATTGCATATCTTTTAATGTCTTCTTGGTATTGAAGTAATCATCAGCATATACCTCAGTAATTTTGCCACTTTTGATACCGTTAAGTAAAACTGTAAACAATGATCTACGGTCTTTACCTATGTTGGCAGTATCAATTGGATAGTATAGCGGAAAATTAATTCTTTCATCAAGATCAATGAGTTCCCAAATACTCTTACCCATCAATACATCTCTGTCATGAACATAACCATAGGGTAACGGTTTGTCATTATCAGAAATCAATTGTGCAGGCGTTTTCTTGCCGATGTCACTTGGGGTTTTTGCATTCAGCAAATTTGATTGTGCTGAAAGCTTACCAGCTGTGATGGCCAAAAGTACCAATAAACAATTTCTTAGCTTCATCTTTATTATTGTTAGGGTTATCTGAGGCTTTTAAAAGATTTCCTCAGATGATTATTGTATTTCGTAAATAACCGGCGAACACTTAGGCGGGATAATATTTGAAGCTACACCTACAATCTTAGTTTTAATATCATAGATTGTAATTTGATCACCTCTACCAGCTCTGGCAAGTGCGGCTTTACATTGACCATTAACGCGGTCACCATTTACAATTATAGCAGCCTGACCAGGTACTTTGAACGTAAATTGAGTAACTTGGAAATTCAAATCATATAAGAAGTCAGGTAGTTTAGCCGTAATCTGTGAAACCTCTAAACGTGACTTAGCGCCTTTTGTATTGCCCATTTCACCGCCTATAGCACCTTGCGGACCAGGGATATTTTTGATACGGAATACCTTTTTATCTGAAACAGTTTTCCCATCTGACATTTTACCAGACACAGACACGGTAACTTCAGTTCCGGTACCAGGGTTTAAATTGTACTTACCATTTTGACCAGCTTTTGCTAAACCTGGAGCTGATGCAGTAACATTATTGTCAGAAATCCCGGCAAAAGATATAGTCATTGGGTTAGGCAATCCACGATAAACAACGTTCATTTTATCTGCGGAAATATTAGCAGAATTTGGGCGAGGAACAACCACATATTTACCTTCGAAAGGCAAATTAACTGGTTTACCATCTTCCATAAAAGTAAAACTACCTTTAAGGTTTTGCTCACCAATACTTCCAGCAGTAGAGTTAATCACGGCTTGACCGTTAACAATTTTACCAGGTCCATTAAAACCGGCTACTTTAACATTTTCGTCATACTTACCAATAACAACTTTACCGGTTACCTGTTCTCCTTGGAAATAAACATTTTTGTCAAGAGCGACAATAGCTTGAAAGTTTTTAAGTGACATTGTTTCGATAGCAGCTTTACCTAACAATACACTATATACATCAGCCTCTGCTTTCTTAATATCATTTTGTGCCAAAGCTATTTTAGCAAGTGTAGCAATTGCAGGGAAGCCTTTGAAATGATAGTCAAGATATTTTTTCTTAACACCTTCACCGTCTTTGATGTCTGCTGTATTAAACTTAGCATCAATCTCGCGAACAATTGGAGTCAACTTAACATTACGCCCCAAAATTGATTTCATGTCTTTCAAATATTGGTCATAGTGAGAAATAATCTCTTTCCCTTTTGCTGAATACCCATCACCTTTGAACCACTTTTCATCAATATTTGATTTGTCCATTGCTTCATAAGGCAACTTACCGGTTTTTTCTTCAACCGGAAAATCTTTAGAAATTTCAGACTTTACAGTTTCAAGGTAATCATAAAACTTTTTAGAAGCATCCTTAACCTGATTTGCATCTTCTAAGGCCACTTTGAAAGTTGCATTTTCAGCAGCTTTAGAGGCTAATACTGACAGCATCTCTTCATTCGCTTTCTTTGCTCCTTTATTTACATCTTCAAATTTTTCGTTCATCAATCCAAACGCCGATAATACTTCTTTTGACATGTTTAATGCCAACATCGCGATGAAAACCAAATACATTAGGTTAATCATCTTCTGTCTAGGGGTTAATTTTCCTCCTGCCATTTTTTCTTAATTAATTTTCTTGATTATTACTAGTAAAAATGTGAGAAAAATTATCCTCTGTTACTCATTGCAGAAAGCATTCCTCCGTAAACATTGTTCAATGAAGACAAGTTAGAAGTCAATGACTGCATTTGATCTTTCAATTTAAGGTTGTTTTCGGCTACTTCGTTATTGATTTGTGCGTTTCTAGAAGCACTTTCTAATTGAATTTTGTACAGGCTATTCAAAGATTCCATTTGAGCAGCAGCTGTATTCATTTCTTCACTGTATTTTTTAGTAGAAGCAATAGCGTCAACTGTTGGAGAAATGCCTTTGGCAGCACCTTCAAAGTTACGAATGCTATTCCCTAAGCTAGCCATAAGATCCGCATCAATCTTAGCTTCTTTCAACATATTGTCAAGTTTTTGTGAAAGCAACCCTTGAGCTTCTTTTGGATCTTCTTTTTTATCTTTTTTTCTAGCTTCACCACCGGCTAATTCTGGGTAAACTAACGACCAGTCAAGTTCTTCATCTGGTGTTTCAAACGCTGAAAGACCAAAGATAAAAGCTTCAGTACCAAGACCTATAATAAGCATCATACTCGCTCCCGGCCAGTGCATCAGTTTAAAAAGAGCTCCAACGATTACTACTGCCGCTCCCATACCGTAAGTGAAATTCATTACTTTTTTGCTTAAAATTGCCATAATTAAAATTGTTAGTTAGTTAAGTTAATTAATATAAAAATTGGTTAATAGTCTTATTTTTTCGGCGCTTTGCCATTGCCTGTAGTTACAGTTCCCATATAATCTTGTACAGTTCTAAAGCCTATGTAGCTTCTGGCAGTATCAGCATATTCAAAATCGCGAGTGCTAACTTGAATAAAATATGCAACATCTTTCCATGATCCACCACGAACTACTTTACGCATATTCTTGTTGTCAGGAACATTTGGATTCATTGAAGAAACATATTCATATGCACCAGCATCGTATGATGAGTCAGTCCACTCAGCTACATTCCCAGCCATGTTATAAAGATTATAACCATTCGGCTCAAAAGATCTTGCTTCAACAGTATATAAAGACTGATCTGCCGCATAATCACCTCTGTTAGGCTTAAAGTTAGCTAAAAAACAACCTCTATCGTTCTTGGTGTAAGGGCCACCCCATGGATATGAACCTGATTGAAGACCTCCGCGCGCCGAATATTCCCATTCTGCTTCAGTTGGCAATCTAAATGAGTTTGTCAAATCTCTCCCTTTCTTCTTAGACTTAATCCAAGTATTTTTCTTTAAAGTCCTCCAAGCACAAAAAGCCTTTGCTTGTTTCCAATTAACACCAACAACAGGATACTCAGAATAAGCCTGGTGCCACAAATAGTCATTGTGCATTGGTTCATTGTATGAATACGCAAAGTCTTTAATCCAAACAGTTGTATCTGGATAAACTTTGGTCTGCTCAGTCTTAATAAAATCCTTCCTTCTTCCGGTTTTAGCCTTAGCAGCAGCTTGAATATCCATCCAAGAATAACGGAATTTTAATTTATTGACATCAATAGTTCTTAACCCATTATATGATTCCGCAACAGGCAGGTACATTGTATCCATTACTTCAGTATAATACTCATCAGGGTATTTTGAAGTATCTTTAATGAGCTTAACTTTTCTGTTAAGCTTTCTACCAGCATACGGATCATCATCTGTACCAACGCTGTAATAGTTCTCATACATGTATTTGTCGTATGGAGTCATCTTGGCTGGATCTGCATCATTAAAAGCAAAGTCCCCGATACTACCTGATGACTTACCGCCTCCTTTTCCGCCCTTAGCACCACCTCCAGCAGCACCTCCTCCTCCAACTTCATCAGCTAGAATTGCAAGACGAACACGAATAATCGAATCTTTAACCCATTCAACAAACTCTCGATACTCACTATTGGTGATTTCAGTCTCATCCATGTAAAAAGAACGAACTGTTACAGTTTTAGTTGGAGCATCCTGAACATTGGCCAAATCATCATCTGATTTCCCCATGATGAAAGAACCACCAGGAACCAATGTCATTCCATATGGTTTTTCCGGATGCCACTTCCTTCCTTTGACTCCTACCAATTCACCTTTGTCACTCGAGCCTCCACAGCCGATTAACGTAGCTAAAATTACCGAAAATGAAATGAATTTCTTCATATAATTGGGGTTATGAAATGTGTTTATAATTTGAGGCCGTAAACCTATTTATTATTTTTTAAAAAAGCAATTAAATGTTATTAAATTTTATTAAGGCTACTACCAATGCTTCATTACACTTTCCAAAAGTAGAATTAATATTAGAATTAAAAAAACTTTTTATCGACAAAATACATAAATCATCGATAAAATGCGTCTTTATAGATGTTTTTGTAATCTATATATTACAATTAATACTTATTGAACATTAATCTGCAATGTTTAGGTATACTCAAAATTTAAATAATGTTTTTTCTTTGTGCCTTCCACCATCGCTCAGGTATCTCTTGATTACAAGCTTTAATGTATTCATCATACGAACACGGTAACAACGTGCATTTTTTTAATTTATTATTGGCTGATGAAATATGTGGAATTTCAATCCACCAACGCTCTGTTTTATCACTTTTGTAAAACACAAGTTCGTCATCATCAATCGGAACGATATATCGGATATAGTTTTCTTTGCTTCCATATGGATACTCATTTGAACGATAGTGATATCCTTCTATAAAATACCAAACAACTTGAGCCATCAAAACAGCTTCATTTGCCGTGCCTTGTTGATTAAAAATACCAAATACTGAAACCTTGTCGCTCAAGCCGGAATAACGAGCCAATGCGCAAATTTCTTTTCCACTAAAACCGTTGGGCGAAAAATTAATAAAATTACCTGAATCTGAAGATTTGACAGAAGCCAAATCTAAAGAAACCATATCAGCATCTCTAAAAACTGGCTCAGAAAGAGTTATATCGCTTGATATATCACCTAATCTGTAAGCATCAAAAAATAACTTTTCAATCAAATCAATCTCTTCTTGCGAATTAAAATAAGTCTGATATCCAATATTGCAGAAGTTGAACAAATTGTTTGGCTCATCCAAAACAATTTTAGTTAAATACGAATGTACAGAAATCGAGTCCTCTTCTTTACCAAAATCAAAACGACTATCAATAGAAACCAAATTGACCATTTGTTCAAGTTGATCATAAGCCCGATAAAGAGGATAGGTCAAATCCTGCGTACCTCCAACAACTATGGGAATTATGCGGTTTTTTAGCAACGCCGAAACAACTTGTTGCAATGCAAAGTAAGTGTCATTTATAGAATTTCCTGGTAGAATATCGCCCAAATCAGCAATTGATGCTTCCCAATTTCCAGGAAATAATTTATAAAACTCAGACCTGAAGTAATTTAAATCATGTTCGGCGTTATGACCACCGCGGTTTTCAGCAACACCAATAATCGCCAACTTTATTTGAGCAAGGTCAGGAAAAGAATCTTGTGTATGAAATACAATTTTGCATCCGAGTTGCTGAGATGACAAATCCTTTATCATGTTTTGAATTTCTTCGGCAACTGGTTCCAAAAAACTAAATTCCATGGTTTATTTCTTTTTTGTGGTTGATTTTAATCCCGCTTTCTTGGTCGTGGGCTTTTTAGCAGGAGATTTTTTCTCTATGAGTTCTTTAACCTGATCGAGTGTTAGTTTAGAAGTATCAACTTCTTTACCTAATTCTATCTTGAGTTTCCCTTGGGTTATAATTGATCTGCCCCAGCGTGCTTTTTCAACCAAGATACCTTCTTCTTTCCAATGATGAATAACTTTATCAATATCTTTTTGCAGTTTATCCTGAATCAATTCTTGAACATCACTTTGAGAAAGCCGGTCAAAATTGTACTTCTTGCTCACGTTGATAAACAATCCGTTCCATTTGATGAATGGCCCAAATCGACCCACCCCTTTTTGCACAGGCATATTTTCATAAGTAGCTATGGGCGCATCTGCCTGCAACTTCTGATCAATCAACTCTTGAGCACGAATAAGGTTAACATCTAACGGATCTTCCCCTTTTGGCAAGGATATAAAAGTGTTTCCAAATCTAACATACGGCCCGAATCGACCATTGCTTACTTCAACTTCTTCACCTTTATATTGACCCAAAATCTTCGGAAGCAAAAACAAATTCAAAGCTTCCTCAAGGCTAATGGTACTAATATTCTGATCTGACTTCAAACTAGCAAACTTTTTATCATCGTCTTCGGCTTCACCAATTTGAGCCATCGGACCAAATTTCCCCAAACGCACACTTACCTGACGGCCTGACTCAGGGTCAACACCTAAAATACGCTCTCCACTTTCGCGCTCAGCATTGGCTTCAACTTCAGTAACATTAGGGTGAAATGTATTGTAAAATTCGCTCATCATGGTTTGCCAATTGGCATTCCCCTCAGCAATTTCATCAAAATCTTGCTCAACCTTAGCCGTAAAATTGTAATCGAGAATATTCCCGAAATTCTTCACCAAAAAATCGGTCACAATTGTTCCAATATCTGTGGGCACTAATTTACCTTTATCTGAACCGGTGTTCTCTTTGAGTTGCTGACTCGTCACCACGCCTGATTTTAAAACCAATTGCATATACGGACGTTCCTGCCCTTCTAGATTTCCTTTTTCAATATAATTTCGATTGATGATGGTTGAAATAGTTGGCGCATACGTTGATGGTCGACCAATACCTAATTCTTCTAACTTTTTCACCAAAGAAGCTTCAGTATAGCGTGGCGCTGGTCGAGAATAGCGCTCTGTAGCCACAATAGCCGGACATTGCAAAGATTCGTTGACTTTCATTGCAGGCAACATTCCTTCTTGTTCTTCTTCATCATCATCGTTGCCTTCTAGATATACTTTTAAGAAACCGTCAAAAAGCAAAACTTCGCCCGAAGCAGCAAACAATTCATTGTGGTTATTGGCTTGAATTTTTACAGAAGTTCGCTCTAATTCAGCATCACTCATTTGTGAAGCGATGGTTCTTTTCCAAATCAAATCATACAATCGCGCTTGATCGCGGTCAATGTTCACGGTGTGTCGCGACATATCTGTCGGGCGAATGGCCTCGTGCGCCTCTTGAGCACCTTTGGCTTTGGTCAAAAATGAACGTGACTTGGCATATTGTTCGCCATACGATTTTTTAATTTCAGCTTGCGCCGCACTCATGGCTTCTTGCGACAAATTTACGCTGTCGGTTCTCATATAAGTAATCAAACCCGCTTCATACAAACGTTGTGCTAATTGCATCGTAATTCCTACCGGAAGATACAACTTACGCGCAGCTTCTTGTTGCAAAGTCGAAGTCGTGAACGGAGCCGCCGGAGATTTTTTGGCCGGCTTGGTTTCAAGATCAGAAACCTTATATTGTGAAGATATACTTTTGTTCAAGAAATCTTCAGCTTCTTTTTGTGTATTAAAACTCTTAGATAATTTGGCTTTGAACGATTTACCGACTGCATTGGTAAACTCAGCTGTCACTGAATAACTCGCCACCGCTTTAAATTCTTGAATTTCTCTTTCGCGCTCCACAATCAAACGAACCGCTACCGATTGCACACGGCCAGCAGAAAGTCCGCCTTTTACTTTACGCCACAAAACAGGAGAAAGTTCATAACCCACCAATCGATCTAAAACACGTCGTGCTTGTTGCGCATTGACTAAGTCATAATTAATTTCACGCGGATGATCAATGGCTTTAAGAATCGCCGTTTTGGTAATTTCATGAAAAACAATGCGCTTGGTTTTGTTTTTATCGAGTTTGAGCTCTTCAGCCAAATGCCAAGAAATGGCTTCTCCCTCACGGTCTTCATCGGAAGCCAACCAAACCATATCTGCGCTTTTTGACAAAGTTTTGAGTTTAGAAACCAATGCTTTCTTATCGGAAGAAACTTCATATTTAGGTTTAAAACCATTCTGAATATCCACGCCAATTTCTTTAGAAGGCAAATCAGCTATGTGTCCATAACTCGATTCAACTTGGTAATCACTTCCGAGAAATTTTTCAATGGTTTTTGCCTTGGCAGGCGACTCAACAATCACTAAATTCTTTGCCATAATCCTATTTTATTCCGCCAAATCTGATGAATCAGTGTGGTGGCAATTTGGGGCAAAAGTATCTATTTTTTTTAAACAAGCTGTATTTGAACGAAATTTTGAACGTTTCACCGATGTTTTGACATTGTTTTTATGAAACAAACTACTGATTTAAAGACGCCTGATTAACAAAAACAATACATCATACCTTAATATATTATCAACTTAAAATCCTTTGCTGACATCTTGTCATATTTTTTTGAATTTGTATTATCTTTGCCGTCCGCATTTACAGTTATTACAACTTATGGAAAAGACAATGGACGAAAATCGCCAAGGAGAAACTTTGGTCATGGATCAACAAAATCAAAACACCAAAAAACTTTTTATAGAAAGCTATGGTTGTGCAATGAACTTTGCCGATAGCGAAGTAGTTGCTTCCATCATGGCTACCAACGGATACAACACTACCCAAAACCTTGAAGATGCTGATTTGGTTTTGGTCAATACTTGCTCTATTCGCGATAAAGCCGAACAAACCGTTCGCAAGCGTCTTGAAAAATACAATGCCGTAAAGCGCAAACAAAATCCAAACATGAAAGTAGGCGTTTTGGGTTGTATGGCCGAGCGATTGAAGAGCCAATTTCTTGAACAAGAAAAAATTGTTGATTTGGTGGTCGGGCCTGATGCCTACAAAGATTTACCGAATTTATTACAAGAAGTCGAAGCCGGAAACGATGCGATCAATGTGATTCTTTCAAAAGAAGAAACCTACGGTGATATTGCTCCGGTGCGCTTGATGAGCAATGGCGTAACCGCTTTTGTATCAATCACCCGAGGCTGTGACAATATGTGTACTTTTTGCGTGGTTCCGTTTACCCGCGGACGCGAAAGAAGCCGCGAACCACAAAGTATTTTACAAGAAATCAAAGATTTGGCCGAAAAAGGCTATAAAGAAGTAACGCTTTTGGGCCAAAACGTCGACAGTTATTTATGGTACGGCGGCGGACTCAAAAAAGATTTTGACAATGCCTCTGAGCTAGCCAAAGCCACTGCCGTAGATTTTGCGCAGTTGCTCGATATGGTAGCGGTGACTTTCCCGAAAATGCGCATTCGCTTCTCGACCTCAAACCCACAAGATATGCACGAAGAAGTGCTGCATGTGATTGCCAAACACCGCAACGTTTGTAGCCATATTCACTTGCCGGTTCAATCGGGCAGCGACCGGATTTTGAAATTGATGAATCGTCAGCACACGCGCGAAGAATACATGGCGCTGATTGACAAAATCAAACAAATCATTCCTGATATTGAAATCACCCAAGATATGATTGCGGGCTTCCCGACTGAAACCGAACAAGACCACCAAGATACTTTGAGCTTGATGGAATACGTTCAGTACAATTTTGGTTATATGTACGCCTATTCTGAAAGGCCGGGCACACTAGCTGCGCGCAAAATGGAAGACGATGTGACCGATGAAGACAAATCGCGCCGTTTGCAAGAAATTGTTGATTTACAAGGAAAACACAGTACCATCCGCACGCGTCATTATGTAGGTAAAACCGTTGAAGTTCTGGTTGAGAAAACCTCAAAACGCTCTGAAAACGATTTATCAGGAAGAAATTCGCAAAGTATTACCGTGGTTTTCCCAAGAGAACATTATAAAATAGGTGATTTTGTCAATGTTGAAATTACCGATTGTACCAGCGGAACCCTGATTGGGAAAGCCGTTGGTTACAGCGATATGAACTAGAAGTTCAAACCAATTATTTTTAATTATGGAAAGCGTTCAGGCCATCAAACAGCGATTTGAAATTATCGGTAACGATCCGAAACTCAATCGCGCCATTGAAAAAGCCATTCAGGTTGCCCCGACTGATATTACCGTATTGGTATCGGGCGAAAGTGGCGTGGGTAAAGAGAATATTCCGCGTATTATTCATTCGCTTTCACACCGCAAACACGGAAAATACATCGCTGTCAACTGTGGTGCCATTCCCGAAGGAACCATTGACAGCGAACTTTTCGGACACGAAAAAGGTTCCTTTACCGGAGCTACCAATACCCGCGAAGGTTATTTTGAAGTAGCCAACGGCGGAACGATTTTTTTAGATGAAGTGGGTGAGCTTCCGCTGACCACACAAGTCAGATTGTTACGCGTGCTTGAAAATGGAGAATTCATCAAAGTGGGTTCGTCGCAAGTACAAAAAACCAATGTGCGCATCGTGGCCGCCACCAATGTCAATATGCTCGATGCGATTCAAAAAGGAAAATTCCGCGAAGATTTATACTATCGTTTGAGTACGGTTGAAATTTCCCTTCCGCCGCTGCGCGAACGCCAAGATGATATTCATTTGTTGTTTAGAAAATTTGCTGCTGATTTTGCCCACAAATACAAAATGCCACCGCTCAAATTAGAAGATCAAGCAGTTCAGGTTTTGCAGAAATTTCGTTGGAACGGAAACATTCGTCAGCTTAGAAACATTGCCGAACAAATCTCAGTTCTTGAAACCAAACGCGACATCACAGCTTCAATGCTGCAATCTTATTTGCCACTAGAGAACAATCATCTGCCATCAGTGATTAAAGACAGTAAATCTGAAAGTGACTTTAGCACCGAACGCGACATCTTATATAAGGTGTTGTTTGACATGAAAAGCGATTTGAATGATTTGAAGAAACTCACGCTTGAACTCATGAAAAATGGCTCCGGAAAAGTGCAAGACATCAATCCGAATTTGATTCAAAAAGTATATGGCGCGCAGTCATTTGACAATGAAATTTCATTTGAGCACACGCCTAATACTTCGGTGATTGCTCACAATCAGAATCCGACGGTTTATACTGAAGCCGATGAGCCTTTTCAATTTGCTGAAACCGTTGAAGAAGAAGAAATCCTTAAACTCGAACAAAAAGAAATCGAGCTCATCAAAAAATCACTCGAAAAAAACAAAGGAAAACGCAAAGCTGCTGCTGATGAACTGGGTATTTCGGAGCGAACTTTATACAGAAAAATCAAACAATTTAATTTATAGCCAGAGAAGTTTTTAAATATCTTTGGCCTTTTGAATCAGATGAAAAACCTGAAAATATTTATTGTTCTTTTAACAGCTAGCTTTTTGCAAGGTTGCTCAGTATATAACTTTACCGGTGCAGGAAAAATAGACGCCAAGACTTTTCAGGTGAATTATTTTCAGAATTCAGCAGCTTTAGTCGAACCGGGCATTGATAGAACCTTCACTCAAAAATTGCAAAACCTGATTCAAAACCAAACTACTTTGAATTTGGTTAACACCGGTGGAGATTTGATTTATGAAGGTGAAATTGTTGATTACCGCATTAGTCCAACAACCGCTACTGCTGACCAGCGCGCTGCCGAAAGCCGATTGAGTATTACTGTGAATGTGCGTTTTTCAAACAAAAACAAAGAAAGCGACTCATTTGAGAAAAGATTTAGTTTTTTTTACAACTTTCCCGGAACACAGCAATTGGTAGGCTCTGAACTCAGCACGGCATTAGATGAAATTTTTGACAGAATCACCCAAGATATCTTTAATGAGTCATTGGCTAAATGGTAGAACAAAAAATAATTAGTAATTTGGCCAACTCTTAAGTCAAAGCGATCAACTCAGTCATGAATGTATCTGAATTCACATCACTGATCAACCAACCCGAACTTGTCAATGACAAACAAACGGATGTATTGGAGAAAATCGCTCAGGAGTTTCCGTATTTTCAGAGTGCGCGCGCCTTATATCTCAGAGGTTTATACAATCAGAATAGTTTTAAATACAACTATGCGCTGAAAATTGCAGCGGCACATACTACTGACCGCAGTGTATTGTTTGACTTCATCACTTCAGATTCTTTCAACAACATTACCTCAAATGAGGAGACTGTTTTGGCAAGCGAAGAGACAACAGAAGTTACATTTCAAGAAGCGGAAATTGAAATTCCCCAAGAAACTGAGGTCAAACTTGAACAACGAGACAACACCATAGAGCAATCTTTGCTTGACTCAATTAAAGAAGCTGAAGAAGCGCAAATTGAAACAAAAGTTACTGAGCAAATCACTTCTGAAATACTTGAGCCTATAGTTGAAGAAATTGAATCCGAACAACAAGAAATAACTGAAGAGATTCGCGAAGAAAAGCTCGACATTGGAAAACCCTTGAATTTTACCATTGGAGAAACACATTCATTTCAAGAATGGCTGCAACTTTCGAGTTTAAAACCAATTCAAAGAACTGAAAATCCAGAACCAGAACCACCAGCTTCCGAAATTGACTTCGAGAAGCAAAAAAAAAACGAACTAATTGACAAGTTCATTGAGGCGAATCCAAAAATACCAAAGATCAAACCTGATGCGCCGCTCCCAACTGTTTTTTACGAATCTAGCAATGCAGATGCCAGCGCACTGATGACCGAAACTTTAGCGCGGGTTTATCTGGAACAAAAAAAATATCAAAAGGCGATTCAAGCTTATGAAATTTTAATTTTGAAATATCCAGAAAAAAGTAGTTTCTTTGCAGACCGAATTTTAGATATCAAGAATTTACAACAAAATAACAAGTAATAATGAGTACATTTTCTATTTTCTTAGTATTGATTACCATCGTATGTTTTCTGTTGATCATTGTGATCATGGTTCAAAACCCTAAAGGTGGAGGTTTATCATCAACCCTTGGCGGATCGCAAATGATTGGTGGTGTTCAAAAAACCACTGACTTTTTAGATAAAAGTACTTGGACTTTGGGCGGATTGTTGATTGCCTTGGTTTTACTTTCTAGCTTGAGTTTTACCAATGCTGGTGGTGACCAAAATTCAAAAATCATTGACCAAACTGAAGCCGCTGCTCCTAAAACAACTGAGCCTGCAGCAGCAACTCCTGCAAAAGAAACTCCTGAAACTGAAACTCCGGCAACACCAGCTCCGGCTGCTCCGGCACAAAAATAATCGAAACATTTCGACTCGAATGCCAGCATTGACATGCTGGCATTTTTTTTACGCAAAAATGTCAGTTTTTAGGCCATGGCACAATTTCTGACCGGCGCGCGCCAAACATTATAATAACACATAAAAATATTCACTTATGGCATTAAAAATTAAACCGCTTGCAGACAGAGTGCTCATTGAGCCAGCTGCCGCAGAAACCCAAACAGCTTCGGGTATTATTATTCCGGATACCGCAAAAGAGAAGCCTCAAAAAGGAACAGTTGTAGCCGTGGGCAATGGTAAAAAAGATCATACCATGACCGTTCAGGTGGGCGATATGGTTCTTTATGGCAAATATGCCGGCACCGAACTAAAATTGGACGGAAAAGATTATTTAATCATGAGAGAAGACGACATTCTGGCAATTGTTTAACATTCAGAAAAAAATTAAAAACACACATTATGGCAAAAGATATCAAATTTGACATTGAAGCACGCGACGGTTTAAAACGCGGAGTGGATGCTTTGGCGAATGCAGTAAAAGTAACTTTAGGTCCTAAAGGAAGAAACGTAATTATTTCCAAATCATTTGGCGGACCAACAGTAACCAAAGATGGCGTTTCAGTAGCCAAAGAAGTTGAATTAAAAGACACGCTCGAAAACATGGGCGCGCAAATGGTCAAAGAAGTAGCTTCAAAAACCAACGACTTGGCCGGTGATGGAACCACAACCGCTACGGTTTTAGCACAAGCCATTGTAAAAGAAGGGCTCAAAAACGTAGCTGCCGGAGCCAATCCGATGGATTTAAAACGCGGCATTGACAAAGCAGTTGAAGCGATTGTTGCCGATTTGGGCAAACAAGCCAAAGAAGTAGGATCATCTTCAGAAAAAATCAAACAAGTGGCTTCAATTTCTGCCAACAATGATGAAGTAATTGGCGATTTAATTGCCGCAGCCTTTACCAAAGTAGGAAAAGAAGGTGTAATTACCGTTGAAGAGGCCAAAGGAACAGATACTTATGTAGACGTGGTAGAGGGAATGCAATTTGACCGTGGCTATTTGTCTCCATACTTTGTAACCAATCCTGAAAAAATGGAAGTTGAACTTGAAAGACCGTACATTTTGTTGTACGACAAAAAAGTATCATCACTCAAAGAATTGCTTCCGATTTTAGAGCCGGTAGCACAATCTGGCAAACCACTTTTGATTATTGCTGAAGACGTTGATGGCGAAGCGCTTTCAACTTTAGTAGTCAACAAATTGCGTGGTGCCCTTAAAATTGCAGCCGTAAAGGCTCCTGGTTTTGGTGACAGAAGAAAAGCAATGCTTGAAGATATTGCCATCTTAACCGGCGGAACTGTGATTGCCGAAGAAAGCGGACACACGCTTGAAAACGCAACGATTGATATGCTCGGAACCGCTGAAAAAGTAACCATCGACAAAGACAATACTACCGTAGTGAACGGTGCCGGAAAAGCCGAAATGATTCAAAATCGCGTGAATCAAATCAAAGCACAAATGGAAACCACAACTTCAGATTACGACCGCGAGAAACTACAAGAGCGTTTGGCTAAATTGGCCGGCGGTGTGGCAGTTCTTTATGTAGGCGCTGCTTCAGAAGTTGAGATGAAAGAGAAAAAAGACCGCGTTGACGATGCGCTTCACGCTACACGTGCTGCCGTTGAAGAAGGAATCGTAGCCGGTGGTGGCGTGGCGTTATTGCGCGCCAAAAAAGTTTTGGATAAAATCAAAGCCGACAACGCTGATGAAGCTACCGGAATTCAAATTGTTGCTCGTGCCGTTGAATCGCCATTGAGAACGATTGTTGAGAATGCCGGATTAGAAGGTTCAGTTGTAGTTGCCAAAGTAAGCGAAGGCAAAGACAACTTTGGTTACAATGCCAAAACGGATGAGTATGTAGATATGCTCAAAGCAGGTATCATTGATCCGAAAAAAGTAACCCGAGTAGCACTTGAAAATGCTGCCTCGGTTTCAGGTATGATTCTTACCACCGAATGCGCTTTGGTAGATATCAAAGAAGATGCACCAGCTGGCGGAATGCCAATGGGCGGTGGAATGCCGGGCATGATGTAATCATTTCAAATACTAAAAATAAAAAACCCGAAGTTGAATGCTTCGGGTTTTTTTAATGTTTATTCGGCTTTAGCCTTAGGTTTTTTGAAAAGCTTCATCAAAACCGGAAAAGTAGAGATTATGATGATTCCGATGACAATCCATTCAATATGGTGTTTGAGATCAATCCCGTATCCTAAAAACATCCCGTATAAATAATGCCCGGAGAAAATCAAGGTAAAAGACCATAAAAACGAACTCAGAACATTAAAGAACATAAACTTCTTTTTGTCCATTGAGACGATTCCGGCCACAATGGGCGCAAAGGTTCTGAAAATGGGTAAAAAACGCGCAAAGATGATGGCTTTTCCGCCATATTTTTCAAAAAAATCTTTAGACTGAAACAAGTACTTTTTCTTAAACCAAAACGTATCTTCTTTTTTGAACAGATAATACCCACTTTTGGCACCAAACCAATATCCGGCCATGTTTCCTAAAACTCCAGCCAGTGCAATGAGTGTTGATAGAATGGTCACATTCATAAAATCGCCACCAATATAAGCGACATTTTCAACCAAATCACGACTGTAAATTCCTGAGAGAAATAAGAGACTGTCACCGGGCAAAAAGAATCCGGCAAACAAACCCGTCTCGGCAAAAACAATGAACAAAACAATAAACAAACCCAATTGAACTCCGGCCAATTCAAAGGTAATGTAGAATTCCGGATTGAGTAATTGTGTCCATTCAAATTGATTCATCTTTTTGGTTTTATTTTAGAGTTCGTGAAAGTAAGAATAATTTAAGTTTCGCACAATTTATCGTACGACTTTAAAGCAATCTTAACGCTTGGTTATTGGCGTTCGTATTTGCAGCAACTATGCAAATTTTCATAAACAGAATCCTCCGCCTTGACTTCTTCAGAATCATGACCCACAGCAGCAATGGCTTTTTTGACAGCAAACAACGTGGTTTTTTCTTCATTAATAATCAAAGTCAATTCATGCGTATTCATATCCCAACTGGCCGATTTAACGCCCGAAACACTTAGTGCCGCTTTTTCAATGCGTTTTTTACAAGTTTCACAATTGCCGTTGACCTCAATAGTATATTGAGCATTTTTGTTTTTGATTTGTGCTTGAACTCCCGTCAAAGTGAGCATCAAGCAAAAAGTCATCAATAGTGTTTTCATAATGTATAATTTTTAAAGTTTATTTTATTTTGAACCGAAGCCCGGCATAGTACATTTGCCCATAAATAGGTGCGTAAACAATAGATGCATCAAAAGTATTTCCAAACGGATTTTGCGCACCCAAAACGGCTTTTTGCTGTTTGTAATTAGTTAGATTTTCTGCGCCAACATATACCTCAAAAACTGATGAAAAAGTCCTGGTTATTTGTGCATTGATTACCGAAAAACCATTCACCTGAACCGGAAGTTGATCTGCAGCAGGATTTGAACCTGTATAAGGCAATTTTTGAGGCCCGAGCCAATTGAGCGTAGCATCGAACTTCCATTGGCGGCCTTTTTCAACAATATGCGTTGCATAAGCCAAATTAACAAAAAACCGATGCTTGGCCTGAAGCGGTCTTTGAGCCCTACCTGACCAATAATCGGTCTGAATATCATAGTATTTGTAGGCAGCTCGAAGATCAAAATGTTTTTTGAGTTCTAGGTTAAAATCAAACTGAAAACTATGGGCAAATGAAGCTCCTTTGAGGTTATAAAGCAATACTTGCTGTGAATCGGAGTATAAATCAACTACAACTTGTTGGGTAAAATCTGTTCTGTAAAAATCGAGGTTGACATCAGCTTTTTTACCGAATAAAGTAAAGGCTTGTTGAAAACTCAAACCGTAATTCCAAGCAATTTCAGGATCTAAACCATAAATATTTCCGTGGTGGTCAACTAAAGAAAATGAGCGATTGCTGGCCATGAGGTTTTGATTTTCGGCAAAAACATTGGCGGCTCTTTTTCCGCGACCGGCAGATAATCGCAAAGTAGCTTTTTCCCAAGGTTGATAACGCAAATGCAAACGCGGTGTAGCAAAAGCACCTAATCGATTTTGGTAATCAAAACGCCCGCCCAAAACCAAACTGAAATTGTCGGCATTGTCATAAGTATATTCAAAGAAAATACCGGCAGAATTATCGGTTCGGCTCAAATCGGCACTTTGCCATAACTCATCGTAAACATCGGCTGTAAAATTAAAACCGGTGGCAAACTTATTTTTAGTGTTGTTGATGATGGAGTTAAAAATCAAATTTGAATAATAGCTGCGCTGACGGATGTTATAAGTATTCAATCCAAAATACGATTGCTGGTTGTGATGGCTCAAGGCATTCTGAAAACCGATGCTTTGAAACGGCATATCTTTAAAAACATAACCTATTTTGGTGGCTATATCAAATCGTTCTGTATTGATTTCTGAACCCCAATAGCGCTTGCTGCCAACATGTTGCGTTCTGTCAAAAAGCGTTTGTCCGGCCAGTTTATTGTCGCGCATGAATTTGGCGGTAATAAAAGCTACCCAACCCGTTTGGCTATTGGCATATTGCCAGCGATTGACTAGGTTAACTTGTTTGCTCAACGGATTATCCAGAAAACCATCATGGTTCATGTCGTTTTTGGCCTGACGCATATTGCCATGCCAATACAAACTAGTTGCCCATTTTTCGTTGAACTTATGATTGAAATGTGTATTGAGTTCAAAGCGTGCATCGGTTGAACCGTATAAATTAAGATAAAACGGAATGTCTTTGAGTGGTTTAATGAGTTCGGTATTAATCTGGCCCGAAATACTTTCATAGCCATTAACCACCGAACCGGCTCCTTTGGTAATTTGAATGCTTTCAACCCAAGTTCCTGGGGTAAATGACAATCCATAAGCCTGTGAAGCGCCCCGCACCGAAGGAATATTTTCTTCAGAGATGAGCAAATACGGACTCGTCAGCCCCAACATTTTGATTTGTTTGGTTCCGGTAAGCGCGTCTGCAAAATTGACATCAATGGCCGGATTGGTTTCAAAGCTCTCGGCCAGATTGCAACAAGCTGCTTTGAGTAATTCTTTGCTGCTCATCACCATGGCATTTTGGGTGAGGCGATTTGATTTTTGAAGGCTTTTGCGTGAGTTTTCGATTTGGACATTCTTGAGCGTATCTTGCGCAAAAACAGATATCGATATTAAACCTAGCCACAAAAGCAGTGAGGTTTTTAAATACATAAAAAGGTTGATAATGTGAAACAATCAGGTGAATCCTGCTGAAAAACACTATCAGACCTCGTAGAATATATATTGAGAATAAAGCCGATACAACGGCGGACCGTTGGCATCGCAGTAATGTGCTAAAAAAGGATTGCTCTGACGTATGGCAATTGAGGCAACATATACCGTTTGCACAACTAACGGGGCAACAAAATCAATGGCTGATAATGAAAAAGATTTCTGAAGTTGACTGTCAGTTTTTTTCTGCAACAGCACTTTTTTGTTCTTGCAACATGAAGAACTTTCTTCTTTCATTCCGCAGCAAGATTTATCCTTTTGGGGTTTTGAAAAAGAAGTTGAGAAATCAATCGAGCGAACCTGACCCCCGCAATAATGCAAATTCATGGTTAATCCAAATTGGGAAACCAAGAGCATCAGACTGAGCCATAAACTCATTTGTTTTTGAAATCTCATGGCGCAAAAGTAAAATTTCTCATCAGAATAAAAACCAATAATTTGTTAAAAATCAAAGCTCTACTATTTGCCCCATTCGAGCTACGCCACAATCAAAACCGTATTTTTCTTGAATTTTTATGCGCAATTCATCAGCAGCTTGATTCTCGCCGTGTACCAAAAATACTTTTTGAGGTTGGGTTTTGAGTTCAGACAACCAATTGAGCAAATCCGCTTGGTCTGCGTGGGCCGAAAGCCCTTGAATTTCTTGAATATGAGCGCGCACTTGATAATATTTCCCGCGGATTTTAATTTCCTGTGCTCCTTCGAGCAACTTCCTACCTCGTGTTCCTTCGGCTTGATAACCAATGATGACTATGGTGGTTTCTGGTCTTTCGAGATATCGCTCCAAATAAGTCAAAACGCGTCCACCGGTAAGCATGCCACTAGCCGCTATTACCACTTTGGGTTGATGGTCAAAAACAGCTTGTATGGTTTGTTCATAATCTGATATAAACTGAAACGATTGGCACATTTCACGACAATCATTTTCTGAAAGTTTATGCCATGAGCGATTGTTCATAAAAACATCCAAAACATTAATGCCCATAGGCGTATCAATAATAAAAGGAATATCTGGAATCCTATCTGTTTTTCTGAGCTGCCAAAGCAAATACATGACACTCTGAGCGCGTTCAACGGCAAAACTTGGGATGATTACTGTTCCGCCTCTATCAAAAGTATTGTTGATATAAGCTTCAAGTTCGACAAGAACATCAGAGTCCGGGTGTAAACGGTTGCCATAAGTACTTTCAAGAAAAACATAGTCTGCTTTTTGAGGTTTGGTTGGAGCAAACATAAGTACATCATTATCACGACCAATATCGCCAGAGAAAACCAATGTTTTGTTTTCAAGCTCTAGAGCAATGCTGCAAGCGCCCAATATGTGCCCGGCATTGGTAAAAACCGCTGAGATTTCTGCATCTAAAACCAATGGTTCATTAGGTTTGACGATTCTGAATTTTGAAAAAACAGCTTCAGCTTGGGCTACATTATACAAAGGTTCAGCAACTTCATGCTTTGAATAATGCTCTTTATTGGCTTGATCAGCTTCTTCCTCTTGAATTTTGGCGCTGTCGAGCAAAATGAGTTTGGCAATGGCCGCAGTTGGCGATGTGCAATATATCTTTCCTGAAAAGCCTTGGTGCACCAATCGCGGAAGCCATCCGCAATGATCTAAATGTCCGTGGGTGAGTAAAACACAATCAATCGTTGAAGGCAAAACAGGCAATGGTTCCCAATTGAGTTCGCGAAGTGATTTAATACCTTGATATTGTCCGCAATCAACTAAGATGCGCAGACCGTTGCTTTCGATAAGGGTTTTAGAACCGGTAACCGCTCCGGCTCCGCCCATGAATTGAATTTTCATAATTTACAGTTGTTGTTGACAAAGCTCACGGGCTTCTTTGAGAATATTTTTAATTCGATTGGCACTCAAATGAATATCATCAAGTGCCGATGTTTGATGTAAAAGCTCTTTGACCAATATGATGTTTTGCTCCATGAGTTGATTTTTTTCATTCAAAGTCAAAGTCGTTAAACAAGTTATCGGATACAGATTATCGGCATCAATTTTATCGCGCAAATTGCTTTTTTCAGGATAATCCCAACTGAGTAAATGAAGACCTGAGCAGCGTCCGAATCTGAGCGCGTCAGAACTAAATCGATTATTGGTTACAATCCAACAATGATGAATTTGACACAAAGCATCAAATAATAAATGTTCTTGATTTTTTAAATCATTAAACCGAGAAAGTATATACATAGGCACTTTGACATCGGTAACAGATTCGCGTTGGGCATGAAATTTACATTCAATCATGGCGCATTGATCTTGTTTTTTGACCACCACATCAATTTCATGCGAAACACATTTCCCTGCCAATATTAAATTAGTTTGGGTTTGAAAACCTTCGGCTGAAAAAAGTCTGGCTATATATTTTTCAAAAAAGAAACCTGCCGGGCCTAATTGCTCAATTGCTTGTCTGAGATTGTAACGAGCTGCGTGTGAATGTGATTTTTTTTTGAGTAAAGCAATCGCCGTTTTATAGATTTGTCGCGTAGATATTCCTTCAAATATTTGATTTTGAATTTGCTGAAGAATTCTGCTCACCGTGGTTTGATCTGCCCCAGATTTCACAAGAGAGTTTTGAAGTTTTCTGGCATCAAACTCAACCAATTCTCCAGAGTTTTTTTGAATTTTCATGGTATAAATCTCATTTGCTTAAAATTAGTGATTTTAAACTAAAATAAGATTTTTCTGTAGTTATTTTTAGGGGTTCCCCTAATGCCTATTTCGATTTGTTTTGTGAAATTGCAGTATTAACCTATTAAAATATTTTTAGCTATGGAAATTTTTGCCAGCAGTCAGAACTTTGAAAAATTTGGAATTGACCAACAAGAATGGGAAATTGAAAACGAGAACTACATTATTAACATTGATCCTCCCTCACCCAAGATTGGCTATACCCTATATACAATTATGTTGGTTGATTCAGATTTTGACAATCCTCCATCATGGCTTAAAACCAATTCTGATTTTATTGACTACACACTATCTTCTGAAAATATTGAAAATCAACATCTTATTAGAGATCATCAAATAAACGCTGCCATTGACAATTTAATCAGCGAAGGAGCATCAATCAACATAACGGGAGCCAACTTAATCAGCCAAAACTGTAGCTTTGACAACAAAAGCTATCAAGAGTATATGTCGTTTGCAATTGATGGAAACAGTTTAAGCATAGACATAGTCAGTAATTTTGAACGTGGAATAAATTGTTTTTCATACCCTCTTTTTTGGGCCATCAAAAACAACAACAATGAAAAGAATATTCAAAATTGTATTTTTAATTTTGTTCAAATTGCCATTGATGGTAATGTAACTGTAGCTTTTAAGCTAAATTTTCAGGGTGGAAATGCAAAGTATTATGATTTTACAAACCATCCTATGTAATTTAAAAATCCAATCCATTAAAAGTGTACCATTTAAACATTACAGATTTTTTTAACCGAATAAACCCGGTTCAAATATTCATTTTAGCAACTTTTTTAAATGGGGTTTTTAATCTAAAATGGCAAAATAAACAACATTTCTTTTTATTGTTAGTTTTATTTGAAGGCCTGATTACTGAGGTTTTTTCAGTAACTCTTAGGTGTTTGAAAATGCATTTACTTTTATTGTATTCTATTAGTTTTATATTCTATCATTTAATCTGGTTATTGATTATCACAAATACAAACGAATTGAAAAGTTGGCGAAAAATTATTCTTTCCAGTTTTATCACTTTTGGAATTGTCAATCTTTTTTTTATCGAAAAAACCGGACTAAATAATTTAACATTTATCGTGGGCGCATTAATTTACATTAGCCTCTTTTTGTACTTCAGTTATCATCAACTCAACCAAGAAAACTTATCTTATTTTACTAAAAACGAATACCTTCTGCTCTTTATTCCCATTATTTTCTTTTTTGGTTATAGTTTTATGTTTGGTTTTAGAAACTCTGATATCATACATGTTATCATTTACAAGAATATTGACTTGTATATTTTTGTGGGATATTTCGGCAACATCGTTTATTATTCACTCGCCAATTTATACATTTACAAAGAGAGAAAATCATCTGTAAACCATGAACACTAACATAGCATTTGGAGTCATTATTAGTTTTTTGTTTATCTGTTTGATTGTTCTTTTTTGCATTGTAATCATCAAGCTTTACATCCAAAAAATAAAAAAATACAATGCTGTACTGTATGAAAATGAAATTACTTTTCAGAAAACACTCAACAGTGCGCTCCTAGAAAGTCAGGAACATTTGCTCAATAACATTTCGCAAGACATACACGACGATGCCGGTCAGCAGCTAACGGTGATTAATTTTCAACTTGAACATTTTAAACTTGATTGGCCCGATGCTTCAGCAGATTTGAAACCTGTATCAGAATCACTGACAAACTTGGCTGATACTTTGCGCAAAGTAAGTCATTCCTTAAACAATCAATGGCTGAGTCAAAATGGTTTAATAAAAGCCATTACTCAAGAGGTTGAACGCATTAAAAAAAACAAATTCATCGAGATAAATTACGTTGAGCCAACATCTGTAAAATCTTTTAAGCCAGAAGAGCAAATTGTACTTTTTAGGATTTTTCAAGAATGTCTAAACAATACTTTTAAGCATGCAAGAGCCAATCAAATAAGTATTGTAATAAGTCAAAACCCATTTAGTATTTCTATTCAAGATAACGGTGTTGGTTTTGACATTTCACAATTAAACGCTTCACAAGGAATCGGAATTGCCAATTGTCAGCAAAGAGCTAAAGTGATTAATTATCACTTTGACATTCAAAGTCAACCCAATCACGGAACCCAAATCATCCTTTATGAATTAACATAACAAAAAACAACCACCACTATCGAGCTGCATCACATGGAAAACTTAATTAGAATTGGTTTGATTGACGACCACAAAATAGTTCGTCAAGGCATTAAAGAGCTATTACATAAACTAGGAAACATTCAAGTAACCCATGAATTTGATAGCGGCGTTGAATTTTTATCGGCCATACCGCTCAATGATGCACCTGATATGTATATTTTAGATTATTCGATGCCGCAAATGAATGGCATTCAGGTTCTAGAGGTTTTAGAAAAAAAAATTGATGAATATCGGGTTTTATTACTCACCCAACATTTTGATGAAGAAATCATTAGTCAGGCATACAACGCCGGAGCAAGAGGTTTTTTGAATAAAAACTGTACGGCTCAAGATTTAAATTTCGCCATAAAAAACATTATGACTGTTGGCTACAACAATGTCTCAGATATTCTCAAACGCGTTAAAAACTTTGATGAGCCCAACAACTTAATACACCTCAATGTTGAGTTATCAGAACGTGAACTTGAATTTTTAACCTTGGTATGCAACGACGAAGAATTTACCTATGAACAAATGGCTCATAAAATGGGGCTTTCGGTAAAATCGGTTGAAGGTTACAGGGCCGGGCTTTTTGATCGATACGGAATTAAATCAAAAGTAGGGTTGGTTTTGTTTTCATACAAATACAAACTCACCGAACCATTTTTATGAAACTTCTTTGATTTTTTGAAAATATAGAGCTGGAAAAAACAGCAACAAAAAAAGTGGTTGAATAAGCAGTCTTCTGATATAAAAAAGTACAAAATTACTTTGATGATCTGAAAAATACAACAACCCAAATTGAGACAAAAGCAGCACCAAGCCTATAACTCCGTATAATATAAAAATGAGTTTGAGCATTGAAGCATCGGAAAAAAACAAATAGATGATGGCAATTGAAATAACCGAATTGAGCAAATAGCGCAACAACATTGAACCCAACAAAGCAAAACCATCATATTGCGGGAAAGGCAAATTCAAATAATCATTCTTAAAATAATCCAAAAAAGGATCATAGAAAATTTTATGCTCAAATGCTCTAACGGCTATGAGCAACAAGACCAAAACAGCTATCAAGCTATATCGCGTGGTTTTATTCAGATTTTTTTGTAGCATATTTTGAATATGAGCTCACCCATGTTACCCAAAGGCCAAAAACAACTCCGTAAATAAACAACGGAAACACCACCCCGTGCAACAAAGGTTCTTCATCCGGAAAATGTAATAAAGCCGCCGATAACAAAGCAATACGCGTTACGTTGAGCAAGTGAATAACCAAACAACCCGAGAGGATAAAAATCAACGTACGCCAAAAAGTCCCCGAAAAAGCAATAACAAAAGCTGTAAACAAAATCATAACGCTCATCGCATTACAACCTTCAACAATGCGCGATACATAATGCCCTTCTAAAATAACTTTTATTGACGCTTGGGTCAAATGTGGTTCTAAAACAACGTTATAACCTATCCAACCCAACAGCATTTTAACTTGATAAGCCACAGATTGTGTCATTGTATCAACTTCAAAAGTGAGTTGGTCATCAAAAGCCATCAAATACAATCGATACAAAATTGTCAAGCCAGCATAGGTAGCAAAAAACCGAAACAAAAAAGTAAAAAACGGACGATATGAGCTAAGCGCTTTTTTCAAGAAGTAATTTTTAACAAAAATATAGAAATTCCACATGCAGCAATGAATACTTTTGCACAAAAAATCCCATGAGCTTTTCTAAACTACAGCACGAGATCATTCAAATCGTATCACAAAAAGACAAAACGCGCGATGAGAAACTACTTGAAATTTGCCAATTACTCAACCAGAACATTGCTCATTACAATTGGGTTGGTTTTTATTTCCGCAACGGACAAAAAGAAGAACTTCTGCTCGGGCCTTATGTTGGAGCGCCTACCGATCATACCGTAATTCCGTTTGGCAAAGGCATCTGCGGACAAGTGGCCGTTTCCAATCAAAACTTTGTGGTGCCCGATGTATCGCTGCAAGACAACTATATCGCTTGTAGTTTTACCGTCAAATCTGAAATTGTCGTTCCGCTGTTTGTCAACGGCCAAAATATAGGCCAGATTGATATTGATTCGCACGAGCTCGACCCATTTACCGAGCAAGATGAGCGCTTTTTAGAATTTGTCAACCAACAAGTGTCTACTTTGTTTTAAAATTTTCAGAAGCTATTCCGGCCATTCGCTAAATCTTTTGCGCTGAACCCCAGCCCAAAAGGATATCGCTGCTGTCCGGGCTAGGGCACCTTTGGCAAAACAAACAAATCGCCTCAACATCAAAAGTCACGGCCAAAAAGTTTCCGAAATTAATTCAACAATCCATTTTTGTAATCAATATTTATTGTTACATTTGCACACGAATTGAGAAAATCTCGATTCATACATAATAATCATTTAAACAATATTAGCATGTACTTAACTAAAGAAGTAAAAGCTGAAATCTTCGCAAAACACGGAGGAAAAGCTGAAAACACCGGTTCTGCCGAAGGGCAAATCGCCTTATTCACCTTCAGAATTAACCACTTGACTGGGCACTTGAAAAAAAATCGTCACGATTACAACACCGAGCGCTCATTGGTTAAGTTAGTAGGTAAAAGACGTTCATTGCTCGATTATCTCAAGAAAACAGATATCACCAGATACCGTGAGATTATCAAAGAATTGAATATCAGAAAATAACAATTCAGAAAAAGAGGTGCCCGCGCGCCTCTTTTTTTTAGCTATTAAGCATAAAAGTTTGGTTTTTCATTGGGTACAACAACTACAACAACACAACGCCCTTTGTTTAATTAAAGAATAACAGAATTTATGATTCCAAAAGTAACAACAGAAGTCATCGATTTAGGCGATGGTAGAACCATCTCAATCGAAACCGGAAAACTAGCCAAGCAAGCCGATGGCTCTGTAGTGGTTCGTTCCGGCGACTGTATGCTATTAGCAACAGCCGTTTCGGCAAGAACCTCAAATCCGGGCGTGGACTTTTTGCCATTAACGGTAGATTACCGCGAAAAATTTGCCGCAGCAGGTCGTTTCCCGGGTGGATTTTTCAAAAGAGAAGCCCGTCCGAGCGATGCAGAGGTTTTGACCATGCGTTTGGTTGATCGCGTTTTGCGTCCGCTTTTCCCGGATGATTACCACGCTGAAACGCAGGTAATGATTCAACTCATGTCACACGACGAAAACGTTATGCCGGATGCTTTGGCCGGATTGGCTGCTTCAGCTGCACTTGCCGTGTCTGACATCCCGTTCTACAACTTGATTTCAGAAGTTCGTGTAGCGCGTGTTGACGGAAAACTCATCATCAATCCGAGCAGAGCTCAATTAGAATTGTCTGATATTGACATGATGATTGGTGCTTCACTCGATTCAGTAGCTATGGTTGAAGGCGAGATGAAAGAAATTTCAGAAGCCGAAATGATTGAAGCCATCAAATTTGCACACGAAGCGATCAAAGTTCAAATCCATGCTCAGTTGCGTTTGCAAGAAGCTTTTGGCAAAAAAGAAATTCGCACTTATGAAGGCGAAGTTGAAGACGAAGAAGTTTACAAAAAAGTAAAAGCAGCCGCTTATGACAAATGTTACGCTATTGCACAAGAAGCTTCGGCTAAAAGTGAAAGAAGCGAAAAATTTGCTGCTGTAAAAGAAGAATGCAAAGCTTTGTTTACAGAAGAAGAATATGCTGAAAATGCTGACTTAGCAGGATTGGTCGGAAAATATTTCTACAAAACCAACAAAGAAGCGGTTCGAAATGTAATTCTTGAAAAAGGAATTCGTCTTGACGGTCGTAAAACAACTGAAATCAGACCTATTTGGTGTGAAACTGATTATTTGCCTTCAGTACACGGTTCATCACTTTTTACACGTGGTGAAACCCAAGCTTTGGCTACAGTAACTTTAGGAACTTCACGCGAGGCCAATCAAATTGATTCACCATCAGAACAAGGAGAAGAAAAATTCTACTTGCACTATAACTTTCCACCGTTTTCAACCGGTGAAGCCAAACCGCTTAGAGGAACTTCACGTCGTGAAGTGGGTCACGGAAACTTAGCCCAACGCGCTTTGAAAAACATGATTCCTGCTGATTGCCCATATACGGTTCGTATTGTGTCTGAAGTATTGGAATCAAACGGTTCGTCATCAATGGCAACGGTTTGTGCCGGAACTATGGCGCTGATGGATGCGGGTATTCAAATGGTAAAACCTGTTTCAGGTATTGCGATGGGATTGATCACAGACGGAGAAAAATTCGCAGTATTATCAGATATCTTGGGTGATGAAGATCACTTGGGTGACATGGACTTTAAAGTAACCGGAACCAAAGACGGTATCACAGCTTGTCAGATGGATATCAAAATTGAAGGTTTGCGTTATGACATCATGGAGCAAGCACTTGAGCAAGCGCGTGCCGGACGTATGCACATCTTAGAGAAATTGGTTGAAACCATTGCTACTCCAAGACCAGACGTGAAGAAACACGCTCCTAAAATCATTATGCGTACCATTCCAGGCGCCTTTATTGGTGCTTTGATTGGTCCGGGCGGTAAAGTAATTCAAGAATTGCAAAAAGCTACCGGAACTACGATTGTAATTAATGAAGTTGATGAGCAAGGTGTTGTTGAAATCTTAGGAACTGATCCGGATGGAATTGCAGCAGTATTGGCTAAAATTGACTCTATTATTTTCAAACCTACCGTGGGCGAAAGTTACGAGGTAAAAGTGATTAAAATGTTAGATTTTGGCGCTGTGGTTGAATACACACAAGCTCCGGGCAATGAAGTTTTACTTCACGTTTCTGAATTAGCATGGGAACGCACTGAGAATGTTTCAGATGTTGTTAACATGGGCGATGTGTTTATGGTGAAATATTTAGGGGTTGATCCAAAAACACGAAAAGAAAAAGTGTCTAAAAAAGCGCTGATGCCAAGGCCTCCTCGAGATGAAAATCGTCCGCCTCGTGACGAGAACCGTCCACCGAGAGACCACAACAGACCATCAAGAGATAAAAAAGACTAATCTCTGAAGATAAAAAAACCCTCATTTCATCGACGAAGTGAGGGTTTTTTGTTAAAAATGGGTTCTGGTCGAGTTTCTTTAGTTTTTATCGAGTTTTCTGAATTGATTGAACGGGCCTGACTAATTTTACAGCAACAAACTAATACAAACCCCTAATCAAACAAACGATGAAAAAACTCTTTGCTCTACTTTTTATTGCAACCTTATTTTCATGCTCTACAAGTGACGATTCAAACACAGAATCTACAACTTTCGCAGTAAATCCCGAGGCGAATGTAGCGCATGACACTTCAAACTACGGCATTTACAAAGGTATTTTGGTTGGCCCATCCGGCGTAGCCAAGATCAACATTAACAACGACGGAACCATCAATGCAAAGTTGTCCATAAATGGCTCTGAGCATGTTTTTTCAACCCAAGAATCGGTTATTCACAATCAAAATATAAGTGGACTTACTTTTAGCAAAGGCAACATGAAATTTGATTTTAACTGCAATGCCCATGGCGATGAAATCCAAATAACCGATTTGATCATTCCGGGTTATGAAAAAGCTTCAATGATACTGATGAAAGAATATTCAGACGTTCAGGTAAAATGTTTTCAAGGAACCTATACTGGCCAAACCGACAACGGAACTTTTAATATAATGACCAGCGGAGAGCTCGTATACGGATTGGCTTATTCGGTTCCGGATGATTCTGTATGGTATATTCAAGGAAGCAGTAAAGGCACCTCAATGACCGGCTCAATGGAAAACGCTAATTTTTCAGGTGGTATTTTTGGCAACAGTGCCAATGGTGTTTGGCAAAACTTTCTAAATCAAAACGGTTCTTGGAATGTTAATAGAACGCTATAAATGATAACAGCAAAAAAACCGGTATATACCGGTTTTTTTGCTGTTATGTAAATGATGTATTTAGTCAATCAACTTATTAATTGTGATTGAAGCTTTCTCTCCTTTTTTCAGATTTGACATAAGTTCAAAAGTTCTGTCTTGATCAATAATCTCAAACATAGCTGTATTAGGCTTCATCTCACCTTCATCAACTGCTTCAATAGTAAAAACGTTTTGACCGTTTTCAAGATTAATGTTGATTTTCTTCTTTTTATTTAAAATTTTATACTTGTCAAGAATAAGTTTATCGTTGTTGTATAAATTAATAATGTCTCCGTCTTCGTCTTTTGAATCCCATACTTCAAGTGTCATGCTGTTGTATTTAGTAAAAACGTGGAGATTTTGACCTCTAACTAAATTATTGATTTTTAGACTGTCAAGAATAGCAATTGGATTAGATTTTTTCTTGACTACTTCATCAACTTTATTAGATTTTTGAATTTTAGAATTAATTTTATTAAGTACTTTGTAAAGCTTGTTTGAACCAATCAAAGTCAATGTTCCATCTATACATTTTTTACTATTTTTATACAAGCCTTTAAAATCTCCTTCAAGTTTTGTATTGCTTTCTACCAACTTTATTTTTCCTGAAAAATTGACAAAACAAAACATATCTTGGCTAAAAGTTGATTTGGTATATAAAATAGTTTCTTCCCTAAAAGTCAACTCTTTAGTTTTTCGATTATAAGTTCCTGCAATAATATTTTTGGTTTCATTATCACCTGCCATATCTGTTACAGAATAGCCTTTTATAACTCCATTGTTTTCGGTAAAAACCAGTCTATAACTAATCATCGTTTTGTCATTACCGTTGAGTTTTATGGCACCCAAATATTCATAGCTCTCCTGTGAATAACCAAAAAAAGATAAAAAAAAGATAAAAAAAAGGATTTTTTTTTGCATTCAGTGTGTTTTTGTATAGAAGTAATTATTACTTTCGGCAAATATAAACCTTTTAAACCTTTAACAATGAAAATGAAATTTATTCTTTCAATGATTGCAGTTCTTTTTGTGTCTGTATTTGCTAGCTATGCTTCTTTCCCAGTTCAAAGAACTACACCGCAAAATGTTACTGTTACAACTGTTGTTGAAAAACAACAAGACGAGTTATCTTCACCAGCTGCTATGGGCGGAGGAAAAAGTCAAGTTATGGCTTTGATCCTATGTGCTTTAGTTGGAGGTATTGGTATTCACCGTTTCTACTTAGGTTACATCTGGCAAGGTATTGTTCAGTTGTTGACACTTGGAGGTTGCGGAATCTGGTCTTTGATTGACTTGATCAGAATTATCACTGGTGACTTACAACCAAAAGACGGAAGTTACAGCAAAACTCTATAGTAAATGCTACGCAGAATTGTCTTTTACACAAGAGTTATCGTAACCATAATAGCACCATTGGTTCTATTGTTATTACCTGTCACATTTTTTGATACCGGCGAAAGCATATGTTTATCAAAAATGCTAGCTAATACAGAATGTTACGCTTGTGGAATGACAAAAGCAACTATGCATTTTATCCATTTTGACTTTCAAAAAGCTTGGGATTACAATAAGTTATCGTACATAGTAGTACCATTGCTTTTTCCTTTATGGCTTAAGGCAGTTTATGAAATTCAAGGTAAATCATTACCTGGTGTTTTAGGAAAACTAACCTGATTGTCTTGATGAAATACAAAACAAATTAGCTGTCCGAAAAAGGCAGCTAATTTTTTTTGTACCATTTTGTAACTTTTTTAAAATGCTTACCGTACAAGCCGAGAATCTTTTAAAAAAAGGAGTATAAAACATGAGACAACTCAAAATCACCAAACAGGTAACCAATCGTGAAACCGCGTCGCTTGACAAGTATTTACAAGAAATTGGTAAAGTAGATTTGATTACAGCCGATGAAGAAGTAGAATTGGCACAACGTATCAAAGCCGGTGATCAAAGAGCCCTCGAAAAATTAACCAAAGCCAATCTTCGCTTTGTGGTTTCGGTGGCCAAACAATATCAAAACCAAGGATTAACACTTCCGGATTTAATTAACGAAGGCAATTTAGGTTTGATTAAAGCCGCGCAACGTTTTGATGAAACGCGTGGTTTTAAATTTATTTCGTATGCCGTTTGGTGGATTCGCCAATCTATTCTTCAAGCACTTGCAGAACAATCGAGAATTGTTCGTTTGCCGCTGAACAAAATCGGTTCGATCAATAAAATCAATAAAATGTATGCTTTGCTCGAGCAATCAAACGAGCGACCGCCGTCAGCAGAAGAAATTGCCAAAGAATTAGACATGACGGTGAATGACGTGAAAGAAAGCATGAAAAATTCAGGACGTCACTTATCAATGGATGCGCCATTGGTTGAAGGTGAAGATTCAAACTTATACGACGTTTTGCGTTCGGGTGAATCACCAAATCCTGACCGTGAATTGATTCACGAATCATTGCGTACTGAAATTGAGCGTTCATTAGAAACTTTGACGCCACGTGAGGCCGATGTGGTTCGCTTGTATTTTGGTTTGGGCGATCAGCATCCGATGACCCTTGAAGAAATCGGGGAAACCTTTGATTTAACACGTGAACGTGTACGTCAGATTAAAGAAAAAGCGATTCGCAGACTCAAACATACTTCCAGAAGTAAAATATTAAAAACATATCTTGGATAATCCAAGGGTAAAGTTCTCTAAGAATTTTACATACGATGACAACAGTCTGATTAACTGTTCGTTTTTTGATTGATGATTGAAACTCCGGCTGATTACCGGAGTTTTGCTTTTTTAGGACAAGCAATCCTCCGGTCTGTTCGAGCTTTGCTCTCGGGTTCCCGGAGTTTTGCTTTTTTAGGACAAGCAATCCTCCGGTCTGTTCGAGCTTTGCTCTCGGGTTTAGCTTCGCTCAGTTCGCCTATGGCTCGGGTCCGGAGTTTTGCTTTTTAGGGCGTTGCCTTTGGCCGGGCTATCCGCTTCAATCTCTGCGAGGATTTTCGCTTCTATCCCTAACGCAAAATTAGTCGCTCAGAAAATTTATACTCTCATTCGAATTCAAAAAACTACAAAAAACCTATTTTTGTAAAACAACTTCACAACTTTATGAGAACACCCATTATTGCTCCCTCAGTACTTTCGGCAGATTTTGGCAATTTGCAGCGCGATATAGAAATGATTAATCAGTCAAAAGCAGATTGGTTCCATATTGACATTATGGATGGCGTATTTGTGCCGAATATCTCTTTTGGTATGCCTGTACTCGAAGCTATAACTCGACATACCCAAAAAACGGTTGATGTACATTTGATGATTATTGATCCAGACCGATACATCAAAAATTTTGCTGCATTAGGCGCTAACATTCTAACGGTTCATTATGAGGCATGCACTCATTTACATCGAACCATTCAGGCTATTAAGGCTGAAGGCATGAAAGCTGGAGTGGCACTCAATCCACACACACCAATTTCGGTATTAGAAGACATCATTCAAGAAGTTGATTTGGTTTGTTTGATGAGTGTAAATCCGGGTTTTGGCGGACAATCTTTTATTGAAAACACTTATCAAAAAATTAAAAAGCTCAAAACGCTCATCGAAGTAAAAAACGCTAAGGCTTTAATTGAAATTGACGGCGGTGTGTCAGACAAAAACGCCCGTCAGCTATCAGCCGCGGGCGCAGATGTTTTGGTGGCCGGAAACGCCGTTTTTAAAGACGAAAATCCTGCCGAAGCGATCATCAGACTCAAAGAATACGCTATCTAACTATTCTTTTACAACACGCAAACTTTGCTGGCCTTCTTTGGTGCTTATCTGTACAATATAAACGCCTGAAGGAAATGCCTGCATAGACACTTTTGAGGTGGTTGCTGAAATTAATTTCTGTCCCATCAAATTGTATATTTCAATATGACTCATTGGTTGCTTTGATTCAATATTGAGTTGGTCTTTTACCGGATTCGGAACTATCACAAATGTATTATATTCAAAAGTTGAATTGGCCATTGCATTTAAATGAACTGTTACTGGCAATCGATCTGGACTTTCATATCCGTTGATGGTTTGGCTGGCATAATAGGTAACTCCATCTACCAAAAGAGTTGATAGAGGCAACGGATTGGCATTGATGTTTCGGTCTAAGCCGTCATACCACTGAATGTTTTGTCCTTGAATAACTACATCAGCAAGCGTTTGGCCTGGATTAAAGGTTTGGTCTTGATTCCCTAGCGGAGCAGGAACAGCACTTTCATAAACGATAAAATCAGCCGAATAACTAAAACAGCCAATAAAACTATCAGTAGCTTTTACAGAATATACATGTATACCTCCGTCTTTGTGTGTATTGACTAAATAAGTTGCTTGGTTGGCATTCGGAATCGCAACACCTGATTCATACCATTGATAATTATAATTGCCGTTTAGTGAAGTTGATAACAATAAAGGCTGAACAACAGTCGTACCTTCAACATAAATATAATCGTGATTGTCTTGTCCGGTAATTACAGGTGTTTGAACCGGAATAACCGTAATGTAAAAATAATCTTCACCACTGCACATCCCATTCACTGCGGGGGCATATATATAAACGATTTGGCTGTTCGTTAAAATATCGCCTGCTGACAAATGAGTTCCATTTCCACCAGATTGTGTATAATAACTACCAAAATTAACCTGAGGAAGCGTATACGAACCACAAACCGTTACATCCGGAAGTGAATCAACCGGTACAGCAGTTTGAATGTCAAATGCCAGAGTGGCAACTGCAGTTCCGCCACAATTATCCGAACCTGTCACAGTAATGTTGTGAGCACCGGGAGCTAAATCATTTGGCAAAAGAATCGTCGCCGAACCCGATGGATTCAAAGCAACAGTATATAAAACACCATTGTCAATGCTGTAGGTAAGCGTTCCGTTAGAATTCGAAGCGTTCAGGGTCATAGCTATCTGCGTTCCTTGACAATAAACCGCTGGAGTAGGTGCTGAAATTTGAATCGTAGTCGCTGGAAAAACTGTTATAACCAAAGTAGTACTCATAGCACATTGACCCACGTTAGGCGTAAATGTATACATTGTTGTAAACTCATTGCTAACGGTAGCTGGACTCCAAGTTCCAGAGATTCCATTTATAGAAACTGTTGGCAATACCGGAGCAGGAGTACCAGCACAAATAGGGGCAATTTGGTTAAAATCTGGGGTTACATGCGGTTCAATTCCTACGGCAACCGTATAACTTTCTGCTGGATTAGTACCGTTGGCAGGAACCGTATAAACAACCGTATAGAACCCCGGCAAACTAGCAATAGGATAAATAGCACCAGTAACCGCGTCTAAACTCAAACCTCCGCCAGAGGATGTAAAAATTCCACCTTGTTGACCTGTAATGGTGGGAACTTCTATCGGATCATCGACACAAAAAGAAAAGTTACTGTAAGAAAAACTGGTTTGCGCCTGAACATGCAAAGCAGTATACAGGAAAGACAATAACGCAAGTAATTTTATTTTCATAAACAAATGATTTTGAGCGACTAAAATAATAAAAAAATGCTCCCATTTCTGAGAGCATTCTTTTTTAATATTGTTCAATGAGATATTTGATTAAATCAGTCGTTGAGACGATTCCGACCAGCAAATCACCTTCAACCACCGGAAGCGCATGAAACTCGCGTTTGGCCAAAATTTCAGCAACTTCTTTGATGCTTGTATCAGGAGAAACGGTCACTAAATCTCGAGCCATAACTTGCTCAAGCGAAAACATATTGTAAACAGTTACTTCTACATTAGTCTCATCATCGTCAATAGCATCGGCATATGAAATTCTGAGCATATCGGTATAGCTCAGCATCCCTAAAATTTTATTGCCATTCACCACAGGAATATGACGGATATGATACTTTTTGAATAATTCCTCGGCTTTGGTTAAATCGTCGGTTAGATTGAGTTTAATGAGGTTTTTCGACATGATGGTCGATACCGGAACACGCTGTTTCATAATTATATTTTTTGATGATTAACTGTATTAAAGTTAGCTCATCAAAAGCAATGAAAATATGATAAAAGTCAAGATCATTCTACGATTAGTTGATTCAACAGACAGATTTTGCTGCGCAGTTCCCTCAAAGCTCCGCTTTAAACATACGCAAAACAAAAAAACGCTCAAGCGAGCTTGGCAATTCCCGAATACAATCCAGTTAGTTTTTAATTGGGGTTGACTACGCCTTACCCTCAAAGCTCCGCTTTGAAAATACGCAAAACAAAAAAACGCTCAAGCGAGCTTGGCGTTTTTTCTTATTTGCGTATTTATTCGTGACCTCGGAGGGGTTCGAACCCCCAACCCTCAGAGCCGAAATCTGATATTCTATCCAGTTGAACTACGAGGCCATTATTAGATGTTAAGACTCTAAGATTTTAGGAATTCAATATCTTATTGTCTTACAGTCCTATCGTCTTTTAATCTTATTAAGCCAATAATTTTTTAACCATCATAGAAATGGTTTTACCATCAGCCTGCCCAGCGAGTTCTTTTGAGGCCATGCCCATCACCTGACCCATAGCAGCCATTCCTGAGAAGCCATTCTCAGCAATAATTTTAGCCACTGCGGCTTCAATTTCAGCTTCAGAAAGTTGTGCCGGTAAGAATTTCTCAATCACGGCAACCTGAGCGAGTTCAGGCTCGGCTAAATCAGCTCTGCCTTGTTCGGTATAAATAGTTGCGCTGTCTTTGCGCTGTTTTACTAATCGCTGGAGCAATTTGATTTCTTCCTCAGAAGATAATTCTTCTTTGGCTCCGCTTTCGGTTTGGGCCAATAAAATGGCTGATTTAATGGCGCGTAAAGCTTCGAGCGCCACGGTGTCTTTGGCGCGCATGGCGGTTTTGATTTCCTCCATGATATTAGCAGATAAACTCATCTAATCTGTTTTTTAAGTGATACCTATGCCCTGCCCCGGATGGACGCGAAAAGCCTTTTGCAGCGGACGGATTTTTTTCTAAGGCTAACCCAGCGACTCAAAGAAGCTTGGGCAGACTAAAGAAAAAACCGTCAAGCAAAAAAGCTTGTAGCAAACAGCCGGATAAGGCCCGACAAAACTACAAAAAAATGTTCGATAGTAACAGTGGCTTTTAAAACAAAATACCTCGAAAAACCAAAGCCTTCCGAGGTATTAGAAAAATATGGCAAACAAATTTTAATCGACGTTGTCGTGTAAAAAAGAATTGTTAGAACGCAACTGCACATCGTCATTACTGTCGGTTCCGAATGAAAGGCGTGAAGCTTGGTTTTGAGCTGGATTGGTTGTGATATCAATACCGAGTCTTTTGTAAGCTGGCTCTTTCTCAAACTCATCCATGCGCGACGGATTGTTGTGGAATTTATAGTTGAATTCTTTTAACTTTCTTCGGCGCTCGTCAGCTCTGAGTTTTAAAGTTTCTTCAATAGACATTTCCATCGGAGAAACATCTTCAAAAGCAGGTGAGAAATTCGAAACTTCTTCAACCTTTTTCATCGTGATATTGAGCTCTTCAGCAACAGGCTCTTCAGCTACTGCAGCTGCCGGTTTTGAATTGAGCAATTCGCTCTCAACTTCCATGTATTCTTCAAGTGAATAACGAACAATTCCGGTTTCGTTGAGCTCGGTCATCGGAACCACTTGAACCGGTTGATTCACAATGATTTCTTTGGTTTCATTACTGAGTTCAAAAACTATTTTGTTCTCATCAGTAGCCGCTTCAGGCTGACTTACCGACAAATCAAAAGAAAAGCTGGCTTGCTCTTGTTTTACTTCAGTAGCATCAACCACTTTGATTTCGTTGATGACTTCAACGGCTGGTTTAGCTTCAAAGGTTGGCATTTCAAACGAAAGTGGCTGCTCTGCCGAAACAATTTCAAAGGTTACATCAAGGTTTTTGATGAATTCGGTCATCGCGATCAGTTCGTTTTCATTCAAGACTGGCTCCGCTGGAGATTCGTCTTCGATGAGTTCAAAAACAATTTTCTCATCTGAAGCAGCAGTTACTTGTGGCTGGTTTACTTCAACATCTAACTGAAATGAAGCAACCGGCTTATTGGTCAAATCTCGCTCAATTTTGTGTTCACCATCAAGTGAGTGGATGATTTTTTTGGGTTCAGCGTTAACGATTCCGCTTTGTTGATCGGCGTTGAAACCTGTAGCAATAATGGTTACGGCTATAGCATCACCCAAAGTATCATCTTCACCAACACCCATAATGATGTTGGCATTATAGCCTGCTTCGGTTTGGATGTAATCGTTGATTTCTCCGATTTCGTCAATGGTAATTTCAGTAGTTCCAGAAACAATAAGCAACAATACGTTTTTGGCTCCGTTGATTTTGTTATCGTTAAGTAGCGGAGAATCTAAAGCCGCAACAATAGCATCTTTGGCGCGGTTGTCACCCAAAGCTGTCGCTGAACCCATAATCGCGGTTCCGCTGTTTGAAAGAACGGTTTTAGCATCTTTCAAGTCGATGTTTTGGGTGTAGTGGTGTGTGATGACTTCTGCAATTCCACGTGACGCAGTGGCCAATACTTCGTCGGCTTTTGAGAAACCGGCTTTAAAGCCCAAGTTACCGTATACTTCACGCAATTTGTTGTTGTTGATAACAATGAGTGAATCAACTTGTTTGCGCAATCTTTCAACACCGGCCAAAGCCTGATCTGAACGAACTTTTCCTTCAAATTGAAAAGGAACGGTAACGATTCCAACGGTTAAAATATCTCTTTCTTTAGCCAACTGTGCAATTACCGGTGCAGCACCTGTTCCGGTACCACCGCCCATTCCGGCTGTAATAAATACCATTTTTGTATTGGTGTCGAGCATTTTCTCGATATCGGCAATACTTTCAATAGCCGATTGTTGTCCTACTTCAGGATTGGCGCCTGCTCCTAAACCTTCTGTTAAGTTTACACCTAACTGAATTTTGTTGGGAACCGGACTATTTTGCAAAGCCTGAGAATCGGTGTTGCAAACAATAAAGTCTACTCCTTTAATTCCCTGCTTGAACATGTGGTTGATGGCATTGCTACCACCGCCACCTACTCCGATTACTTTAATCACGTTGGATTGATTTTTCGGTAAATCGAATGAGATTCCAAATTCTGAGTTGCTTGTCATACTTTTTGGTATTTTGTATTCTTATTTATTATGTTGGGCTAATTCTTTTATTCTGCGTTGTCTAAAAATTCTTTGATTTTGTCTACATATCGATCAAAAAATGAACGGCGCATTTTGCTTTCGGTTGATTCCGGACGGATGAAAACCTCTTGCTCAGCTACTGGCTCGGGAGCGACTTCTTCAACCTTTTCAAAAACCGGAACTTCAGGTTCTACAGCTTTTGGAATTTCAAACGGCTCAAATTTGCGTTCTACTTTAGGGCTTGATTTTTCAGGTACTGTTTGCGATTCAATGCGCACGGCACTCTGGGTTTGGTTTTCAATACTGTTCATGACCAAACCAACTGCGGTAGCATACAACGGACTAGAAATTTCTTCGTCAGAGTTTCCGGCCAAATGCTCATTCGGATAACCGATACGCGTATCCATTCCGGTAATATACTCCACGAGTTGTTTGATGTGTTTCAAGTTAGACCCGCCACCGGTGAGTACAATTCCGGCAATAAGTTTCTTGCGCGGATCTTCGTGTCCGTAGGCTTTGATTTCGGCAAAAACCTGTTCAATAATTTCAACCACACGAGCGTGGATGATTTTTGATAGGTTTTTGAGTGATATTTCTTTAGGTTCACGACCGCGTAATCCGGGAATAGAAACAATTTCATTGTCTTTATTCTCACCCGGCCAAGCCGAACCAAATTTTACTTTGAGTAATTCTGCTTGTTTTTCGATGATCGAGCATCCTTCTTTGATATCATCCGTAATTACGTTACCGCCAAAAGGAATCACCGCTGTATGACGAATGATGCCATCTTTGAAAATGGCCAAATCAGTCGTTCCGCCACCGATATCGATGAGTGCAACACCGGCTTCTTTTTCTTCTTGACTCAAAACCGCATCAGCTGAAGCAAGAGGCTCAAGGGTTAAGCCTGACAATTCAATGCCAGAACTTTGCACACAACGACCTACATTGCGAATCGATGAAGCCTGACCCACCACTACGTGAAAGCTACTTTCTAAGCGGCCTCCGTACATACCAATGGGTTCTTTGATGCCCGATTGACCATCAATTTTAAATTCTTGCGGCAAAACATGGATGATTTCTTCACCCGGCAGCATCGCCAATTTATGTACTTGGTTGATGAGTAAATCAATGTCTTTACCACTAATAACCTCTTCTGGATTGCTGCGACTGATGTAATCAGAATGCTGAATACTGCGAATATGTTGTCCGGCAATGCCTACCACCACATCTTTGATTTGATATCCTGAATCGTTTTCGGCCTCGAGGATAGCTTGCTGAATAGAATGGATGGTTTGTGTGATATTATTAACCACACCACGGGCAACTCCAAGACTTTTAGATTTTCCAACCCCTAAAATCTCGAGTTTTCCGTACTCGTTTTTCTTGCCAATCATGGCTACAATTTTAGTAGTTCCGATGTCTAGACCTACTGCAATGTTTTCTTTTTCCATAATCTATTATTTGGTGCACACTATTTGTTGCGTGAACGTCAGATTTATTTTCTTGTAACGACCCAGCAAACTGTCAACTTCGGCTTTCTGATAAAAAGCTTTATAGTTGCTAAATTTCCTTTCGATGTTAATAGGTCGTCCAAATTCTAGGTCGAAATTGTAATTCCTAGTCGTCATCTTTAAGCTTCCGAGCGGCGAAATTTGTATCCCGATGATGTTTTTTTTCAAAAAGTCATCGTTGTAAATTTTACGCAGCACTTGGCTGAGTTCGTTTGGTTTTATGTTGTTAATTTCCCCCGAGATAATTGGAACTCTGGCTGTAAATTCCTCCGACAATGGCATTGTACCACCTTGATAGTCAATGTAGAATGATTCCCCTTCATTACACAGCCTGGCAATAGGTGTTTTTTGTTTGACCACTGCCTTTAAAACCCCGTCTATACTTACAAAAACCTCTGACTTTTCAATCATTGGATTTGCATCTACAGACTTTTCCAATTTGTTCAAATCTAAATCAAGTTTTTTAATGCTTTGGGCCTGCGTTTTATTTTCTATTAACAATTTATTAACCACTTCAGCCCTAATAAATGGGTTCTTATCATTGACAAAAATCACCTTTGATTGCGTCAATTTTCGGTGACTGTTTCTGATTGATGAAAACGAATACAAAAACACCACTAAAGCAAACATCAACATTAATCGAATGTTATTCCAATTAAAAAATTTCATAACAAAGAGGCTTTTATTGATTTGACTAATTCCCCTATATCTCCGGCGCCAATAGTAACAATTACCTTGTGTTCGCTGGCTTTAATAGCTGAAATCAAATCAGCTTTTTCAACCAACTGTACATTTGGGTTGGTCATTTTTGACATGAGCCAACTTGAGGTGACGCCTTCTATCGGAAGTTCGCGCGCGGGATAAATATCTAAGAGCAAAACCTGATCAAAGGCCGACAAACTCTGAGCAAAACCATCGGCAAAATCACGAGTTCGACTAAACAAATGCGGCTGAAAAACAGCCAAAACTTTTTGGTTCGGATATAACTCGCGCACCGCTTGATGCACTGCGTTGATTTCGGTGGGATGATGCGCATAATCATCAATAAAAACTAAACCGTCGGTTTTGATCTGAAACGAAAATCTGCGGCGAATTCCCTGAAAACTAGCCAATGCTTTTCGGATATCATCTACAGAAACACCATAAGTGTAGGCCATCGCAAAAGCCATCAACGCATTGGTTAAATTATGTGTTCCGGGCAAATTGAACGAAAAACCACGAAGTGTTTCGGTAGGTGTTTGTATGTCAAAAACGTATGCGCTGTTTTCAATACGCACGTTAAAAGCCTTAAACGATGCTTCTTTATTCACGGCTACAGTAACGCCCTCAAGCGACAGTCCTTGAGCAACAAATAACTTGGTTTTATCATCTACTTTATCGGCAAACTCGGCAAATGAAGCTTCAATCGAGGCTTTATCGCCATAAATATCTAAATGGTCAGCATCGGTTGAAGTAACACAAGCAATATCCGGATGCAAATGCAAAAACGAACGATCAAATTCATCGGCCTCAACTACCGTAATGGTTTTTCCTGAGCCAATCAAATTAGAATCGTAGTTCTCAACAATTCCGCCTACAAAAGCAGTTACATCCAGACCGCTTTGATACAAAACGTGTCCGAGAATACTCGAAGTAGTGGTTTTTCCGTGGGTGCCCGCAACGGCAAAACAAAAAGTATCGCGGGTAATGATGCCGAGCACTTCAGCTCTTTTCTTAATCTGATAGTCGCGCTCTTGAAAAAAGTTCCACTCGGCATGATGAACAGGAACCGCCGGAGTCACGACCACCAGAGTGTTATCGGGCAAAAAGGTGGATGGAATCAGAGCAATAGAATCTTCAAAATGAATCGAAATTCCGCCTTGAACAAGCTCACGCGTAAGTTCAGTTTCGGTTTTATCATAGCCAGAAACTTGCTTGCCAATGCTTTTAAAATATCGGGCCAAGGCGCTCATACCAATGCCGCCAATACCGATGAAATAAACGTTTTGAATTTGATTCAGATTCATCTGATTTATATTTTTTGTGGCGGACACAACCGCACAATTTCGTCAACTATATCTTGGGTCGCGCGCGGTTTGGCCAGCGCTTTGATGTTTTCACTAAGTGTTTTTTGCTGAGTCTCATCAGCAATTAAATGGCTGAAGACGGTTTCAAAATCAGTGTCGAGTTCGCTTTCGCGGATGAGGATCGCACCGTTTTGCTTAACAATCGCTTGGGCATTTTTGGTTTGATGATCTTCGGCCACATTGGGCGATGGTATAAAGATCACCGGCTTGCCCACCAAACAAAGTTCTGAAACCGATGAAGCTCCGGCGCGCGAAATCACAAAATCTGCCGCAGCATAAGCCAAATCCATACGATCAATAAAAGCGTTCACTTGAACATCTTTGCGATCATTGTTTGATTGATATTGATCTAAATAGAGTTTGCCACATTGCCAAATGAGCTGAATATTATTTTGTGCCAAAAAGTCTAATTCGGCAGCAATGAGTTGATTTACTCGACGCGCACCCAGACTTCCGCCCAAAACCAACAAAGTTTTTTGATTCGGATTTAAATTAAAATACGCTTGCGCCTCGGCCTTTTTCTCAAAAATATCCACTAAATCCTGACGCACCGGGTTTCCGGTAAATTTGATTTTATCGGCCGGAAAAAACCGTTCTAAATGTTCATAAGCCACACAAATACTGGCCGCTTTTTTACCTAATAATTTATTGGTAATGCCCGGATAAGAATTTTGCTCTTGAACCACCGTCGGAACACCCGCAGCATTGGCCATTTGCAACAATGGACCGCTGGCAAAACCGCCTGTACCAATCACAACATCGGGTTTGAATTGCTTGATAATGGCTCTTGATTTGAGCAAACTGCTCATGAGTTTGAGCGGAAACATCGCGTTGTCTAAAGTCAATCGGCGTTGCAAACCTGCAATCCACAAACCTTTGATAGCATAACCGGCTTGCGGCACTTTTTGCATTTCCATTTTATCGCTGGCACCCACAAACAAAAATGCAGCATCCGGAAAACGCTTTTTGAGTTCATTAGCAATGGCTATGGCCGGATAAATATGTCCTCCGGTTCCGCCTCCGCTTAAGATGAATTTTAGGTTGGCCATTTTGTTTTTGTTGGTTTGCTGATGATGTTATTTTTTTCCGCGAACCGCATCCATCGGATTAGATTCGTCGGTTATTGAATGTCCGTGTTCTTGCGCGAGCTCCATTTCACGCAAGGCGCGTTCTGCAATTTCTTCGCGTTCAATTTGTGCGTCAATCATGCGTTTAAGGGTTTCTTCGCGGCGTTTCTTCTCGTCTAATTCTTGAGCGATTTCTTCTTCTTTTTTGGTGACTCCAATGATGATTCCAATAGAGATGCAAGTCATCCATATAGAACTTCCTCCGCTGCTGATGAGCGGCAAAGTCTGTCCGGTAACCGGCAATAGTTCTACCGCCACGGCCATGTTGATGAGCGCCTGAAAGACGATTGGAAAACCCAAACCAACTACAACCAATTTACCAAACAAAGTATTGGCTTTATGCGCCGCCACGATAAATCGGAAGAACAACAACAAATACAACGATAAAACGGTCAGTCCGCCAATAAGACCATATTCTTCAACAATGATGGCAAAAATGAAATCGGATGATGATTGCGGCAAGAAGTTTTTCTGTACGCTTTTGCCCGGGCCTAAACCTTGAATTCCGCCCGAGGCTATGGCAATTTTGGCTTTCTCAATTTGATAATCGTCTTCATCGGGTTTGTCGGTGGTAAAGTTTTCTAAACGGCTTTCCCAGGTTTTAACTCGATTGAAGAATTTGGCATCGGGAAAGGCTTTGCTGACCAAAACAAAAAAGGCCAAAGCCAATACGCCGGCACCGACAATAAGACCAATATATTTAAGCGGATATTGCCCCACAAAAGTGAGCATCAATACCATGGAGAACATGAGCGCGGCCGTTGAAAAGTTGGCCGGCAAAATCAGTCCTAAAGTAAAAAATACTGGAGTCCAGAGTTCCCAAAGTGAGTTTTTAAAAGTAATCGGTTCTTCTCGCTTCTTGGACAGATAGCGCGCCACAAAAACCATGAGCACGATAAACGCCAAAGTTGAAGTTTGAAAGGTAATTCCAACAAACGGAACTTGAATCCAACGACTCGCATTGGCTCCGGCAATGACGGTTCCTTTGACGAGTGTATAGGCCAATAACACCCATACCAAAGGCATAGCTGCCAATGATATAGCCCTGAAATAGTGATAAGGAACTTTGTGTACCCAATAAATAATCAAAAAACCAATACAGATGTGGGCAAAATGTTTGACTAAATAACCCAACGTATTTCCGGTGCCGTGACCCATATACGCCAAGTTACTACTGGCGCTAAAAACCGGCATAAACGAAAACAGCGCCAATAGGGCCACGAAGGTCCAGATGACTTTGTCTCCTTTGAGATTTTTAATGAGTTCAAGCATGGTTGACGATTATGAAAGTTATCAGTCTTGTAGCGCAGCGGTCTTTTTTCTTACAGCGCAGCGATCTTTTTTCTTATAAATTCTGAACCGCGTATTTAAATTGACGTCCGCGGTCTTCGTAATTTTCGAATAAATCAAAACTCGCGCATGCAGGTGACAGCAATACGTTGTCGCCCTTTTCGGCCAAGCGCTGTGCCATTTTTACAGCCGCGCTCATGGAGTCAACTTCGACCATCACATCAACCACGTTGCCAAAAGCATCGATGATTTTTTTGTTGTCAACCCCCAAACAAATGATTGCTTTGACTTTTTCGTGCACGAGCGACATGAGTTCTGAGTAATCGTTGCCTTTGTCAACACCGCCCACAATCCAAACCGTTGGCGAAGTCATGCTGTCAAGGGCAAAAAAAGTCGCGTTTACATTGGTGGCTTTTGAATCGTTGATGTACTGCACGTTTTGAATTTTGAGCACTTTTTCTAAACGGTGTTCAACGCCTTGAAAATTGGAGAGACTCTCGCGAATGGTTTCCTTGCGGATTTTCATCAGTTTGGCTACCGATGTAGCAGCCATGGCGTTTTTGACATTGTGCTTTCCTTCGAGCGCCATTGACTCGGTCTCCATGATGAACTCTTCTTCGTTGATGTTTACTTCCATTTTGTTTTGGTTTAGATAAGCTCCTTTGTCAAACTTTTGCGTGAGTGAAAAAGGAATTAATTGAGCATTCGTTTTGTTTTGTTTTAACCAGTTTACTGAGGCTTCATCGTCTGCATCATAAATGAGATAATCCTCAGGCGTTTGGTTCATGGTAATTCTAAATTTTGATGCGATGTAATTTTCATACTTATACTCATATCGGTCTAAATGATCCGGACTGATGTTGGTAATGATGGCTACATCGGGTCGGTAGTGAATGATGCCGTCAAGCTGAAAACTACTGAGCTCCAACACGTAATAATCGTATTGGTTTTCGGCCACTTGCCAAGCAAAACTTTTTCCGATGTTGCCGCCCAAACCTACATTGAGTCCTGCCGATTTAAGCAGATGATAGGTAAGCATCGTCGTGGTGGTTTTGCCATTGCTGCCTGTGATTCCGATGGTGATCGCCTGGGTGAAAGGCGCCGCGAATTCAATCTCTGAAATCACCGGAATCTTGTGCTCATGCAGCTTTTTGACCATGGGTGATTTGTCTGGAATTCCGGGGCTTTTCATGACCACATCGGCATTCAATATCTTTTTTTCGGTATGGGTTTCTTCTTCCCATTTGATTCCGTTAAGCGTAAGAACTTCTTTGTAATGATTTTTAATCTTGCCAAAATCAGATACAAAAACATCGTATCCTTTTTGTTTTCCGAGGATGGCGGTTCCCACACCGCTTTCGCCTCCGCCGAGTACCACGAGCCGCTGCATTATCTGAGTTTTAAAGTCACTATGGATAAGATGGCGAGCAATATGCCGACAATCCAGAATCGGGTTACAATTTTACTTTCGTGGTAGCCTTTTTTCTGGTAGTGATGATGCAAAGGCGACATCAGAAAGATGCGTCTGCCTTCGCCAAATCGTTTTTTGGTGTATTTGAAATAACTCACTTGAAGCACCACCGAAAAATTCTCGACCAAGAATATCCCGCACAACAGCGGAATCAGCAACTCTTTGCGCACCGAAATGGCCAAAACAGCAATCACACCGCCTATGGTTAAACTTCCGGTATCGCCCATGAATACTGAGGCCGGATATGAATTATACCACAGAAAACCCACCAAAGCTCCTACGAATGAGGCAATAAAAACCGTCATTTCGCCCGAGTTTGGGATGTACATGATATTGAGATAGCTCGAGAAAATCACGTTCCCTGATACGAACGTAAAAATGCCCAGTGCGAGCACCGATATGGCCGAGGTTCCGGCTGCGAGCCCGTCAATTCCGTCGGTGAGGTTGGCTCCGTTGGATACGGCTGTGATGATGAAAATCACAATCGGAATAAAAATAATCCAAGCATAATTTTCGTAGTCATCGCCCATCCACGAAAGCAATTCGGCATAGTCAAATTCGTTGTTTTTAAAGAACGGAATAGTCGTAGCGGTAGATTTTTCATCAACTGGCATTTGCGAAATCACATTCTCTGCTTGCTTGAGCGTGATGGTATTCGGACTTTCTTTGCGCAAGGTTACACCCGGATGCAAATACAAAACCGAACCTACAATCAAACCCAGACCAACTTGACCAATCACTTTAAAAATACCTTTGAGCCCTTGTTTGTCTTTTTTGAAAATCTTGATATAATCGTCAATGAAGCCGATGGTGCCCATCCAAAGCGTGGTAACAATCAGCAAAATGATGTAAATATTGTTGAGTTTGGTGAGTAAAAACACCGGAATCAAAGTCGCCATAATAATGATGAGTCCGCCCATGGTAGGTGTTCCTGCTTTTTCGTTTTGTCCGGCCAAACCCAATTCACGCACGGTTTCACCTACTTGCTGATTGCGTAAAAAGCCAATGATGCGTTTACCGTAAATGGTTGAAAGCGTCAACGAAAGCAACACAGCCACTGCCGAACGAAACGTGATGTATTGAAAAACTCCAGTACCGGGAATGTTGAGCGTTTTATCGAGATATTCAAATAAATAGTATAGCATGGCTTGTTATTTTTGCAGTTGATTTAATAGTTCGGTCACGATTTGCATATCGTCAAAATCATAACGAACGCCTTGAATTTCTTGATAGGTTTCATGCCCTTTACCGGCAATAAGGATGATATCTCCGGGCTGAGCGAGCTGGCAAGCCGCTTGAATGGCTTGTTTGCGATCAGTAATCGACATCGTTTTTTTGAAGTTCTGAGCCTCGACACCTTTTTCCATATCAGCAATGATGGCTTGCGGATCTTCGGTGCGCGGATTATCAGAAGTAATAATCGCTTTATCACTCATTGACGAAGCAATGTGCGCCATCATCGGACGTTTGGTTTTGTCGCGGTCACCACCACAACCTACAAGAGTAATGAGTTGTTCGTTGTTGGTGCGGATATCATTGATGGTTTTGAGCACATTTTCAAGAGCATCCGGTGTATGCGCATAATCAACAATGGCGGTGATTTTTTGATTTGAAACAATATATTGAAAACGACCCGAAACACTCTCTAACTCAGACAACAAGCGCAAAGCTTCGAGCGGTTCCATGCCCAATTCAATCGCAGTTCCGTAAATGGCCAGTAAATTATAGGCATTAAAAGTTCCGATGAGTCGCACCCAAACTTCTTGGTCATTGATTTTAAGCAGCAAACCCGACATTTGGCTTTCAAGAATTTGCGCGCGATAATCAGCGTAGGTTTTAAGTGCATAAGTGCGTTTGTGTGCCGAAGTGTTTTGCAACATCAAGCTGCCGTTTTTATCATCGAGATTGGTCAAAGCAAAAGCAGTCTGAGGCAAATGATCAAAAAATGATTTCTTAACATCGCGGTATTCGGCAAAAGTTGGGTGATAATCTAAGTGATCATGCGAAAGATTCGTAAACACACCTCCGGCAAAATGCAAAGCATCGGTGCGTTTTTGGTGTACGCCGTGTGAACTGACTTCCATAAAGCAATAGGTCACGCCGGCATCAGCCATCATGCGCAGATATTTGTTGATGGTGAGTGAATCAGGTGTGGTATGCGTAGCTTTGTATTCGGTTTGATTGACCATAATTTTTACCGTCGAAAGCAACCCGCAGGCATAACCGGCTTTGCCAAACATCTGATACAACAATGAAGCGATGGTGGTTTTTCCGTTGGTTCCGGTAATGCCCACGAGCTTTAATTCTTTGGATGGATGTCCGAAAAAATTAGCCGCCATAAAGGCCAAAGCCAAATTGGTATCTTTAACTTGAACATAAGTAATATGCTCTTGAATTTGCTCGGGCAATGTATCACAAATAACGGCAACCGCACCGTCAGCAATGGCTTTGGAAATGTAGTTATGTCCGTCAGAAAGGCTTCCGCGAATTGCTACAAAAACATCGCCCGCAGACATTTTTCTGGAATCAAAATCAATTTGATTGATTTGAACTTCAGTGCTGCCTTTAACCGCCTCGATTGGCACTTTATATAATATGTCTTTTAAAACAATCACGATAATTCGAGTAAAATGGTTGTCTTTTTGGTAAAAATTTGCCCGGGTTGGATGGATTGCGATTTGACTTTTCCAGTCCCTTTAACTCTAATATTTAACCCTAAATTTCCAAGTAATGCAATCGCATCCATCCCAGGCATTCCTTTGACATTGGGAATGATATTTTTAGTATTCTGAACTTTGCTGTAATATTTTGAGTAGCTTTTTTCTTGTTGCGGATTTTTTTGATTTAGATTTTTGATTTCATTCATTGATGGTGCATCAGTAAATATTTTTTGCGCAATGCGTTTGAACACCGGACCGGCTACATCGGCTCCGTAATAATTATTGTTAGAAGTATTGGGTTCATGTACCACAACAATACATGAATACTTCGGATCATCGGCAGGAAAATAACCTACAAAAGACGAGATGTAATGCTTTTCGGTTCCACCATTTTTGGCATAATTGGCTTGAGCGGTTCCGGTTTTTCCGGCCATCGAGAAATCTTTAGAATACAACTTTGAACCCGTTCCTTTTTTGACCACATTTTGCATTACAGCTTTGAGCTTGTCAATAGTTTCTTGTGAGCATACACGCGGATTGATGACTTCTTTGTTGAATTTTTTAATGGTTTTGTTCCATTCTTTAATTTCTGAAACAAACTGCGGTTTGACCATTTCACCGTTGTTGGCTACTGCATTATAGAAAGCCAACGTTTGTAACGGAGTGATTGATACTCCATAGCCAAACGCCATCCACGGAAGTGAAATAGCGCTCCAACGTGGGCTATCCGGTTGCGGAATATAAGGTATGCCCTCGCCTTTAATCGGCAACCCTAATGGTTTGTTGAGTCCGAAATTATTGAGGTGATTGACAAATTTTTCGGGTTCGCTCTTATAGCTATTGTATACCGCTTGCACCAAAACGGTATTGGACGAAACTTCAAAACCGCGCGCCAATGAAATTCTACCATATCCACCTTCGTGCGAATCGCGCACTTTTTTGCCTGAATAAGTAATGATTCCCCCATAGCTGTCAAACACAGCACTCGTATCGATTTTTTTATCTTCGAGCAAAGCCATTAAATCGGCCAACTTGTAGGTTGAACCCGGTTCGTGTGACTCGGCAATAGCATAATTAGTGGTTTCAAAATAAGTGCTATCAGCCGCTTTATTTGCACTCGCTGGATTTTTGCCCAAATTTGAAATCGCTTTTACTTTTCCGGTTTTGGTTTCCATAACCACCACGCAGCCATGATCGGCGTTGTATTGTCGCAATTGTTTAAGCAAAGCATGGTGTGCAATATCTTGAATGTAGACATCAATGGTTGAAATCACATCGTAACCATCTTGCGGCTCAACTTCATTGACATCACGGATGGGTTTCCACTGACCTTTGGCGATTTTTTGCTTGAGCACTTTGCCGTCTTTTCCGTTGAGGTATTGACGAAATGCCCATTCGATGCCTTTTCCGTCTAAGCTTCCGTTAGGTGTTTTACGCTCATAGCCAATGGTTCGCTCGGCGATTTTTCCGATGGGATGCTCGCGAACGGTTTTTTGCTCGGTAATCATTCCACCTTTGTAAGCGCCCAAATTAAACAGCGGAAATCCTTTGATTTTCATGTAATCGGTATAGCTTAAATCACGAGCCACTAAAAAATAACGGCTTTTGTTGGCACGTGCTTTTCTGAGGTTGTTGTATAATTCTCCGGAAGATTTTTTGAGCAATTTACCAAGTGAGTCTGCCAAGGAACGAACGTTTTTGTCAAAAGCTTCGGTTTTGGGCGCAACGGCATCAAAGCGAATGGTATATTTAGGAATAGAGGTAGCGAGCAAACTTCCATCGGCAGAATAGATATTACCTTTATTGGCAGGAATCACAAAGTTTTTAACCGTGCGCTCTTTGGCGAGTTTTCGGTAGTATTCGCCTTCACTCCACTGAATTTTGGTCAGCTTGAAAGTGACAGCTACCGCCATCATAAAAATAGCAAAGGCCACTAAATACATACGATACGATATGTTTTTGTCTTCTACTGCCATAATCTTTGAAAGAAACTTTTCTCTTGCTCTTTTTTAACTTTAATTTTTACCGGCGGAACAGAAGCCGGATATATTTTTCGCGCTTCCATTTCTGAAGCGACGGTTGATTCCATTTTGAGTTGCATAAGCTCTGATCTGCGATCAACAAACTCGGAGCGAAGTTCTTTGACTTCTCCGGTCAAGGCAACAATTTTGAACACTTTTTGCTCGTAGCTCTGGGTGTTGGCTATCATTAGAATCGCCAGAATAATTAAAAAAACTATGAACCGCCAATTTTTGGCCGCATTGGCTTCTTCATTGATCAGAAACCTAGCTTTTAAAATGCTGTACACTCCGGTTTTCATATTCTTTTATAACGACAACTTCTCGGCAACTCTGAGTTTGGCACTTCGCGCTCGGTTGTTGATTTCAATTTCTTGCTGATCTGGGACAATCAGTTTTTCGACAATTTTAAACGGAACCGTAAATCGTCCGAAAAAGTCACGTTCTGGCTCGCCTTCGAACATTCCGTTGCGCATGAATCGCTTCACCAATCGATCTTCAAGCGAGTGATAGGATATTACGCTCAATCGTCCGCCGGGATGAAGAATCTCTAAAGACTGTTCTAAAAACTCTTTCAAAACTTCCATTTCTTGGTTGACTTCTATGCGAATGGCTTGATAAATCTGAGCCAAGATTTTATTGCTTTTGTGTGCCGGTAAAAAACGACTCAGAACCGTTTTGAGCTGCTCGGTATTTTGAATAGGCTTTTGTTCGCGCGCCTCGATGATGGTTCTGGCCATAGCCGGTGCGCTTTTGAGTTCGCCGTATTCAAGCAAAATTCTAGTTAACCCTGCTGCATCATACATATTCACTACCTGATAAGCGCTGATCTCGTTTTTGCGACTCATGCGCATGTCAAGTTTGGCTTCAAATCGGGTTGAAAAACCGCGCTCTGCCACATCAAATTGATGCGATGAAACACCTAAATCAGCCAGAATACCGTCGACTTGTTTGATGCCGTGAAATCGTAAGAACCTTTTGATATATCTGAAATTCTCATGAATGAGTTCAAATCTCTCGTCTTTTAATGCGTTCTCAAGCGCGTCTTCATCTTGATCAAATGCAAATAGTTTTCCGTTCGGGCCGAGTCTTTTGAGAATCTCACGCGAATGTCCGCCACCGCCAAAAGTCACATCGACATAAACTCCGTCGGGTTTGATATTGAGCCCATCAACCGTTGGATGCAGCAATACAGGATTATGATATTCCATGATCGTCTTCATTTACCTGCCCCATAACATCTTCAGCCAAATCAGCAAAATCAACCACTGAATCATCGATGGCTTTTTCATATAAATCTTTATCCCAAATCTCGATGATGTTCACCGCAGACGAAAGCACAACATCTTTTGATATCTGAGAAAAAATCACCAAATCTTTAGGAATAAGTAAACGACCCAAATTGTCCATTTCAACCACTTTTACTCCAGCGGTAAAACGTCGAATGAAGTCATTGTTTTTTTTGACGAAACGATTGAGTTTGTTGACTTTTTGCATCATGGCATTCCATTCTTGCATAGGGTACAACTCAAGACAAGGCTGAAAAACCGAACGCTTTAAAACAAAACCATCTTGCAAAACAACAGAGAGCTGCTTTTTGAGCGGCAAAGGCAAAAGAAGCCTGCCTTTGGCGTCAACTTTACACTCGTATGTTCCGATGAATGAGTTCAAGAAAATGGTTTTAAAATGTTTAGAGGCAAAAATATAAAATAAAATACCACATTTTACCACAAAATACCACTTTGTTGATAAGTTTTACCACTTATGGCAGCGTTTTGAGAAAAATCAAACCACAAGCCCACAACAAGTTCTTTGACAATTTGTTAAGAAATCAATACTTTTATATCTGAATGCAGAATTTTTGAAAATAGATTAACAAAAAGTCAAAGCATTATTTTGAAAATGCTTTTAGATGGCCTAACCCAAATAATGAACTCAACCTTCGGCTTTGAATTTGATTTTTATACCCATAAGCTTGGATATTCTTTATATATTTGCCCGACATAAATGCAAAACTGATACATGAATCACAACCTAAAAAAAGAAGGGCGATACACATATTTTGAAGCTGGCGAAGGAACACCTATTGTTATTCTGCACGGATTAATGGGCGGCTTGAGCAACTTTGATGGAGTGACTCATTATTTTTCAGACAAAGGATACAAAATTGTCATCCCGGAGCTTCCGATTTATACGCAAAACATCCTCAAAACAAACGTCAAAGCATTTGCCAAATATGTTAAAGACTTTATTACATTCAAGGGTTTTGAAAGGGTGATTCTTTTAGGAAATTCATTGGGCGGGCACATTGCTTTATACCACTGTAAAATGTATCCTGAAAAAGTAGCCGGATTGGTGATTACCGGCAGTTCAGGGTTGTACGAAAGCGCCATGGGCGACAGTTACCCTAAACGCGGAGATTACGAATACATCAAAAAGAAAGCGGAAGCTGTTTTTTATGACCCTAAAATTGCTTCTAAAGAAATTGTTGATGAAGTTTTTGCTGTGGTGAATGACCGAATTAAAGTTCTTAAAACCCTCACCATTGCCAAAAGCGCGATTCGTCATAACATGGCCAAAGATTTGCCAAAAATGCACGTAAAAACCTGTATTATTTGGGGGAAAAATGACCAAGTGACTCCGCCCGAAGTAGCTGAAGAATTCAACAAATTGATGCCTAATTCATCGCTTTATTGGATTGACAAATGCGGTCACGCTGCTATGATGGAGCATCCGGATGAATTTAACCGATTGTTGCACGAATGGCTTCAAGAAGTACATTTATAAAACGCTAAAGTCCTTTTAATCGAGGGCTTTTTTATTGACAAAATCTCATGAAAATAACCTCAGCCGAATTCATCATCAGCAATTCACAACCTGAAAAATGTCCGAACGAACCCTTGCCGGAGTACGCTTTTATTGGCCGATCAAACGTGGGAAAATCGTCGCTCATCAACATGCTGACTAACCACAAAAATTTGGCTAAAACCTCGGCCAGACCCGGAAAAACACAACTCATCAATCATTTTAAAATCAATCAAAATTGGTTTCTGGTAGATTTACCAGGTTACGGATATGCGCGTGTTTCAAAACAAACCAAAGCAATCTTTCAGCAATTTATCACCGATTATTTTGAAAAAAGACAGCAACTCGTTTGTGCTTTTGTCTTGATTGATATTCGCCACGAAGCACAAAAAATTGACTTAGAATTCATGGAATATTTGGCTGAATCTGAAATTCCGTTTATGATTATTTTTACCAAAGCCGACAAAATTGGGCGTTCAAAAATCAGCGCCAATATTGCTGCTTACCAAAAGAAAATGTTGGCCAACAACTGGGCTGAAATGCCGCAGTATTTTGTAACCTCATCACTTGAAAACACCGGAAAAGAATCTATTTTGGAGTTGATAGACCAAATCAATCAAGACTTTTTTAAAAACCAAATATTCTAGATAAATCTATTTGATGAGTTCTAGTTTCTCAGCAAAATAATCACAGAAGTCTTTCATGGTTGCCGCCATTTTTTCATCGCCGGTAGCTCGTTGAAAAGTATCGGTCATGGCTACCAAAGTTTGATGAAAAAACTGTTTCATTTCATCCACTGGCATATCTTTGGTCCAGAGGTCAATACGCATGGTTTCTTTAGCTTTATGATCCCAAATGGAGAGCAAAACCGCTTTGGACTCTTCGGCTTCAACACCGCCATCTCGGGCAGTCCATGTTAGTTTTTCAGGAATGCGGTTCTCATCTAAGGTTACCTTTACTTTTATTTCAGATGTCATAGAATTACTCATCTTTTTTGGGTTTGTAGTGGGATTGTTCAAAAATTTGTTTGGCATCAGTCACGAGCATGGTTTGCAGCGAAACATCATTGCTTTTCATATAGGAACGAACGATTTGCCAGCCGATCCAAGCACCGATTCGTCCGGGTGATTCGTTGTCAATTTCAAGATAAAATTTTGAGAACGGAGCAGGATTTACAAAGCGCGACAACAATTTTTGCTCTGTACTGTACAACATATCGCGCTCAATTAAATAACGCCAAACATAGGCCTCGTTTTCTTGACACCATTTTTGTTGTTGTGCAGAATATCCGATTCGTTCAGCATCTGTATAATCCGGAAGCAATATATCTTTTAAATAAAGCATTTTCCCTTCGTAAATAAGCTGAGCGATAAAAGTGGCATTATCCGGCGGCGGAACTTGGGTTCGCGAAAAAGCAGTTACAACATCGGGCATCATTTGTCGAGGCTCAAAACCTTCTTTTAAATATTCAGGAAATTCGTAAAAACGATGATTGCGCCCTAAATACAACTCTAACGGAATGATGAGTTTGTCACGCGTATAGACAATCTTGGTCTGATAATCCATCTCGGCAATGATGGTGTATACTTGTGGCAACTTAGTTTTTGGAAAATAATATTTGATGTGTTTGAACAAATCTTCGGTTTGCTGAGTTTGCGCGCTAAAATCACCATAACGCTTTTCAACTTCGCTGTACAGTTCGCGCCATTGCGGATTTTGAATTTTGTCTAACCAAACACGGTCATCATTCTCCGGCGGAAAAAAGAACGGATATTCTTGCTTGACTTGTAGCAAAGTTTGGGCATTGGCGCCAAAAAAAGCTTTTTCAAAACGATGCACTTTAAGCTGAACCGGAATGGCTTCAACGGCTTTTTCAACTTTGGATTTTTTGTCGCAACCCCCGAAGGCCAAACTCAAAATCATCAACATCCACAAATGTTTTTTCATAAACGAGGACAAATTAGCCCTGATGGTCGCGGCATCCTTTTGCCTGTTTCTCAAACAGGGAAAAGATACAGCAGACAGCAGGAATAGCTTCAAATAATTTTTACTTTTGCAAAGATACATGGCACTTGAATAAATTTTCTGAAAAAATGCATAAAAAAACCACTCTTGACATTGCGGCAACCAACGAACACATTGTAAACTGGCTTAAAACCTATGCCGAAACTGCTCGAGTAGCGGGTTTTGTAGTAGGTATTTCTGGCGGAATTGACTCGGCCGTAACCTCAAGCTTGTGTGCTCAAACCGGCCTGAAGGTAATTTGTGTTGAAATGCCGATTCATCAAGCTGAGAGTCAAGTTTCACGCGGCCGTGAGCATATTGAGCAATTGCAAAAACGCTTTGCCAATGTCGAACGTACCGAGGTTGATTTAACGCCGGTTTTTGAAAGTTTTAAGCAGCAAATTCCCGAGAGTACTGACGAGGCTAAACTGAATTTATCGCTGGCCAATTCGCGCGCGCGTTTGCGCATGACTACTTTATACTACATAGCGGGCATTCACGGTTTACTGGTAGCCGGAACCGGAAACAAAGTCGAAGATTTTGGCGTGGGCTTTTACACTAAATATGGCGATGGCGGAGTTGATTTGAGTCCGATTGCTGATTTGATGAAATCTGATGTTTATGCTTTGGGCGCTCATTTAGGAGTTCCGGAATCAATCTTGAACGCTGCCCCTACCGATGGTTTGTTTGGCGACGACCGAACCGATGAAGACCAATTAGGTGCTAGTTATGATGAACTTGAATGGGCTATGCTAGCTTCTGAAGAAGGTAAAAAAAGTGAAGATTTTTCGGGCAGAGAAAGAGAAGTTTTTGACATTTACAGCAAATTACATAGAAATAACCTACACAAAATGAATCCTATACCGGTATGTTTGGTTGTTCGTTAGTTTTTATCAATTTATAAAAAAAAACAAGGATTTTAGTTTTTTTTAACTAGTTTAGGGGCAAATTAAACAATCCCTCTTAAACACCACTTATTATGATTAAAGTTTGTTTAGCCGATAATTATCCGGCGGTACACTTTGGAATCAAATCCTATTTCAAAGACCACTCGGATATCGGCATCGTAGCAAATGTTGGTAATTTCTCTATGGTCAAAGACGTTCTGTACTCTAGAGAAATTGATGTCCTCATCCTAGACCTTGATCTTGACGGACTTTCAAGTTTGTATGAACTTAAAGCCATTATCAAGCATTATCCAAAAACCAAAATCATTGTTTTTAGCAGTTATTCTGAACAGATCTACGCTCCAAATGCCATTAAAGCAGGTGTAGCTGGTTATGTACATAAAACTGCTAAAATTGAAACTTTGGGTATCGCCATTATGAAGGTACACCAAGGGCAAACGATTTTGAATGACTCGATTAAACGCAACTTGGCGCTGATTGCCAAACAAAACAAAAGCGAGCGTTTGTATCGAAAGCTTTCTAACCGCGAAATTGAGGTTTTGCGTTATCTGAGCAACGGTAAGAAAAACAATGAAATTTCTTCGATTCTCGGACTCAACGAAAAAACCATCAGTACATACAAACTGCGGTTGTTAACCAAACTCAATGTGACCAACTTGGTTGATCTAGTCAACAAGGCGAGAACACTTGAGATTGTTTAGTAGCGAGAAAGCACTCTTCCGAGTCTTTTAGAAAACGAGTGAATCAGCTTGTAATAATCTGTTGCCATAGCTAGAGTTTCTGAGTTATCGGCATCAGGTTCTTGGCTTATATTGTCTTTTAATTCGTCAATAATTCTGTTGACCAAATACCACCGTAAAGTGAGTATGGTTTCAGAAACATATTGCGCAATGGTTTGGTCTTTAAGTTTAACTATGATTTGCTTTGACTCCCAATTGTGAAGAGAAAATTGCTCTTCAAGCATTAGAATATCGGTAATCACCGAAGCCATTTCGGGTTCTAAATGGGTTAAATATTGATCCATTTGGAACTCATCGGCTTGGTGAAAATAATCGGTTAGGTTTTTAAAAATGTCTCTAAACAATGGGTTACCGAGTTCGATTTCGTCTTCTTGCAGGCTCAAATAGACATATTGAAAAACCTTGAGCGTTCGTTTTTCAAGAGCCGTTTCAATTTCGCCGTCTTCACTGGTTTTGAGGACTAAATCTTCAAATTCTTCTTCGGTATTTCCGTATAGAAGCAGGATTTCTATGATTTTGCGTTCAAGCTCATACAAGACATCAACAACTGCAACTTGCTCAGGCGTTTCATTCTTGACTACTTCAAAAGCTTTTTGCTCTTGACGGATTTTCTTTCCGGCTTCAGACAAATCTTTTTGAACCAGTTGAGCCAATGTACTCACCAGTACTTGCTCTGAAATATCCATGATGCGCGCACATTCTTGAATGTAAATTTCGCGTTTGATTCGGTCAGGTATTTTAGAAATACTCGCCACCATATCGCGGATCAAATCGGCCTTTTTGATGGGATCACTGTTGGCTTCTTTCATCAAAAGCGAAGCCTTGAACTGAATAAAATCTTTGGCATTTTGCTCGAGATAAGCCACCAAATCATCATAAGAGTTTTTGCGCGCAAAACTGTCGGGGTCTTCACCTTCAGGAAAAGTACAAACGCGCACATTCATACCTTCTTCAAGAATCAAATCAATTCCGCGGATGGATGCACGCAAACCGGCCGCATCACCATCATAAAGAACCGTAATGTTTTTGGTGAGTCGATTGACAAGCCTAATTTGATCGGGCGTTAATGCGGTTCCGGACGATGCCACGACGTTTTCAATACCACTTTGGTGAAACTGAATCACATCGGTATAACCTTCGACCAAATAACAATTGTCAAATTTAGCGATGGCTTGTTTGGCTTGAAAAATGCCGTACAGTACTTTGCTTTTGTGGTAAATATCACTCTCGGGTGAGTTGAGATATTTGGCGACTTTTTTATCGTTGCCCAAGATGCGTCCGCCAAAGCCCAACACGCGACCCGACATACTGTGAATCGGGAACATAACCCGACCTCGGAATCGATCGAGCAATCCGCCTTCATCACGCACAATGGTAAGGCCTACGCTTTCAATAAACGTTTGCTGATAACCTTTGGCCAAAGCTTCTTGCGAAAAAGCATCGCGTTTTTCAGGCGAATAACCCAACGAGAATTTTTTGATGGATTCATCGGTAAAACCTCGCTCTCTAAAATAACTCAAACCAATGGCTTTGCCTTCTTCGGTTTGTAAAAGTGTTTGGTGAAAGTAATCACGCGCAAACTCAGAAACCAAAAACATACTCTCGCGCGCATCGGCTTGGGCTTTGTCTTCTTGGGTTTGCTCGGTTTCTTCGAGCTCAATGTTGTATTTTTTGGCTAAATAGCGAATGGCTTCTGGATAGGTAAAATGCTCGTGTTCCATTAAGAAAGCCACGGCATTGCCACCTTTGCCCGAGCTGAAATCTTTCCAGATTTGTTTGGCCGGTGAAACCATAAACGAAGGTGAGCGCTCATTCGAGAACGGGCTTAATCCTTTGTAATTGCTTCCGGCGCGTTTGAGTTGTACAAAATCACCAATGACCTCCTCAACGCGGGCGGTTTCAAAAACGGTATCAATGGATGATTTTGAGATCAAGTCAAAAAATTTTGCGTGTGGCCAAAGGTACAAAGTTTCAGGAATGTTTCGGCATACTTTAGCCCTGACAGCAGCGGCATCCTTTTTTAAGGCTGAACCGCCGCGCAGCATAGGAGCAGCTTTGAAAAAGATACAGCGAATGGCAGGAAATAGCTTCAAAAAAATAAAAAAAGCGCCTCTGAAACAGAAACGCTTTTCAACCTAAATATAATCTAACTGAAACATACTAATTGAAGTCAAATCGCAAGCCGAGCGATACGTTGCGTTGATCAATGGCATTGTTGCGAAACAGCGGATTGAGGTCATATTTGGCGTACAAGCTGAGTTCTCTGTAGCCGATATAAGCGCTGGCGCCGTAAATGAAATCGTTGACATTGAAATCGCCGCGAGTTCGGCTACGCACATCGTTGCCACTGGCATCTTCATAGCAAAGAATTTGTTTTGATTTGATGTTTCCACCCACATAGCCACCCAAACCGACGCGCACGCTTTTGTGTGTTTGAAAAGTAGTTTTTCCGTCTTTGGTTTTCTGGCCTGAAAAATCAAATTCTAAATGAAACGGCGCTACCAAATATACGTTTCTAAAACGCGAATCATCTAAATGTTGCGGGCTATTGACCAAATTGGTTTGGTTGCCAGACTCAACAAAATAGCGATTCTCAGTAGGGCGCAAATTGTTGTACATGAGCGACAAACCATATTTGGCGTGCAATAAATTGTTGTTTTTGAAGATGCGTGTGTTGTAGGTGATGCCCCATTCGTAAAAATGCGATCCCCAGTATCTGAAGTCAGAATTAGCTACAGCGCCATTAGTAACCAAGTTATTGAGTCCGAAGGCAAAGACAAATTGCGAAGTGGTTCTGCGTTCATTATAATCGTTTATTTTGTATTTTTTTGATTTTAATCGGATGACAAATGTCCGGGTTGAATCGCTTTCTTGGAGTTTGCCATCAACTTTTTCTTGAACTAAATCTCGGAGTTCGTTTTGGGCTGAAGCTACGCGGTTTTCAATATTTTTGGCGCGCGTATCGGCCAATTGAATTTTCTTTTGATCGGCTTGTTCTTGGGTAATTTGGCCTTTGGCGAGTTCTTCGTTGATGGCCTCGACCTCAACTTTTAGGGCTTCTTTTTCTTCTTTGGTGATGACTGAAATTTTGTTGGCAATGCTTTTTGCGCGTGATTCAAAAGTTTCTTGTGCAAAGATTAAGTTGATGCACAAAAGTAAGATTCCTGTAAGGTAAAAAGTAAAACTTCTCATGATGATTGATTTTTAATTATTGATTGATGTTTGTTTCTTGATTTCGGTTGGCTAATGCCACTTTGACGTTTTGATAGTTTTTGTTGATGCCCTTGATGACTTTTTCACGAAAAGAAAGTTGGAGTTCACCATCAACTTTTGAGAGTAAATTAGAAGCATTGACTTTGATGGTCGAGGTTTGAATTTTAACTTCAACATTGGCCAACGCTAACTCTGGATGGACAGCATTTTTTTCGGGTAAAGTCTGATTAATTGATTCTGTTTTTTGATGATTGATTGATGACTCCTGAGCGATTGATTGTGTTTCTGCGGCTGATTTTTGTGGTATTGATTTTTCTTGAATAGATTTCGATTGGCGGTTTTGAGAACTATGATTCTGAGCTACCGATTGTTGTTTGTTTTGAAAAGACGGCTCAACAACCTCTATTTTTTGAGGCTCGAGAGAAGGTTGTGTTATAGAATCTGATGCGGGTTGAATCGGCAGTGTGCTTTGATCAACTACTTCATTTCTGGGTGCATCTACCGCTGGTGTTGGATTGCTGAGAAAAACATAAGCAATGGCTAAAAAACCAATCAAAGCGGCAGCGATGTACAGCCATTGATGATTAAATCCGGATTTCTTTTCTTCGGCAACCGTAAGCATGGCGTCTAAGCGATCCCAAGCGACCGGACTCGGTTGAATTTCGCGCGTCTGCATTTTTTCTTTCAGTTGCTTTTCTAATTTTTTATTTGGTTCCATTTTGATTGGATTTTAATTGGTGGATGTTTTCCTGAAGTATTCTTCGGGCATGCGACAATTGTGATTTTGAGGTGCCTTCGCTGATGTTGAGCATGGTGGCAATTTCATGGTGTTTGTAACCTTCAATGGCGTATAAATTGAAAATCATTTTATATCCGTCGGGCAAAGCATCAATTAAAAACTGAAGTTCGTCAACGGTGAATTGGCTGTCGATTTCATTAAAAGTTTCTTCGTGATAAGATTCATCATCCATAAAACTAACTTTTTTGTGAGCTCGGATAAACGAAATACATTCGTGAATCATAATTCGGCGAATCCATCCTTCAAAACTGCCTTTGTGTTCAAAATTTTTGAGGTTGGTAAAAACCTTCATAAAAGCAGTAATCAGAACATCTTCGGCCAAATGCACATCTTTAATGTATTGACGACAAACGCCCAACATTTTAGCAGCATACTTGTTGTAAATCAAGTGCTGTGCCTGACGGTTGTTGTCAATGGCCAGTGCAATGGTTTGCTTTTCTTGCTGATGTAAATCAATTACTTTCAAAACCTGTTTTTAGCATGTGTTTCTATAAGCATAGACGCGCTTAGGTGAAAAAGGGTTGCATGAAGTGAAAAAAAAGAAGCTAAAAAAATGAAAATATTTTTTAACTATCTGATTTTTAAATGTTTTTGAATTTAAAAAAATTAAATTTTTCTTTCAATAACATAGTTGACCATGAGGATCAAAGCTTTTTTATAGTCAGAATCGGGATATTTTTCTAACAAAGCGAGTGCTTGCAGCTGAAAATCGAGCATTTTTTGTTCGGCATAAGCCAATCCGTTTTTGTTTTTGACCAATGCAATCACTTCTTTGATGCGCTTTTTGTCTTTGTTGTGGTTTTTGATTGAATTAATCAACCAAGATTTCTCATCTTTTGAACAGTTGTTGAGCGTATAAATCAAGGGCAAAGTCATTTTTTGCTCTTTGATGTCAATGCCGGTGGGCTTTCCGATGGCATCGTCAGTATAATCAAACAAATCGTCTTTGATTTGAAAAGCCATTCCGATGAGTTCGCCAAAATGACGCATGTTTTCAACTTCATCATCGTTATCAACTACTGAACGGGCGCCTAAAGCACAACACGAAGCAATTAAAGTAGCTGTTTTTTTTCGGATGATATCGTAATAAACTGATTCAACAATGTCTAATCTGCGGGCTTTTTCTATTTGGAGCAATTCACCTTCACTCATTTCGCGCACAGCGACTGATATAATGCGCAGCAAATCAAAATCACCATGATCAATAGAAAGCAACAAACCTTTTGAAAGCAAATAATCGCCCACCAAAACCGCAATTTTGTTTTTCCAAAGCGCATTGATCGAGAAAAATCCGCGACGGCGATTGCTGTCATCTACCACATCATCATGAACCAAAGTTGCTGTGTGAATCAGCTCGATGACCGAAGCTCCGCGATAAGTGCGTTCGTTTACGGTTCCGCCACTAAGCATTTTGGCCGTGAGAAACACAAACATCGGGCGCATTTGTTTGCCCTTTCGGTTAACAATATAATAAGTAATACGATTGAGCAATGCCACCTGAGAGCTCATCGATTCATAGAACTTCTTCTCGAAAAGTTCCATTTCGGACTGAATGGGCTGCTTTATTTGTGCGGTAATATTCATACAGAAGCCCAAAGATACTTATAAAAGTAATTGAGGCGCAATGCAATATTTTATATTTTTTTACATTTGAATTAAACTCTTTTAAAAGTGTTCAGTCAAAAGGCAAACTTAAAAACGACGAGATTATGAAAACAAGATTTTTAATGATGGGAGCTGTGCTAACATTGATGGTTACAGCTTGTAGTAAAGACGATTCTAAGAGCAGTGCATCAGCTGCTGACTTTAGTGCAGATGAAGCCAAACTCAATTCAAAAATGGATATCGCCAATGATGATGTTTCTGATATTGTTGAAGCCCAATTTGATGCAACACAAAGTAGTGCTGCAGGGCGAAGTGCAGAATCATCAGCTCTAACATCAAACTTACCTTCTTGTGCAACAGTAACGCGGATTCCCGCATTTGGAGAAACAATTACTCCCGGAACTCAAGTGACGAAAACCATTGATTTTGGAACTACTGGTTGCACAATGAACAACGGAAATATCCTTAAAGGCAAAATCATCATCACTTTTACCTACCAACCGGGCGCAAATCCACAAACCATCAATTATCAATTTGATAATTTCTACCACAACGCTGTAAAATTTACCGGAAATAAAACTTTTACCAGAACCATGACAGATGCTACAGCAACATCGCCAAGTCATCCGGTGGTAGTAATGAATATGGATTTAGATGCGACTTTTCCTGATGGACGTGTGATTCACCGAACCGGAACCAGAACCAGAGAAATTATTGAAGGTTATGGAAACGGTGATTTGAGTGATAATGTATATTCTGTAACCGGAAATTGGACCAACACATTTCCAAATGCAAGTGTAAAAACCAGTACGATTACAACTCCACTCATAGTAAAAATGAGTTGTATCCAACAAAACAAACCACTTATTGTTCAAGGTGTAATTACTTTTCAGAGAAATACAAGAACAGCCACACTTGATTATGGCGATGGAGAGTGCGATAACATTGCAACGTACACAGTCAATGGAAATTCATACACTATTATAATTGGCAACTAATCTTGCTAGAAATAAAAACAAAAAACGCTCTCAAAATCGGGAGCGTTTTTTTATGCTTCTTTATTGGCCAACTGACCGCATGCGGCATCGATGTCTTTACCTCGACTGCGCCGTACTTTGGCCACAATATCATTAGACTCTAAAGCGCGAATGTATGCATTGATCGTTTTTTCATCAGCTTGTTGAAACATTCCATCATCAATAGGGTTGTATTCAATTAGATTAACTTTACAAGGCACATATTTGCAAAATTTGACCAAAGCCTCGATGGATTTTGCATCGTCATTAATACCTTTCCAAACCACATATTCATAAGTCACACGACTTTTGGTTTTTTGATACCAATATTCAAGAGCTTTACGCAAATCAGTCAGCGGAAAATTCTTGGTAAATGGCATAATCTCGTTTCGGATTTCTTCTACCGCCGAATGTAATGATACCGCCAATTTGAATTTTACTCCATCGTCGGCCATCTTTTTAATCATCTTTGAAATTCCTGAGGTTGACACCGTAATGCGTTTGGGTGACATGCCCAAACCTTCCTCAGAAGTAATCATTTCAATCGCGCTCAAAACGTTATTATAGTTCATCAGCGGTTCGCCCATACCCATAAAAACAATATTTGAAAGCGGCCTACCGTGATAAAATCTGCTTTCTTTGTCAATTGAAACCACTTGATCGTAAATTTCGTCCGGGTTCAGATTGCGCATGCGTTTGAGTCGAGCTGTGGCGCAAAAGTTGCAATCCAAACTACAACCCACTTGACTAGATACACAAGCGGTAGTGCGGGTTTCGGTTGGAATCAAAACTGATTCAACGATTAAACCATCATGCAATCGCAAAGCATTTTTAACCGTGCCGTCTTCACTGCGCTGCATTTGATCCACGTGAATATGGTTGATGACAAAATTATCTTCGAGCATTTGACGTGTGTTTTTTGACAAATTGGTCATGTCGTCAAAACGGTGCGCGCCTTTGCTCCAGAGCCATTCATAGACTTGGTTTCCGCGAAAAGACTGATCGCCTTGAGCGGTAAAAAAATCGCGCAGTTGCTGTTTTGACAAAGCGCGGATATCTTTTTTATCGATTTGCATGCGGCAAATTTAATTGAATTTACCCGATTTGACTCTGAGATAATTTGATAACTTTGAGAAAATATTCAGCCATGCACTTCCTATCAGAAGAACTCGAAGATTACGTTGAAAGACATTCTGAAAACGAACCCGAATTATTAGCGGCGCTCAACCGCGAAACCCACTTAAAAATTTTAAGCCCACGCATGCTCAGCGGTCATTTTCAAGGTCGCGTTTTGAGTATGTTGTCTAAACTCATTCGCCCGAAAAACATTCTTGAAATTGGCACCTATACTGGTTACTCAGCTTTGTGTTTGTGCGAAGGAATGACAGCAGACGGCGTTTTACACACCATTGATATCAAAGATGAACTCGTGGGTTTTCAGCGCAAATATTTTGACCAATCGCCTTGGGGCAAACAAATTGTGCAGCATTTGGGGCCAGCCACCGAAATCATTCCAAACCTGACCGATACATTTGATTTGGTTTTTATTGATGCCGACAAAGAGAATTATCAAAATTATTACGAATTGATTTTGCCCAAAATGAATCAAGGCGGTGTGATTTTATCAGACAATGTACTCTGGAGCGGTAAAGTTTTAGAACCCCTCAAAGACAACGACCGAAGCACTAAAGCGCTGATGGCCTATAATGAACACCTCAAAAATGATCCGCGGGTTGAAACCGTTTTGCTGCCGATTCGCGACGGACTTACGGTGAGTCGTGTGCTTTAAGCTTGAAAGTATTTTTTGAAATAGTGTTTTGAGAGCAAACCTCCGAAAACGCCCCCAAATAAATATCCGAACAAAATATCTCCCGGAAAATGAACCCCGAGATAGATGCGGCTGTACGCAAAAATGAGCGGAAATAAGAAAATCAAAAATCCCAATTTGTAGTATCGCTTGAGCAAGCCATACACAAAAACCATCGAAGCCATAGAATTGGCCGCATGCGCTGAAAAGAAACTAAACGTTACGCTGGGTTTCACTACGCGAATCAAATCTTTTATTTCAGGATCGTTGCAAGGTCTGAGTCGCTCAAAAGTAACTTTGAATAAATTAGCCGATTGGTCACATAAAAACATGAGAATCGCAATATATACCATGCCGATTCCGAGGTTGCGCCAGCCGATTTTTTTTTGCAACAAATAAAACAACAACAAGAAAAAAGGAATCCAAGTCCATTGCTTGGTAATCATGAGCCAGAAACCATCGTATTTTTCTGAGCCCAATGAATTAAGCAATACAAAAGCTTTTTTATCGAGCGCAATGATTTTTTCCAACATTATCTTTGACGTTTTATCGGGCCTTCTGGGATATCTTCGAGGCTCTGGGCCACTTCATTTTGGGTTTGTGCAGTTTCGGTCAACATTTGGGTTTTGGCTTTGTTGACTTCGGTTTCAATATCTTGGGTAAGTCCGGTAAAATTTCCGTGCAATTCTTCAAAAGTTTTGTCTAATCCGTTGGCTTGAGCTCCTTTCTGGATTTCACTTTTGATATCGTTGGTGGCATTTTTGAGTTGCGCCATAATCTTCCCCAAATTACGGGCGATTTCAGGAATTTTATCCGTTCCGAACAACATCAGAGCTACAAACATGATGAAAATTAATTCACCGCCTCCAATACCAAACATAATCAATTATTTTGTGGCAAATGTACAAACTTAAGTGTTTGCTACACGACTTGGGTTGACTAATTAAATGTTAATCAAATTTTGATTTGACTTCTTGTTTGGGCCAAACGTTGTTGGTTACATCAATATCAGCGGTTTCTTCTTTAGGATCAACCTGAATTTTTGAAATAGCTTTTTTACTAGCAAACACGCGGCTCACTTCGGCATCATTCATACGCCAAATTTGCGCCGGGAATTTGTAATCCTCAGTGGTTCCATCGTCAAACGTTAGCTGAACAATAATGGGCATCACCAAACCTCCGGGCTTGTCAAAAGTCACTTGATAGAAATATTTCGGAGCATCGAGCTTTGCCTGTTCTTCAGCCGTAAACTTGGTTTTGACAAATTCATCCAAAGAAGTAATGCTGGCAATATTGAGTGGTTTTTTCATCTCAGGTTTAAAATCAGGGCTCGCATCAGCAATCATATACACAAGCGGGCCGCTGGCTTTGAGACGGTTGCGACGCGTAACTTCAGGCGCTTTGAAATCTTTAGGCGGATCATTGCTCACAAAATATTGCTGAACTTGTTTAATGCCAATGTCAGTATAATCAGTAGTGAAAAACCATCCTCTAAAAAACCAATCCAAATCAACACCTGAAGCGTCTTCCATCGTTCTGAAAAAATCATCCGGAGTTGGATGTTTGAACTTCCAGCGCGATGAATAAGTTCTAAAAGCATAATCAAACAAATCGTGTCCCATAATGGTTTCACGCAAAATGTTGAGACCGGCAGCCGGTTTTCCGTAGGCGTTGTTGCCAAATTGTTTGATGCTTTCTGAGTTGGTCATGATGGGCTCTAATTTCGATTGATCACCGCTCATATACGGAACAATTTTCTTGGCCGGACCGCGATCAGCCGGAAAGTTCGGATCAAATGACTGCTCAGCTAAATATTCCATAAAGGTATTGAGCCCTTCGTCCATCCAAGTCCATTGACGCTCATCTGAATTGACAATCATCGGAAAAAAGTTATGCCCGACCTCATGAATAATCACGCCCAACATGCCGTATTTGACGCGATCTGAATAAGTTCCATCGGCTTGTGGTCGCCCGAAATTCCAGCAAATCATCGGGTATTCCATGCCTTGATCTTGCGCATTCACTGAAACCGCTTTCGGATACGGAAAATCAAAAGTATATTTTGAATAGCTTTTTAAAGTATGCGCCACCGCTCGTGTTGAATAGTTTTCCCAGAGCGGATTGCCTTCTTTGGGATATACTGAAACGGCCATGATTTTCTTACCGCCAATTTCAACGGCCATGGCATCAAGGATAAATTTTCGCGAGGTTGAAATACCAAAATCACGCACGTTTTCGGCCTTGAATTTCCAGGTTTTCTTTTGGGTTGAAAAACCTTTCTCGGCAGCCATGGCTTCGGCTTGAGTTACCACAACCACTGGTTTTTCAAACGAGTTTTCGGCCTCAGTATAACGTTTGAGTTGTTCTGGTGTATAAACCTCAGCGCGGTTTTGTAAAACGCCGGTGGCTTCCATGATGTGATCGGCCGGAACGGTGATGTTGACTTCGTAATTTCCGAAAGTCAAAGCAAATTCTCCGCTGCCCCAGAATTGCTGATTCTGCCATCCTTCCACATCATTATAAACCGCCATGCGCGGATAAAACTGCGCCAAAACATAAAGGTTATTTCCGTCGGCAAAATGCTCATAACCAGAGCGTCCACCATCAATCATATAATTATTGATGTTGTAATTCCACTTGATGTTCAAAACGATTTTTTCGCCATGCGCCAATGGTTTTTGCAAGTTAATGCGCATCATGGTGTGATTGATGGTATAGGACATCGGATTGCCTTTGGCGTCTTTGACATAGTCGATTCTGAAACCACCGTCAAATTTTTCTTCCAAGTATTTTCTTGAAAAACCAGCTACGCTGATCGACGGATCCATTTTAGAACTTTCAACCAAAGGCGTTTGCGAGCTGCGTGCCGCAATGTTTTGATCTAATTGCAACCATAAATAATCCAATGATTCCTTAGCATTGTTGGTATAAGTAATGGTTTCGGTTCCGAATAAACGAGCGTTTTTATCGTCGAGTTCAACATCTATTTTATAATCGGCTTGTTGCTGATAATACTCCGGCCCCGGAGCGCCGGAAGCCGTTCTGTAGCTATTCGGCGTGGCCAACAAATCATACATCTGACGGAATTTATTTTCGTCAACATGCCCCTTTTCTTTGACTTTTGGAGTTTCTTGAGCCTTGATCGGAGCCGATATGATTGATAGCAAAAAGACAATCAAAAGATGTTTTTTCATAGAATTTGTTTTAAGTATGCTAATTACAACCAGATAAAAGTAGTTGTTTTTTAAAAATTGTTACCGGTCAATTTTATTTTAACAGTCCACTGGTGGTTTCAGCCGTGAGCAGCAAACTTTGTTTTTTACCGCCTAATTGACTCTGAATAATATTTTGTTGTTGATCTGAAATTTCTAAAAGTGCCGTATTCTGAACTTTGAGCGAAGTTATTTTGGGCACTGCATTGATTTTGTAATAACCCAACAAAACATTGTCTTGATATTCATGCGATACATATTGGCAAATACTCTTTTTTCCGTTGACAAAAACGATAAAATGTTCGCTCAAATACCGATTCATGAGTTGCTCATCAAGTGTAGATTCAGTGGTTTCGCCCAAATGAGTTTTTTGTTTGTAGTTTTTTTGGATGGCCGCATTGAGGTCGTCAATAAAAATACGCGTCGTAATTTCAAGTCTTTGCTTTTTTGCGTTGTAGTCAATTTTATAGATAGAAACATAAAACTTATGTGCCACGAATGAGCACAAAGTCAAAAACAAAAATAAAGCGACTATCTTTTTCATTGGGCTCAAAAATAGTTATTTCTGCTCAGCTTCGAGGTCTTGAAGATAATTCCGAGCCAATCCGAGCGCCAGAAACTTGGTCAAGGTTTTATTTTTGGCTCTGAGCGCCCTCACAAAATCTGTATCATTGATGATGTAAAAGTCAAAACCCGAAATATAATCTTCAGGGATTTTCAAAGTTTGGGTGTAATATTCATCATCAAACCAACCATCTAATTGCAAAAGCAAACGCTCTTTTTGCTCCACTTGAACTTCCTTTTTAAGCATGCGCGTTCTGCCTGAAATGCCATTTAAAATCGGATTGAGCGGAACAATTCCACCGCCCGTGGTAGCTTCTCTAAGTCGGCGTTGGGCTTGTGTGTATTTTCGTTGACCGCGCGGAATAATCCCCAAATTTTCGGCGGTGATTCCTTTGTTGTCATTGACGGTTACTTCAGGTAAAGGTACCGTGGTTTCTGACATGACCGCTTTGACAAAACCAGCTTTGAGTATTTCTTCGGTAATTTTTACGCGTCGCGTTTCAAGGTTAACAGCCGTAAAAACCAATGCTTCGTCAACTCTGACTTTAATTTTAAACGTTCCGTCGGCCGCGGTTGATGTTGTATAACCAGAATCATCATTGCGAACGTTGACTTTTTCAAGCGGAACATCGCGCAAAACCACCAAACCGCTCATTTCTTGTCTAGGTAAAACTTGGGCTTGAAGTGAAAAAACCACAAGCATGCAGAAAAAAATAAGGCTGATTTTAGACGTCAAAAGTTTACGGATTTGTAGTAGCTAGTTTTTTGAATTCATTGTTTTTGCGGATTAAAAAATCCATCAGTTCAAAATCGGTGTTTTTTTCGGTATATTTTTTTGACTGATTGTCGTTGTTACAATACACCAAAAACAATTTGAGGTGATCGTCGACTATTTTGAGCGTTTCATTAAAAAAAGAATATTGAATGCGTTTGACCACAAGTTCGGTAAAAGCCATTTCGTCGGTAAAGTTGTTTTTCTTCGGATTGTTTTTGCGCAAAACCTTCAAAACGTCTTTGTACAATCGCACAAAATCAACGCCGTTTGGAATCGCATTATAATTGGGCACAGCAATGTTTTTGGGAGAAGTTTGCGCATCATCAGCATATTTTTTGTCGGCAATCGCTTGCTTATTTTTTAAGCTCGGATCTTGATTTTTACTGGTTACCACAACTTCAGCCAATTCGTTGGTAAAAATTTGAAGTTTAACTTTGAACAAATCCAAATCGAGGTCATCATGATGAATCACTACTTTTTTAGACTTAAACAACAAACCTGAAAAAACCAACGTATCGTTTTCTCTGGCCAAAATATTAAAATAGCCTTTGGGTAAAGAAGTTGTTCCGGTGCGGGCATTGATGTTAAAAATTACCACGTTTTCAACTTTAATCGAATCGTTGATGATTTGTCCATGCAAAAATTTTCTGGGTTGCTGCGCTTGAACCACTAATGAAATCAAAAGGAAACTAAAAATAATCAGCCGTGTTTTCATGATCTAATAATTTATCATTGTCCTTTAAAGTTAATATTTTTCTTGCGTTTGAAGCTTGATAAAAGTCAGAAAGCCCGCAGAAAAATCAGCTGTAAATTAACACAAACTTTTGCGAGTGAAATGATAAGGCTTTGTTAATTTAAAATCATCCGCAAAAGTTCTGGAAAGCTTTTTATCTTTAAGCCATAAAACAAATTCATGAAAAAACTCATCATCGCCAGTACTTCAACCTTGCATGGCGGAAATTATTTAGACTATCTAATGCCGACTTTGGCTACCTTTTACCAAAATTGCACAACAATATTATTCATCCCGTATGCGCGTCCCGGCGGAATTTCACATGATGAATACACCGATAAAGTACGATCAGCATTCAAGCAAATAGGCAAAGAAGTCAAGGGTTTACATGAGTTTGAACATCCGCAGCAAGCCATCAAAAATGCTGAAGCAATTTTTACCGGCGGCGGCAATACTTTTTTGTTGGTTTCGCAGCTTTATAAGTTTGAGGTAATGACCGTTTTGGCCGAACAAATCAAAGCCGGAACGCCTTATTTGGGCACAAGCGCCGGAAGTAACATCACCGGCCTAACGATGCAAACTACCAACGACATGCCGATTATTTATCCGCCGAGTTTTCAGACTTTGGGCATGATTTCGTTTAATTTGAATCCGCATTATTTAGATCCGGACCAGAATTCAAAACATATGGGTGAAACCCGCGAAACCCGCATCAAAGAGTTTCACAGTTTTAATTCAGTACCGGTCTTGGGCTTGCGCGAAGGCAGTTGGCTCGAGGTTTTAGGTGATCGAATTACACTCAAAGGTAACCTCAGCGCTCGTTTGTTTAGAGCCGGTCAAGAACCCGAAGAATGGCCAACAGAATCTGATTTGAGTTTTTTGAATCAATTGAGATAATACATAAAAAAAGCCGCTTGATCAGTAAAAGCGGCTTTTATTTTTTTAACCCGAAAATTATACTTCTAATACTGAGTTTTCAGCACCAGCGTATGCGTTCCATCGGTATGAATCCGCCTCTGGCTCGTTGATGAACACACCATCAACTATATAGCGATATTCATACGAAGCATCTTTAACCAAATCAAAAACACCTTTAAAAGATCCGTTTTTGAGTTTTCCTAAAGCGCCTTCTTCAATGTTCCAGTTGTTAAAATCACCTACTACAGCTGCTGATTGCGCTTCTTTAGCCTCAACAGTAAAAGTTACTTTACAAACCGGTTTTGTTTTTATAAATTGCTTCTTAACAGACATAACTTATTCATTTTTAGAATTATGAAACAAAGTAAATGATTAAAAAGACACAAAAAACGCATGCAAAACGATTTACGGATATGACAAAATCCAACTCAAAAAAAGTGAAGCTTCACAATTTAAACCGCGCTTGATTTAGAATCTGAAATAAGAAAACGTTTTCACTCTGAGGATTTTTAAAAAACAAAAGCGCCGATTTTAAAGTGAAAATTTAAAAAATCACTCCAAAATCGACGCTTTTAAGCTATTGAGCAGCAACTATCTACAATTGCGGACCGGCTGCTACTAAGTTTTTACCTTCTTCGTTATCGGTATATTGTTGGAAGTTTTTGATAAATCTGCCCGCCAAATCAACCGCTCTTTCGTTCCACTGCTCAGCAGCTGCATAAGTGTTGCGCGGATCAAGGATTTCAGCGTTTACATTAGGCAAAGCAGTCGGCACTTCAAAATTGAAAACCGGAACCTGAGTGCTATCAGCGTGTTCGATTGAGCCGTCTAAAATAGCATCAATAATGGCACGCGTATCTTTGATAGAAATTCGCTTGCCGGTTCCGTTCCAACCTGTATTAACCATGTAAGCTTTGGCGTTGTGTTGCTCCATTTTTTTGACCAATTCTTGACCGTATTGCGTTGGATGCAATGACAAAAACGCTTTGCCAAAACAAGCCGAGAATGTGGGTTGTGGCTCGGTTACTCCGCGCTCAGTTCCGGCTAATTTGGCCGTAAACCCAGATAAGAAATAGTATTTGGTTTGTTCAGGGGTTAGTTTTGAAACCGGTGGCATCACTCCGAAAGCATCTGCCGTTAAGAAGATAACTTTGGTGGCGTGCCCTGCTTTTGAAACCGGACGAACAATGTTTTCGATGTGATCAATCGGGTAAGATACACGCGTGTTTTGGGTAACTGAACCATCGGTAAAATCAATTTTTCCTTGGGCATCGAGCGTTACATTTTCTAGAAGCGCATTTCTGCGGATGGCATTGTAAATATCCGGCTCGTTTTCTTTGCTCAAATCAATAGTTTTGGCATAACAACCGCCTTCAAAATTAAAGACGCCTTCATCATCCCAACCGTGCTCGTCATCACCAATGAGTTCTCTTTTCGGATCAGTTGACAAAGTAGTTTTTCCGGTTCCTGACAAGCCAAAGAACACCGCAACATCACCGCCTTTACCTTTGTTGGCTGAACAGTGCATCGAGGCCATTCCTTGAAGTGGCAAGTAGTAGTTCATCATAGAGAACATTCCTTTTTTCATTTCGCCACCATACCAAGTTCCGCCAATGAGTTGCATTTTTTCGGTGAGGTTAAAAGCGATATAAACTTCAGAATTTAATCCGTGTGCTGCAAAATCTTTGAATCCAGATTTAGAGCCATTCATGACGATAAAATCAGGCTCACCAAAATTCTCAAGTTCTTGCTCGGTTGGACGAATAAACATATTTTTTACAAAGTGCGCTTGCCAAGCCACTTCCATAATGAAACGCACTTTAAGACGCGTGTTGGCATTGGCACCGCAAAAGGCATCTACCACAAACAATCTTTTTCCTGAAAGCTGTTGAACGGTGTTTTGTTTGAGCGCTTCCCATGTATTTTGTGAAATAGGTTTGTTATCATTAGCGGCTTTATCAGAATTCCACCAAATGGTGTTTTCGGTCACGCTATCTTTGACAATATATTTGTCTTTCGGAGAACGCCCGGTAAATTCACCGGTCATTACGTTGACGGCGCCCAGTTCAGAAAGTTGTCCTCTTTCGTATCCTTCTAAGGCCGGATTGAGTTCTTCATTATACAACAAATCAAACGAAGGATTGTAGACAATTTCGGTAGCGCCTGTGATTCCGTATTTTTCTAACGAAATCGATTTCGTAATTTGAGCGTAGGTATCCATATAAAAAGTATTTTGTGTTGTGTTTAAGATTTGCGCAAAAGTAAAAAGAATATTTTAGCTACTCTTGGCAAACCAAAAATATTATGCTTTTTTCTTGAAAAAATCGATAAAAACCAATATCCAACCGACAATCATCAAAAGTCCGCCAATGGGGGTTATCCAACCAAAAGGTTTGAAGTCAATTCCGGTAACAGAACCTGTGGCCAATAAATAAATCGAGCCAGAAAAAAACAAAACGCCAAGACTTGTACAATAAAAAACCGCCGAGCGAATCTTATCCGACAGTCCGGGCAAAAGCACAACAAAACACAAAAACAAAGCGTGATAGATTTGATATTTGACACCGGTTTCAAAAGTTATAAGCTGTTCAGGCGTGAGCACTTTTTTAAGTCCGTGGGCACCAAAGGCACCGAACATAATGGCCAACGCGCCCATGAAAGTTGCGGTAAGGATTATTTTTCTATTCATAATATTGAGTATAATAAAGGATGTTTTTTTAGGTTTAATGAATTAACATGAAAGAAGTCAAATGCCCTAGCCCCGGTTGCAGTGGCATCCTTTGGACTGGTTCTTTCCAGGCCAAAGATAGAACGAAAAACGGGATAAAGCTTCTCATAAAAAAATACTACATTTGTTCATCAAAAAAATTTTCAAGCACATGAAAAAACTTCTTTTTATTGCCTCGGCTCTTTTGTTGTTTGCCCAGAACGGTCAAAGCCAAGCGGTCAAAGCCGGCGAAAAACTCACCTACTCTGCCTCGTACAACATGAGCGGACTCATGACTCCGCTGGCACAAGTAACTATGGAAACCGAATCTGTATCAACGTCTAAAAGCACTTTGTTGCATTTGATTTGTGAAGCCAACACGTTTAGCAAATGGGATTCGTTTTTTAAAATTCGCGACAGTTATGAATCATACGTCAACCCGAGTACTCTAAAACCGAGTTTGTACAGAAGAGAAATTCTTGAAGGAACCTACAGCAAAAAAGAAAAATATATTTTCAAAAACGGAACGCTTGAGTGTACGGTGAATAAAAAGAATACCCCCGAACGCAGAAGCGCTTTCCGCATTCGACCAAACACACAGGATGTTGTAACAACATTATATCAGGTGAGAAATATTGATTTCAGCAAAATGAAACCGGGTCAAACCAAATCATTCATTGTGGTTTTTGACGAAAAAGAAATGAGCGCGACCGTAAAATATATGGGCAAAGAAACCATCGATGCCGGACCGTTGGGTTCAAAAAGTTGCTATAAAGTTTCAATCGGAGCCAATACCGACAAACTGCGCGGCACCGACAAAAACCTGATTTGGCTCACAGCCGACAACAAAAAAGTTCCGGCTTTGATTAAATTCAGCATCCCGGTGGGCACCGGACAACTATTGCTTACTAACGTAAAAGGAATCTAATATGAGAAAAGCTTTTATTGTATTATCGTTTATTTTTACCCTTTTGGGAATTGTTTTCGTGATTTTACCCATGGGAACTCTCGGATTTTTGCCGGTAGGTATATCGTTGCTTTTTAGCGGATTGGCCTTTGCCAAATCACAAGCTTCAGATCGTTCAGTTCCTAAATATTTATTGATGTTCGGAGGCATTCTGTTTCTGGCCGTAATTATTCGCGTGATGATGCCGGACGAAGTAGCCAAAGACAGTGAACTAGAGCAACACAAAATCGAATCAAAACAAGAAGACCTCAAAGATCTTGAAGAATTAGAAGCTCAATAATCTTGAGTTATTTAATATAGAAAGCCTGCCTCGTGCGGGCTTTTATTTTGGGGTGAATTTTATACCTTTGGCAACAATTTTTTACGCATGAGAAACATACTGATTATTGGTGCCGGCCGTTCGGCATCATCGCTTATTGAATATTTACTTCAAAAATCAAACAGCGAACAACTACATCTAACCATTGCCGATTTATCGGTTGAACTGGCCCAAAAAAAAACCAATAATCATCCCAATGCTACGGCTATTGCCCTAGATATCAACCATGCTGATGAACGTCAAGCGCAAATTCAAAAAGCCGATTTGGTTATCTCAATGCTGCCGGCGCATATGCATATTGAAGTAGCGCAAGATTGTGTAACATACAAAAAACACATGGTCACCGCTTCATACATCAGCGATGCCATGCAAAACCTCAATCAAGCGGCGAAAGCCAACGGTTTGGTTTTTATGAACGAAGCCGGACTCGATCCGGGCATTGATCATATGAGCGCGATGAAAATCATTGATGAGATTCGCGAAAAAGGCGGCAAAATATTTTCATTTGAATCGTATTGCGGCGGACTCATAGCTCCGGAATCTGACAACAACGCCTGGAACTACAAATTTACCTGGGCACCGCGCAACGTAGTATTGGCCGGACAAGGCGGCGCTGCCAAATTCATTCACGAAGGCACTTATAAATATATTCCGTATCAAAAGTTGTTTCAGCGCACCGATGCCTTAGAAGTAACCGGCTACGGAAGTTTTGAAACCTATGCCAACCGCGACTCGCTTAAATATCGTTCGGTTTATGGTTTAGAAGATATATCGACGCTTTTGCGCGGAACCATTCGTCGCGCCGGATATTCGCGCGCTTGGGATGCTTTTGTACAATTGGGCATGACTGATGACAGTTATACCATTGACCATTCGGAACAAATGAGTTATCGCGATTACGTATGTTTGTTTTTGCCCTATTCAAGCCCTGAAAACACAGAAAAACAATTTTGTGCACAAGTAGGCATAGCACAAACCGATGATGTTTGGCGCAAGTTTGCCGAACTCGATTTGTTCAGCAACACCAAAAAAGTAGGCCTCAAAAACGCTACGCCGGCCCAGATTCTTGAAAAAATTCTCACCGAAAACTGGACACTCGAACCCTCCGATAAAGACATGATTGTCATGTATCACAAATTTGGTTACGAACTAGATGGCCAGAAAAAACAGATTGACTCGCAAATGGTGTGCATTGGTCAAGATCAAATCTACACCGCCATGGCCAAAACAGTAGGCTTACCGGTAGCGATGGCGGCTTTGCGCATACTCAATAAACAAATCACCCAACCCGGCGTACAATTGCCGATCAGCAAAGAAGTGTATTTGCCGCTTTTGGCCGAACTTGAAACCTACGGCATTCACTTTACCGAAACCGAAAAACCTTATATAGGTTAATCGATTTTCTGAATGTAGTTTTAATTAAAAGCCAAATACCTATTTTTGGTTAAAAATTTCAACTCATGAAGATCAATCAGCTGCAAATAGAAATCGATGGTATCGACAAAGAAATCCTCCGCGACCTCATGGAAGACGCGCGCAAACCCATTTTGCAAATCGCCCATAAAATAGGCATTTCAGGCGCGGCCATTCACCAACGTTTGCGTAAACTCGAGCAAGCCGGTGTAATTTCGGGTTCAAAATTCATCGTCAACACCAAGGTTTTGGGCTACAGTACCATGGCTTTTGTGGGTATTTATCTCGACAAAGCCGCCCGCAATTCTGAGGCGGTGCGCGAGCTCAAAAAAATTCCCGAGGTGCTTGAATGTCATTACACCACCGGGAATTGGTCAATTTTGATTAAAATTATTTGCCGCGACAACGAGCATCTGATGCATTTGCTTAACACCAAAATTCAGGCTATTGAAGGCGTTTCCAGAACCGAAACTTTTATTTCGCTCGATCAGCAAATCAACCGCCAAATTCAGTTGTAATTTCAGTTGTATTAGGGCGTGCCCCTACGGGTCGCGTTTTTCGCAGTGCGCGGCACTTAGCTACAACCGCTCACGCAAGCTTCCCAGAAAGCACACTATCATTCATCAGAATTTTATTTCACTGAAAACTTCATGAGTCAAACCATCAAACTGCTTGTGCCAAAATCTGAGCAAAAGCTTCTAACTTAAACGAACCTTGAGGCTGGGCATTCGTTGCGAAATAATCTTCTTGCGCTATGCCGCTTCTAAAAGCTTTTCCCATTTGCAAATAACCTTGCGCATTGGTCTCGGGCAATCCGGCTTGAATCATGCCGTTGTAGGCATCTTCATCTGAAAAAACCATCCAAGGCAATTCGGGTTTGCCCACAGCGCTGCCAACCACTTTTGCGATTTCTGAAAAAAAGCGCACATCACTCGAAACATATAAGGTTGAATGCCCCGTAAAATCTAAGGACAACAATTTTTGCGCAGCTACCTCAGCAATATCCACCGGATGCACCAAAGCCATTTTCTCGCCGGCGGCGCCAAAGTTTGAGCCCATAATTCCGGCTTGCTGAATCAGCGGAACCATCGAAAATAAATTGGTATAAAAATAAGCAGCGCGCAAACTAATCACATCCACGTTGGTTAACGTACCGAGTTGTTGCTCTAAATAACCCAAACCATCAATCGGGCCGCAACTGTGGCCTAAATGTGCACCGATGCTGCTGAGTTGCACCACTTTTTTGAGTCCGCTTTGTGCCACAGCTTGTACATAACTATCGGCAGCTTGTTTCATAAAAGCGGGCCAATCGTGGGTGGTAAACGTGGGCGGAATCATGATATAAGCCGCATCGGCTCCGGTAAAAGTTTGCGTCAGAAAATCAGTGTCAAACAAATTGCCGATGGCTGGTTTTGCGCCCAGCTTTTCAATAGCAGTACGTTTGTTTTCGTCACTACTGATGATGGTGATATCGTGGCCGGCGGCGATGAGTTTTTGCGCCAAAGGCAAACTGATGTTTCCGGTTGAACCGGTGATAACGTATTTCATAATTTTTAGATTTAAATGTGAGGCAAAGTTATTTTTATACTTACTTTTGTACAAGTACCTACCAAAAAGTATGTAAAATGTATCAGATCAAAGAAGCTTCAACCAACCATGAAAATAAGCAGCAAATTACGGTAGCTTGCCCGGTGAGTTTTACGCTCGAAAAACTAGGCGGGCGTTGGAAACCCATTATTTTGTGGAATTTGCGCGACAGACAAAAACGCTACAGCGAACTCAAAAAAGCCATTGTTCCGATTACCGAAAAAATGCTCATTCAACATTTAAAACAACTTGAAGCCGATGGTTTGGTGATCAGAAAAGTGGTTGAAGTAATGCCGCCGCACGTTACTTACGAGCTCGCCGAAGCCGGTAAAGAATTACTGCCCGCCTTAGACACTTTGGCCAAATGGGGTTTGAAACATCAAACTATGGCCGGAAACGAAACGGTTGATTGAAGCTGAACCCACTCAAAATAGAAACTCCGAACCGCGTTAGGGATGGAAGCTTTGTTTGAGCTCGCGCCGAAGGATGAGGCGCAGCGAGTGCGCACAGCCCGGCGTGGCCCCAAGGAACGACGGCCGCGCAACGCCAAAAAAAATCCGCCTCAAGTGAAGCGGATGATTTATTTTTATTGGTTTTATTTTTTAATCAACTTGGTTTTATAGAAACCTTTTTGGGTTTGAACATTGAGCAGATAATTGCCTTTAGCTAAATTGGTAAGGTTGATTTCTCTGGTTTTTTGCCGGGTTTCGAGCAAAAGTTCTCCGGTAATATTATACAGCGAAACCGAATCAACTTCTTGCAAAAAAGTAATTTTGTCGTCTGCCGGATTGGGTGTAAAAAGCACTGAAGAATCGTCTAATTCTGAAATTTCAAGACCCAAGCTATCGGGCGCGAGTTTTACAACCCAGAGGTCAGTACCTCCGTGATTGCCGGTAAAATTACCCGTATTAGATTGGGCATAACCTGCCATGATGTATCCACCATCGGTTGTTCGTTGAATGGTGCTTGTCCCATCATAAGATGTTCCGCCAAAGCACTTTTGCCACTGAATAACTCCTGTACTGGTTATCTTGACCAACCAAGCATCTTGCTGACCATTGTTGGCTCCGGTCACGTTGCCGCTGTAGGATGAATCTGAAACTCCGGCAATGATGTAACCACCCTCAGGCGTTTGTTGTATGGATTTGGCAATATCAAAAAATCCGTCGCCTCCGTAATCTTTTCGCCATTCATAATCGCCAACACTATTGACTTTGATAACTCCGTAATTATGCCCGGTTTCATTGCCAATCTGGCTGACTACATCACCCACCATAATGTAACCGCCGTCTGAAGTTTGTATCACATTTTGAGCCGTGTCGGTATCTGCATAAATTTTTTCCCATTCAAAATCGCCGTTATTGGCCAATTTTACTAGCCAATAATTTCCTGAGCTGTGATCTCCGGCAGCAATATAGCCACCATCAGCAGTTTGCTGAATACTCAGAAAATTATCAATGGTAGTGGTTCCCAAACATTGTTGCCATTCGATAACACCAGTATTACTGAGTTTAATGATCCAACCATCGGTAAAACCGTGAAAACCGACAACATCTCCGTTGACCGGCATAATATTGTTGTCATACGAATAACAACTTCCGGCCACGATATATCCGCCATCGGTAGTTTGCTTGACACTGTAGGCGGTTTCTTTGTCATCGCCGCCGTATTTTTTTTGCCATTCAATGGTTCCGTCAGGAGATAGTTTTACTACCCAAAAATCTTTATCACCTCTGTAATTGGTAATATCGCCTTCAATAGATTCTGAAACGCCCACTACAATATAGCCGCCATCAGTGGTTTGTTGTATGTTGTTGGCGCGATCATCTCTGAGCCCACCGTAGGTTTTTTGCCATTCAAGAGCACCTGCTGCGTCAAGCTTGAGCACCCAAAAATCATAGCTGCCATGGTTGCTGGTAATATCACCGTTTGAAGAAGTAGTATAACCTGCCACAATGTAACCGCCATCAGTAGTTTGTTTGATACTGTTGGCAACCTCTGAACCTGAACCACCATAAAGTTTTTGCCAAACAACAGCCGGAACCTGAGCTTTGATACTCAACGCGCAAAGCAATACACAAATACCAATACCTTTTTTGAACATTATCATCTAGATTACCTTCTGTTGGTATATACCATGATGTAGTATAGCAAAGTTGCAATTGAACCTATCGCTGCCACAACATAAGTGCGCGCAGCCCATTTAAGTGCATCTTGTGCGCCGGCTTGCTCTTCACGCGTGAGCATGTGTTTGTTCTCGAGCCAAGCCAGTGCGCGGTTACTCGCATCGTATTCAACCGGTAAAGTGATGACTGAAAATAAAGTAGTTGCAGCAAAAAGCACAATTCCCACCAACAACAATTGCGGAAAAGATTTGATCATCAAGATTCCGGCAATCAAAACCCATTGCACCCAATTAGAAGCTACCGATACAACCGGCACCAATTTAGAACGCATTTCAAGCCAACTGTAGGCTTGGGCGTGTTGCACGGCGTGACCGCATTCGTGCGCAGCAACGGCAGCAGCAGCGGCATTGCGTTGGTTGTATACCGCCTCGCTCAAATTGACCGTTTTGTCAGTAGGGTTGTAGTGATCGGTCAGTTGTCCTTCAACTGAAATTACTTGTACGTCTCTGATTCCGTGATCGGCGAGCATTTTCTCGGCGATTTCTTTTCCGGACATGCCGTTTTGCAAATGCAATTCTGAGTAATGTTCAAACTTACTTTTGAGTCGTGAGCTTACGAGCCAGCTCACCAACATAATAAGACCTCCTAATAGTAACATAATTTTATTTTTTAGTTTTTAAAAGTACACATTGGTTGTCAAATTACAAGCCATTTGACTTCGGCTTAACATTTCATGCAATTTTGTCAGGTTTTAGCCCACCAAATTGATAATTTTACCCGGAACAATAATCACCTTATTCGGTGTGCGCCCTTGCAATTGTTGTTGGGTGCGCTCATCGGCCATGACGATTTCTTCAATTTGCGCCGGTGTTAAATCAAGCGGCAATTTGAGCGTAAAACGCATTTTTCCGTTGAACGAAACCGGATATTCTTTTTCGCTTTCAACCAAATATTTTGCTTCACACTCAGGGAACGCCACCTGCGAAACCGAACCTTCGTGACCCAATTGTTGCCATAATTCTTCAGCAATATGCGGCGCATAAGGCGACACCAATACAGCCAACGGCTCGAGAATAGCGCGGTGATGGCATTTTTGCTGACTGAGTTCATTCACGCAAATCATAAACTGCGAAACTGAAGTGTTGAATGAGAAATTGTCAATGTCTTCCGTAACTTTCTTGATGGTTTTGTGCAATGATTTATACATTTCGGCGGTAGGCTCATCACTAGTAACCACCCAACCGTTATCGTCAAAATACAAACGCCAGAGTTTTTTCAAAAACCCAAAAACACCCGTGATTCCGGCGGTGTTCCAAGGTTTGGCTTGTTCGAGCGGCCCGAGAAACATTTCATATAAACGCAAAGTGTCGGCGCCGTATTCGGTACAAATATCATCGGGATTAACGACGTTGTATTTGGATTTGGACATTTTTTCGACTTCGCGACCGACAATGTATTTGCCATTTTCTAAAATGAATTCTGCATTTTTATAATCAGAATACAAAGGGTGATTTTTGAACGCCTCAATGTCGAGTTCATTGGTGATATCGTTGATGACAGACAAGTCAACGTGAATTGGATGAACATTTTGATCAGCGATTAATCCTTTTGAATATAACTTCTTAGAATCTTCACTTCTGTATACAAAAGCACTCATCCCCAAAATCATTCCCTGATTGATGAGTTTTTTAAATGGTTCTTCAGTCGGCGCAAAACCGCGGTCTTTAAGGAATTTGTTCCAAAAACGGCTGTAGAGCAAATGCCCCGTAGCGTGTTCGCTTCCGCCTATGTACAAATCGACATTTTCCCAATATTTTAAGGCATCTGCTGAAGCAAATTCGGTAGTGTTGTGCGCATCCATATAACGCATCCAATACCAAGAACTTCCGGCCCAACCCGGCATGGTGTTGAGCTCTAACGGAAATACGGTTTCATGATTGATTTGGTCATTGCTCACCACTTTGTTTTGTGCGGTTGACCACGCCCATTCTGAGGCATTCCCGAGTGGCGGTTGGCCATCTTCAGTAGGTAAATATTTTTCAACTTCGGGCAATACCACCGGCAAATGCTCGGGCGCAATCATTTGTGGCAATCCGTTCACGTAATATACCGGAAACGGCTCGCCCCAATAGCGCTGACGCGAAAATACCGCATCGCGCAAACGATAGTTGACTTTGGCTTTTCCGGCTCCGATTTTCTCGAGTTCTTCGATGATTTTTTGGGTTCCGGTTTTGTAATCTAAGCCATTCAAAAAGCCAGAATTGATGAGTTCAAAACCGCTTTTGTCGGCAAAGGCGGCTTGTGAGATATCTTGGTTGAAAATGTTTTTGATTTCAGGCATGCCCAAGCTGCCTTTAAAGAAATTCGCAAAGGCATAATCGCGCTCGTCACCCGCAGGAACGGCCATAACCGCTCCGGTTCCGTAACCCGCCAAAACATAATCGCCAATCCAAACCGGAATGAGCTCTTGGGTAAACGGATGCATGGCATACGCCCCGGTAAAAACACCCGAAATGGTTTTGACATCGGCCATACGCTCGCGCTCTGAACGCTTGGCGGTTTTCTCGATATAAGCTTCGACCGCTCCTTTTTGTTCTGCGGTGGTAATCTGCTCAACCAATTCGTGTTCGGGCGCCAATGTCATAAACGTTACGCCGAAAATCGTATCAGGTCGCGTAGTAAAAACATCAATGTGGAATTCAGAGTTTGGAATTTGGAATTTGACCATAGCTCCTACTGATTTTCCGATCCAGTTGCGCTGGGCTTCTTTGAGCGATTCGGTCCAATCAATTTCGTCTAAACCTTGCAATAAACGCTCGGCATAAGCTGAAATACGCATTGACCATTGGGTCATTTTTTTGCGGATGACCGGATGACCACCACGCTCTGAAACGCCGTTGACAATTTCATCGTTGGCCAAAACGGTTCCGAGTGCCGGACACCAGTTGACCTCGGTTTCGGCCAAATAGGTCAAGCGATATTGCAATAATATTTTTTGTTTTTCGGCATCAGAAAACGCATTCCATTCTGCGGCTGTGAAGGAACGAACATCGTCGTCACAAGCGGAATTGATAGAGCTATTTCCGGATTTTTCAAATACAGATATGAGTTCGGCAATGGGCAAAGCTTTTTGCGCATCATAGCAATAATACGACTCAAACAATTGAATAAAAATCCATTGGGTGTGTTTGTAATAATCTGGATTTGACGTGCGCACTTCGCGTTGCCAATCAAATGAAAACCCGATTTTGTCGAGTTGTTCGCGGTAACGGGCAATGTTCTCTCGCGTGGTTTTTTCGGGATGTTGACCCGTTTGAATGGCGTATTGTTCGGCCGGCAAACCAAACGAATCATAGCCCATCGGATGCAAAACATTAAAACCTTGGTGACGTTTGAAGCGCGCGTAAATATCTGAAGCGATGTAGCCCAGCGGATGTCCCACGTGTAATCCGGCGCCGGATGGATACGGAAACATATCGAGCACATAATATTTTGGTTTTTCGGCGTTGTTACTGGCAGCAAAAGTTTGGTTTTGGGCCCAGTATTTTTGCCACTTGGTTTCGATTTCGTTCGGATGGTACTTCATAATTAGCTGAGTGCCTGAGTGCCTGACTAACTGAGTTTTTTACGCCAGAAGACAGAGAAAAACAGGAGCATTTTAGGGTTAAAAAAGATTTGAATATAAGCCGAATTTGCATTAGCCCCGATTGCAGTAGAAATCCTTTTGGGCCGGGGTTCGGCGCAAAAGATTGCCACGAAAAGCGGGATTAGGCTTCTAAAAATCGAAGGCAAATTTACGTTTATTAGACGAAAGTCAAAACTTTAACCAGAGAAACTCTGCGGAATCAAATTGTTTATTATTTTTACGCCATAATTGTATGCACTTATGAGTTCTTCATTTGAAAAATTTCAAAAACGACGACTGTTATCTTCTTATTTTTCGGTGGTTTTGAGTATGTTTTTGGTCCTGTTCCTGTTGGGAATTTTGGGATTGTTCATCATCAATTCAAAAAAATTGTCGGATGATTTTAAAGAAAATATTGTGATGACGGTGTTTTTTAAAAATGAAGCGACCGACAGCGTGACCGGTGCGTTTGCGCAAGAACTCAAAGTAGCCAAGTTTGTCAAAAGCTCTGAATATGTAACCAAAGAGCAAGCTGCCCAACAACATACCGAAGTAATTGGCGAGGATTTTATGACCTTTTTGGGTGCGAATCCGTTGCAGAATTCTTTTGATATTCACCTCAAAGCCGACTATATTGATTTGCCGAACATCCGCAAAATTGAAAGCCATTTCAGAGCCAACGAAATGGTGGCCGATGTGGTTTATGACAAGCAATTGGTGAGTTTGGTGAACGACAACATCAACAAAGTAAGTATGTGGATGCTGATCATCAGCGGAATTTTGGCGCTCATTGCTATTTTGCTCATCAACAGCTCAATGCGTTTGTCCATATACTCCAACCGATTTATCATTAAAACCATGCAAATGGTGGGCGCGACCAAATCATTCATTCGCAAACCGTTTATTTGGCGCAGTGTGCGTTTGGGTTTTGTGGCTGCGGTTTTGGCGGTTTTGGCACTGATTGGAACGCTTGTTTATATTGAAAATAATTTTCCGAATTTAGGCATTATGAATGATCCGACGCTGATTGCCGCTGTTTTGGCAGGCGTTTTGGCCGTGGGCATTTTGCTTTCGTGGATCAGCACTTTCTTTGCTACTCAACGTTATTTGAACTTAAGAACCGACGATTTATACTAATCTTTATGAAAGAAGAACAACCTCAAAAGCAAGAGTTTCTTTTTGAAAAAGTCAATTATACCATTTTACTCATCGGCATTGCGGTAATCATCCTCGGTTTTGTTTTGATGTCGGGCGGAGGCAGCGATGATCCGAAGGTTTTTAACGAATCGGTTTTTGATTTTAGAAGAATTCGTTTGGCGCCAACCACTGTTTTGATTGGTTTTGGCATCACGATTTATTCAATTTTAAAAAATCCTAAAAAAGCCGAATAATTTATCAGACTATAAGATGGTAGGACAATAAGACGGTAAGATTAGTTCTTGGCGATTTGTATCTTACAGTCATAAAATCTTAAAATCTCAAATCTCAAATGAATACATTTCAAGCATTGGTATTGGCGATTATTGAAGGCATTACCGAATTTTTACCTGTGTCCTCAACCGGACACATGATTATTGCCAGTTCATTTTTTGGCATTGAACACGAAGAGTTTACCAAGCTTTTTACCATTGTAATTCAGCTCGGTGCTATTTTATCGGTGTTGGTTTTGTACTTCAAACGCTTTTTGCAAACGCTTGATTTTTACTTTAAACTGCTCGTGGCTTTTATTCCGGCGGTGGTTTTAGGGCTCATTTTTAGCAAAAAAATTGATGCTTTACTCGAAAACCCGGTGACTGTTGCCGTTTCATTGTTGCTCGGCGGTATATTGCTTTTAAAAGTAGACGATTGGTTTGGTCAAGCGCAAGAAACCGAAATCAGTTATGCCAAAGGTTTTAAAATTGGTTTGTTTCAGTGTTTGGCTATGATTCCGGGTGTTTCGCGCAGCGGTGCGAGTATTGTGGGCGGCATGAGTCAAAAATTATCGCGTACGGCAGCCGCTGAATTCTCCTTCTTTTTGGCTGTTCCGACCATGTTGGGTGCCACAGCCAAGAAATGTTATGATTACTACAAAGATGGTTTGGTATTGACCGGTGAACAAACCCAATTGCTGATTATTGGCAATGTGGTGGCGTTTATTGTAGCCATGCTGGCCATCAAGACTTTTATAGGTTATTTAAGCAAACACGGCTTTAAGGTTTTTGGTTATTACCGAATTGCCGTTGGTCTCATTTTGTTGGCGATTCACTTCTTGGTTCATCCGCTTTCGGTACTATGATTTCGGCAGAAGATTTCTCAAACGGTCAAGTTGTTTTGATTGATAAACCACTGCATTGGAGCTCATTTCAGGCGGTGAATAAAATGAAATGGGTGCTTAAAAGCAAACTCGGTCTCAAGAAAATTAAAATCGGTCATGCCGGAACTTTAGATCCGTTGGCCACCGGATTGCTGATTGTTTGTACGGGTAAATTCACCAAAAAAATAGCTGAAATTCAGGGCCAGGTTAAAGAATATACCGGCACTTTTTATATGGGTGCCACTACGCCATCGTATGATTTAGAAACTGAAGTTGACGCGCGTTTTGAAACCGCACACCTCAGCGATGAACTAATTGTAAAAACAACCCAAAAATTCTTGGGCGAAATTGATCAAAAGCCACCTATTTTTTCAGCCATCAAAAAAGACGGAAAACGTTTGTACGAGCACGCCCGCGCTGGTGAAAAAGTTGAAATTGCCGCACGCAAAACCGTGATTCACGAATTTGAAATCACGCGCATCGCCTTGCCCGAAGTTGATTTTCGAGTGGTTTGTAGCAAAGGAACTTACATTCGTTCACTGGCCTATGATTTTGGATCAGCACTTGATTCTGGTGCGCATCTGACCGCTCTGCGCCGAACCAAAATTGGCGATTATTCGGTGGATGATGCTTTTGAGATTAGCACGTTTGAAGACTCAGTTGCTCACAGTGCAACATAAGATCGGCTAATTCTTCTTGCGTACTCGCGCCTTTATCATGCAAATACCACAACTGAAGTTCTGTTTTAGCGGTTTGGTCTACTACGCCATGTTGGGCTTTGTAGTCTATAATTAATTGCGCAGCTCCCGCAGGACGTGGCCCCCAACTTGCTAAAACTTCCAGTGTTTCGGCTTTGAGCACAATGAGTTTGGGAATTGATTTGCTCCCGTTGGTTAAAAAATGCTGCATTAAATCATCGTGATCATCGCGTAAAGCAATATGAAATTCAATTTGGCTGGAAGCTTGTGCCATTTTATCCATAATGGGCACTAATTGCGCTGCATCGCCACACCAACCTTCAGAAAGCACAAGCCAAATGTAAGATTGTTGCAACTTTTGCAATTTACCCAATGCTGAATCCGTTAAATGCATGGTTTTGTCTAATCGATTCATGCGCACTTGATTGAGCTCGGCATAATGAAGTAAATCTGAGGTTTGTTCATGTCCGGTTACTTTCCCTTCGGATAATAGTTGAGTAACAATCTTGCGATATTCTGTATAAGTGTAACTGTTTTGTATTGCACGTTTGATGGCAGTCTTCATGGGTATTAATTTTTACTGCACAAAGTTATTAATTTTAACAAATTTTGTACGATGACTTTAGTCACACAAAGCAAAGTAGATTTTTTTTGAACTCGCTTTTGCAGATAAAGAATATAACTATATTTGCACAACCTATAAAATCACACATGAAATATAAAAGAATTCTTCTGAAATTAAGCGGTGAAGCCCTCATGGGAGACCGTCAGTACGGTATTGACCCGGCTCGTTTGGCTGAATATGCAGAAGAAATCAAACAAGTACACGACATGGGTGTTGAAATCGCTATTGTTATTGGCGGCGGAAACATTTTCAGAGGTGTAGCCGGAGCCAGCAATGGTATGGATCGTGTACAAGGAGACTACATGGGCATGTTGGCCACCGTCATCAATGGCATGGCTTTACAAGGTGCTCTGGAAGACAAAGGAATGCTCACGCGTTTGCAAACGGCACTTAAAATTGAAGCCATTGCAGAACCGTACATCAAAAGACGCGCGGTTCGTCACCTTGAAAAAGGCCGTATCGTGATTTTTGGTGCCGGAACCGGAAACCCTTATTTCACGACCGATACTGCTGCTGTTTTGCGCGGGGTTGAAATTCACGCCGATGTTATTTTGAAAGGAACTCGTGTGGATGGAATTTACACCTCAGACCCTGAGAAAGATCCGAGCGCTACCAAATTTGATTATATTTCATTTGAAGATGTCATCAAAAAAGGCCTTAATGTAATGGATACCACCGCTTTTACTTTAAGTCAAGAAAACGAATTGCCTATTTTGGTTTTTGATATGAATAAAGGTGGAAATCTGCTTAAAATCTGTAAAGGCGAAAATATCGGAACCGTAGTAAACGTATAACAGACCGTCTCAAAATCTATAACTATGACTGAAGAAATTGAATTTATCATAGACAGCGCCAAAGAATCGATGCAAGGCTCGATTGCGCACCTTGAAAAAAGCTTTTTGAACATCCGCGCCGGAAAGGCTTCACCAGCCATGTTGGGCAGCGTGTTTGTTGATTATTATGGTTCACAAACACCTTTGTCGCAGGTTTCAAACGTCAATACGCCTGATGCGCGCACGATTACAATTCAGCCGTATGAAAAAAGCATGTTGAGTCCGATTGAAAAAGCCATCATGGTGGCCAATTTAGGATTTAACCCAATGAATAATGGTGATGTCATCATCATTTCGGTACCGCCGCTTACTGAAGAAAGACGTCGCGATTTGACCAAACAAGCTAAATCTGAAGCTGAAGATGCCAAAATTGGTATTCGCAACGCCCGTAAAGACGCCAATACCGACATTAAAAAATTAGAAAAAGAAGGCACTTCAGAAGATATTTGTAAATCAGCCGAAGAAGATGTACAGCAATTGACCAACTCGTTCATTAAAAAAATCGACGATTTATTAGTGCTCAAAGAAGCCGAAATCATGAAAGTTTAATAGACGTTTTAGATACAATAAAATCCGCCTTTTGAGCGGATTTTTTATTTTTAGTCATCTTAAATTAAGGCTTAATAATCAACACCGAAGGCACATTGCTGAGCCATACACTTTGCGAATCAACAAGTTTTTTCCAACTGTCAAGACTGATGATCATCAAATCTTGTTGGGTGAGAAACTCTTTTTTCATGATGCGGTCTTCGAGCAAATCCATGTGATTCGGATATTTTTCTTCCAACGAATGTAAGGCACTTTCCATTACAAAATGGGTTTTAACCAAATTGTTGATATCCAACACCGAGATAGATGCGTCACTGTTGTAAATGAGTCGCTGTGCATAATCAGTCAAGAAAATATCTTCGGCACTAAATAGCGGCATAAAAACGCGTTTAACTTGTTGCAAATCTTTATCGATGAGCACACCGAGCGGCATTTTACATTTTGAAATGATTTGACGCGTGCGTTCATCAAAAGGCGAATTCTCAAACAAACCTTCTTTTCCGGTAAACTTATCGAGTAAACGATCTGGATTGATGATGCTTGAAGTAAATCCGAGTACTTTTCCGAGTAAAGTTCCCTCAAAAATTGATTTGCCTAAACCAACGAGTAACAAATCATATTCACCTTGGTTGGCCACCTCGGCAATATCGTTTTCAATATCTACCGTAGCTTTAAAAAGCGTATTGATTTCTTGCTTGAGGATTTTAGATTCTTCTACAATTGGCTCAAATCGAACTTGCTCTAATTCTTCTAAATTGTATGCATGCATTTCGTCGCTCAGGGTTAAATGCATGGCCGTAACCGACGATGCCTCTTTTTGCTTTTTAACCAAACTGTTGGCCAGCCTGAGTAAGGATTTTCCCTTTTCATTATTGCCAAACGAAATAAGAATTTTGTATTGTCGGCTGAGTTGCTCGCGCACTTCGGGCAAATAGGTTTCTTTGGTTTTGAAGGCAAAGTTGATGATGTCTAGCGCTGGTCCAGTCATAAAAGTGGTCACCAAAGCCATAATCACCATCATGGTAAAGACTTCTGAAGTGAGCACGCCCAAATCATAACCAATGTTGAGCACAACGAGTTCCATGAGTCCGCGGGTATTCATGAGCGCACCAATGGTGAGGCTTTCACGCCAGTTTTGCCCGACAAATTTAGCAGCAATAGCACTGCCTAAAAACTTTCCGGCCACCGCTACTGAGATGATGTAACAGGTAACTTCAATCAGATATGGATCATTGATGAGCCCAATTTGCGTGCGTAATCCGGTAAAAACAAAGAAAAGCGGCAACAGTAAAATAACCGAAACATCTTCAACTTTATCAATAAACAAGGATCTGAACTTTGGAATGTCGGGCATAATCGCACCGGTCATAAACGCTCCGAACAAAGCGTGAATACCAATGACTTCGGTGGCATAAGCCGACATAATGAGCGTCAGGAAAAAGATGGCAACAACCGGTTTATTGAGTTTACTTTTGCTTCCGTATAAGTCGCCGATGCGTTTCAAGAAAGGTTTAACAACAAAAATCATTGTCAAAACATATAACAAAGCCAAACCAATGGTATACAATGAACTTAAAAAAGTTCCGGCTTTGACAATCGCAATCACCGCAGCCAATAAGCACCAAGCCGTGATATCATCTGTGGCAGCACAAGTAATAACAATGGTTCCTAAACGGGTTTTGTGCATACCGCGCTCTTGTACAATACGCGCCAAAACCGGAAAAGCCGTAATACTCATGGCGATACCCATGAATAAGCTGAATGCCAAGAATTCAACACCTACAGGAGCAAATCGATGATAGATATAATACGCCAAGCCAATGCCAAGCGCAAACGGAATCACAATACTGGCATGACTGATCACCAATGCATCGTTGGCTTTGTTCTTTAAAACTTTTAAATCGAGTTCCATGCCGATGACAAACATGAACAAAATCAGCCCGATTTGGCTCAGAAACTGTAAATTACCTAATGATTCTGCCGGAAACAACACCTGCGAAAACTCAGGCAAATACATCCCGAGCAAGGATGGACCGAGCACAATTCCGGCAATGATTTCGCCAATAACGCTGGGTTGCCCAATTTTGCGAAACACCCAACCAAACAAGCGAGCCACAATAATGATGGTAATGATTTGAGCCAATAAAATCGCAAGCGGGTGATGCAGGTTTTGCATAAACGATTTGACGAATTCACCCCAAAGTGTATTTTTTGAATTGACATGAACAATCGAACGACCGGCTTCAAGCAATTTTCCTTGAGTTAATATCCAATATATGAGCACCGAAAAACCTCCGGTAACCAAAAAGTAAAAAACCGTGTTCTTGAGTTTGTTCATGGGTAGTTTAGCTAAAGGGCTTACTAAATAAGATGCATTCAAAATTGCTAATTAACGGGCAATTGTCCTACACTTTCGAAAAATAATAATAAAAAATTAATATCACCACAAAACCTTATAAATCTGAGCTGTTTTTTGGGTTCCTTTTCTATTGTTTTGTTTACCTTTGCCGAACTTTTTAAGCCTGTATGAAAAACACTATAAAAGTTGGTTTTTGGGAGCGTTTAGCGCGTGTCATCCTCAAGAATAGAATTGCCATTATTGTGGTTATTGCGGCGCTGAGTCTGTTTTTAGGATTCCAGTGGCGCAATTTGCGCATGACCTTTACCGAGGCTAACTTATTGCCCGAAAAACACTTGGCCAATCGTCAGTATCGCGACTTTTTGACCAAATTTGGCGAAGAAGGCAACTTAATTGTTTTAGGTTTTAAAGATCCGAAGCTATTTACACCCAAAAATTTTGCGGCTTGGGGCGTGCTCATGCGTGATTTAAAAAAAGCACCTGAGGTTGAATTGGTCGTTTCATTGAGTGATTTAAAAAAGCTTCAAAAAGACACCATTGCGCAAAAGTTTGAAATGGTTTCGCTGATTGATCACACCAAAACTTCAGACGAAAAATATCTGCAAAGCATTCGCACTGAGTTATTTCAAAAACTGCCTTTTTACGAAGGTTTGCTGTTCAACAAAACCAGCGGAAGTATTCGCGCGGCGGTTTATCTCAAAAAAGAAATCGTCAATACGGCCCAACGAAAAGATTTCATCATCAAAAAGTTGGTTCCGGCGGTTGAAAATTTTGAAAAACAAACCCAAATTGACCTGCGTGTTTCGGGCATGCCGTACATCAGAACCATCAACGCCGAAGACATGAAAGGTGAAATCGGCTTGTTTATTGGCGCCGCGCTGTTTATTACCTCGTTTATTTTCTTTCTGTTTTTCCGATCGTTTCGGGCCACCTTTATCTCTATTTGCATTTTGCTTTTGGGCGTGGTTTGGTCGTTCGGAACCTTAGGATTTTTTGAATACCGCATCACGATTCTCACAGCCATTGTTCCGCCGCTGATTATTGTCATCGGAATAACGAATTGCATCTTTTTGATCAATAAATATCAGCAAGAAATCAAGCAACACAACAATCAGGCAAAGGCTTTACAGCGTGTGATTTCAAAAATTGGCGTATCCACTTTAATGACCAATCTAACCACTGCAGCCGGTTTTGCCACCTTTATGATTACCGGAAACGATTTGCTGTATGAATTTGGTTTGGTGACTTCGATCAACGTTATTACGGTGTATTTGCTTACGCTGTGTATCGTGCCAATTGTATACAGTTTTATGCCGCTGCCCAAAGAAAAACACTTATACCATTTGAGCAAAAACTATATTTCATCTTTGCTCAATTGGGTTGAAAACATGGTCAAAACCAAACGCACATTTATTTATGCCGTTTATGTTTTGATGTTGCTGTTTAGTTTGGTAGGTGTCATGCAGATGAAAGTTTCGGGCAGTTTGATTGGCGAGTTACCCAAAAGCGCAGCCTTCTTTAAAGACATTTTGTTCTACGAAAAAGAGTTCAACGGTGTCATGCCGCTTGAAATCATGATTGACACGCACCGCAAAAAAGGGGTCATGAAGCTCTCGACCTTGCGCCGCATGGATGAATTGCAGCAAACCATTGAGCAAATGCCGGAGCTTTCAAAACCGATTTCGCTCGTGAATTTGGTTAAATATTCTAAGCAAGCCTATTACAACGGCAATCCGGAATACTACGACTTGCCAACTTCGCAAGAGCAAGCTTTTATCTTGTCATACGCCAAAAATGCCAACAAAAACGCCCAAGACAACTTGATGAAAAGTTATGTTGATGCCGATGGGCGTTACACACGCATTACAACCTTCATGCGCGACATTGGAACCGATGAAATGGCGCGTGTTGAAAAACAACTGCAGAGCAAAATTGATTTGATTTTCCCGAAAGAAAAATACACGGTAACCTTGACCGGAAAAGCGCTGGTTTTTCAGAAAGGAACTTCGTATTTGGTAGACAACCTCATCGAGTCGCTTATTTTTGCGATCCTGACCATTGCCGGGCTTATGGCCTATTTGTTCCGTTCGGTTAAGATGGTTTTGGCTTCGGTTATTACCAATATTTTGCCGCTGTGTATTACCTCGGGCATCATGGGTTATTTGGGCATTCCGCTCAAACCGTCGACCATTTTGGTCTTTAGCATCGCCTTTGGAATTTCAGTAGACAACGCGATTCAGTTTATGGCCAAGTATCGTCATGACTTGATTCAGAGCAACGGAAAAATCAAGAAATCAGTAGTGAGCGCGCTACGCGAAACGGGCATCAGTACCTTTTATACCTCGGTGGTTTTGATTGTTGGATTTGCCGTTTTCACGCTTTCGAGTTTTGTAGGAACCATCGCTTTGGGCGGACTGATTTCATGCACTTTGCTTTTTGCGATGTTTGCCAACTTACTGGTTTTGCCGGCGCTGGTTTTGACCTTTGAGAAAAAACGCACACGCAAAGAAGAAGAATAAACGTCTTGATTCACAATCACATTATTATATTTGCACTTCAAATTTACAAACGATGAAGCATACCAAAATAAAAGACTTATTACAGAGCAACACAACCATCGCCTCTGTCAATGTCAAAGGTTGGGTAAGAACATTCAGAAACAACCAGTTTATTGCACTCAATGACGGCTCAACTTTGAGCAATATTCAATGTGTAGTTGACTTTGAAAATACACCTGAAAGCATTTTAAAAAGAATCACCACCGGAGCCGCTTTGTCGGTAACGGGTTCTTTGAGTGAAAGCCAAGGTGCCGGACAGAAATACGAAATACAAGCTACTTCGGTAGAGATTTTAGGCGATTCAGATGCCGAGAAATTCCCGATGCAACCCAAAAAACACTCGCTTGAATTCTTGCGTGAAAATGCGCATTTGCGCGTGCGTACCAATGCTTTTGGCGCGATCATGCGCGTGCGTTCGGTTTTGTCATTTGCGGTGCACAGATATTTTCAAGAAAAAGGATTTGTTTATGTAAACACGCCAATCATTACAGGAGCTGATGCCGAAGGTGCCGGCGAAATGTTTCAAGTAACATCCTTGGATTTGAACCATCCGCCCAGAACCGAAGACGGACAAATTAATTACAAAGAAGATTTCTTCGGAAAACACACCAACTTAACGGTTTCCGGGCAATTAGAAGGCGAAACTTTTGCAATGGCACTCGGTCAGATTTATACGTTTGGACCAACGTTCAGAGCAGAAAATTCAAATACTTCGCGCCACTTAGCCGAGTTTTGGATGATCGAACCCGAAGTAGCGTTCAATGATCTGGACGACAACATGGATTTGGCTGAAGATTTCATCAAATATGTAGTAGGCTATGCTGTAGCGCATTGCGCCGAAGATTTGAAGTTTTTAGAAACGCGTTTGCTGGATGAAGAAAAACAGAAACCGCAGGCAGAGCGCAGTGAAATGAGCCTTTTAGAGAAACTCAACTTTGTGTTAGAAAACAACTTTAAACGTGTTTCATATACCGAAGCGATTGATATTTTAAAAGATTCAACACCGAACAAAAAGAAAAAATTCCAATATATCATTGACCAGTGGGGCGCCGACTTACAAAGTGAACACGAGCGTTTCTTGGTTGAAAAACACTTTAAATGTCCGGTTATTTTATACGATTATCCGGCCAACATCAAAGCGTTTTACATGCGTTTGAACGAAGACGGAAAAACTGTGCGCGCCATGGACATTTTGTTTCCGGGCATTGGTGAAATCGTGGGCGGTTCGCAACGTGAAGAGCGCCACGATGTTTTGGTAGAGAAAATGAAAGCGCTGGGCATTGACGAAGAAGAATTGTGGTGGTATCTCGACACGCGCCGCTTTGGAAGCGCGGTTCACTCAGGATTCGGTCTTGGTTTTGAGCGATTGGTATTGTTCGTGACGGGCATGACCAACATTCGCGATGTGATTCCGTTTCCGAGAACGCCTCAGAATGCTGAATTTTAAGAAAGATAGGAGTCCGGTTTGCGCCGGACTTTTTTATACACGAATCAAAACTAGCCCGGATGGACGCGGAAATCCTTTGGCGCAGCGCAGCGCAGACAAAGATTGCAGCAAACAGCCGGATTAGCTTCAAATAAAAATTAAAAATACACCGCATTTTTTTAATTTTGAAACGCTCAAAAAATTTGATTTTTTATGCTCAAACAAGGTCTAAATCTTAAATTATTACAGAAACTTTCGCCACAGCAAATTCAGCTCATGAAGTTGATTCAATTGCCGACGCAGGCTTTTGAACAGCGCATCAAAGAAGAATTGAATGAAAATCCGGCGCTTGAAGCGGGCAAAGAAGAAGACGAATCGTATGAAAAAGACGAATTTGACAACCAAGATGAATATGATGATTTTGATGACAACGAGAGCATTGAAACCGATGACATCAACATTGACGAATATCTGAGCAACGACGAAACGCCTGATTATAAAACCCAGACCAACAATTACAGCGATGATGATGAGCGCAGAGAAACGCCATTGGCTTCGGCGGTGAGTTTTCATCAAGACCTCATCAACCAACTCAATACGTTTATTTTGAGCGATGAAGACCGCGAAATTGCTGAGTTTTTGGTGGGTAGTATGGATGATGCAGGTTACATCAGACGCAGCTTGATGGACATTGTGGACGATATGGCTTTTACGCAAGGTATTTATACCGACGAGAAAACCGTTGAGCGCATTTTGCATATTGTGCACGAACTTGAACCTTCAGGTGTGGGCGCGCGCGATTTGCAAGAATGTTTGCTGTTGCAACTCAAACACAAAACACCCACTGAATCTGTAGCGCACGCCACCGATATTATTGAAGAGCATTTTGAGGCTTTTACGCGCAAGCATTACGAAAAATTGCAGCAAAAACTGGGCATCAGCAATGAGCAACTCAGAAAAGCCATTCACGAGATTGAAAAACTCAATCCAAAACCCGGCGGATCGTTTGCAAGCAATACCAAAATCACCGAAAATGTGATTCCTGATTTTGCCATTCGCATCAACGAAGGCGAGCTTGAACTTACGCTCAATGGCCGAAATGCGCCTACTTTGCACGTTTCACGAGAGTATCAAGAAATGCTGCAGACCTATAAAATGTCAAAAGAAAAAACCTCATCGCAAAAAGATGCGGTGTTGTTTATCAAACAAAAACTCGATTCGGCCAAATGGTTTATTGATGCCATCAAACAACGTCAAGAAACACTTTTTGTAACCATGACCGCCATTATGGAATATCAGCGCAATTACTTTTTAGAAGGCGATGAAACCAAGCTCAAGCCGATGATTTTAAAGGATATTGCCGATCGAGTTGGACTAGATATTTCAACCATTTCACGCGTGGCCAACAGTAAATATGTTGAAACGCCTTATGGAACCAAACTGATAAAGGAATTCTTCTCAGAGGCGATGAAAAATGATCAAGGCGAAGATGTTTCAACGCTTGAAATCAAGAAAATTCTTCAAAACATTATTGAAGAAGAAGACAAACACAAACCGCTGCCCGACGATCAGCTGGCCGATATGCTCAAAGAAAAGGGCTATCCGATTGCGCGCCGAACGGTGGCCAAATACCGTGAACTCATGGATATTCCGGTAGCTAGGTTGCGTAAAAAAATGTAGTTTGAAAAAAATACTTCCGCTTTTTTCGTATGCTTTTCATCCGGTGTTCATTCCGCTGATGGGCTCTTCGCTGTATTTGTATATCTATCGTTCGTTTTTTGAAATCAACGAAATTCAAATAACCTTGGTGCGGATTGGAATATTGACTTTGTTTATTCCGCTGGTGTTTTTGTATTTTCTTAAAGTAATCGGTAAAATTGATTCGATGATGATTCAAAAAGCTGAACAACGCAAAATGCCTTTGGGTTTTCAAGTCATGCTCATGAGTTTGCTATTGATGAGCGTAGAATTATACCAAAGCATGCCGGGTTTATATGTGTTTTTTTTAGGCGGAATGACCGCAACACTTCTGGCGTTGAGCTTTTTGTTTATGCAAAAAAAAATCAGTCTTCATATGATTGGCATCAGCGCCTTGACTGCCTTTGCTATGGGCATTAGTCTTGAAACCGGCGAAAATATGAGCTCACTTATTGCCTTGCTCTTTATAGCTTGCGGAGCAGTTGCTTCATCAAGATTATCTATGAAGGCACATAATTATTCAGAGTTAACTTTAGGATTTATATCGGGCTTACTTCCGCAAATATTGTTATGGCGTTTGTGGCTATAAAATGTAGAACATCAGCCCAAGGTTCATAGTGTGCAAATTGATGGTTTCACCTTCAACTTGGGTTCCGTCGCGGAATAAGGGTAAAAAACCGTAGTATGCATATAAATTCCAACTGTTGTTACCTGCAGCCATGTATATACCGGCTTGCCATTTTCTGAAATCGGGATTGTTGTGTATACGAACTGCGACTACATCATCAATATAAACCGATTTACTATATATCAAATAACTGAGCTGAACACCCGAATAAACACGCCAAAACTTATGCCCCACCGGACCTGATGTGCGCCATCGAAACTCAATGGGAAGGTCTATAAATAATTCTTCAAATTTATTTTTTTGATAGTCTGAACCAATGGTTTTGGTACTGTAGTATGGATCTCCGTTGATTCGAGTTATAAACAAACTCTGAAAATAATTTGAGTAAGTTAATCCAAGTCCTGGTGCAATGGCCACGTTTCTGCGTTTGTTGATGGGGAAATCGCGTAAAAAACCGCCTTTAAATCCGGGTGAGAATCTATTTTGATTCACATTGCCGGGCATATTGAGCAAAATATTATAGGTAAAACCCAAATAGAATTGATCTTCTCTGTAGAGCGAATCAACAGCAATCATTGGCGACGGAAGCACTTCAGGTTGAATTTCTTGAGCCCAGAACTTGGTCGAGACTATGAGCAGAAAAACAAATTTACGCATGGGTTTAATTTTGTGGCTTAAAGGTACACAAACCAGATTATATTTTGAATTTAAATGTAAATTTGTCAACGTTGTTCCTGACTATAAATATTGATGACCAACAAATGGTTCGAGTTAATCTTATTTCAAAATCTATTTCATGATTATTCTCATAGCCGCAATGGCCGAAAACAGAGCCTTGGGCAAAAACAATCAACTTTTGTGGCATTTGCCCGATGATTTCAAGCGCTTCAAGCAGCTTACTTCGGGTCATTTTATTGTTATGGGTCGAAAAACTTTTGAAAGTTTACCCGGAAAGTTACCCAATCGAACGCACATAATTATATCAAGACAAAAGGATTATGAAATAGAAGGTTGCTTAACGGCTACAAGCCTTGAAAACGGTTTAAAATTAGTTCCTGAAGGTCAGGATGTTTTTGTAATTGGAGGCGGTCAAATCTACGAACAATCATTGCCGATAGCTGATGTAGTTGAACTTACTCGTGTGCATACTGAAATGGATGCAGATACTTTTTTCCCGGAAATAAATTTTGATTATTGGCAATTAACTTCAAAAGAATACCATCAAAAAGACGAAAAACACGCTTTTGACTTTACTTTTGAAACCTACCTACGCAAGGCTTAAATTGAGTCGCTAAACGTTTTTTGGTTCATGGCTTTGTAGTATATTTGCGCCACTTATGAATGGTACTAAAAAAATCACGCCTTATAAATCTTCAGACCTGAGCAAAAAAGAGCAGGTTGCCCAAATGTTTGATAATATTTCGGGTAATTATGACGGGTTGAACCGAGTTATATCAATGGGAACCGATATGAATTGGCGCAAAAAAGTGATTGCTTTAGTAGCCGAGAAAAATCCAAAAACTGCTTTAGATATTGCTACCGGAACTGCTGATTTGGCCATTATGTTGACCCAAACTTCAGCCGAACGCATTGTGGGTTTGGATATTTCAGCGGGCATGCTTGAAGTAGGTAAGCAAAAAGTAACGGCTCAAAATCTGAATGATAAAGTTGAGCTTATCTTGGCTGATTCAGAAGCTATTCCGTTTGAGGACAATTACTTTGATGCCATTACCGTATCTTTCGGTATCCGAAATTTTGAACATCTTGAAAAAGGATTGTCAGAAATTTTGCGCGTACTCAAACCCGGTGGTATTTTTGTCATCTTAGAAACATCAAATCCGACAAAATTCCCTTTCAAACAAGGTTATCAATTCTACACCCGCTTTATGCTACCCATGATTGGCAATTTATTTTCAAAAGATCAGTCGGCTTATGGATATTTGTCTGAATCGGCAGCAGCTTTCCCGTTTGGTGAAGAACTCAACAATATTTTACGCAAAATTGGGTTTATAGAAGTGGTCAACAGACCTCAGTTATTTGGCGCCGCGACCATTTATTCGGCTTCAAAAAAATAATTATTTATGAAACACAAAATTGTTTGGTTTTTTGCATTTCTAATGCTCTCGGCACAGGCCCAGAAAGCCAAAAGAGTGTTTGGTAAAGATCCGCTGGTAAATTTGGAAAACTTTGATAAACAGCGCGTTTATTGGGGATATTATTTAGGATTCAACTCATACGACTTTAAATTTGATTATAAAGTAAATGCCCCGGATATCGAAGTAAAAAGAACTACCGGTTTTAATGTTGGCTTGGTGGGTGATTTACGGCTGACTGATTATATTAACATACGCTTTGAACCTGGTTTGTATTATACCAAAAGAAACCTCACCTACACAACCTTGACCAAACCGGTTGACCGTGATCGCGAAGTAAATTCAACCTATATTCATTTGCCGTTGTTGCTTAAATTTTCGTCGGTAAGAACCGGAAACATTAGGCCGTATTTGGTTGGCGGGTTTTCTACAACTTCAAATTTGGCGAGCAATCAAAAATCAAAAGACGACAATACACAGCAAAAATTCCGTATGAAACAATGGACCCAAAACTATGAAGTTGGTTTTGGAATTGACTTATATCTTGAGTATTTTAAATTTTCGCCTTCAATCAGAGGTGTTTTTGGCATGAACGACGAATTGGTGCGTGACAATGACCCGAACAGCCCTTGGACCGGAAATATAAACTCAATGAAAACCAGAGCTATCTTGGTTAATTTTACTTTTCACTAGAACTAAACCGACCGAAAAAATTCGCTCAGCACGATGGCTGCAGCTGATGCTACATTGAGGCTTTCGGTTTGTTGAAATCGTCCAAATCTAGGAATTGAAATTCGATGATGAACCCATTTCTCTACGCTGGTGCTGATTCCGTTAGCTTCGTTACCCAAAACAATGATGCCTTCTTTGGGCAAATCTTGCTGATAAATGTTGTCTCCATCCATAAAAGTTCCGAAAACTGCCAGTGGAGATTGCTTGAAAAAATCGGGTAAATCAACATAGTGAACCTGAACTCTCGCGAGCGAACCCATGGTAGCTTGTACTACTTTTGGATTGTACAAATCAACCGTTTCACGCGAACAAATGAGTTGTTCAACGCCAAACCAATCACACATGCGCAATATCGTTCCCAAATTGCCCGGATCGCGAACATCGTCTAAAACAACAGATAAACCATGATGAGTTATAGGTTTTAATTCGGGAATCTCGAAAACTGCCAGGCAATTGTTTGCCGCTGAAAGTGCACTCATCTTGGCCAACTCAGAAGCTGACACCAAAGTTTTCATCTCATCTGAAACCGATTCAAAAATCGATTCAGTAGTGTATAAATGATGCAACTTAAATTGAGCATTGAGCAACTCTCGTATGACCTTAACTCCTTCGGCAGTAAAAAGCTGATGGGCATTGCGGTATTTTTTTTGTTGCAAACTCGTGATTAACTTGAGTTGGTTTTTACTAACCATAGAAAAAAATGTATTTTTGAATCAAATATCTTCGACACTTGAGAAACCTTGCGACAAAAATATCATTATTTATCCTAATTGGGATGATATTCGCTGCTTGTAATACGCTCAAAAGGGTTCCGAAAAACAAAAGGCTACTGACCAAATCTGAAATTCTGGTCAACAACAAAAAAGTCAATACCGAAGAAGTTTCGGCTTTAGTGTACCAAAAACCCAACACCTCGATTCTTGGTTTTAATTTGCGTTTGCATTTGTATAACATGGCCAACCTCAAGCACGACTCAATTTACAAAGCCAAGTTTGTCAAGAATCCTAAAAAATATAAGCGAATGTCAAAATTGCTTTCGGCCAAACAAGTCAACCGATTAGGACATTCGTTTTGGTATGAAGGCATACATGAGTTTCTGAAAAAAACGGGGGAAGCTCCTGTTATTTTAGACAAGAAAAGCACTGATAAATCGCTTCAAAGACTCAAATCACATTACTTTAATCGCGGTTTTTTTGATGTTAAAGCATCCTATGAAATTGATTCTTCGCAAACCAACAAAGCCAAAATTAAGTATTTCGTTGAAACCGGAAAACCGTACATCATTGACACCATTAAAACAACGATTCTGACGCCGGCGCTTGATTCTCTGTATAAAAAGAATGCGGCTAATTCGATCATCAAAACCGGAAAACCTTATAAAACTTCTGACCTTGAAGACGAGAAAAGCCGAATTACAACACAGTTCAGAAACAATGGCGGATTTAACTTCCAACCTACAAACGTAAGTTTTGACATTGACACGCTGAACGGAAACCACAAGGCCAACATCAACTTAAAAATTGACAATTACTCCTACAATGATGGCGACTCAATCAAAACGCGCCCGTTTAATTTGTATAAAATCAGCGAGGTAAACATTCATACTGATTATAACGCCAAAGACTCTGTTGAAGTTGTCGAGAAAAAAACGACTTATCAAAATTTCAATCTATTCAGCAAAGGCAAGCTCAAATATCGTCCGAAAGCTATAACCGATGCTGTTTTTGTAACTCAAGGAAGTTATTTTTCAGATACTCGGAGCAACTTGACCACACGATATTTATCGAATCTAAAAGTGTTTAATTATCCTTCTATTCGATATCGGGTAAATCCGGCCGATTCACTAGGCCAATCGCTCATTGCGGATATTTACCTGACCCAAAGAGAAAAATACAGCTTTGGTTACGGAATTGACTTTACGCATTCAAATATTCAGGATTTTGGTATTTCGGGAACGCTTTCGTTTGGAATTAAAAACATTTTTAACGGAGCCGAAACCTTTGAAATTGCTACCCGAGGCAACATCGGTTCTTCAAAAGATTTGGCCAACCCTGACAATCGATTCTTCAACGTTTCAGATTATGGAATTGACATGAAACTCAATTTTCCGAGGATTTTTATGTTTTTTAATACCGAAAAAATCATCCCGAAAAGCATGATTCCATCTACATCAGTCACCATGGGTTTTTCAAAACAAAAAAACATTGGTTTAGATAAGGAAAATTTTACCGGCGCGATGACCTACACTTGGACACCGAGACGAACCACAACGATGCGTTTTGACTTGTTCAACATTCAATACGTCAAGAATGTCAACCCCGGAAATTACTTCAACGTTTACCAATCATCGTATGTAGCTTTGAATGATTTAGCCGTTAAGTACAATGCCAATCCAACGTATTTTAATAGTGATAATGAATTATATGTTCCGTCGGGCATTAACAGTTTTGTTAGTGACATCAACAACGGAACCATTACAACGACAACTACCGATTTAAAAACCATCAACAACATCATAGAACGTGCAAATCGTCTTACTGAAAACAACTTGATTTTTGCTTCGAATATTACGCTGTCAAAAACCACCAAATCGGATATTTACGACGAGACTTTTCACGTGTTCAGAACCAAATTTGAATCAGCCGGAAATTTCTTATCGTTGTTGGCCAACTTATCAAAACAAACCGGCGGACAAAATGCAAACAAAACCATTTTTGAAGTAGCTTATTCGCAATATCTCAAAGGCGAACTTGAATACATCAAGCATTGGGATATGAAAAACAAAAAAGTGCTGGCCTTTAGAAGTTTTGTGGGTTTGGCCGTTCCGTACGGGAACTCCGAGAGTATTCCGTTCTCACGAAGTTATTTTGCCGGCGGAACCAACGATAATCGCGCTTGGCAAGCCTACTCACTCGGACCGGGAAGCCGTTCGTCACTCAACGACTTTAATGAGGCCAATTTAAAGATTGCCGTGAGCAGCGAGTTTAGATTTAACTTCTTTGAACGTTTCAACGGTGCTTTGTTTGTTGACACGGGCAATATTTGGAACGTTTTAGACAATGTTGAAGATGAAAAATCAGTCTTTGAAGGCTTTAAATCACTACAAGATTTAGCCGTAGGTTCAGGCTTTGGCTTGCGTTTCGACGCAACGTTTTTTGTATTCAGAATTGACTTCGGATTCAAAACATACAACCCCGCAGAAACCGCCAACAAAAAGTGGTTTAGAGATTATAACTTTGCCAACTCGGTTTTAAATATTGGTATTAATTATCCGTTCTAAAAACAGAAATCATTATTTTTGTCGACCTATAACTTAAAATAAACAACCATGGCGCACAATATCAAACCCGGAGTAGCTACCGGCGATCAGGTTCAAGAAATCTTTCGTTATGCCAAAGCTCACAATTTTGCTCTTCCGGCAGTCAATGTTACTGGATCAAGCACGATTAATGCAGTACTCGAAACCGCTGCTAAACTCAAAGCTCCGGTGATTATTCAATTCTCAAACGGAGGTGCCGCTTTTAATGCCGGTAAAGGTTTGTCAAACGCCAACGAAAAAGCTGCTATTGCCGGCGGAATTGCCGGAGCACAACATATCCACACCTTGGCTGAAGCCTATGGAGCGACTGTTATTTTGCACACAGACCACTGCGCCAAAAAATTGCTTCCGTGGTTAGACGGATTGCTCGATGCCAGCGAAAAACACTTTGCCCAAACCGGCAAACCTTTGTATAGCTCGCACATGATTGACTTGTCTGAAGAACCGTTGCACGAAAACATCGAAATCTGTAAAGAGTACTTAGCGCGCATGAGCAAAATGGGTATGACTTTAGAAATTGAACTCGGAATTACCGGTGGTGAAGAAGACGGTGTAGACAACTCAGATGTAGATAGCTCAAAATTGTATACCCAACCTGAAGAAGTGGCTTATGCCTATGAAGAACTCATGAAAGTGAGTCCGCGTTTTACCATTGCAGCTGCGTTCGGAAACGTACATGGCGTATACAAACCGGGCAACGTAAAATTGACCCCTAAAATCTTGAAAAACTCACAAGAATACGTTCAAAACAAATACAATACGGGTGCAAATCCGGTGGATTTTGTTTTTCACGGCGGTTCGGGCTCAACCCTTGAAGAAATTCGCGAAGCCATCGGTTACGGTGTGATTAAAATGAACATTGATACTGATTTGCAGTTTGCTTACACTGAAGGCATCCGCGATTATATGGTCAACAACATTGACTATTTGAGAACACAAATCGGAAATCCAGAAGGCTCAGATGCGCCAAATAAAAAGCATTACGATCCGAGAAAATGGGTGCGTGAGGGCGAAGTTACTTTCAATAAAAGATTGGAACAGGCATTTGCCGATTTGAACAACGTTAATACACTTTAATTATTTTAAATGTTAAATGTTGAATGCTAAATGTAAAATAGGAAATCGATTTTTAATATCATTCAAAATTTATCATTCAACATTCATAATAAATATAAATTATGGCTTGGTTTAAAAGAACAGAAAAAGGAATTACCACCGCTACCGAGGATAAAAAAGACGTGCCAAAAGGTTTGTGGTATAAAACACCGACCGGAAAAATCATTGATGCCGACGAGCTTGAACGCAATATGTGGGTAAGCCCGGAAGATAACTTTCATGTGCGTATTGGAAGTGCCGAGTATTTTCAGATTTTGTTTGACAACAACGAATTCAAAGAACTCGATGCCAAAATGACTTCAAAAGATCCGTTGAACTTTTTTGACACCAAAAAATATTCAGATCGTTTAAAAGATGTCATGGATAAAACCAAACTCAACGATGCGGTGCGCACAGCTGTGGGCAAATCAAAAGGAAAAGACTTGGTGGTTTGCTGTATGGATTTTGGCTTTATCGGCGGATCGATGGGCGCAGTTGTAGGCGAAAAAATTGCCCGCGGAATTGACTATTCTATCAAGCACAAAGTTCCGTTTTTGATGATTTCAAAATCAGGTGGAGCACGTATGATGGAAGCCGCTTATTCACTGATGCAGTTGGCCAAAACCTCAGCTAAATTGGCGCAATTGGCCGATGCCAAAGTGCCTTATATTTCGCTTTGTACCGATCCGACCACCGGAGGAACCACAGCATCATACGCTATGTTGGGCGACATCAACATTGCCGAACCGGGTGCTTTGATTGGTTTTGCCGGACCGCGTGTAGTGCGCGATACCACCGGGAAAGATTTACCGGAAGGTTTCCAAACTTCAGAATTTGTATTAGAGCACGGATTTTTGGATTTTATCGTCAACCGAAAAGAACTCAAAGACCGAGTGAATTTATACATTGACTTGATAGAGAATAACGAAGTAAGATAAGTAAAGCCCGGTAAACGCCGGGTTTTTTATTTTATTGAAATTCTCTAGCGAATCGTAAAGCCCTAGCCCCGATGGTAGCAACTATCCTTTTTGGAGCTTGTCGGAAAAAAGATAGTGCGAACAGCGGGATAAGCTTCTAAAAAATTACATGCCTGTTCTAATCGCCTCCACCGGATCTAATCTTGAAGCCGAAATAGCCGGAAGAACTCCTGAGATTAAACCAATCAAAGCAGAAAGTCCGGTGCCGAGCAGTGCGTTGCCCATACCGAGTACAAATTCAAAATCGAGCATATGGGTAAGCACTTGGGCAATGATAAAAACCAAAATGAGCCCCACAATTCCACCAATAACAGATAGAATGATTGACTCGAATAAAAACTGTAGTAAGATAAATTTGTTTTTAGCACCCAGTGATTTTTGAATCCCAATTAAACTCGTGCGCTCTTTTACCGAAACGAACATAATGTTGGCAATTCCGAAACCGCCCACAAGTAGTGAAAACCCACTGATGATCCAACCAATGGTGTTGAGTTGCGCAACCATATTATCAATAAAGTCGGTCAGTCCTGATAGAATATTGATGAAAAAATTGTCAATACTGTCAGCTTTAACACCACGATAAACTCTGAGTTTATGACCAATATTAGCTTTAAGTTCGTCTATGTTTAAGCCTTTTTCGGGCTTGATGATCACCACCGGGAGCATCATCTCACTTTTATCGCCGTAGAGTTTGCGCAAAAAATTAGACGGAATGAAGGCCGAAGTATCATCGCCTCCGCCCACATTTATTCCAGAACCGCCTTTTTTTTGCGTCACGCCAATCACTTGAAAACGCTGACCGTAAATGCGAACGGTTTTGCCTATCGGGTCGGCGCCATCAAACAAGCCTTGGGCGATTTCATATCCCAAAACCACCACTGCTTTGGCTGAATTTGATTCGGATTCATTAAAAAACCGGCCTTCACTGAATTCCATGCGCTGAATATCGTCAAACTCATCGGTGACCGCTACCATATTGACATCACTCATGCTTTTAGATTCAAAACGAATTTGCTCATTATTGGTAAAAAATTGAAAAGACATATTTTCTACGCCTTCAATATTTTGCTTTTTGAGGTATTGATATTCTTCGTAAGACACCTTTGGAAATTGCTCAATCTTCCATTGTGGAATATTAGAAGGCCCAAACGGAACACTGGTGAGATACATGGTGTTTTTGTCAAGGGTGCTCAAATCTTTTTTGATCTTTCTGTCCAGCGAATCAACCGCTGTGAGTACCGCAATAATAGAGAAAATACCAACCGTTACGCCTAAAAGCGAAAGCAAAGTGCGCAATTTATTGGTGCGCAAAGCATTAAGGGCAAAACCAAAACTTTCTCCGAGCAAACGCCAATAGACAATCATAAACCTGATTTTAGATGAGTAAAATTGCGCATTATTTTTTCAAAAACCTAGAAAAAACAAAGCCGCTGCATTGGTCAAAACTATCAAAATAAAGTTACGCTTGACGATGGTTTTTCTTGCTTAAAAAATTACTTTTGCACTTTAATTTTTGACTTCGGTCTGAAATAAACCTTTAACACACAACAACTACCCATGAACACAACAACAAAAATCGCCTCGGCGCTGATTTCGGTATATTCGAAAGAAGGGCTTGAGCCGCTGGTGCGCGCATTGCACGAGCACAAAGTCACCATTTATTCAACCGGCGGAACTGAAGAATTCATCAAAAGTATAGGTATTCCGGTCGTAGCTGTTGAAGATGTTACTTCGTATCCATCCATTTTGGGCGGACGCGTGAAAACTTTACACCCAAAAATCTTTGGCGGAATTCTCAACCGTCAAGACCACGCCGGCGATGTGGCACAAATGCAAGAATTCAATATTCCACAAATTGATTTGGTTATAGTTGACTTATATCCGTTTGAAAAAACAGTCGCTTCAGGTGCTTCTGAGGCTGATATTATTGAAAAAATTGACATCGGCGGTATTTCGCTCATTCGTGCAGCGGCCAAAAATTTTAAAGACACGGTTATTGTTCCATCAGTGAACGAATATGGTTATTTGCTTGATTTGATTCAATCACAAAACTGCGCAACAACTATAGAACAACGTAAGGAATTGGCAGCAAAAGCCTTTCATGTTTCATCGCATTATGACACCGCCATCTTTCATTATTTCAACTCAGATGAACCTATTTTTAAATTGAGTTCGGCTGATGGAAAAGTGTTGCGTTATGGAGAAAACCCACATCAACGCGGTTATTTCTTTGGCGATTTTGAGGCGATGTTTACCCAATTGAACGGCAAAGAATTGTCGTATAACAATTTGCTCGATGTAGATGCGGCGGTAAACTTGATTTTAGAATTCAAGAACGATGCTCCGACTTTTGCGATTCTCAAACACAACAACGCTTGCGGATTGGCGACTAGAAATACGATTCACGAAGCTTACTTAGCGGCTTTGGCCTGTGATCCGACCTCAGCTTTTGGCGGAGTGCTCATTGCGAATCAACCGATGGATGAGGCAACGGCTGCTGAGATTAATTCACTGTTTTGTGAAGTAGTCATTGCACCAGAATTTAGCCCAAAAGCCATCGAAATTTTATCTGAAAAGAAAAACAGAATCTTGCTGGTTTTGAAAGACGATTCTATGCCTAAAAAGCAAGTTCGTTCGGCACTCAACGGCTGGCTCGTTCAAGACAGAAATGACTTGACTGACAATAAAGAACAGCTCAAAACCGTTACTGATACGGTTCCTAGCCATGCTGAAATTGACGACTTGCTGTTTGCCTCAAAAATTTGTAAAAACACCAAATCAAACACCATTGTTTTGGCCAAAAACCAAACACTCTTGGCTTCAGGCACCGGGCAAACCTCACGCGTGGATGCTTTAAAACAAGCCATTGAAAAAGCCCATAGCTTTGGTTTTGACCTTCAAGGCGGCGTGATGGCCAGCGATGCGTTTTTCCCGTTTCCGGACTGTGTAGAGATTGCTCATCAAGCCGGAATAACCGCTGTGATTCAGCCCGGAGGCTCGATTAAAGACCAATTGAGCATTGATTTTTGCAATGAAAATAAAGTTGCCATGGTATTTACAGGAACACGTCATTTTAAACATTAATTTGTTTAACTTTGTGCGTTAAAAAATTGTATAAACACTATAACCCTAAAAAGAAGTATGGGATTTTTTGATTTCATGACCGAGGACATCGCGATTGACCTTGGAACCGCAAACACCCTCATCATCCACAATGATAAGGTTGTAATTGACAGCCCTTCAATTGTAGCCCGCGACCGAATCTCCGGAAAAATCATCGCCGTTGGTAAAGAAGCGAACATGATGCAAGGTAAAACCCATGAAAACATCAAAACCATACGCCCACTCAAAGATGGGGTTATTGCTGACTTTGACGCTTCTGAAAAGATGATCAGCTTGTTTATCAAAAGCATTCCTGCCCTCAGAAAAAGAATGTTCACTCCTGCCCTGCGTATGGTGGTGTGCATTCCGTCTGGAATTACTGAAGTTGAGATGCGCGCCGTAAAAGAATCTTGCGAGCGCGTAAACGGAAAAGAAGTTTACCTCATTCACGAACCAATGGCAGCAGCGATTGGTATTGGCATTGACATCATGCAACCTAAAGGGAACATGATTGTTGATATTGGTGGTGGAACCACTGAAATTGCCGTGATTGCTTTGGGCGGAATTGTTTGCGACAAATCAGTGAAGATTGCCGGTGACGTTTTTACCAACGACATCGTGTATTATATGCGTACACAACACAACCTTTTTGTGGGTGAAAGCACTGCTGAAAAAATCAAAATTACCGTGGGCGCCGCTTTGGAGGATTTAGAAACACCACCAGATGAAATGTCGGTTCAAGGGCGTGACTTGCTGACTGGAAAACCAAAACAAGTAGATGTTTCTTACCGCGAAATTGCCAAAGCTTTGGACAAATCGATTCAGCGTATTGAAGATGCCGTAATGGAAACACTCTCACAAACTCCACCAGAGTTAGCCGCTGATATTTACAATACGGGTATTTTCTTGGCCGGCGGAGGATCTATGTTGCGCGGATTAGACAAACGCATCTCGCAAAAAACCGATTTGCCGGTATTCATTGCTGAAGATCCACTTAGAGCTGTTGTACGCGGTACCGGAATGGCGTTGAAAAACATCCCTAAATTCAGAAGTATTTTAATCAAGTAAATCGCTCGAGTATCTAGTTGAGCCATAGATTCGGACATAAACCAAGTAGTCTCAAGTATACCCAAAGAAGATGCAGCAAATATTTGTATTCATTTTTAAAAACAGCTATCGATTGCTGTTTTTGCTGCTTTTAGTGGTATCGTTGGTGTTTACGGTTCAATCGCATTCTTATCACCGAAGCAAAGTGATTAGTTCTGCTAATTTCTTGAGCGGCGGGGTTTATGAACAAATCAATTCAACTCGAGAATATTTCAACCTTAAAAATGAAAACGAGCAACTTGCTCAAGAAAATGCAAGACTCAGAAGCTTATTGTTAAGCCTCAAAGACAGCAGTATTGCACCAAAAATTGATTCACTCAAAGGCGTTCGTCCGCAAGACATTATTGTTTCAAAAGTTATCCACAACTCGTATAATGTTTATGAAAACTATTTAACCATCAATAGCGGAAGCTCAGCCGGAGTAAAACCTGATATGGGCGTTGTAAACAGTTCCGGAATTGTAGGTGTCGTTGACAAAACCTCAAAGAATTATGCAACAATAATCAGCATTTTGAACATAAAATCCCAAATCAATGCTAAGATCAAAAAATCTAATCATTTTGGCTCACTGATTTGGAATGGTAAAAACACCGGATTTGTTCAACTTATTGACGTACCGCGTTTGGCATCGGTTCGCAAAGGAGACACGATTGTAACCGGTGGTCAATCGGTAATTTTCCCCGAAAATATTGGTATCGGAACCATCGATAAGATATATATTGACAACGAAACCAATTACTACACGCTCAACGTAAAATTGTTCAATGATATGACCAACTTGGGTCATGTATATATCATTAAGAGTAAAGACCGTCAAGAAATTCAAGATTTAGAAAGACGAAAAGAAGATGAATAGTGCCGTATTACTCAATATTGCCCGTTTTATTCTGCTTTTAGCGGCTCAGATTCTCATCTTCAACAATATGGATTTTCTGGGCTACATCAACCCATATCCGTATATTTTGTTCATCATTTTATATCCGGTAAACGGCAATAAAATTGGGTTGTTGTTATCAAGTTTCTTACTCGGCTTGATACTAGATATGTTCTGCAATTCTGGCGGGGTTCATGCAGCGGCTTCGATTATTTTAGCCTATTACCGACCGTATATTTTTAAATTTTCGTTTGGGTTGAGTTATGAATATCAAACCGTAAAACTCAACGATACACTAACACCAGAACGCTTTTCTTTTTTGCTTATAGCTGTAGTTTTACATCACTTTGTTTTGTTTTTACTCGAAGTTTTTAGACTCAATTTCATCTTTGAAATTATACTTAAAACCATAGTCAGCACTCTTTTTACCTTACTGATGTGTATTCTGATTATTTACCTGATTAAGCCCAGCAGAAGATGAGAAAAGTACTATTGCCAACGGTCATTATTATCGGAGCAATATTGTTGGTGTTGCGGCTTTTTTACTTGCAAATTATCGACGATTCATTCAAGCTTAAATCAGACAACAATGCCATTAAAATACAATATGATTATCCGGAACGCGGCTATATTTATGACCGCACCGGAAAATTGCTTGTAGCCAATCAACCTTCGTACGATATCATGGTTATTCCAAAAGATATCAAAAACTTAGATACGATTGAATTTTGCAAATTACTCAACATTACCAAAGCTGATTTTATTAAAATAGTCAATAAGGCCAAAGTATATAGCCCACGACTTCCGTCGGTTTTTTTACCTCAACTCAATAAATTAGAATTTGCCGCTTTTCAAGAAAAAATCAGAAAATTTGAAGGTTTCTATATCCAAAAGCGTTCATTGCGAGATTATCAGGTAAAGTTTGGAGCTAATGTTTTTGGTTTTATTACCCAAGTCAACGAACGAATCATTGAGAAAAATCCCTACTACAATAGCGGCGATTTAATTGGTAAACAAGGTGTTGAAGAAAGTTATGAAAATATTCTCCGTGGTGTAAAAGGAGTAAAATATATTCTCAAAGACAAATTCAACCGCGAAATTGGCCCGTATAAAGAAGGTAAATACGATACAATTTCTGTACAAGGAAAAGATATTCATTTGAGTATTGACGCCGAATTACAACAATACGGCGAAGAATTGATGATCAACAAACGCGGAGGTATCGTGGCCATTGAACCCAAAACCGGAGAAATTCTAGCATTGGTCACTGCGCCATCGTATGATCCGGCTATTTTGGTAGGCAGACAGCGTTCAAAAAACTATACGATGCTTTATCGGGATTCAATTGCTAAGCCTCTATATGACCGGGGCTTACTGGCTGAGTATCCGCCTGGCTCACCATTTAAAATCTTAACAGGACTCATTGGCCTGCAAGAAGGTGTTATTGATGAGCAAACGACCGTTTTTTGTAATCATGGATTTAGCTATGCCCGCGGAAGATTTATGCGATGTCACTGCCACGGCGGCGCTCAACAGTTACACCGCGGAATTTATGAATCATGCAACGCATATTTTGGAACGGTTTACTTAAAAACCATCAATAAATATTTACGCCCGGCTGACGGTGTTGATGTTTGGAGTCGTCATTTAAAAAGCTTCGGATTGGGCGAATTTATGGGCTATGATTTACCAACCGGCCGACGCGGAAAAGCACCGACTTCTAAAACCTACAAGCGTATTTATCCCAATGGAGGCTGGAAGGCCACAGCTATCGTATCAAACTCAATTGGACAAGGTGAAGTGTTGATGACCCCAATTCAATTGGCCAATATGATGGCAACAGTTGCAAATCGAGGATATTATTACACCCCACATATCATTAAAAGCATCAAAGGCGAACCGATTGATAAAAAATACAGAACCAAACATGTAACCACCATTGATCGTAAATATTTTGAACCCGTAATTGAAGGGCTATATGATGTTTATAACTTAGGAACGGCACATGCGCTACAAGTTGAAGGCATTCAAATTTGCGGAAAAACAGGAACTGCAGAGAATTACACCAAAATAAACGGCAAACGCGTCAAACTTCAAGATCACTCAATTTTTGTAGCATTTGCTCCCAAAGACAATCCAAAAATTGCCATTGCTGTTTTGGTAGAAAACGGTTATTGGGGCGCACGCTGGGCCGGACCAATCGCAAGTTTGATGATTGAAAAATACATTAAGAAAAAAATTACACGTACCGATCTTGAAAAACGAATGTTTGAAGGAAGTTTACAAGGTGAATATGCCAAATATACCGGACGAAAAGAGACCGATACTTTGTTGTTAAAAAAACCAGAGGTTACAGAAAAACAAGCTGATTCTCCAGAAGAGGCAACTGAAAATTAATTTAAATGAAAAACCAAAGCGTAACCAACAACCTCGATTGGATGAGTGTTTTCATCTACATGATCTTGGTCATTATGGGCTGGCTGAATATCTATTCGTCATCGCTTTCGTTATCTGATGACAATTATATCTTAGACCTCTCTCAGTTTTATGGCAAGCAATTATTTAGCATCGCTTTGGCCATACCGCTCATTTTTATTGTATTATCTGTTGAAGGAAAATTTTACGAGAAGTTTTCAAGCGTCATATATATCATTGGATTATTTGCTTTGGCAGGTTTATTTGTATTTGGAAAAACGGTTAAAGGACAAGCCAATTGGTATTCATTCGGATCTTTTGGTTTACAACCTTCAGAATTTGTAAAGGCTGCTACATCACTGGCATTAGCAAAATATCTAAGCGATGTACAGGTAAACCTTAAAGACACCAACCGACAAATTCAAGCATTAGCTATCATTTTTGTGCCGGTTATTTTGATTGCGGTACATGACCCAGGAAGTGCGCTCATTTTCATGTCTTTGTTTTTTGTTTTATATCGAGAAGGCCTTCCTCCTTGGTATTTATGGACAGGCTTTATTGCCATCATTTTGTTTGTTATGGCACTTTTATTTAAGCCATGGGCAGTTGTACTCATTGCAGCGGTGGTTATTACACTATATTATTTTAGAAGCAGAATAGTTGATCGAAACATCATTGCAAGTGCTATTGTTTTGGTCATGATTACAGGTTTTGTTTTCTCGGTAGATTATGTGTTCGAATCGGTTTTCAAACAACATCACCGCGATCGATTTAATATTTTGCTTGGAAAAGAAGTCGATATGAAAGGTATTGGTTATAATACCAACCAATCTGAAATTGCTATTGGTTCTGGCGGATGGTTTGGCAAAGGTTTTCTTGAAGGTACACAAACCAAAGGCGGTTTTGTTCCAGAACAACATACCGATTATATTTTTACCACCGTAGGAGAAGAATGGGGTTTTTTAGGCTCTTTGGTGGTTATTGGCCTTTTTATCGGATTGATTTTTAGAATTATATACTTGGCCGAACGACAAAAAACCAAGTTCAGCAGAGTTTATGGTTATTGTGTAGCTTGTATTTTGTTCATTCACTTTTTTGTCAACATTGCCATGGTGGCCGGAATATTTCCAACTATAGGGGTTCCTTTGCCTTTCTTTTCTTATGGTGGATCGGGGCTTTGGGGCTTTACCATTTTGCTGTTTATCTTTTTAAAGATGGATGCTAATAAGGTAAACGAATGGTAAGTAAAAAGCATAAAAAAAGCCTCTTGTTCGAGGCTTTGTAATTATGATTTAATCGGTTCCTTCTTGATTTTCGTCACCACCTTTTTACCAGCGTTTTTGGGTTGCAAATCATCGAGTACATTCAGCGCTTCTTCAACATAAATATCTTTTGACAAGCTTTCATGCCATCTTTCACGTTTTTCTTTAAGCGATGAATCAGTCTTCATGGCTTCTTGCTCATAAGAAAGCGACTTGAACTCTAAACTATTTTTGTAATCAGCAATTGATTTATACTTTTTAGCTTTTTCTTCAATGGCTTTTTGCTCAGCTTTGAACTGATCAATGTTTAAATTGTATACACTTTCTTTGTTTCGCTGATCAATCCATTGTGCGTTTTCATCAATAAGTTTGAATTTCGGATTTTCTGCAATACGTTTTTTACTATTGTCAATCGCAGCATCAAAATTGCTTTGCTTATCCCAGAATTTAAACTCAGACGGATCGATTTTGTCCCAAGGCATTGCATTGTCAATATCACGTTCACCCATTTTAAGGTAAGAATAACGATCCGGAATAGCTACATCACTACTTACGCCTTCTAATTGAGTTGAACCCCCTGTAATTCTGTAAAATTTCTGTGTAGTGGTTTTTAGTGCTCCCAAATCGCCAACATTGCTTCCGCGAACGAATTGATTGAGGTCAATTACATTTTGAACTGTTCCTTTTCCGTAGGATTGTTTGCTTCCGATTACAATTCCTCGGCGGTAATCTTGCATAGCTGCAGCAAAAATCTCAGAAGCCGAAGCCGAGAAACTATTTTGCATCACCACAAGCGGACCATCCCATTGAATGCGTTTATCACGATCATATAAAACTTCTTTTTTGCGACCCGCTGATTTAATCTGAACTACCGGACCTTCTTCAATAAACAAACCGGCTATGTCAACAACGGTTTTGAGCGATCCGCCACCGTTATCGCGTAAATCCATTACGATTCCCTGAACACCTTCGTTTTTTAAACGTTCAACTTCTTGAGCTACATCTTTTCCGGCATCACGGCTGTCGTTGTTTTCAAAATCAATATAGAATTTAGGTAAATAAATAATTCCGTACTTAACACCATTACGCTCAACTACGCTTGATTTAGCATAGGTTTCTTCGATTTCAACAATATCGCGAATGATGGAAATAATCTTAATGGTTCCGTCGACTTTTTTAACCGTCAAACGAACTTCGGTTCCTTTCGGGCCTTTGATTTTTTTGACCACATCATCCAAATGCATTCCGCCAACATCAACCGGTTCTTGGTTGCCTTGTGCTACTTTAAGAATGATATCACCAGCCTCTAGTTCTTTACCACGCCAAGCCGGGCCGCCTGAAATGAGTTCAGAAATTTCAGTGTAGTCATTTTTCTTTTGCAAACGAGCACCGATTCCTTCAAGTTTACCGCTCATGCTCACATCAAAACGCTCTTTTTCATCGGGCGGAAAGTAATTGGTGTGTGGGTCAAAACGCGTAGCAACGGCATTGACATAAACTGAAAACCAGTCGTTACGATCTAAATCGTTGATGAAGTCAAAATATTCGTTGAGTGATTTGAGTGAACTTTCACGCGTTTCTTTTTCAAGTTGTTCAAATGATTTAGGCGCTTCAGGCTTTTCATCTGCTTTTTTCTCAAATGCTTTTTCTTTTGACTTATCGTCAGATTTAACACCGTTTTTCAAATCTTCTTGCATTTTGAGTTTGTCGGTGAGTGATGAAAGTGTTGAAAGCTTGATTTGTTTACGCCATTTTTCTTTAAGTTCATCGGTGTTTTTGGCATACGGAAGCTTCTCGTAATTGGTATTGAATTCTTCCTTTACGTTGTAGTCAAAAGGTTTGGCTAAAATATCTTTGTAAAAACCTTTGCTCTCAGAAATGCGTTTCATCAAACGGTCATAAGTCAAATCAAAAAACGCAAGATCTTTATTTTTGATCTGATCGTCTAATTGCGTCTCGTATTTAGCAAATTCATCAATATCAGATTGAATAAAAAAGCGTTTTGACGGATCAAGCGCTTCAATGTAATCTTTGTAGATTCCTTTAGAGAAATTATCATCCATAGCTGCCGGATCATAGTGCCCGCGCTCAATAACAAACGTGAGCAATTCGAGCAACATTTTGTCTTTTTCAGGGTCGTTTGGAGACTTAAAAACTCCTTTAAACGCAAACAAGCCAACAGATAAAAACAATACGGCCAATAATACTTTGAAATTTCTTTTCATAAATTCAATTAAGCGGTTCATTAAATTTTTTGGTCTAAATTAAGCAAAAACCCAAGTGGTGCTTGATTCAGGGGGCTAATTTTTTGTTAAAGATGCTAATGTAACAACTTCCTGTTAAAAATGATTATTTTTGCGGGATTATTTGGCATAACAGTTATGTTCATATACGCCGTTGGCCCTAGCCCTGATGGAAGCGGCAGCCTTTGTGCGGTTTGCAAAACCGAACAAAGCTACAGCGGACAGCAGGAATAGCTTCTAAAAAAATAAATCAACTATAATTCATGAAGAAACCTTTGATTCTGGTAACCAATGACGATGGAATCACGGCTCCGGGTATTCGCGCTTTAATTGAAGTGGTCAGTGCTTTGGGCGAAGTGGTTGTTGTGGCTCCCGATAAACCGCAGAGTGCGATGGGACATGCCATAACGGTCAATAATACCTTGTATTTAAACCGTCATTCTACAGCAGATGCAGTCATTTCTGAATATAGTTGTTCGGGCACACCGGTAGATTGTGTGAAATTGGCCGTGAATGAATTGCTCAAACGCAAACCGGATTTATGTGTTTCGGGTATTAACCACGGGTCAAACGCATCAATCAATGTGATTTATTCCGGAACGATGAGTGCCGCAGTTGAAGCGGGTATTGAGGGTATTCCGGCCATCGGTTTTTCATTAGACGATTTTAGCTGGAACGCTAATTTTGAGCCTATTAAAAGTTATGTAAAGAATATTGTTGAACACACTTTGAAAAATGGTTTACCAAGTGGTGTGGTGCTCAATGTGAATTTCCCGAAATGTGCACAAACAGAGATCAAAGGCGTTAAAATTTGTCGACAAGCCCAAGCTCAATGGATAGAAAAGTTTGACAAAAGAACCTCGCCGATGGGTAAAGATTACTATTGGCTCACCGGTGAGTTTGTCAATCAAGACAGCGGCCAAGATACTGATATTTGGGCATTAGAAAATCATTTTGTATCGGTGGTTCCGGTGCAATTTGATTTGACGGCTCATCATGCATTGGCGCAACTCAACACGTGGAATTTAAACCAAAGAAAAAATGAAGAATAAAGATTTGATGATTGGGGTTTTGCTGGCTCTTCTGACTACTTTTTTGGGAACTTTCTTGTTTATAAAATTATTTACCGACATGGGGTATTTAACGGGCATGCATTTGTATAAAGAGCAAGGTATGTTGGGTAAAATTCTCACTTTGGGAGCCATTTTGAATATAATCTTATTTTATTTTTTGATCAAAAAAGACCGCGAAGAAATATCACAAGGCGTGATTTTGGGTCTGATTATTATTACTGTGGTCACACTATTTTTATAAGCTAAACTCATGAAATACTATATCATTGCCGGTGAAGCTTCAGGCGATTTACACGGTTCTAACTTAATCAAGGCTTTGTACCAACAAGATACTAAGGCGGAAATTCGTTTTTGGGGAGGAGATTTGATGCAACAAGCCGGCGGAACTTTGGCAAAACACTACCGCGATTTGGCTTTTATGGGTTTTATAGAAGTGGTTTTTAATTTAAAAACTATTCTAAGCAACATTAAATTTTGTAAAAAAGACATCGAATCTTTTGCTCCGGATGCACTCATTTTTATTGACTATCCGGGCTTTAATATGCGCATTGCTCAGTGGGCAAAAACCAAAGGAATTCCAACGCACTATTACATTTCACCTCAAATTTGGGCTTGGAAAGAAAACCGCATCAAAGCCATCAAACGCGATTTTGACCAGTTGTATGTGATTTTACCTTTTGAAAAAGAATTCTACGAACAAAAGCATCATTTTCCGGTTCACTTTGTGGGCCATCCGCTCATTGACGCTATCCACAGCCGACAAACCTTGGACAAAGCCACTTTTATCGCTCAAAATCAATTAGAAGACAAACCTATTATTGCCGTTTTGCCAGGAAGCCGAAAACAAGAAATCACCAAAATGTTGGGTTTAATGCTCAGTGTTGCCGACATATTTAAAGATTATCAATTTGTGATTGCCGGAGCGCCTAGCCAACCCAAAGAATTTTATCAAAGCTTTTTGCAAAATAAGAATGTTCATTTTGTGGCCAATCAAACCTATGATTTACTGAGCCATGCCAGCGCAGCATTGGTAACTTCGGGAACAGCCACTTTAGAAACTGCTTTGTTTAAAGTGCCTGAGGTGGTTTGCTATAAGGGCAGTTGGGCATCGTATCAAATTGCCAAACGCATCATCACGCTCAAATATATTTCACTGGTCAATTTAATCATGGATGCACCTGTGGTTACAGAGCTCATACAAAATGATTGCAACACCCAAAAACTCACCCAAGAATTGCAAAAAATCCTAGAACCAGCTCACCGAGAAAAACTAATGCAACAATACAATGAACTTGAAAATAAACTCGGCGGATTGGGTGCTAGTGAAAAAACAGCTCAACTTATTGTACGAAGTTTAAATTCTGAACGTTTGTAATACTCATCTGAAAAAAAATATCTTTTGAAACGAATTGTTTTTTTTATCCTAATTGTTATTTCATTGGCCAGTTGTAAGCCAACTTCAACCATTATTACTTCAAAATCTGAAGCCATGAAGCGCGGAATTTACCACGCGCCTGAATCTAAAAAAACGGCTACAGCCAAAACATCCACCAAAAAATCTGAACCCAAAACCGAACCTAAAAAAGCGGTGGTTAGCGGCAGTCGCATCAACGATAAGAACGATGATGATTATGTAATCAATGTTGAAGATTCGAGTTATTTGGTGCAACAGCTCATCAACGCTGCTTCAGAGCAACTCGGAACCCGTTATCGAAGCGGCGGAACCACAGCCGATGGCTTTGATTGTTCAGGGCTTATGTTTAGTACTTTTAAGAAATTTGACATTACTCTGCCGCGCTCTTCGGTTGAAATGGCTCGCATCGGACGGGTATTAAACGAAGATGATATTAGAAAAGGCGATTTGATTTTTTTTAAAACCAACGGACGCAGAACCATTAACCACGTGGGAATGGTTACTGAAGTGACCGATGAAGAAATCAAGTTCATTCACTCATCAACTCAAAAAGGAGTAGTGATATCTTCAACCAAAGAACCTTATTACGGAAGAACTTTTGCGCAAGCCAATCGAATACTAGAATAATTTTTTGGCTTATTGGCTTAAATTGAATACTTTAGAGCCATGAACGCCATACAGTTTCCGTTGACCCGGGTGGCAATCGGGTTGACCTTAGGAATTTTATACGCCCGATTTTGCCCATTACTCCCATTGCACAGTCTTGCCCTATTTGGGTTACCGTTGCTGATGCTTATCACTTTGCATTTACTGGTCAAAAAACGACCTAAGCTTATACCTATGATAGGCTTGACTATTTTTTTAACATCAGTTGGTGTTGGAATTTCAGCTTTTACAATTCATTACGAAAAAGGTTATCCGTGTCATTTTACTAATTATTTGAAAGCTGAATCCATTGATCATGTAGATGTTTTATTGCGTGAAAAATTAAAATCTTCAGACAAAAACTACCGATTTGTAGCCCAAGTTGAGCGCATCAATCAAAAAGCATGTTTTGGAAAAGTAATCGTTTATTTAAGTAAAGTTGATTTCAAAGCCCCCTCTATCGCTATTGGTACTAGGCTGAGCATCAACTCGATGATTTACACCTCAAAGCCTCAGATGAACCCAGGAAGTTTTGACTATTGGGATTATCTTCAACTCAAAAATATTTATGGGCAAGTTTTTGCAAATGGTCAAAATACTGCCATACAAAAGCAACCAAAGCAGGATGTTTTTTATTGGGCCGACAAAATACGTCAAAGAGCCATGACTAAATTACAACAAAGCGGTCTAAACTCTGAAATTTTACAGATTTTAGCAGCGCTTACAGTAGGCCAACAACAAGAAATTTCACCTGAAATTATTCGTGATTATCAATCCGCAGGCGTGGTGCATATTTTATCTGTTTCGGGCTTGCATGTTGGTTTTATCGTTTTGTTTTTGGGATTTATACTGAAATTTTTACCAAAAAATCAGAAGACTCGTTGGGTGAAATTGATTGTTATTTTAATTTCTCTTTGGGGATTCGCACTGCTCGCCGGGCTTTCTGCGTCAGTGGTTCGTTCGGTAACTATGTATTCTTTTGTGGCGATGGCCATGCATTTAAAGCGCCAAACAAACATCTTTCATACTTTGTTGGTATCACTTTTACTCATCTTACTAGCAGCACCAACACTCTTATTTGATGTAGGCTTGCAATTGAGTTATACTGCCTTATTCTTCATTTTATGGTTACAACCTCTCTTAAATAAATGGTGGGCTCCTAATTATAAGATCACACGATATTTTTGGCAAATAACTACTGTATCATTGGCGGCCCAAATAGGTACTTTACCATTGAGCTTATACTATTTCCATCAATTCCCAGGGCTTTTCTTACTGGCAAATTTAATCGTTATTCCGATGATTGGATTGATTATGGCGGTTGGTGTTTCGATAATGATATTTGCAGCAATTGGTTGGGTTCCCAAAACCGGAATAGAGCTTATTAGTTGGTTGATTCAGAGATTAAATGGGTTTATCAAATTCATTGCTCAGGCTGATGAGTATGTTTTTAAAAATATTCCATTCAATTTATGGATGACTTTTGCGGCTTACCTTTTTGTCATACTTGTGGTATGGGCTTTAAAAAAACCGATATATAACCGAGTGAAATGGGCTTTGGTTGGTGTTTTGGCTTTACAAATAACCTACACTATAAGTACTCAAAATACAAGAACAAAAAGAGAATGGCTTGTGTTGCATCAAAGAAAAGCAACCGCTATCGTAAATCGATTCGGAACAAAAATGGAAGTCTATTATCGTGAGACTTTACCTAAAAATATCCTAGAAAGTTATCAAACTTCTGAATTTATAAAAAAGGTTCAATATCAGAAGTTAGGTCGGCAAGGGCGTTTTAAAAATTCAAAAATCTTAATTGCTGATGATCTGAGTGACTACTCAAAAAAACTAAATCCAGATATAATTGTGCTTTGTAACCAACCCAAAGTTAATCTTGAGCGTTTGCTGGTTGACATGAACCCAAAACTTGTTATAGCTGACGGAAATAACTACCCATCAAGTATAAAACGATGGGAACAAACTTGCCGTCAAAAAAAAATCCCTTTTCACTACACAGGTAAAAAGGGATTCTTTAGATTATCAGATGAAAATTATTTTTTATTTGCTAAAATTTGATTAGCTCCTTCTAACCATTTTGATGGACCTCCAGCTACGTATCCGGTACTGCCCAATTTGTCAAGATTTATTTTTCCATCTTTCTTGTTTGGATGAGCAAACCAAATGGTTGGATATCCGCGAACACCAAAAACTTGTTGTAGTTCATTGTTTTGCTGTTGAATTTCGGGCAATTGAGGAGTTCTTCTCGGGAAATCTAACTCAACCAAAACTACATTTTCTTTGGCCCATTTAGCAAAATCAGGTGTTTTAAGTACTTCGTTTTGCAATCGAATACACCAACCACACCAATCACTTCCGGTAAAAAACAACAGCAAAGGCTTTTTTGTTTTAATAGAAATATCGGCAGCCTTCTTAAGGTCTGTTTCCCATTTAAGCTCTTGAGCCTGAACTGCTATCGAAGATGTTATCAACAATAAAGCAAAGAATATTTTTTTCATAAAAATCAATTTAAAAAGTTGGCCGCTTGTGGCAATAATAGTGCCGAAGTTAATAATTTATCTAACATCTTGCATGAGTTTTTTTACCAGCGGAGAAATAGCTATTAAAGCAACTCCAGCGACAAGTGCATAAATAGCCAATTGTTCGTATCCGTCGGCATACACATTTAATTTTTCAAGATTGGATGCATTTTCAGAGGCACTGGCTATATTGGCTCCGAGCAATCCGGCAAAGTATTGCCCATAAGCGCTGGCTAAAAACCACATACCCATAATAACCGCTTGTGTCTTTTGCGGCGAAAGTTTGGTCATGGCACTCATTCCGATGGGAGACAAACACAACTCACCAAACGTGATGACAAACCAACCAAAGGTGAATAAATCTAAAGAAGTTCTTCCGTCGGGCGAGGCGAAAAATTTGGTGTAATAAAACACCCAAAAACCGCCGGCGAGGAATAAAAACCCAAGCCCAAATTTGACTACGGTGTTGGGTTCTATTTTCTTTTTGGCCAGGAATATCCAAACCATACCCACCAAAGCAGCAAATATGATCACAAACAGAGAATTGGCTGAATTGTTCACACCATTCGGATCAAGTGCAACACCCAAAACAGTATTGTGCAGATTGTTGGCCGCAAACAAACTCAATGAACCTCCGCTTTGCTCAAAAAACGCCCAAAAGAAAATCGAAAATATAATGAACACAAGTGCTGCCAATAGTTTTTTGTTTTCAGATGAACTAAAATTTCGCATCTCATAAAACAGATATACAATAGAAGCCGGCCCAATAATCATCATGAAATAATCGGTATAAACCGTGTTGGCCACCATCATAATAATAATGGGAATAATGGCCAATGAACCAATGTAAGTTAGAACTTCATATAGTTTTCGCTTGGAATTTTCGATGTTGAGTAAAGGTGAAAGTCCAATTTCTCCAAGGCTTTTTTGCGTTTGGGTAAACGTGAGCAAACTAATTACCATGACAATCGCAGCAAATCCAAAAGCATAGTTCCAACGCAAGGCTTCCGGAACCAACGATGCCCACAAATTACCGTTGGCCACAGCAATACAAATATATCCGCCAATAAGCGCACCGAGATTAACTCCGGCATAAAACAATGAAAAACCGGCATCGCGTCGCGGATCATTGTCTTGGTACAATTGGCCTACCATTGATGAAATATTGGGTTTAAAAAATCCAGTTCCCACGATGGTAAAACTAATCCCGATGAAGAAGAAATTCTTCGGATCAACCGCCAAAATCACACTGCCCAAAATCATGAGCATACCGCCCCAAAAAAGTGATTTTCTAAAACCCAGAATCTTGTCGGCAAACAAACCACCAATAAACGTAAAAGCATATACCCAGGCTTGTGTTGCGCCGTATTGCAAGTTGGCCACCTCGTCTTTCATGCTGAGTTGACTCACCATAAAAACCACGAGCATACCGCGCATTCCGTAAAAGCAGAAGCGCTCCCACATTTCGCTAAAAAACAAATACCACAGTTGTTTTGGGTATTTTCCGGAAAAGTTTTGAATTTGTTCGGTGGTGATTTTTGATTCCATAGAAGTTAGTTTATTCCTTTTTCTTTCATAACGGCGTTGAGTTGTTTGAGCAAAACAAACATCAATGCGGTAGCAAACATAAGCAATCCGAAGTTAATCCAGAAAAAATCGGTCTTGTCTTCATAAGAATCCCACATACTGGCCAAAACGCCACTGAGTTTATTGCCGATGGACGTTGACAAAAACCAGCCGCCCATCATGAGTGAAGTAATATTTTTAGGACTGAGTTTGGAAACTACTGAAAGCCCCATCGGACTTAAGAACAATTCGCCAATGGTTATGATTCCGTAGTTGGCCACGAGCCACCAAACACTGACTTTTTCGTTACCGTTGGCACCAGCTTTCACCGCAGCCACCATCACCAATACGGACAAAGCCGAAATAAGCAAACCAAAAGCGATTTTAGTAGGCGTGGATGGTTCTTTTTTCTTGCTTCTTAAATAAGTAAAAAAAGCTACCACCAAAGGCGTGAGCAAAATAACCCAACCCGGATTAATCGATTGACTTAAGTTGGCCGACCAATTGTAGACTTGAGTTCCGTCTGCCGGAAGTTTGTCTTTGGCTACGTTTCTGAAATACAGCGGATAATCAACTACTTTAACTACTTTTCCGTCTTTTTTCTGAATGCGAAAAGCTTCGTCATACAAAGCCACCGAGTCTTTTTTATAAATCAGTGTATCGGTCAGAACCAATTGGGAAGCAATTTGTTGTGAAGTGCCTTGCAACGAACGATCGGTGTATTTATCGCCCCAATTATTGAGCGCCGATCCGTTGAGCTTGAACACCGCCCAAAACAGAATAACGACACCAAAAATAGTAAGCAATGCGCCAATAGGACGTTTCTCATCAGCCTTGGCTTTAAAGTACAAACTCGTATAAAAAAAGATAACCGGAATACAAGCAAAGATAAAAGCATCGGTACTGTCAGAACCAAAAATAGCGCAATCCGGATTTGCATCTGATTGCACGCCTTTTAAAAACCAACCAATCATACCAAAAACAACTGATGGCAATAGAATAAACAAAACAATTTTATAAAATGGCATATCCCCGGGCTGTACGCCTTTCTTTTCGGTCTTATCGCCATAGTGTCGGGTTCCGGCCAAAAAGACAAGCACACCTATAAACATGCCCACTCCGGCGGCCATAAACGCATATTGCCATCCGAATAAAATCTTGAAAGCCGCGCCAAAGAAATTACAAATAAACGCCCCGACATTGATGCCCATGTAAAAGATGTTATAACCTTCATCTTTGCGTGATTTATAGGGTTCGTCGTTGTAAAAATTACCGAGTAAGGTTGAAATGTTGGGTTTAAAAAATCCGTTGCCCACAATCACCAAGATCATCGCAAGGTATAACATGGTCAGATTGTGAATGCCCATCATCATATAACCCGCGCCCATCATGAGTCCGCCAATAACGATGGATTTTTTATAACCCAAATATCGATCGGCAATCAATCCACCAATAAAAGGCGTGAGAAAAACCAGGGCAATGAAGGTTCCGTACAAATCGGACGCTTCTTTTTCGGTCATGGCAAAACCGGCTTCAACATCTTTGAGATAAAGTGTAAAAATACCGATCATGAGATAGTATCCGAAACGCTCCCACATTTCAGACAAAAACAAATAAGGCAGAGCCTTTGGATGATTATTCCACATAGTTGTTTGATTTTAAAAAAAGAAACCTACAAGCGAGTAACTTGTAGGTTTGAAAGATATAAAAATATTTTGAGTTGTTCTTAGCGAACCCCGTGCATTAGTTTTTTCAACAACGGTGTCAAAGCAAATAAAATAATGGCTGCCAAGCCGCAAAGCACCACAAAAACCATAAAGAATTCAAAAAGATTGTGGATTTCAAATCCGGCGAAAATTGGGTTGTGATCGCTGATTTGGTTATCGGCTAACAACTTAGCTTGCTCTGGAGTCAAGGTTACGGTTTTGTCTAATACGCCTTGCAAGTCAATTCCAAGTTCTTTGGCTTTGATGAATTTATCTCCGGTGGCCGGCATAATTGAACCCAAAGTTCCCGCCAAAGCATAACCTGAGGCATTCGATAAGAAAAACACTCCGTATAAAAGTGATGAGAAACGTTTAGGTGATAGTTTTCCGACCAACGACAATCCAATCGGTGACAAACACAACTCAGCACAAGTCTGAATTAAATACAAAAGAATCAACCATTTGATGGCCAATAATCCGCTGTTGCCCAAATCTTTTACGTTGTGCGCAATGATGAAGTAGCTCAAAGCAATCAACGCCAATCCGAAGGCTTGTTTCATCGGAGAAATCGGCTCTTTACTTTTGCTTCTGAGGTAATCCCAAAGCATACTAAACGGAACCGCAAAGGCTACAACGAACAATCCGTTGAAGATTTGAACCATCGATGGCGGCATGTTCCAGCCGAAGAAATTTCTATCGGTTTGGTTGTCAGCGATAAAGGTTAATGAAGAACCCGCTTGTTCAAAAGCAGCCCAGAAAAAGATGATAAAGAAAGCTACGATGTAGATAACAAAAATTCTGTCGCGTTCAACTTTGGTTAAAGAAGAATCAGAGACAATAAGTCCTGCCAAAGTCAAACCACTCGAATAAATTAAAGTATATATCAAGTTCTGATCAAAAACAAAATGAATCAAAGCACCTAAAGACAAAAATGCAACACCTGCCATGATCAATGCAGTTGAAGAGAAAACTGCTTTTTGCGATTCTCCTTCTTCGTAATCTGCTGCCTCATTTTTTGAAGGTAATCCGCCCAATGGTCTGCCTTCAGGAGTAACTACATATTTATTTTTTAAGACATAAAACAATGCTGTACCGATGAGCATGGCCATAGAAGCTGCCAAAAATCCCCATTTGAACGCGTGGATATCGCGGATACCTTCAGCATTTTTGACATCGCCAACAATCGGGCAAATCAACTGTCCGAGGAAAGCACCTAAGTTGATGCCCATATAGAAAATGGTAAACGCAGTATCAAGTTTGCTTTTTTCTTGTTTTGGATATAAACTACCCACCATCGATGAAATATTGGGTTTGAAGAATCCGTTCCCAAAAATGATGATTCCGAGTGCCGACCACATTAAAGTATTGGCCAAACCAATGTTAGTTCCGAAAACGCTGGCACTAAAGAACAATAGTAATTGTCCGATGGCCATCATCAATCCGCCGAGTAAAATACAATTGCGGTTACCAAAAAAACGGTCGGCTATGAATCCGCCCAACATCGGTGTGAGGTAACAAAGTCCGAGGAAACCGCCATAAATCAGCGATGCATCTTCTTCTTTCATCATGAGTGAATTCACAAGGAACAAGGTCAAAATAGCGCGCATTCCGTAAAAGTTGAAACGCTCCCACATTTCGGTTCCGAAGAGTACCCAAAGCCCTTTTGGATGTCCGGTTTTTGCTGTAGTTTCTGTCATAATAATGGTTTTATAAATTGGTTTTTAGTTTAGAATTATAGGTTTTCTTTGATGAAATTGGTGATTTTGTTAAACAACTGAATACGCGTTTTTCCGCCGTAAATTCCGTGGTTTTTATCGGGATAAATTTGCGAATCAAATTGTTTGTTGGCTTGAATCAGCGCTTCCATCATTTGCATTGAGTTTTGTACGTGTACGTTGTCATCGGCCGATCCGTGAATCAGCAAAAACTTGCCTTTGAGCTTATCAACGTGGTTGATCGGTGAGTTATCGTCATAACCCGATGGATTTTCTTGCGGCGTTTGCATATAACGCTCGGTATAAATGCTGTCGTAGAATCTCCAATTGGTTACCGGCGCCACCGCCACGGCCATTTTGAATACATCGGCGCCTTTCATGATGCAGTTTGAGGCCATAAATCCGCCGTAACTCCAGCCCCAAATTCCGATGCGGTTTTTATCGACATACGGATAATTCCCGAACACTTTGGCCGCGTCAATTTGATCTTCAACTTCGTATTTTCCGAGTTGTTTTTGGGTACATTTTTTAAAGTCGGCACCTTTAAATCCGGTTCCGCGCCCGTCTACACAAGCTACAATATACCCTTTTTGAGTAAGCATCGAAAACCAATAATCATCAGAACTGTTCCAGTCGTTGTTCACTTGTTGCGAACCCGGCCCTGAATACTGATACATCAATACCGGATATTTTTTGCTGGCATCAAAATCTTTAGGTTTGATCATCCAGGCATTGAGCTCGTGGCCTTTTTCAGTTTTGAGCACAAAGAATTCTTTTTGCGGCAAATCGTAGGCTTTGAGTTTGTTTTGCAAAGCCTCGTTGTTTTCAATGACTTTGATGGCTTTGCCTGATTTTGATTCGTTGAGCGAATATACCGGCGGCTGTTTGGCGCTTGAATACGATTGAATAAAGTATTGAAAATTCGGGCTAAAAGTAGCCGAACTGGTTCCGGTTTGTGCTGTCAAACGAACTTTGTTTTTTCCGTTGATACCGATGCGATACACATCGCGGTTGATCGAACCGTTCTCAACCGATTGATAATAAACCGTGGCTGTTTTCTCGTCAAATCCGTAGTAATTGGTCACTTCCCAAGGCCCGGAAGTCACTTGTTTTTTGAGTTTTCCGGTTTTGTCATACAAATAAATATGGTTGAAACCGTCTTTTTCGCTGGTCCAGATAAAACTGTTGTCTTTTAAAAACGTTAGGTTATCGGTCACATCTACATAGGCTTTGTCTTTTTCGTTGAGCACCACTTTGGCCGCCGCCGAATTTCCGTCTACAAACAACAAATCAAGGTTGTCCTGGTGACGATTGAGCACTTGAGCTGACAAAACGTTGGCATCATTGGTCCATTTGAGGCGCGCAATGTAAAAATCTGAGTATTTGCCCAAATCAACTTGTTTTTGCGATTTGGCGGCCACATCATAAATGTGCAACGAAACTTCTGAGTTTTTCTCGCCGGCTTTCGGATATTTGAACGTCTCCATTTTGGGATACAAATCTTTGTGAAAAACGCTCATCGAAAATTCCGGAACTTGGCTTTCGTCAAAACGAATATAGGCGATTTTTTTGCTGTCGGCGCTCCAATCAAAAGCGCGAACAAAAGCAAATTCTTCTTCATAAACCCAATCGGTAATTCCGTTGATAACGGCGTTTTTCATGCCGTCTGATGTTACTTGGGTTGATGTTTTTGAAGCAATGTCATAAACAAACAAATTGTTCTCATGCGCATAGGCTATTTTGGTTCCATCGGGCGAAAAAGTAGGTTCTTGCACCTGAAAATCAAAGAGTTTAACAAGTGTTTTTGCGTTTAAATCAAACAAAAAATAATCCGCCGTAAACGAATGGCGGAAAATTTGGTTTGAATTGGCAGCAATTAAGATTTTCTTTTCATCAGCACTGAATGAATAGCTGTCAATGCCATCGGCCAAATCAGTAAAGTTTTTGGTGTCAATCAACGTTGATACTTTGCTGAGCGTTGCAAAATCGTACAAATCAATTTGCATGCTGCGTGTGGCGCGATCAAAATTGAGTACGGTGTACTGATTGGTGTTTTTGAGTGATTGCAATTCGTCCATGCCTTTAGCTCTGAACGCACCGCTGTAGATTTCTTCTACGGTGATTTTCTGTTGCGCGACAACCGTGGTACAAACCAACAAAACAAGCGCGAAAAGTTTGTTTAATTTCATCATGTAAAATGTATAAAAACCGTCAATTTTAGTGAAAAAATTACACATATGCGTACTTTTTTCGGATAAATCCATGAGTCACCAAAATCAATAAGCTGTTACAATCAGAATATCAACTTAAAACAATTTGAGCTGACCATCTTTATAGGGCGCATGCAGCGAAGTATTGAGTTGCGGAAATTTTTTATCAGCAAAGTATTTTCGTTTGGCTAAATGCATTTGCGAACGAATCATCTCGGCCATTTCGCCTTCTCCGCGCATGCGACTTCCCCAACGACTGTCGTTGAGCGATCCGCCATGACACGCCTCAATTTGATGCAAAACTTTATCAGCTCTGTCGGGCATCGCTTTGCGAATCCAATCGGTAAAAATTTCGGCAATGGCGCCATTGAGCCGAACCACCGTGTGCGCAATCGAGAGCGCTCCGGCCTCAGATACTGCTTTTGCCATCGGTAAAATTTCATGACTGTTGATGCCGGGAATAATTGGCGCAAGCATGACATTCACCGGAATACCATTCTCTGACAAAACGCGAATGGTTTCAAGCCTTTTCTGAATGGTTGTGGTGCGCGGCTCGAGCAACATTCTGGTTTTTTCAGATAGCGATGTCACAGAAACATGAACACCCACCAATTGTTCTTGAGCTAATTGCCGGAGCAAATCCAAATCGCGCAAGACCAAAGCATTTTTGGTGATGATGCCCACCGGATGTTTGTATTTCAAAAACACCTCTAAACATTGACGCGTGATTTGATAACGACGTTCGGCGGGCTGATAACAATCGGTATTGCCCGAAAGAACAATCGTATGCGCTTGCCAACTTTTGCTTTTGAGCTTTTCTTCGAGCAATTGGGGCGCATTTTTCTTGACCAAAATGCGTCGTTCAAAATCCAACCCGGCACTATACCCCCAATATTCATGGCTGTTTCGCGCATAACAATAAATACAACCGTGCTCACAACCTTGATACATATTCATCGAATAAGTCATACCAACATCTGGGCTATCAACCGTATTGACAATGGTTTTCGGGAAGACTTCTTGATAGATGGTTTTATTGCTTTCGGGTGTTTCTTGTTCGAGCGCACAATAGTTCAAAAACTCATCTAAAATTTCTTGTGATTGCGCCAAAAAACGATTCTGCACATTGATTTGCGCGCCTCTTCCTTTGATATATGCGGGTTGATTTTCGGAGTTCATCGTTTGAAAAATTACTTCTAAAAGCCGGGCTAACCAAGTCATTTTGTGTTAAAAATAACGTTTGTTGATAAAATTTAAAACCGCACAAAAACCAAGGGTTTCGGCTTAAAATGTATCTTTGCCAAAAATTTTATACGATGGATCAAGCCGTTTCTGGATTTTCAAAATTGTCAAAAGAAGACAAGATCAATTGGATTGCTCAAACCTATTTTTCTGAACCTGAAAAAGCAGTGAAGCTGATTAAAGGTTATTGGAATTCTGATCCTGCACTTCAAAAACTCCACGACGAATTCATCGAAAACACCATTACCAATTTTTATTTACCACTGGGAATCGCTCCTAATTTTGTCATCAACGGAAAAAACTATACCGTTCCGATGGCTATTGAAGAAAGTTCAGTGGTAGCGGCGGCAGCCAAATCGGCTAAATTTTGGGCCACACGCGGCGGTTTTAAAACCACTATTATTGATACAGAAAAGATTGGTCAAGTGCATTTTATTTTTCACGGAAGTGCCGATAAAATTCAATCGTTTTTCAATCAAAACAAAGCTGATTTGATCGCATCAACTGATTCGATTACGCAAAATATGCGCGCGCGCGGCGGCGGAATTAGAAGCATTGAATTACGAAATTTGACCCATCAACTCAACGGGTATTTTCAGTTGCATGTGACCTTTGAAACCAAAGATTCGATGGGTGCGAATTTTATCAATTCGTGCTTAGAACAACTCGCGCAAACCCTCAAAACCAAAGCTGCTGAACACAGTGATTTCAATGCCGAGGAAAAAGCGGTTGAAGTGGTCATGAGCATTTTGTCGAACTATGTTCCGAATTGTTTGGTGCGTGCTGAAGTTTCATGTGCCGTTTCAGATTTGGTTGAAAAGAAAATCGAAAATCCGCAAGCCTTTGCTGAGAAGTTTGTACAAGCGGTGCGCATTGCCGAGATTGAGCCTTATCGCGCAGTAACGCACAACAAAGGCATCATGAACGGAATTGATTCAGTGGTGCTCGCTACCGGAAACGACTTCAGAGCGATTGAAGCCGGCGTGCATGCTTATGCTTCACGCAACGGACAATACAGCAGTTTATCATATGCCGAGATTAAAGACGGTATTTTTAGATTTTGGATGGATGTTCCGCTGGCCTTGGGCACCGTGGGCGGTTTGACTTCATTGCATCCGATGGTGAAATTTGCTTTATCGGTGCTGGAACAACCATCTGCGCGTGATTTGATGCAAATTGTAGCCACCGTTGGTCTGGCACAAAACTTTGCCGCGCTTCGATCGTTGACAACCACCGGAATTCAAGAAGGCCACATGAAAATGCATTTAAACAATATTCTGAATCAATTTCAAGCCAACGATGCTGAACGCCAACAAGTAAAAGAATACTTTAAAAACCAAGTAGTTTCACACGCCGGTGTGGTAACCTTTTTGGAGAACCTGAGAAAATAGAATTATGCAAAAGCGCTTTTACAGCAACGGAAAACTCCTGATTACCTCGGAATATCTGGTTCTGGACGGAGCGACTGCCTTGGCATTGCCCACTAAATTTGGCCAAGATTTAGTGGTTGAAGAAACGCAAAATCAAACCATTGCTTGGACAAGTTATGAAGTTGATGGCGGCATTTGGATGGAAGTTCATTTATCGATTGAGAGCATTATCTCTGGCCATGGCAACAATTTAAATCCGCAGGAAGAAAGATTATTTTCAATACTGCATCAAGCGCATTTGATGAATCCTAACTTGCTCCAAAACACTTCGGGTTTTAGCGTTGAAACTCATTTAGGCTTTCCGAAACTTTGGGGATTGGGCAGTTCATCAACTTTGATCAACAATGTGGCGCAGTGGTTTGACATAGACGCCTATCAATTGCTCGAGAGAACCTTTGGCGGTAGCGGATATGACATTGCTTGCGCGCAACACAATTCGGCCATTCTGTACCGAAAACATCAAAACAATCCCGAAATACAAGAAATTGATTTTGAGCCTGCCTGCGCTGAGCACATTTATTTTGTTTATCTAAACCAAAAGCAAGACAGCCGAAAAGCTATTGAAACCTATAGAACCAAAAATCAAACCTCTAAGAATATTACTGTATTTAATACTTTGACTCAAGATGTTTTGGCTCAAAATGATTTTGATTCACTAAGTCAAATCATGCACAAACACGAGGAGCTTTTATCTGAAATTTTAGAAATAAAACCGGTTCAAGAAACTTTATTTAATGACTTTAACGGAACGATTAAAAGCCTGGGCGGCTGGGGTGGTGATTTTGTGATGGCTCTGTGCAAGTCAAACCCAAAAGATTATTTTGCAGCAAAAGGATTCACAACCATTCTGCCCTACTCAGAAATGATTCAATAAAAAAACCGGCTGATTGCTCAAGCCGGTTTTTTTGTGCTGATATAGTGAATTAATAATTGAATCTTGCTCTATTATCTTCGATGTCAGCATCATCTTTCAAAGCTCCGATTACTCTTCCAGAATAACCTGAAACTTGAGGTTTTAATTTATCTACATACTCCTTATAACTTGGCAAGGCAGGAGCTTTAGTGATTACAGTTGGTTTTACGACGTAAACTCCAACTCCGCCCTCAATTGGTTTAGAGATTTTGTTTACACCAGTGGCAAAAGCAGTACCAACTACTTTGCGCTCAAATCCTGCATTTGGAATGTTTGCATTTTCAAGAGTCAAATCAACCGCTTGTTGAACAGTTGTTCCATTTGCAGCAGCTATAGCTTCAAGGCTAGCTCCCTTCATTTTGGCAGCAATTTTCTCAGCTTTTTTCTTGTTTCGTAAAATTGGCTCAATCATCGGACGAGCAGTCTCAACCGGCATTAATCCTTTTTCGTTTACTTTTTTAAGTTTGGCAATGATGTTTCCAACATTCACAATTTCAAAACGTTTAACATCGCCTACGTTGGTTTCTTTTTCATAAGCCCAACGAATAATTTGACGTTGTTGCCCTGCGGCTCCGAAATACTCATCCATAGCTTGAACTTTTACAGCCGGATTCACAGTAAGTCCAGCGGCTTTAGCCACTTTTTCAAAATCTTGTTTGTTGGCATCCATTTCAAACTTAACTGCTTTAGTGTATAATTTATCCGCAGTAGCTTCAGACGGCTCAATTTTACGAGCAATGGTTGCTAAACGAACAGCATCTTGCTTATCGGTTACATTGATGATGTGGAAACCAAAATCTGTTTCAACCAAACCTATTGAACCAACAGGGCTATTGAATACATAATCATTAAATGGTTTGACCATTTGGCCTGGCGAAAAATAGCCTAAATCACCACCTTGCTGAGCTGATGAGTCATCAGAGTTGGTCATCGCCATCATAAAGAAATTACCCGGATTAGCTTTTACTTGAGCTAACAATTGCTCTGCTTTGGCCTTGGCTTGTTCTTTAGTTCTTTTCTCTTTTTTGTTTGGCACTTGAGTACCTTCATAACTAATTAAGATGTGGCTGGCTTTTGCATTCGCGCCCGCTTTTCTACCCATTCCTTTTGAGATACAGTAGTATTTGTCACGCATGTATGGTCCAAAAATCTCACCCGCAGGCAAACTAAACAATTGCTCAGAAACCTCAGCAGGTAAATCTTTTTTGGCAACATATGCAGAATCATAAGGAATATCAGAGTTTTCATTAACAAACTCTGCTACATTTGTTGCATATTTAAAACCAGGCAAAGTATCATTTTTTCCTGTAGCCTCATTGTAAACTACTCTTGAATCTAAAAGCGCATTTACCGTAGTTTTAACCTCATCGATATCTTCGTTTGAAGGTTTGTCTTCAATCATCACATAGTCAAGTTCACGAGTTTCTTCGGCCTTGTAGCGTTTTTCATTTTTCTTCATGTAATCAACGATTTCTTCGTCTGATACTTTAACGTCTTTGTCGTTGATTGTTGCATATTGTACAGAAACATAATCAAAGTTAACCTTGTCTGCTTCCATTTGGTATTTTAATTTACCTTCAGCCTCAGTAGTGTACAATCCTGCTTTAACCAGAGTGTTGTAAATCTGATATTTAGAATTTAGCTCAGCATCTTTCTCACGATCTTTTAAAACCTGTGCTTGCTCTGGGTTAGCTTTGAAAAACTCTTTGAATTTAGCTAAATCAAACACTCCGTTGGTTTGAAACATAGGGCTTTGGCCGATACTTGGATCAGCTTTAAAAACTTCTAAAATATGTTTTTCACTGGTTCGGATGCCCAATTTTTCGAATTCTGCGGTTAACAAAGCAATCGATACTTCTTGATCCCAAACGCGATTCACTGCTTGGGTAGGAGTCATTCCTTGTTGTCCGCTTTTTTCGACGTTGCTTACTTTTACTCTGAAATCTTCAAAAGCAATGTCTTTACCGTTAACGGTTCCTACATTTTTAGGAAGATCATTAAAGCCTCCTTTGTTGTACAAATCCTGTACAATAAATGCTAATAATGAAAAACCAATAACGAGGATCAGAAGTAAAGAACGTTGTCTGATTTTTTGTAAAACTGCCATTGTATAAATTGTTAATTTTTAATTCAGTTTGCGAAAATACAATTATCTATTTAATAACCATAACCACAGGGTTATATTTTGCAAGTTTTTTTGTTTGGAAATGGATTTTTAGTCTTCCAAAGTCATTTTGACCAATTCGATTTTTTGTCCTGAGGCTTTTTCAATAATAAAATGAAAGCCTTGAATACTCAAATGGTCTCCGTTTTGGGGAATTTCTTTGGTGTGATTTACAATAAATCCGCCAAGTGTACTATATGAATCATCTTCAGGAATTTGCAATTTGTAGGTTTGGTTAAGATAGTCAACTTCATGTCGTGCTGAAAACAAAAATTCTGCAGCAGAAATCTTCTCTTCAAGAAGTTCTTCGACAGCATCGTGTTCATCTTCAATTTCGCCAAACAATTCTTCAACAATATCTTCAACGGTAAGCATTCCGGAAGTTCCGCCGTATTCATCAAGCACAACAGCCACACTTCTTCTCTTTTTAGTCAGCAAATCGAGAATATCTTTAACAGACATCGTTTCAGGAACAAACTCAACCGAGATAAGCACTGATTTGATGGTGCGCGGTTTCTTGAACAAATCAAATGAATGCACATAACCCAATATATCATCAAGCGAATTCTGATAAATCAAAATTTTAGAATATCCCGTTTCAATGAATTTTTCTTTGAGTTCAGCAACCGAATCGTGAATTTCAACAGCCGAAATTTCGGTACGAGGTGTCATGATATCGCGGGCTTTAACAGCTGAAAACTCAAGAGCGTTTTGAAATATCTGTATCTCAGAATCCATATTTTCTTGATCTTCAACCGAATTGATTTGCTCTGAAATATAATTTCCTAACTCAATTTTACTAAACAAAAGCGGAACTTGATCGCCTTGGGTTTTAAAAAATCGACGCAAGATAAAATCCGATATCCACAAGACAAAAGTTGAAATCCAATAAAACAGCAAATAAAAAAAATAAGCCGGCAAGGCAAAAAACTTAATCAAATGATTGGCGTAAACCTGAAAAAAAACCTTGGGTAAAAACTCTGAAGTAATGAGCACCACAAAAGTTGAAATAGAAGTCTGAATGAGTACATTGGAAAAATCGGTAAAATGATAACCGAGCCGAAAGATATATTGCATGAGCAAATCGCCCATATAAAACCCGTAAACCACCAAAACAATGGTATTACCAATGAGCATTGAAGCTATAAACTTTGAGGGATTTGCGGTGAGCTTGGTGAGAATTCGAGACAAAAAACTGGCTTGCTTTTTCTCAATTTCAAGATAAATTTTATTGGCTGATATGAAGGCAATCTCCATACCTGAGAACAGTGCGGCAAGTAATAGGCATATAATGATAATACCTAATTGCATGGTTTAGCGGGTTTTGTTGCGTTGTTGCATTTTTTGAGCAAAACGTCTGCGAAAAAAAAACATAAATAGTGACATGGCAGCCAAAAAGAAAACCATCCAAGGAGATTCGCCGGATTGGTACTTTAGATATCCTTCATAAAGAAAAATAACAACAAAAATCAAATAAAGATATTGGGTGTATTGAAGTATGCGCATAATTTATTCTGCTCTGTTGATTGCTCCGCTGATTCGCTGTGAGTTTACGATGCTGAAATCTTTACTAAAATCAACACCTTCCCCATACGAAACACCATTCGGGTCAGTAAATTTATATTTTTTTTCGGTAAAAAACCATTCATTTTTTTGGTCAAAATACAATTGCTCAGTTTCAAGTTGCTGGCCTTTTTCATTGTATATCTTGATGTTTTTTTGCAAATCAATAATATCGGTACCTTTAAAAGTAACCGCATAATCTGAGCTGATAAAAGTGCGTTGACCGCGATTGTCGTACATGGTAACGTTAACACCTTTCGGAAACTCGGTAAAAGGATAATCAACCGTTGCGTAATCAAGCATTTTTGGACTGACTAAAATAGATTTGATTCTTCCTGAATCGGTATATTTTAAATTAAAATTATCTGCCTCGCCTGTAGGAACAAACTCTGTGTAGTGAATTTTTTGGACTTCTTTAAAATTACTTTCACAACTGCTCAAAAACACTGTAAAGAGTACACTCAGAAAAAACAATATGAAAGCCTTAATTTTCAAGTACTAAAAAAGTTTAGTCGTATTTGCGTTTGATAAACCAACGATCATTAAGTGAAAGACTAATGATCACATTGGTGTAGTTTTCTTCGATGAGTAAGGCTTTGGCGGTTCCGCGACGCCCCCATTCAACTCCCAAATTCAGGTTTGAAAAAGCACCGCCCAACGGCAATCCGAATCCACCTGTTATAGCGTAATCGCGAATAGGTTCTTGATTGATAATCATTCCGGTTTTTTCATATCTAAATCCGGCACGGTAGGTAACTTTATTGAGGTAATTTGAAAAACTCGCATAGTTGGGAATATAATAACCCCCAAAACTGTATTTAAAACCATTTTCGTATTCAACTTTGTTCAAATCGTTTGTGCGCGAACCAAAGTTACTGGTTTGTTGTAAGGTCAATTCGGTTCCGACCATCCATTTCTTATTTTGGCCAATACCAACACCTAAAGTATATTTTGCGGGTAGATTTAATGTACTATTGTCATTAATTTCATCAAGCTGATCCACTTCAATAGGCTCAAAACCATTATACAACAATACCGACGAAATTATTCTTGAATTTCGAGATTTTAAACTGGTTTGCGGTGTAAAAACAAAACTGGTTTGCAAATCAAGCTTTGAATTGATTTTGTATTTGTAATACACTCCTAAATCAAGGCTAAAACCAGATAATTGAGAGGTGTTTGCTTCTTGCGAGCCCAATTGAGCTTCAAAAATTTTAGCGACAGTTGTGGTTTCAATCTGCCCAAAGTTGTAGTGACCACTGAGCCCTAAACTCAAACTATTGTTTAATTTGTATGCGTAACTTAAAAACACTTTATTTAGTCCTCCTGTTCCTTCAAATGCTCTGTAGTCAAGCGTTGTAGAATTGGTATTTCGGATTTTATAACCTACTGAAGAATACGGTATCAAACCAAATCCAAAACCGGAATTTTTCATAGGTATTGCAACCATTAAATAATCTAAAGTGCTTCGCTGTGATTTTTCGTTTCCGTTGTATGCATTCAGACGTGTTGCATTAAACGAGCCTCCAGCAGTATATGTAGATAGTTTAACTCCCGAAAAACTTGCCGGGTTAGTGTAGTTTATATGTATACTATCGGCAAAAACTGAAGCGCCACCCATCATTCTGTTCTCGGCATTGCCTTTAAATCTGACATCACCTATACCGTAAAATGAATATGGCGAAGAAGTAGCTTGCTGTGCTCTTAAAGTTATCGAAATCAGCAGAACAAAAGCAATGAGAATTTTTTTAATCATTTTGGGTTTGATATTGAAACATTTGGTTCAAACTATCGAGCAGAAAATTTGAATGGGCAAATATGGTATTTTTTAATCGTTTAGCCAAAAAATCTGCATCACCGCCCGTTAAAATTATGATAATGTTTTCGTTGGTCTGCTCATATTGATCGATAAAACCTTCAATCTCGTGAACAACACCCAAGACAACCCCCGAATGTATTGAACCGGCCGTTGATTTGCCAATAAAGTCATCCGGCTGTAATTTTTCAAGTAAAGGAAGTTTGGCTGTGAACTGATGCAAAGCCTTGTAACGCATTTGTATTCCGGGCGATATTGCGCCTCCGTGATACACATCTTGCGCATCAACAAAATCATACGTAATACAAGTTCCCACATCAATAATAAGTCTTGCTTGTTTCGGATATTTCAAAACAGCACCTGAAGCGAGAATCATTCTGTCAATGCCAAGTGTTTGAGGTGTGTGATAATGATTGATAAAAGGAAATTTAGCAGCGTGATCAACAAGATGAACTCGAACACTTGAAGAGTATTTTTTAAATTGATCAGATGATATCTGACCAACCGATGCCAAAACCCAATCCAGACAGTCCGGATACTTTAGAAGTATTTTTTCAAATCCTTTTTCATAAGCATCTGCAGTAAATTGAAATCGCTCAATGAAGGTATTCTCTTCATATACAGCTGCTTTAACCAAAGTATTGCCAATATCAATCGCTAGGCGCATAAACACTCGTTTGATGAGGCGAAGGTACGAATAGATTTTTTTTAATATTTGTTTTGGATAAATTAAAAATCGTTCTATATTTGCAACCGCTTTAAGAGCATGGTACCTTAGCTCAGATGGTAGAGCAACGGACTGAAAATCCGTGTGTCCCTGGTTCGATCCCTGGAGGTACCACAAAAAAACCCAAAGTTCACGCTTTGGGTTTTTTGTTTTTTACATTAAATCTTCAATGCTCCTGATGTTGTCGGGTAATCGACCCACATTTTGCAACTTGATGCTCGCCAGTTTTTGTGCAACAGATATGCATTCTTCCATTGATTTCTGGTGTAGACGGGCAAATAAAAAGCCGGTCCAAAAAGCATCTCCCGCGCCGGTTGAATCTTTTACTTCTTTGAGCGGAATAGCCGGTCTATATAAAGTTCCTGTATGAATATCTGAAACAACAACCCCATCTTTCCCTTTGGTTAGACAAATGGTTGAAACGCCCAGCTGATGAAAATAATCAAAAATAGTTTGTTCCGATTTTACCTCGCCAAACAATCGCATACAATCGTCATCACTCACTTTCACGAGTGGATTGGTTGAGAGATAATCTTTTAGAATTTGATGCGCTTCATAGCGATTGGGCCAGATTTTTTCAGAGTAATTAATATCAATACTCATTTGCAAACCAAGCGATTTGGCTTTGTGCGCCCGATTGAGAATCGTCATGCGCGCCGGATCTTTGCTCAGTGCAAAACAAGTAGTGTGAAAAATCTTGGCGTTTTCAAGTAAAGCATCAGGCAATTGGTCTTCAATGATTTCGCGATCGGCTTCCCGAAACGGAATAAACTCTGGCGTTTGTGTTGAACGCGAAACAAAAATAACCGAAGTTGGCAACGAAAGTGATTTGCGCATATAGGTTGTCAACACTTGATTTGCATGAAGTTTCTGATGAATGTAATCGCCAAAACCATCGCTCCCACTGGTGGCTACAAGCGCAGATTTAAGACCTAAACGTGCGGCATTAACAGCAACATTGGTCGGTGATCCGCCCAAAAAGCGATGAAAATCTTTGGTTTTATCTAATGAAGATATTTCGTGACCGATAAAGTCTATGAGTACTTCGCCGACACAGATGATATCAACCGATTTGTTCATTATAAAAGTAATTTAAAGTTGGTATGTAGTTTTTGATGCAACAAAACAGCTCCTGCCGCACTCCACGCACATTGCGGAACGCCGTTGGGCTGAGTTGTTTGCGAATTGAAATTTTCAAAAAAGGCACCTTGCTCTTGCGCATTCGCCTGATGAATCGAAGTTAGAAGTTGTTGTGATAAAGAAGCATCGTAAGATGAAATAGCCCATCCGACAAAACCATTCACCATGGGCCAACTTCCGCCATTGTGAAATTCGTATGGATGATTGCGAAACTCGTATTTGCAATTATTTTTGAGTAAATTCCACTCTGGGTCAGATTCAAAAATAGGCGGCCAAAAAGCCGGAACCATGCCTAGTTTTTGTTGCTCAATTAAGTTTTCGTAATACCTGACAACCCTTTTTCTGAAGGAATATGAACCCACCTCAAGCATTAAAGCCAGCGAATTCCCAAAAGCGTCAAATGGTTTTTTGTAACCGGCCGGAGTAAAACAGCACGGAAAAAAATCATCAAAGCTATGCAACTGATGTGCTTGCGGATGGAATTTTTCAGATGGACATTCATCGGTGAAATTGGCTTCAATGACTTGTTTAACTTGCTTTATCTTGAGCTGAATCTCAGCTGACTGAACAAAATAAGCGTATGATTTTAAAGCCCAAAGCCGCAATAATTGATCGTACAAAACATAGCCTTCAACAATATATTCATCTGCCCAATTGCCTGAAAGCGGAACATAAAGCAAATGCTTGTTATTGAATTCCCATGCCTGAAGCAAAGCAAAGCACTTTTCAATAGATGCTTTGTGCTGATCAATCCAACTTGGATTTTGAGTGGCATAAGCATATTGACAATGGCCAATAATATACCAAGTAACGGCATCAACACGACCGGCCAATCCACCGTAACTTACATCAACACCTGCTTGGGTAAAAGCCACATTTGACGGAATCGTTCCGCAAGAATGCTGGTGTTGGGCTAAGGTTTCGAGGGTTTTTTTAAACGTATCAATGAGTTGTGCATCGCCCGATGCCAAAGCGGCCAAACCACATATAACTCCGTCGCGCGCCCAAACTCTTTTGTAGTTTGAAATGGGTTGAGCGCTGGCCAAAAAGCCTTGGTCAGACGAGCAAAGCTTTAATAAATCAATAGCTTTTTGATAAGAAATGTTCTGCATTACACTACTACTTCATTCTTGTTCTTTACGGTAATAAACAACGTACACAATCCGCCTAAAATGAGAAAAGTTCCTGCTAAACGAATCACATTAATCGGGTTTTGACCGAGCCAATCAAACACAAAAAACTGCATCGTAAATATTTGAATCGCCATAGGAATCACGATAAACATATTAAAGATGCCCATGTAAACGCCTCTTTTTTCTTTGGGAATTGAACCCGCAAGCAATTGATAAGGCATGGCCATCATTGAGGCCCAGGAAATACCCAATCCGAAAGAGAAAAGGTAAATTGAGCTCACCGATATAGACGTTCCGAACGGATTATACAATTCAAATAATACATCGGTATTGTTTAAATAAGGCATTAAAAGCAAACCGGTTCCTCCGATCAGAAGCGCAAAAACATGGACGCTTTTGGCTCCAAACTTTTTAGCCATGGGTACTAAAGCAAATGCGACCAAAAAACAAATGATGTTATAGGTTCCGTTGAGATTACCGGTTAAAAGTTGTGCTTTCATAAAGCCTTCAGCGTGTTGATCAGTCGTGTGAAAAATAGAGATGGACAAACCTGAAGTAATATATTCCCAATAACAAAACATGGCATACCAACTAAAAAACTTGACCGGAATGAGTTGCTTCATGGTCAAAGGCATGGTTTGAAACGCGTGTTTTATTTCTTGAAAGGTTCGATAAATAATATTGCTCTGTGCTTTTTGTTGGGCTATTTCATCTAGTTCTTCTTGTGTAGGCGGATACTCTTTGGTGGTGAGTACCGACAACAAAACCGAAACAATCGCGGCAACAGCTCCGATAAAAAATGCGTAATAGGTATACGTTGGAATTCCGTTACTCATTTTGTCGGCAAAAGTCAAAACACCAAAAGCTACCAGTAAGGCCGGGGTAAAATTGGCCAGAGTAATCCCTAATCCTGTAAAAAAACTCTGCATTAAAAAACCAATAGAATGCTGTTCGTTGGGCAGCTTATCAGCTATAAATGCTCGGTAAGGTTCCATGGCAATGTTGTTGGCGGCATCTAAAATCCAGAGTAAACTGGCCGCCATCCATAGCGAACTTGAAAAAGGCATCAAAACCAAAGCAATACTTGAAATCAGTGCTCCTATCAAGAAAAAAGGTTTTCTTCGACCAAATCTAGGAGACCAAGTGCCATCACTTATAGCTCCGATGATGGGTTGTAAAATCAATCCGGTAATCGGGCCTGCCAACCAAAGCATGGGCAAACTGGCCTCGTCGGCTCCGAGGTATTTATAAATGGCGCTCATGTTGCTTTGCTGTAAACCAAAGCTGAACTGAATTCCGAAAAATCCAAAATTCATATTCCAAATCTGCCAGAAACTCATTTTTGTTTTTTGGTGCAAACTCATGCTCTTCAAGATTAAAAAAATTCCTGTACCTCTAAATTAAAGATACAGGAATTCCATTATTAAACTAAACAAAACAAACTGAAATTTTAGAACTTATACGTAAGCGCCATTGATATTGAACGCCCCGGAAGCGGTCTTGCACGAACATAATTTACGGTGTTGTTGGTGATACTTCCTTCTTCGGCCTCAGTAATAGCGAGGGTATTGAAAAGGTTGTTTCCGGCTAAATTTAATGATAATCCATTGGCAACAGGAACTTCAACAAATCCATTGACAATCACAAAACTATTCATAACCAAATCATTTGAATCTTGAGCATATGCTTTGGTTTGTCCGATGAAGCTCAAACCAATAGTGCTTTTCTTTTGACCAAACTTATAAGTAGGCATAAAATTGTACATCATTTTAGGCTGTCTTCTTGGCTCATTGCCTTTGTTGGCACCTGAAGTAATTTCAGCTTTTGTGTATGTTAAACCTCCGCGAAGATTTAAGTTATCCATTACGTTATATGAAGACTCTAATTCTAAACCTAATGATTTATAATCGTTCTCGATGATGCTGTTTGAGGTTGCTTCATATCCGCCTTCTTCAGTAGTCACGGCACTAAACAAAGTAGCATAAACATAACCTTTACTGAATTTTTGTTTGTAACCAACTTCTGTTTGGGTCAAATAATCTAATGAGTTGATCTTATCTCCATCAAAATAATTCAATCCTTGGAACAAAATTCGATCAGCTTTGGCCGATGCACCACGGCTGTGACGAGCAAAAATAGATTGTTGCGTGTTGAGCAAATAATTGGCACCCAATGAATAAGAAACATAGCTATATTCGTAATTAACTGCTTGTTCTTTGGCTGTATTTACAGCGAACACATTGGTTTCAGGAACAGAGATTACGCCATCGTTGTTCACATCAAAAGATCTTGAAGCTCCGCCGGCAAATGAACCACTTACTTTTCCTTTGTCATAACGAACACCACCTTCTAATGAAAGTTTGTCGGTAGCATCAAAAGTAATGTTGGCGTACGGTGCAGAAACATCATATTTGGTGTCATAGTTGCGCGCCAAGTTGCCCCACGCCGGTGTTCCGTATGCGTACAAACCGTTTTCAGACAAAAGATTTCCTCCGGCATCGGTTACGTTAATCAATCGAGGATTGTCATCAGACACTTCTTGCAAATAAGAATTCCACAACCATGACATAGAGATGTTTTGGGTTGATTTAAACCAACCGGCAGTGATACCAAACTTTTCAAACTTTTTGGTCAAACGCAAATCATTCATAAAGTTATTGAAATCATTGAGTTGTGTATCAAACATATGAATACGTGACACCAATCCGTTAGCGGTATTAAATGGCTGACCGTTGTTGGCATAAGTTAATGTTGAACCTGCTCCAAAGCTAGCAGCTATGTTGGCCGCTGTATCAACTTGAGCCGGGAACGGTGCGATAAAACCTCCGCTGTTGGCAGAATAACGCATGTTGTCGCTTACTTCCCACCCTTTGTCTAAATCAAATGAAGCGCTGGCACCGATTGATTTTGAAACTGGATGCATACCATTAGCTACAGACTCACGACGCAATTGTCCGTCTGGACCCAAACCAACATTGTGCATTAAATAAGGAGTTTGTAGCGCTCCATGTGTAGCATCAAATCCTGAGATGCTTCCCCAAGTTGGGCTTGAATTAGTACCTGTAACTTTTACCGGCATAGGCATGTAAGCCGCAGCGCGATCATCTAGATATTTAGCATAAACCGTGATGTGTCCATTTTCAAATTCTTTGGTAAAATTCACTTTGAATTGACCGCCATTATTGGCATTGAACCCAGTTGATCTAACACCTTCACCGGTTCTGTAAAAACCTCCTGCATGAAAATACATTCCATCACCAATGCGTGAACCGTATTCAATATCTGTTCGGAAATTGTTATAGTCAACACCAAAGCTAGAAGTCATAGAACCTCCTTCGGTTTTTCCGGTTTTGCTGATGAAGTTGATGATACCACCCGGAGAGTTTGAAGAAAGTACTGAAGCTGAACCTCCGCGAATAGCTTCAATTTTAGAAATATTGCTATCAAAGCGCGTAAAAATATCAGCCGTTGCAAAAGCGATATCACCATACAAAAGTACTGGCAAACCGTCTTCTTGCAACTGTAAATATTTGGAACCTCCGGATGAGATAGGAACACCACGCACAGCAATATTGGCATTTCCTTCACCACCTGATGATTCTGATCGAACACCGGGAATGGTTCTGAAAATCTCTGCGGTTGAACGCGGAGCCGATTGCTCAACTTGTTTCACATCTAAAGTAGTGATAGAAACACTTGACTTGATTTTGGCTCTTGGGTTAACAACACCTGTCACAACCACATCTTCAAGTTGGTTGGCATCATCACTCATAGTGATATCAAGTGAGGTAGCGCCCGAAACCAGAACTTGTTTTTTTTGAGTTTGGTAACCTACATACGAAGCAACTACTTCGTAATTTTTCTCGGCAAGACTTGCAAAAGAATAATGTCCAGAGGCGTCAGTGGCGGTTGCTTTTGACTCACCAGATAGCTGAACGTTTACCCCGGGAAGCGGATTTCCTTTGGCATCAGAAACCACACCCGACAAAGAGGCATTTTGTGAAAAAGACCATTGAAAACAAAGCAAAACTGCTAAGAATCCAAACTTCTTCAAAAATTGGGTAGTTTTTTTCATGGTTTAAAATTGTTAGATTAATAGTAAAAATGTTTATTAATTTCGAAATTACTTTTTAAAGTGTTAATTTTTGATTGATTCAAATCGAAAACGTTTTCGAAAATACCGAAAACGTTTTCGATGTCGGATATTTTTTCTAATTTGCTTGCATGAAGAATATTACACTCAAAGAAATCGCTCACAAATTGGGCATCTCCATAACTACCGTATCAAAAGCACTTAAAAACTATCCGGACGTAAGCCCCAAAACCAAACAAGCTGTTATGGCTTTGGCCCATGAACTTCAGTATACACCCAACTCGTTTGCCGTGAATTTGCGCACCCGCGAATCAAAAACCATTGGCTTGATTATTCCTGAAGTTGTGCATCATTTCTTTTCAAATGTGATTAATGGCATTATTGCCGAAGCCGAGAAGAATGGTTATTTGGTGATTATTCTTCAATCAAACGAATCATTAGAGCTTGAAAAAAAACAAGTAGCCTTGCTCATCAACAAACGAGTGGATGGGATTTTGATGTCATTATCAAATGAATCAAATGACGATGACCACATCAAAGAAATTCTTCAAAAAGGAATTCCGTTCGTGCAATTTGACAAGATTGCCAAGCTGATTCGCAGTTCAAAAGTGATTATTAATGATCAATTGGCCGCCATTCAAGCGGTGCAACATCTTATTGATAAAGGTTGCAAAAAAATAGCACACATTCGCGGCCCGGTAAATCCGCAAAACGCGATTGACCGATTTTTAGGATATAAAAAAGCACTCGAAAAAAATGAAATTGCATACCAATCTGACTTGGTTTATACCTGTGAAAGAGTGAGTTTTGAAGAAGGCTATGCCTTTGCCAAACAAATTATTGAACAGCATCCGGATGTAGATGGCATTTTTGTGATTACAGATTTGGTTGCTGTGGGTGTATTGGCCTACTTTAACGAGCAAAAAATTCCGATTCCCAGCCAAATTGCGGTGATTGGGTTTAGCAACTGGTTTATGTCGCAGGTAATTACGCCCAAGCTCAGCACTGTTGATCAACCGAGTTATGAAATGGGCGCTCAAGCTTTTCAACTTCTTTTAGAGGAAATGATTTGTCATCGAGACCAAAAACCGTTTGAGCCCAAAACCATTGAACTTAAGACGACTATTATTGAGCGGGAATCGACATTGAGAAATTAAAATCTAAAACAATTTCATGGTTAAACATATTTCATTAACCAACAAATTGCTTATTTCAAAATATGAAATTAAATGTAGTTGCCATTCAAAGAAAATCAATATTCCTAATTAAGCCTTCAAATTTAGTTCGTTTTACAGCAGAGTTTTTAAATACTTTTTGAAAAGTTTCAATGGTAATTTCTTGCCAATCTTTTCGAGTCATTTTGAGTAAATCCGGATGTGGCTCAAATGCTTTTTCAGCGTGTGGTTTTGAGAATCTATTCCACGGGCAAACCTCTTGGCAAACATCGCAGCCAAAAATCCAATCATCCATTTTGCCCTTTGCTTCTTGCGGAATGTTTTCTTTGAGCTCAATGGTATAATACGAAATACACTTGCTGCCATCAACCACATAAGGCGCAATAATGGCTTGTGTTGGGCATGCATCAAGGCAAGCGGTACACGAACCGCAGTGATCGGTTGTTGGCGCATCGTAGGCAAGTGGTAAATCGACAATCAATTCGGCAATGAAGTAAAACGAACCCACACTTTTGGTAATTAAATTGGCATTTTTTCCGATCCAACCCAAACCACTTTTGGCGGCCCAAGCTTTGTCGAGCACTGGGGCCGAATCAACAAAAGCGCGCCCGTGAACTTCGCCAATATTTTCTTGAATGAAATCTAAAAGTTGTTGTAATTTTTCTTTGATGACTGTGTGGTAATCTTGCCCGTAAGCGTATTTGGAGATTTTGTATGTGTCTTGAACTTGACTCTGCTCAGGATAATAATTGAGCAACAACGATATCACGCTTTGGGCACCATCAACCAACAACTGCGGATTGAGTCGTTTGTCAAAATGATTTTCCATGTATTGCATTTGCCCATGGCGATTTTGATTCAGCCAACGTTCTAATCGCGGCGCTTCTTCTTCAAGAAAACCGGCTTTAGAAACACCACAAGACATAAAACCCAACCGAAGGGCTTCGGCTTTGATGAGCTGTGTATGTTGGTACTGAGCATTCATTTGTACACTGAATTTGCATTAGGGATTGAAGCGGCATCCTTTTGGAGCGAGGCACGAGCGGCAAAAGATACAGCGAAAAGCCCGACCCGAAGGAAGACGAATCTTAAAACTTGAAGCCTGATTCCCCTGAGGGAAATGCCCTAGAACAATCCGCCTTGTATATGGGTTTTTATTTTACCCAAATGTTTGTAGGCCTTCTCGGTGACTTCACGACCCCGCGGGGTTCTGACAATAAACCCTTCTTGAATTAGGAACGGCTCATAGACTTCTTCAATGGTTTCGCTACTTTCTGAAACGGCGGTGGCCAAAGTGGATAAACCTACCGGACCGCCTTTGAACTTATCAATGATGGTAGTGAGGATTTTGTTGTCCATTTCATCGAGTCCGTGTGCATCAACATGAAGGGCTTGGAGCGAATATTTGGCAATTTCTATATCAATCTTGCCATTGCCTTTGATCTGGGCAAAATCGCGTACTCTGCGCAACAATGCATTGGCAATACGCGGTGTACCCCGACTGCGTCCGGCAATTTCTATGGCAGCCTCCATGGTAATGGGCATTTTAAGAATGGCTGAACTTCGTTGAACGATGGTAGTGAGTAATTCGGTGGTATAATATTGCAAGCGACTTTGAATGCCAAAACGCGCGCGCATCGGAGCCGTTAGCAAACCTGAACGCGTAGTAGCGCCTACCAAAGTAAATGGATTTAACGTGATTTGAACCGAACGCGCATTCGGGCCAGATTCAATCATGATGTCAATTTTAAAATCTTCCATGGCTGAATAGAGGTATTCTTCAACCACCGGGCTTAATCGATGAATTTCATCAATGAATAAAACATCACGCGGTTCTAAATTGGTGAGTAATCCGGCCAGATCACCCGGTTTATCGAGCACCGGTCCTGAAGTGATTTTGATGCCGACTCCGAGTTCATTGGCGAGTATATTGGCCAAAGTGGTTTTACCCAAACCCGGAGGCCCGTGAAACAGCGTATGATCGAGCGCATCGCTACGCATATTAGCGGCCTCGACAAATACTTTGAGATTCTCTAATATTTGATCCTGTCCTGAAAAATCGTCAAAACTAAGTGGCCTGAGTTTTTTTTCAAGGTCTAACTCTTCAGGATTGAAGTGTTGGTTGGTAGGATCTAAATGCTGGTTCATGCGACAAATATAAAGAAATAAATAAGCTGAAATAAAAAAGCCTTTCACAGACGGAAAGGCTTTTTTATATTCTTAGAAGGATTAGTGATGAAGTTGCTCTTCGCCCGGTTTCATCGGAACGTTTTGCGGAACGAAATCATCATCGTGTCCTGGTTTGCTGTAATCATAAGCCCATCTGTGTACGTGAGGAATTTCTCCGTGCCAGTTTCCGTGGATGTGCTCAATCGGTGCAGTCCACTCAAGGGTATTAGATTTCCAAGGGTTTTGAACAGTTTTCTTACCGTAGAAAATACTGTAGAAGAAATTGAACAAGAATACCAATTGGAATACACCGCCTACTAAGGCAAATGTAGTAATCAATACGTTTACATTTTGTAAATCATCAAATATTGGGAAATTGGTGTTGGTATAATAACGTCTTGGAAGACCTGCCAAACCAATGAAGTGCATTGGGAAGAATACTCCATAAGCACATACGGCTGTTACCCAGAAGTGGATATAACCTAAGTTTTTGTTGAGCATGCGTCCGAACATTTTTGGATACCAGTGGTATATACCAGCAAACATTCCGTATAAGGCAGAAATACCCATTACCAAGTGGAAGTGTGCTACTACAAAGTAGGTATCGTGCACGTTGATATCAAGTGTACTATCTCCTAAAATCAAACCCGTCAAACCACCTGTGATGAATGTTGAAACCAATCCGATGGAGAACAACATAGCTGGGTTCATTTGCAAGTTACCTTTCCAGAGTGTAGTGATGTAGTTGAAAGCTTTTACCGCTGATGGAATCGCAATCAAAAGTGTGGTAAATGTAAATACAGACCCCAAGAAAGGATTCATTCCAGACAAGAACATATGGTGACCCCATACAATCGTTGACAAAAATGCAATTGCAATCATGGACATAATCATCGCGCGGTATCCAAAGATAGGTTTACGAGCATTGGTAGCAATTACTTCAGAAGTAATACCCAAAGCAGGTAACAATACGATATATACCTCAGGGTGACCTAAGAACCAAAACAAGTGCTCAAACAATACCGGTGAACCACCTTGGTAATGCAAAACTTCTCCAGCAATATATATATCAGACAAGAAGAACGATGTGCCGAAACTTCTGTCCATGATGAGCATCAAAGCAGCTGATAACAATACCGGGAATGAAATCACCCCAATTACTGCCGTAATAAAGAATGCCCAAACGGTCAATGGAAGGCGCGTCATTTTCATTCCTTTGGTTCTCAAATTCAAAACCGTTACGATGTAGTTCAATGAACCCAACAAAGACGAAGCAATGAAAATAGCCATAGACACCAACCACAACGTCATACCTGCACCTGAACCGCCAATAGCTTGCGGTAAGGCACTAAGCGGAGGATAAATTGTCCATCCAGCTGATGCAGGCCCTGACTCAACAAATAATGAGCAAACCATGATGACACTAGAGGTAAAGAACAACCAATAAGAAACCATGTTCAAAAATCCTGAAGCCATGTCACGTGCCCCGATTTGTAAGGGAATTAGCAAATTACTAAAGGTTCCACTTAAAGCAGCAGTCAATACAAAGAATACCATGATGGTTCCGTGTATGGTAACCAAAGCCAAATAAATATCGTTGGTCATGACTCCGTTAGGAGCAAACTTTTCACCTAAAAAGAAACTAAAAACTTTGAACGACTCTTCTGGCCATGCCAATTGCATTCTGAAAAGCATGGACATTCCAACACCTATAATCCCCATCACAATACCCGTAAGAAGGTACTGTCGAGCAATCATTTTGTGATCAATCGAAAAGATATATTTGGTGATAAAAGTGTCTTTATGGTGGTGCTCATGCTCATCGTGTCCGTGTGCGTGGTCATGTGCGTGATCTAAAGCTTCTGCTGACATAATATATGCTTTAATTAAATTTTAATCTGATTTATTTTTTTACAACTGCTGCAACCATTTTTGCATCGGCAACTTTTGAAGTATCTGTTCCTGGAGCAGCTCCTTCAGTTGCTTCAGGTTTAGCGTTAGCTGCTTTTACTTCTTCTGCTATGGTTGCTTTCTCTTTCAACCATTTTTGATAATCTTCAGGCGAATCAACTACAATTTTCATCTGCATATTGTAGTGAGAAGATCCACAAATCTTGTTACACAACAATACATAATCAAAAGTGTATGGGTCAAGAGCAGGCTGGCCTTTGGCAACCAATTCTTCACTTTTTTTGTTTCGGAGCGCATTAATTTTAGCCACTTTTTCTTGCATGAATGTCATGTTGCGCATTTCATCTGTAGTGTAAATAGGCGTAAAAGAAAACTCTGTAACCATTCCAGGAACACAGTTCATTTGTGCTCTAAAGTGTGGCATGTAGGCTGAGTGCAAAACGTCTTGAGAACGCATTTTGAAGTGAATTTTCTTTCCTTTTGGAATGTGTAATTCAGCAACTACTTTATCGTCTTGAGCATTCGGATCTGACATGTCTACACCTAATGCATTTACACCCTCAATATAACGCACATTCGCTTTACCTAAAACATTATCAGACCCAGCATATCTGGCTGACCATTTAAATTGCTGAGCATAAAGTTCAATCTCAATAGTGTCCTCATCTGCATCAATAAACATAATATTAGACCAAGCATAAAGACCATACAAGATCAAACCTGCTAATGTAATGGCAGGAATAATACTCCAAATAGCTTCCAGTCTGTTGTTATCAGCAAAGTATAATGCCTTTTGATCTTTTTTTCCTCTGTATTTGTATGCAAAATAATGAAGTAAAGCCTGAGTAATGGTTTGCACTAAGAAGATTAATACCCAAGTAATATTCATGAGATTATCAACCATATCACCGTGAGCAGAAGCAGGTGTATGCAACACAAGACCACCCCATTGAAGCAAACCGTATATAGTGAATACATAAATGAAAGCTAAAAAGCCAAACATTAAATATCCTTGAACATTGTTATCATTATCGTCAGCAACGCCAGTATCATTTGACTTAGAACCCACTTGGGTAAGGTCAAAAATCTTGGTTAATTGCCATAAAGCAATTGACAATAAGACTAAAATTATAATTACCAACAAACTTGTCATCTGTCTTTACTTTAAATATTAATAATGAAAATGTTTACTCTCTTCGATGTAAGGATTGCGTTTTGGCAACAATGGAGCTTTGGTCAATGTAGTAAATACTACAAAAATGAATAATCCAAGGAAGAACATCAAAGCACCCAACTCAGGAGCACCAATAAACCATTGATCTCCTACAGTAGCCGGCATAATCATGTTGAAGAAATCAACATAATGACCCAATAAAATAACTGTTCCGGCCATAACCAAAACCCATGTAATACGTTTGAAATCTGTATTGATTAAAATCAAAATAGGGAATACAAAATTCATGGCTACTGCACCGAAGAAAGGTAAATTATAATGCTCAATACGAGTAACGAAATAGGTAACCTCTTCCGGAATGTTTGCATACCAAATCAATAAGAATTGTGAGAACCACAAATAAGTCCAGAACACACTAATACCAAACATGAACTTAGCTAAATCATGGATGTGGCTGGTATTTACATGCTCTAAATAACCTTGACCTTTCAAGTATAAAGTAATCATACAAATAGTCGTAATACCACTTACAAAGAAACTAGCAAATACATACCATCCGAACAAAGTACTAAACCAGTGTGGGTCAAGTGACATAATCCAATCCCAAGACATAATTGACTCAGAAACGATGAAGAATACCAAGAACATCGCTGAAATGTTGAAGTTCTTTTTGTAGAAAGAATTGTCATTGGCCTCATCTTGTGCCAAACAATTTTTTCTAGAAAAATGACGATAAAGATTCCAACCCAGTAAAAATACAATTGCTCTAATAATCCAAAACGGGAAATTTAAATAACCTGACTTCCCAGCGATGATTTCATCATAGTTAGGGCTTTTAGGATCAGTTACACCTTCGCCTAACCAAGGGAATAAATGATGCATGTGTAATCCACCTGCAATTAAGAAAACCAATAGAAGAACAGAACCTACTGGCAAATATGAAGTGATTCCTTGCATTACACGAAACAATACTGGTGACCAGCCCGCTTGTGCTACTTGTTGTATTGCATAGAAAGCTAAAGTTCCCATGGTTAACAATAAGAAGAAAATACATGAAACATAAACCGCAGACCATGGCTTATTTTGCAATTGATGCAAAACATGCTCTAAATGTGCTTGATGTGCTGCGTGCTCTTCAGCTTCGGTCACTACTTTTTCTTTTTTAGGAGCTTCGTGAGCTACAACTTCGGCAACTTTAGTAGTGTCAACTGAAGCAACTGTATCGTGAACTGACTCTGCCTGTGCAACGACACTTGTATCGTGCGCTACTGCTGGAGCTTCAGCTGCTGCTTTAGCTTCATGCGCTGGAACTGCGTGATTGGCCTGAGCTGGAGCTACGTGATGTCCACCACCGTGATGCTCCTCAGCTGCTAGAATTTTCTCAACATCCTCAGTAGTTTTAGGTGCATTTAAAAAACCATATCCAATCCCAAGGACACCAACGACCATCAGAATGAAGGAGAATGTTTTTAATTTACTTGAAAAGGTATACATATCTATTAAGATCAGTTTGTTCTACAATTATAATTTGCTTTTGAGCTCCATGACATATGCGGTCACCATCCAACGTTCTTTTGTACTCAATTGATTTGCATATGAACCCATTGAATTTAAACCATAGGTTTGTACGTGAAAAACACTACCCTCAGTAATCGGACGATCTTTGTAGTTAGGAACACCGAGGAATTTTCCTTGTGTTACCAATTTACCTTTGCCATCACCGGTATTACCATGACAAATACCACAATAGATTTCAAAAAGTTCTTTAGCTTTATCCATATCAACACTAGTAGAATCAAGTGGAGATTTCAAACTCGCACGAGCGGCTTCTAGCCCAGCAGTAGTATTTGGATATTCATAAACTTCGAAGCCTCTGTTGATGGTTCCGGCAGGTGGCAATTGACCTTCTTTACCATTCTTAAAAGCATTAGTTTCTGCATAAGTTTCATAGCCCACAGATTCGTACATGTTGGGCATATATTGGTAGTTTGGTTGCGACTTGTCATGACAAGACCAAGCAACAACTGCAAAACCAACGACAAGTGATATTTTAAAAATGCTTTTCATAAGACTAATCATGCTTTTCAATTACTTTTACTTCAACGGCACCTGTCCCTTGAAAGAAAGACACTAATTCATTTTCGTTGTCGTGAATAGCTACTTCCATCAAGAAGTGGTCATCAGTTGTACGAACATCTGGGTTTTCAGCTTTTTTGAACGGCCATAATTTACTTCTCAAATAAAAAGTAATAACCATTAAGTGCGCAGCGAAGAATACTGTTTCTTCAAACATAACCGGCACAAAAGCAGGCATGTTTTGTATGTAGCTAAAACTTGGTTTACCTCCGATATCTTGTGGCCAATCTAAAATCATGACATAATTCATTAAGAAAGTTCCAAAAGACAAACCAACCAAACCATAGATAAATGCACAAATAGCAATTCTGGTTGGGGCAAGTCCCATAGCCTTATCTAATCCGTGAACCGGAAAAGGCGTATAAACTTCTTCAATATGGTGGTGTGCTGCACGCGTTTTTTTGACAGCATCCATCAAAGTGTCATCGTCATTATAAATGGCGTAAATAACTTTATTACTCATGATGTGAATGTTTGTGTGCTTCTCTTTCTTTGATATAATTTTCTCCTGTAGATTTCAAAATAGTTTTAACCTCTGCTTGTGCAATTACAGGGAAGCTGCGTGAGTACAACAAGAATAAAACGAAGAAGAAACCAATAGTACCGATGAAGATTCCAATGTCGACAAATGTTGGTGAGAACATGGTCCATGAAGACGGAAGGTAATCGCGGTGTAACGAAGTAACAATAATTACAAAACGTTCGAACCACATTCCGATGTTTACAACAATAGAGATGATGAATGAGAACATGATACTGGTTCTCAATTTTTTGAACCACATGAACTGTGGAGAGAATACGTTACAAGTCATCATTGACCAGTAAGCCCAAGCATATGGTCCGGTTGCTCTGTTTAAGAACGCATATTGCTCATACTCAACTCCAGAATACCAAGCAATGAATAACTCAGTAATGTAGGCAACCCCAACAATTGAACCTGTAATCATGATGATGATGTTCATCAATTCAATGTGTTGGATTGTAATATATGCTTCTAGTTGACAAACTTTACGCATCACAATCAAAAGGGTGTTTACCATCGCGAATCCTGAGAATACCGCACCCGCAACGAAGTATGGCGGGAAGATCGTAGTATGCCATCCCGGAATAACCGAAGTAGCAAAGTCCATTGATACAATGGTGTGTACCGAAAGTACAAGTGGTGTAGCCAAACCGGCCAAAACCAATGATACTTCTTCAAAGCGCTGCCAATCTTTAGCACGACCGCTCCATCCGAAGCTTAATATTGAATAAATTCTCTTTTGGAAAGGGTTTACTGCTCGATCGCGAATCATCGCAAAGTCAGGCAAAAGTCCAGTCCACCAGAAAACAAGTGAAACTGAAAGATAGGTCGAAATCGCAAACACATCCCAAAGAAGCGGTGAGTTAAAATTCACCCACAATGAACCAAATTGATTCGGGATTGGAACTACCCAATAAGCCAACCATGGACGACCCATGTGGATGATTGGGAACAAACCTGCTTGGATTACAGAGAAAATGGTCATTGCCTCTGCAGAACGGTTGATGGCCATTCTCCAACGTTGACGGAACAACAACAATACAGCTGAAATCAAAGTTCCTGCGTGACCGATACCTACCCACCATACAAAGTTGGTAATATCCCAGGCCCAGCCAACGGTTTTATTCAAACCCCAAGTTCCAATACCGGTTGAAATGGTATAAACAATACAGCCCAATCCCCAAAGGAAAGCAGCTAATGCAATTGAAAATACGGTCCACCATTGCTTGTTGGCAGGTCCTTCAACAGGAGCAGCTACATCTACGGTTACATCGTGATAAGTTTTATCACCCATAACCAATGGTTTTCTAATACTTGCTTCGTAGTGATGAGACGACATATCTTACTATCTTATTTTTCTTGATTATTAATTGAATTAGATATTTCTAACTTTAACTTGATAGAATACATTCGGTTTGGTTCCGACATGCTCCAACAAGTGATACATACGCTCATCTTGAGCTAAAGTTGCGATTTCACTTTCTTGGTTGTTGACATCTCCAAACTTCATAGCGCCTGAAGAACAAGCTGCAGAACAAGCGGTTTGGAATTCGTCAGCTTTCACCGGTCTTCCTTCGCGTTTAGCATTGAGAATAGTTGCTTGTGTCATTTGGATACACATAGAACATTTCTCCATAACTCCGCGTGAACGAACATTGACATCTGGGTTGAGTACCATTCTACCCATATCGTCATTCATGTGGAAATCAAACTCGCTGTTGTTGTTGTACAAGAACCAGTTGAAACGACGTACTTTATACGGACAGTTGTTCGCACAATATCTAGTTCCTACACAACGGTTATAAGCCATGTGGTTTTGACCTTGACGTCCGTGTGAAGTAGCCGCTACCGGACAAACTGTTTCGCATGGAGCGTGGTTACAGTGTTGACACATCACCGGTTGGAAAGCTACTTGCGGATTATCAGCTGGGTTCTCCATTTGACCAAATCCGTCGAGCGAACCTTTATCTCCGAATAAACCGTTGAAATTTTCTTTCTTTTCATTGTCACCAGCAAAAGTAGCTTCAGATGAATAATAACGGTCAATACGCAACCAATGCATATCACGGCTTCTTCTCACCTCAGCTTTACCAACTACCGGAACATTGTTCTCAGCATGACAAGCAATTACACAAGCACCACAACCGGTACAAGCATTTAAGTCAATGGCTAAGTTGAAGTGGTGACCCGTTGAACGATCAAATGATGCCCAAAGATCAACAGTTGTTGCTGCCACTTCTTGGTGGTCTAAAGAAACCATTGGAATTGGATTCCAAACTTCAGATTCTTCTTTGTTGAATATTTCTAAAGTGGTTTCTTTAACGATGTCACCACGACCCATCAAGGTTTTTTGCGATTGAACACAAGCAAACTCATGCTCGCCACCTGCTTTTTCAATGCTGGCCGATTGAACGTTATTGAAATTATTATACAGCGCATAAGCGTTAACACCTACTTGCATTTCTTCTTTTAACGAAGCGGTTTTACCATAACCAACCGATAAAGACATAGTACCTACAGCTTGTCCTGGCTGAACAATCACCGGAACATTTTCAAGGGTTTTACCATTAACTTTTAAAGTTACATAGCTTCCGTTAAGCCCTCCGTTGGCAACGATTCTGTTTTCTAAACCGAGTTTTTGAGCATCAGCTGGAGCAACCGTTACATAATTGTCCCAAGACACACGAGTGATTGGATCTGGAAACTCTTGCAACCAAGGATTGTTGGCTTGTTGTCCATCACCCATACCTGTTTTGGCATACAACAAAAGTTCAAAACCAGTAGCTTTTTTAGATTGAGCTAATACATTGGCTGCACCCGCAAAATCAACAGCACCACCCGCAGCTGCAGATGAAGCACCGAGGTAAATTCCGTCATGCAATACCTTATTCCAAGTAGCACCCGCGATTATTCCTGATGCATTGGCTTTTAAGTAGTCATAGTATGAACCTGAAATTCCATTGAGTGACATAAGCACTTCTTGGAATTGTTTGGTATCAAATAAAGGTCGAATCGTTGGTTGTGTAAGTGCGTAAGAACCTCTAACAATTGTTACGTCATTCCATGATTCAAGGAAATGCGGAGCTGCAGCAGCAATCGTAGCCACAGAAGCAGTTTCATCTTCTCTCAAAGAGAAAGCCACTGTGGTTTTTGCTTTTTTCATGGCCGCAGCAAAGTCAGCGGAAGCCGGCATGGTATACACCGGATTCACTCCACTCATGATAAGTGTATGAACATTACCTGCTTTTAAATCAGAAACGAACTGAGCAACTTTAGCATTTGATCCTTTTCTAATTTGACGCGTTCCGGCAGTTGTAAAAGCCTCACTTACCAGGGCACGATTGATCGCAAATACCAACAATTGAGCGTTTTTATCTTCAATACCACAAACCAAAACACCTTTTGAGCCCGCAGCTTTTAACTGTTGCGCAGCTTTTACTACTTCGGCTTCGTTTTCAACTTTTCCGGTTGAAACAGATGAATTGGTAATGATATTATAAATTTTAACTAAGGCTTGCTTTTGATCAGCAACCGACATCGGCAAACGCTTATCAGCAGCAGCACCCGTTAAAGTCATATTTGATTCTAATTGGAAATGACGAGACATTTTTCCGTTTTTGGGAATTCTACCTTGTGCATATCCGGCATCATATCCGCCACCTTGCCAATCTCCAAGGAAATCAGCTCCTACAGATACAATTAAAGAAGCTTTTGAGAAATCATAATCAACCAAAGCGCGTTCTCCGTAGGCCATTTCAAAAGCATCTAAAGATTCAGATGATGAAACCGCATCATAAATGACATGTTTGGCTGTTGGGTTTTTGGCTAAGAAATCAGCAACTAGTTTTTCAGTGGTTGGACTCGCTAAAGTTCCCGTCAATAAAACTACTTGCTTACCTGTAGATTTAGCTTCAGCTAAAGATGACTTGATTTTGGCATCAACCTCTGACCATGAAGCATTTTTGCCCGCAACTTTAGGTTGCTTCAAACGCATACTATCATACAAAGACAATATCGAGGCATGAACTCTAGCATTGGCAGCAAACTTAGCACCTGGCAAAGTATTATTATCAATTTTAATTGGGCGACCTTCACGTGTTTTGACCAACAAATGAGCAAAATCAAAACCATCAAACATGGTCGTTGCGTAATAATCTGCAACACCCGGAATGATTTGCTCAGGCTGAACTACGTATGGAATCGATTTATGAACCGGACCTTCACAAGCAGCCAAAGTTGCGGCAGCTGTACTGAACCCGACATACTTTAAGAAATCACGACGTGTGGTTGATGAAGTTGAAAGAGTTTCTTCATCGCTCAAAAATTCATTTGTTGGAATTTCTTCTACAAACTCGTTATTTCTGAGTGTCTCAACAATTGAGCTGTTTTCGTTCAGCTCTTCAACACTTTTCCAGTATTTTTTGTTAGATGACATATATAATTTGTTAGCTTCTTAATAAATTCTGATTAGTAGTGGCATTTACCGCATTCCAAACCACCCATTTGAGCAGCTGTTAGCTTATCAACACCGTATTTTTTAGAAAGTTCTTCGTGAATTTTGGTGTAATATTCATTACCCTCCATTTTCACATCGGTTTTTCTGTGACAATCAATACACCAACCCATAGTGAGCGGAGCAAATTGTTTCATTACTTCATATGTTTGTACCGGGCCATGACAGGTCTGACATTCAACACCAGCCACTGTAACGTGCTGTGAGTGATTGAAATAAGCAAAATCTGGAAGATTGTGAATACGAACCCATTTTACCGGTTGTGTTTTACCTGTATATTTTTGAGTAGATTGATCCCAACCAACCGCAGCATATAGCTTTTTGATTTCATTGTCGTAAAAAGCTTTTGAGTGCTCTGCCGTAGCTGTTGTATCAGAAACCTCAGAAATATTTTTGTGACAGTTCATACAAATATTCAAAGATGGAATTCCGGCATTTTTACTTACACGTGCCGCAGAGTGGCAGTATTTACAATTGATTCCATTACTACCGGCATGTATTCTGTGCGAGTAATGAATTGGCTGAACAGGTTCATAATCCTGATCAACACCAACCTGCATGAAGAAAGCATAAGCATAGTAACCACTCGCTAAAATCAACAAGACTGAACTAGCAAAAACCAAAAATTGGTTTCTAGCAAAAGCCACCCAAATTGGAGTGGTTGGCTCACTTGGTTCAACTTCGATTCCGTTAGCTTTTGCAATTTTGTTGAGCACACGAGTAACCAACATAAGCATAACCACCAACATCATCATGACAAGAGAAAGAGCTCCAAGAATTACATCATTAGAGATTCCACCTGACGCAGTTTCAGTTCCAGGAGGAGCACTTGCCGGACCAGCTTTAGCCGGTTCTGGTTTTGGCTCAGAAGTATAGGCTAGAATATTGTCTATGTCTTCATTGGACAATTGCGGAAAAGCCGTCATCACAGCTTTGTTGTTTTCTTCGAACAACTTAACAGCAGCAGCATCGCCTGATTTGATTAAATCAGAACTGTTTCGGATCCATTTGTAAAACCAATCTTTGTCGTGCTTAGCAGAAACTCCGCGCAGAGCAGGCCCCGTTGCTTTTGCATCTAACTTGTGACAAGCAGCACAATTTGTATTAAACAATTCTTTTCCTTTTGCCACATCACCACTTCCTGAAGCAGCAGGAGCAGCGGCTGCCGCAGCGTCCGCAGGAGCAGGAGCGGGATTTTGCGCAATTGAGGTTAAGGAGAATGTTAGCAGAAGCGCTAAACCGAAGATAAATTTTTTAGAAAACGAATTATGGTTACCCACTTTTTTCATATTTAGTTATGATTATCTACTATAATTTGAAATTCGAGTTTTGGCGTAAAATCAGGCTTCAATGAGCACTTTACTTCAAAACTGCCACAAAAATACGATTTATGAGTTATCCACAAAACCTTAAAATACTCTTAAAACTCAATTTATATCAATTCTAAATAGATATTCTTGTTTTGGGTAATTCAAGAAGTATTACATTTGTATAAAAATCACTACTTTATGAAAATTAAAACAACAAAACGGGTCATTTTGGCTGTCTTTTTTTTAGCATTTACCTCAAAAAAAATATGTGCACAAGAGTCAAATGTTACCTTAAGTCAAGATCCGAAATTCGAACAACTCTTATCTGAAAAAAGGAAAATAAATAGCTCACTTACCATTACTGATCGTTACAAAATTCAAATTTACAGTGGTGAAAGTGAGCCTGCTAAAAAAACTCTAAGTGATTTTAGGAAAGAGTTTAAAGTCTATGATGGAACGATTGTTTTCAATACACCTGTATACAAAGTTTGGATAGGAAACTTCAAAACAAGAATTGAAGCCGAACGAAATTTAAATTTGCTTAAAAAGAAATTTCCAAACGCACTTTTGATAAGACCAAACAAATAATAGTCATAAAAAAAGCCCTGAAAACAGGGCTTTTTTTATGACTATTTAAGTTTCTTTTTGACCGCAACTTCCTGAAAGGCTTCAATGATATCGTTGATTTCGATGTCATTGTAGTTTTTAAGTTGAATACCGCAATCGTACCCTTTACTGACTTCTTTTACGTCATCCTTAAAGCGTTTAAGCGCCGTAATATCACCTGTATGAATTACTACTCCATCACGAATTAATCTGATTTTTGAAGATCGGAATATTTTACCATCTGTAATCATACATCCGGCAATAGAACCCACTTTCGAAATTTTGAACACCTCGCGAATCTCAGCAGTACCTGTGATTTCTTCTTTCATTTCAGGAGACAACATACCCTCCATTGCATCTTTTAAATCATCAATCGCGTCATAGATAATTGAGTAATTTCTGATATCAATTTCTTCTTTCTCAGCTAATACTTTTGCGCTACCTGCCGGACGAACATTAAAACCAATAATAATCGCATCAGATGCCGAGGCGAGCATTACATCACTTTCAGTAATAGCTCCAACTCCTTTGTGGATAATATTGATTTGAATTTCGTCTGTAGAAAGTTTAGAGAACGAGTCTGTAAGCGCTTCTACTGAACCATCCACATCTCCTTTGATGATGATATTGAGTTCTTTAAATTGACCCAATGCAATACGACGTCCAATTTCGGCCAAAGTAATATGTCGCTGTGTACGAACTGATTGCTCACGTTGCAATTGTGTACGTTTAGCCGCAATTTGCTTCGCTTCACGTTCATCTTCGTAAATGTTAAACTTATCACCAGCTGTTGGTGCACCGTCTAAACCAAGAACTGAAACTGGCGTTGAAGGTCCGGCTTCTTTTACGGTATGTCCACGCTCATCAAACATAGCGCGAATCTTACCGTGATTCTTACCAGCCAACATATAATCACCAATGCGCAACGTCCCGTTTTGAACCAAAATTGTTGCTACATAACCTTTCCCTTTATCCAACTGAGCCTCAACAACAGTTCCTTGTGACAAACGGTCCGGATTAGCTTTTAAATCAAGGATTTCAGCTTCTAACAATACTTTTTCAAGCAGCTCTTTGACACCTGTTCCTGCTTTGGCTGATATGTCATGCGACTGAATTTTTCCACCCCAATCTTCAACCAAAAGGTTCATTCCTGCTAAGCGCTCTTTAATTTTGTCTGGATTAGCATTGGGCTTATCAATCTTGTTAATTGCAAATATAATAGGCACACCGGCAGCTTGTGCGTGACTAATAGCCTCTTTGGTTTGCGGCATGATGTCATCGTCTGCAGCAATCACAATAATAGCAATATCTGTAACTTGAGCACCGCGCGCACGCATGGCCGTAAAAGCCTCGTGACCTGGGGTGTCTAAAAACGCTATTTTTTGTCCGTTTTCAAGAGTAACTCCATAAGCACCGATGTGTTGTGTAATACCTCCAGACTCGCCAGCAATTACATTCTCTTTACGAATATAATCAAGCAAAGACGTTTTACCGTGGTCAACATGCCCCATAACTGTAACTATTGGTGCACGCGTCAACAAATCCTCTGGGCTGTCTTCTTGAATTTGTATATTTTCTTCAATATCTGTTGTTATGAACTCAACTTCAAAACCAAATTCATCTGCAACAATACTTAGCGTTTCAGCATCCAATCTCTGGTTCATCGTAACCATGATTCCCAAAGACATACACGTTCCGATTACTTTGGTAATTGGCACATCCATCATGGTTGCAATCTCTCCCACAGTTACAAACTCGGTAACCTTGAGGATTTTGCTTCCTTCTTCAAAAGCTCTTTGCTCTTCTTCCGTTTTTTGACGATGCGAATCGCGTTTGTCCCGACGATATTTAGCCGCTTTAGACTTGCCTGACTTGCCTTGTAGCTTCTCGAGTGTTTCGCGAATTTGATTTTTTACTTCTTCTTCACTTGGTTCAACTTTAGCAACAACCGGACGGTTATTACCTTTGTTGAAGCCCGGTTTACCAGCCGCTTTATTATTACCTCCCGGAACATTTCCTCCTGGCCTTGGGCCTGATTGATTTTGACCCGGTTTTACCTCATTGGGTTTCGAAGGTATACGCTTACGCTTATTTTTTTGATTTTGATTTGCGCTATTGGCCGATTGCTTTGGATCTTCTTTCTTCTTTTTGGCACGCTCAAACTGAGATAAATCGATAGTTTGTCCTGTCAAAGTAGCTCCTGAAAGTTTTTGATATTGGGTTGTAATTGTGTCGTCTATTGCCGGAGTTTCATCAGCTACCGGCTGCACTTTTTCTTCAACTTGAGGTTTTACAGGAGCAGGTTCTTCAGGGGTTGGCGCTTCAATCTTGTCTGAAGTAGAACGAGCACCTTCTAAATCAATAACACCCACTTGTTTTAGTCCAGAAACAACCGCTCGAGCTTTGATGACCTCATTACGCTGACGTTCTTCGTCTTGTTTGCGCTTATCTTCAATCTCTTTTTCACGCTCTAATCGAAGCGCTTCTTTTTCTTTGCGTTTTTCTTCGCCTACTTCTTTGGATGCTTCTTTGTTGCCTTTATCACCGGCAAACTGGCTTTGTAGAATTCCGTATTCTAGATCAGAGATTTTTGCATTCGGATTGGCATCAATAGTAATACCCCTCTCTTTGAGATGCTCTACAGCTCTGTCTAGGGAGATATTAAATTCCCTCAAAACCTTATTAATTCTTATTACTCTTTCTTCAGACATAAAATCTTTTTATTTGTAGCTTGCGTTGTGTTGTTGCTTTGTGTTATATCCTTTTAAGAATTCAACTCTTCTTTGAGAATGCGAATAACATCGAGAATGGTTTCCTCTTCTAAATCAGTTCTTCTAACTAAATCATCAACATCTTGATTAATAATACTTCGAGCAGTATCCAAACCGATTTTAGCAAACTCATCAATCACCCATCCGTCAATTTCATCAGAAAACTCTGCTAATTCAACATCGTCTTCTTCATCAATAGCACTTCCTTCACGAATAACATCCAACTCATATCCTGTAAGCAATCCAGCCAATTTGATGTTGTGACCACCACGGCCAATAGCTTTTGAAACCTCTTCTAATTTCAAGAAAACTTCAGCTCTTTTGTCTTCTTCAAAAATCTTAATTGAAGACACTTTAGCCGGACTAAGCGCACGTGATATATATAATTGTGTGTTATTTGTATAGTTGATAACATCAATGTTCTCGTTGCCTAATTCGCGAACAATTCCGTGAATACGTGAACCCTTCATACCTACACAAGCACCTACCGGATCAATTCTGTCATCGTATGAATCAACAGCAACTTTGGCTTTATCTCCAGGAATACGGACAACTTTTTTAATCATGATTAAGCCGTCAAATACTTCTGGAATTTCTTGTTCAAATAATTTTTCGAGGAATTTTTCTGAAGTTCTAGACATGATAATCTGTGGCTTATTACCTTTAAGCTCAACGTTTTCGATAATTCCTCGTACATTATCACCTTTTCTGAAAAAGTCAGAAGGAATTTGTTTTTCTTTCGGCAATACGATTTCATTTCCTTCATCATCAACCAAAATTACAACTCTAGGACGAACGTGGTGAACTTCAGCTGTGTAAATTTCTCCGATCAAATCTTTAAATTGTTTATACAAATTGGTGTTGTCATGCTCATGAATTTTGGAAATCAAATTCTGGCGCAATGCCAAAATAGCGCGACGTCCTAAATCAATGAGTTTAACTTCTTCTGAAACTTCTTCACCAATTTCAAAATCCGGCTCAATTTTTCTAGCTTCAGTCAAGGTGATTTCTTCATTTTCTAAATCGAGATCCTCATCTGCAACGATAACTCGTCTGCGCCAAATTTCCATATCTCCTTTATCAGGATTGATAATGATGTCAAAGTTCTCATCAGAACCGAATTTTTTCTTCAATGCGTTTCTGAACACATCTTCTAAAATTGCCATAAGCGTTACGCGATCGATCAGCTTGTCATCTTTAAACTCTGAAAACGACTCGATTAATGCTAAATTTTCCATGCCATCTTTTGATTAAAATATTATTGTAACAATAGCTTTTTTAATTTCTGAATAAGAAATTTCAATTGTTTTTTGAACGGTTTCTTTTCCTTTTCCGATTTTTTTTGGCTCTCTGGCTTGCCATGATAAAGTTATAAAATTATCATTAGCTGCTACAAGCTCAGCCTCAATAGTTTGATTTTCAGTACTAACAATCAAAGTCCGACCTATGTTCTTGATGTATTGACGAACCAACTTTAATGGTGAACCGACTCCAACCGAAGCGACTTCAAGCGCAAAATCTTGCTCTTCACGGTCTAAGTTGTGCTCAATAGCCCGGCTTACATCTATACAGTCCTGCAAAGTCACGCCTTTGTCACCGTCAATCTCAATGTTAATTTTACCCGCTTCAGAAATGGCAAAATCAATCAAAAACAATGACGGCCTTTCTTGGAGTGCCTCATCTAGCAATTGTCGAACTTTTTCTTTGAATGTCATATTTTTTTATGAAAAGAGGGAAGCATTGCTTCCCTCATTATTTAACATCCTATAAATAACGGTGCAAATATAATTTATTTTATAATGCAAAAATCATTGAGGTTGTAAAAAATTTATATTACCTTTATGACGTAGAAAAACAAAAAAAATATCTATAAATTCTTACATTTTTTACTATGAAAAAAATACTTGTCCCAACGGATTTTTCAGAACACGCCGAATACGCATTGAAAGTTGCCGCACAAATTGCAAGAGAAAATAACAGTGAAATTATTTTACTTCATATGCTAGAACTTCCTCACCAAGCCGGAGACGCGATTGGTAGTGGACACCAAATTCCTGAAATCATGCTTTATAAAAACAAGGCGTTAGAAAACCTTGAAGAGCTTATGGATTCAGACTTTTTAGACGGATTAAACGTCTCTGAAGCTGTTCAGTTCGAGAAAGCTTTTGACGGAATAATGAAGATTATCAAAAAGAACGAAGTTGATTTAGTGGTTATGGGATCACACGGCACAAGCGGTTTTGAAGAGATGTTTATCGGATCAAACACAGAAAAAGTAGTTCGTTTTTCAGATGTTCCGGTATTGGTTATCAAAAATCAAGTAGATGATTTCAAAGCATCAAATTTTGTTTTTGCTTCTGATTTTTCAAATGAAATCAAAAAACCTTTCAAACTCTTGCTTGACTTTGCAAAAGTTTTCAATTCAAAACTGAATTTGGTTATGGTAAACACGCCAAACAGCTTCAAACCAACACATATGGCCGAAAAAACCATGAGTGAATTTATGTCCGAGTTCAACTATACCAACTACAGCATGGACATATACAACGACACGAATGTTGAGAAAGGTATTTTAAATTTCGCCAACAAAGTAAATGCAGATTTGATTGGCATGTGTACACACGGAAGAACCGGTTTTGCACACTTCTTTAACGGAAGCATTAGCGAAGACTTGGTTAACCACGCTGTTCGACCAGTGATTACTTTCAAGATTTAATCTAAAGTTATTGTATAAAAAAAAGCCTCCTGATTTAGGAGGCTTTTTTGTTGGTCCACTAGGACTCGAACCTAGAAAGACGGCACCAAAAACCGTAGTGTTACCATTACACCATGGACCATTACCATTGCTGTAAAGCGAGTGCAAATTTAAAACAAAATTTATTTTAAGCAACATTTTATAAAAATTTTCTCGATTTTTTCTTGAATTAATTTTCGTCAACAATACTTACCCATATAAAACGTTGATAAACAGCTCTAGATTTTTTTATGAATCAAAACGGGCATACACAAAAAAATAGTTTCTTTGTATCGCTTTAAAAAACTACAAACAATTATATGACGACATTCAATTTCAACAAGTGGAATACCATCACAGGTTGGGTCGCTTTTACCATCGCCTTAATTACTTATTCTTTGACCGTAGAGCCTACTATGAGCTTTTGGGATTGTGGCGAATACATTGCAACCGCAGCTAAACTTGAAGTAGGCCATCCGCCAGGCGCACCCCTTTTTCAGATGATGGGCGCTTTTTTTGCCATGTTTGCCACAGATGCACAGCATGTTGCATTAATGGTTAATATGCTGTCCGTATTCTCGAGTGCGTTCACCATTTTGTTTATGTTTTGGTCGTCAACGATGATTCTAAAAAAAATAATCACCGCAGGAACAGAACCTGAAGAAATCACTCAAAACAATGCCATCGTAATACTAGGAAGTTCATTTGTAGGTGCTTTAGCCTTTACTTTTTCTGACAGTTTTTGGTTTAATGCTGTAGAAGCCGAAGTTTATGCCATGGCCATGTTGCTTATTGCATTACTACTCTGGTTAGCCTTGCGCTGGGAACAGGACATGTTTACACCACGCGGAAACAAGTGGATTTTGGTGATTAGTTTGATTATCGGACTGTCCTTTGGCGTTCACTTTATGGCATTATTGGCCATTCCATCGATTGGTTTTTTGTATTACTTCAAGCATTACAAAACCATTACGATGAAAAATTTCATCATGGCCAATGTTGTAGTTGTTGCGATTTTGTTGTTTATATTTAAATTACTTTTACCCCTTACCATGGCGTTTTTCGGAAAAACCGAAATCTATATGGTTAACAATTTAGGTTTGCCTTTTAACTCAGGAACCATTTTTGTCGCTTTGCTGTTTATAGCTTTTTTTTATTTTGGCCTGCGTTACACCAGACAAAAAGGATTCATTTTTTATAACACCATTATTCTGTGTATTCTTTTTATTCTCATCGGTTTCTCGACGTGGATGATGTTGCCTATTCGCGCCAATGCCAATACAGTTATCAACGAGAATAAGCCTTCAGATGCTGCCGAAGTTTTGGCTTATTATAACCGCGAGCAATATGGAGTAAACCCTTTGTTTTATGGGCCACAATACACCGATACCTTTGCAGGATTAGATGAAGAAACACCTTATTTAGACAAGGCGCCTAACTACGAGCGCGATTACAAAACGGGCAAATACGTTATTACAAACAATTACAAAAACGCAGAGCAAAACAGTGATGACCGTCAAAAAGCAATCTTGCCTCGTTTGTGGAGTACTGAACACATTGAGAACTACATCAACTTTACCCGTGAACCTGAATTTAAAATTAAATCTGAATATTCAGAAGAAAAAGAATTGGTTGATGTCATTGCAGAATTCAGAAAAGCTTATGCCGACAAACAAATTGACACCGAAGGTTATATCACTTTTTTGAAAAGCTATGGTGAATATCTTGAAATTGAAAAACCTTCAACTGTAGACAATTTGAGCTTTATGTTTGAATACCAATTTGGTTATATGTATTGGCGTTATTTGATGTGGAACTTTGTGGGAAGACAAAACGACAATCAAGGAAAATACGACCAACTTGACGGAAACTGGCTCAGCGGTATTACCCCAATTGACCAAATGCATTTGGGCTCACAAGCCAATCTTCCGGACGATCAATTAAACAACAAAGGCAGAAACTTATATTATTTCTTACCTTTCATATTAGGGTTGGCAGGTTTGCTTTTCCATGCCAAGAAAGATCTCAAGAGTTTTTATGTATTAATGGCCTTGTTTCTTTTTACCGGAATTGCACTTAAAATATACCTCAATGAAAGACCTTTTGAACCCCGTGAACGCGATTATGCGCTCGTTGGTTCGTTCTTTGTGTTTGCTATTTGGGTTGGATTTGGTGTATATGCACTTTATGAGTCTGCAAGAAAATATCTACAACCTAAATTAGCTGGCCCGATTTGTATTGGACTGAGCTTATTGGTCGCTCCTATTTTAATGGCTTCGCAAAACTGGGACGATCACGATCGTTCAAACAAATATACCGCAATTGCCATGGCCAAAAACTATCTAAACTCTTGCGAGCCCAATGCGATTTTATTCACTATTGGTGACAATGATACGTTCCCGCTCTGGTATGCTCAAGAAATAGAAGGTATCAGAACAGATATTAAAATTGTCAATACGAGCTTGTTCATGACCGATTGGTATATTGATCAGATGAAAATGAAAACCTACAAATCGGATGGTTTACCAATTTCATTTACACATGATCAATATGTAGGTGACAAACTTGATTATGCGGTGCATAATGCCAAAACCGAAGCGCGCTGGAATCTCAAAGATTTACTACATTTCATTGCGAGCGATGATTCGCGAACACTTATTGAAATGGATAACGGACAAAAAATCCATTTTTATCCAACCAATAAAGTTCGTATTCCGATTGACAAAAACAACATCATTGCCAACAAAGTGGTCAATCCGGCACAATATGATTCTATTGTTCCTTATATTGATATAGAAATCAAAGGCCCTGCTTTGTATAAAAACCGTTTGATGATGCTTGATGTTTTGGCCAACAACAATTGGAAACGCCCGATTTACTTTACCGGCGGAAGTTTTGGTGACGATGATTATCTGTGGATGAAAGACTATTTGCAACTCGACGGAATGGTCTATAAACTAGTTCCTATTCATACTCCAATCCCTAAAGACGGAAGCCCACTAGACATGGGTCAAATTGACAGTCAAAAAATGTACAACCTCGTGATGAATTGGGATTGGGGCAACGGAGAACTCAAAACTATTTATCACGACCCAGAAACACGCAAAAACAGCATTTCTTACAGAGCCAATATGGCGCGCCTGATGGAACAACTCATCAACCAAGGGCGCAGAGATCAAGCAGCAAAAATCATTGATTTGGCCATGGAAAAAATGCCCCTTCAACATTATGGTTATTATTCGTTGGTAGACCCATTTGCAGGAGGATATTACGAAGTAGGTCAAAAACAAAAAGCACGTCAACTGCTTATGGATTTGATTATAAAATACCAACAAAACCTTAAGTTTTACAAAGGGTTGAAGGCTTCGGAACAAAACGATTTAATGATTGACATTATCACTGATATTGAGCGATACAGAACGCTTATTGAAGTGATGCGCGACCGTGGCGATACTGAATTTTTCAACCAACAGAAATCGACATTTAATTCGTATAATCAAATGTTTGCTCGCTTCCAACGCGACAACATGTAATCATAAAAAGGCGTCTTCATGGGCGCCTTTCTTTTTCAGATGAAATGGTATTGGATTAAAACATCGCAATTAGTCAAATGGTTGTTCAGAAAATATATTTGGGATATTCCAACCTCTGATAAAATTGTCTATTTAACTTTTGATGACGGCCCAACGCCTAAAATAACACCTTGGGTTTTAGATCAACTCGATACATATCAGGCAAAAGCTACCTTTTTTTGCATAGGCGACAACATTCGGAAATTTCCAGAAATCTATCATGAGGTTAATGCGCGTGGGCATCAAATAGGCAATCATACTTACCACCACCTCAACGGATGGAAAACCGGTTCTCAAAAGTATATTGATGATGCTTTACTGTGGGAAACCATTGCAGAAAGTCAAAACAAACTATTTCGTCCGCCGTATGGAAAAATAAAATCTCGACAGGCCCAAAATCTCATGCAGTCAGGATATAAAATGATTATGTGGGATGTTTTGAGTGCTGATTTTGACCCATCTATCAACCCAGAGACGTGCCTTGAAAACGTTATTAAAAATATCCAGCCCGGAAGCATCGTCGTATTTCACGACAGTGTAAAAGCGTTCAAAAATCTAGAACATGCTTTACCGCAAACTTTGCGCTATTTGAAAGAAAATGGGTATGAATGTGCCGGAATAGACTAAATCTGTTCTTGTACCAAACCAATAATTGTGTTGGCGTCTAACTCTCCGGATTGTCTCCAAATCATCTGGCCTTCTTTATAAATCATCAGTGTTGGCAAGCCTTTGATGCGAAGTGCATCGGCCAATTCTTGATTTTTGTCAACATCAATCTTGATGACTTTAGCCTTATCTCCTAATGCTGCAGCAACATCACGAATCACAGGATGCATTGATACTGAAGACTCACTCCATTCAGTGTAGAAATCAATTAAAACCGGAACTTGGGCGTTGATAAGTTCTCCAAACTTTGACATGAAAGCTAAAATTTAATTTATAATCGGCTGTCAATTGAGCTATTGCGTTACAAATGTAGCGTTTTATACGAATTATGCTAATTTTTCGCCTTTTTTTAGTTGAATAACCGTTATTTCAGGCATAATACCTACCCGACCCGGATAAGCGTGAAACCCAAAGCCGCGATTGACATATATATATCGTCCGAATTCTTCGTATAAACCGGCCCATTGCTTATAAATATATTGCACGGGACTCCATTTCAAAAAACCGGGTATTTCAATACCAAATTGCAAACCATGAGTGTGGCCTGAAAGTGTTAAATGAATGTTCTTCGGATGCTTTTTAACCTCATATTCCCAGTGGCTTGGGTCGTGACTCATGAGAATCTTAAAATCTGTTTCAGAAAGATTCTTTGTTGCTTTATTTAAATCACCGGCTTGTTTAAAATTGCGACCCCAATTCTCAACACCAACCAGAGCAATGCGTTGCCCGTCTTTTGCAATAAATCTGTTTTCATTTAAAAGCAACTCAAACCCAATTTCACTATAAAGATTTTTAATATCTTCAAAATTTTTCTCTTTGTCTTGTGGTGAAGACCAAGTAACGTACTCTCCGTAATCATGGTTTCCTAAAACTGAAAACTTGCCAAACTTAAAATCTTTGATGCGGTTGAAAGACTCAATCCACGGATGCATTTCTTTAGCATGCGTATTGACAATATCACCGGTAAACAATATCATATCGGCTTCTTGCTCGTTGATTAAATCAATGGCGTAGTTAATTTTTTCAGGATTGTCAAAACTTCCGCTGTGTACATCTGATATTTGGGTAATGGTAAATCCGTCAAAAGCATCGGGTAAATCCGGGAAAAAAATACGTTGCTTAATGACTTTATAATTGTATTTGCCAACGGTCATTCCGTAAATAAGTGACAAAAACGGAACCGCTGCCAACCCTAATCCTATTTGACTGATGAACTTGCGCCGTTCTGGCAAAAAACCTGTTGTTGAACTTTTGACAAAATATTGAACTGAACCAGATAAAAGTCTAAAAACATCTTCGCCAAGCATAACAAGTGTTACTACTATTTTAGGTAAATAAACCAGTAACATCAAACCCAAAGTAAACAGAGTATAGCGTGTTTGTCCAACTGAACGGTCAAATTGGCTAAAAGAATATAGAATAAAAGCCAAAATTAAAACACTCAACCCGAGATAAATTCTCAAAGCCCAAGTATTTTTGAGCAGAGTTCTCAAGGCTTGAAAGGCATAAACTTCAACCAGAAGAAAGATGAACGAAATAAATAAAAAGCGAAAAAGCATTGAAAAAAATTTGCGTAAAATAACAAATTAATCAAACGCAAAACCCGAGCATTATATCAATTTTAACGTAAGTTGAAAACAATAAAAAAGAGGGCAATTGCTTACCCTCTTCTTCCCAATCAAACAATCCTATTTGGCCGACATCATCCAAATGTCGGCAATATAGAAAGGTGATTATTTTTTTATTTTACCACCGGTAGTCACAAGTGCCGATTTTATCTTTTCAACTTTAGTCTTTTTAATTTTCTTGGCTTTGATTTCTTTTACATGAGCTATTTTTTGGTTATCATTTTGGTTTTGAAAGCCGGAAACACCAGTAAAAACAAAGAATGAAATGATAAAAGCTTTAATCATAAACTTAAAATCTCATGTAGTTTAAGACTTCAAAATTAAGGCTTGAAAATGAAGATTAAATGAAGTTTTTGCTTTTTGGCTTGTAAAAATCAAAAAACCGGTGTGTCTAGTTTAAAAATTAACGTAAAGACACTGCCTTTATTGGGTTCTGAGCTAACTTTTATACGGATGTTCTGAAAATGAGCAATGCTATCAACAATCGCCAAACCCAAACCATAACCTTCTTGATCTTTGTTCTGACGAGAAAACCTTTTAAAAAGATTGTCTAGCTGCTCTTGAGTCATGCCTATTCCGGTATCAATTACTTCAAGCATATATTCGTTTTGATTCATGTAATCTGAGAGCACTATCGAGCCATTTTGACGATTGTATTTAATGGCATTCACCAATAAATTGTTGAGTAAAACCTGAAAAAGTGTATGATTGCCTTTGAATTTATATCGATATTTAAGTTGGTTGCTAAATGTAAGTTCACTTGCTTGAATTCGATCCTCGAGTTCATGTGTCAAATTGATCGCAATTTCATAGCAATCAACATCTTCATTAAGTTGATATTGATTGTTTTCAATACGTGAAATCAACAATAAATTACTAATCACTTTCTTGAGTCGATCAATGGTTTTGAGCGACGCAGCAATTTTGTCAACGGCATCATCATCTAATGAATCGTTTTGAAGTAAATTTTCAAACTTACTTTTGAGTAAAGCTATTGGTGTAAGTAATTCATGTGAAACGTTGGCAATAAACTGTTTTTCTTTGGCAAACAACTCGCTAATGCGAACCATCATCTGATTCAAACCCTCGTCTAGTGCTCTAAAATCTGCCGATGCACTGTGAATTGGCGTATGATCAAAAGTCTCGGGCTGATTAACCTTTCTGATTTTGGTGTCAATTATTCTATAAAAAGGCTTGAGCAAATATTCAATATAAAGTGTGTCAACAGCAAATGTCACAGCGATAGTTACAAATAGAACTACCAAAAAAAAGACGCGAATGGCAATGGTTAAATCTTTTATTTCGCTCAAACTACTCCCAATTTCAAGTTGATAAGCCTGATGGTCGTATGTAAATCGATGTTCGAGAATTCGGTAATCATTTTGTTCTCCTTCAATAATTCGTGGCTCAGTAATAAAACGTGTATTTTGGGTCACTTGTAAATCGGGCAACCTAGAGAGTTGTAAAAATTCATCGTGCAAAGTTGAAAAACTAGCATAGGTTTCAGAAGAATCTTTCTTGATGATGTAGTCATTAATCTCTTCTTTATCAAGATGCTTGATGAAATTCTCTTTTTTGAAGGTCAGGTTTTCATTGATGTGCTTATAAACTACCCTTTCAATCAAAATAGGCAACAACCACCACAAAATCAGCACTACAACAAAACGACTGAGTGCATTAAAAATGGCAAGTCTGTGTTTGATTTTCATAATTAATCTGAGATGCGGTATCCTACATTTCTAACGGTTTCAAACCACGGAATCGGAGCGTGTTTGTCAAGCTTTTTGCGCAAGTTACGCACGTGTACATCAATAAAATTAGAATCAGAATTAACCTCGAGCACATCGCCCCAAATATGTTCAGTAATTTGCAACCGCGTCACCACTCGGTTTTTGTTGAGCACCAAATACTGAAAAATATCAAATTCTTTTTTGGTCAAATTAATCGGAACCGAATCATAGGTTACTTTGTAATCTTGCAGTTGCAAATGAAATCCGTGCAGGTTCAAATCATTCACTGCAAAACCGTGCATGCGGCGAATCACAGCAAACAATCTGGCCGAAAGTTCACTCAAGGCAAAAGGTTTGGTCAGATAATCATCGGCACCCAACTGAAGGCCGTCAATTCTGTCGTTGAGTTCACCGCGCGCCGAAATAACAATTACCGCAATTTTATCGGCCTGTGCTCTGACTTTTTTGAGTATTTCAAATCCGTCGCCATCGGGCAATCCTAAATCAAGCAGCATTACATCATATGAATTCACCGCCAATTCTTCATAAGCGGCACCACAACTTGAAACCCATTTGCAGACATAACCTGACTTAGATAAAAAGTCTGTGATTTCTTGCGCCAAATCGCGATAATCTTCAACAATCAATACATTCATAAACAAAAAATGTTGGGTAAAGATATAGAAAAAGCCGGCTGAATTATAGGCCGGCTTAATAAGCTGAAAAATCAATTGCTCTAACTCAATTATTTTTTTGCTTTTTCTTCTGATTTGATCGGTTTAACAGCTGCTTGAACGGCTTTTTTAGCTTTTTTGTGACGACGCATTTCGTGCACTTTTACTTCTTTGGCCGCTGTGGGTTGTTTTTTAATGATGTTGGCGTTTGCGAATGAAAAACCACCGAGTAATACAGCTAATAAGAAAACTACTTTTTTCATGATTTCTAAGTTTTTGAATGAATATCCTTTTAATTTGTGAAGTAAAATTAGCCTCAGAAAAATGAAGTAAAAATGAAGAAAAGCCCTGCTATGACAATATTTAACAGCGTATTGTGAAGCCTTACAAAAACCATCAAAAAAAAGCTGCTGTAACGCTAAAGTTCAAAATCAGCCGAATTTACAACTCATGAGTTCATGCTCAATTATTTTTTTTAGATTTAACCAAATTTACCTTATGTTCCGAGCCTGTATTTTCAAGATTGTTGTTTTTAGCTTATGGCTAATCATGCCTGCATACAGTCAACAAGAGCAAAACGGTTTTGACACACTTTTACAGAAAGCAAAATCCTACACAGAATCTGATAACGACAGTGCTTTTGTGTATCTCAAAAAATCTAGAGAATATCTTGAAAATCATCAACTCAATTTACTCAACCAAGTAAAACTGCTCGAAGCCGAAGGCGATTATTACTCACTAGTTAAAAGCAATTACAATCTGGCTACAGAGAAATATCTTGCGGGCATTAAACTCAGCGAAAAGCACCACCTCAACTACACCAATGTTTTGTATCATGCGCTGGGTGTACTCTTTCACATCACCGATAATTACCAAAAGGCCAAACAGTATTACACCAAATCCATTTCGCTTTCTGCCCAACAAAAAGACACTTTTTTTCTATTGCGCAGCAGCATCAATTTGGCCTCGGTCTACTCCTCTTTAGGGAATTACAAAACCGCTGAAAAACTTTATCTGAACGCACTTAAATACCCAGCTCCTGCTAAAATTCGCAATACGCTTTTGGCCAACTTGGGCAATATGAAAATTCGCGAAAAAAAATATTCAGAAGCCGTTCAAGTACTCAAACAAGTGGTTGCGGTATCCAACCCAGATGCCATTGATTTGTCATTTTTTTTAGATGCAAAAGTGCTTGCCCATGACTTTAGCGGATCAGATACCATCATGGCTAAAGCAGACAAAGTTTACCGTCAAACCCATGATTTGCGCGACAAGAGCATTCTTTTAAAATCATTGGGCAACTTAGCCAAAGGCATGAACAATCTTCAAAAAGCCATTGATTACAAAGACCAATACATTGTGCTTTATGACAGCCTGAAAGCCCAACAACGCGACGAAGTAGTGTATGAAATGGAATCAAAATACCAAACCGAAAAAAAGCAGCAAGAACTTCTGCAAAAAGACAAAGAAAAAAGGCAATTGCTGTATTTGGTTTTCGGAGCCTTCGCAATTGTACTGTTATTGTCATATTTGGTTTGGGTCAACATTCGTCAGAAGAAAAACTTAGCCCGACAAAAGCAACTTTTAGAAACCGCGGTTGACGAGAAAAACATCTTGCTCAAAGAAACGCATCATCGCGTAAAAAACAGTTTTCAAATCGTGTCGAGTTTGTTGTATTTGCAGTCTGAAAACATGAAAGATCAAGAAGCCGCTTTAGCAGTTAAAGAAGCCCAAAATCGCGTAAAATCAATGGTGTTGATTCATCAAAAACTCTACAGCAAAGACCAACTCATCGGGATTGACAGCCAAGAATATATTGAAGATTTGGTGCGCGACATCATCGACAATCAAACCGATTCAATGGCGAATTTAGAAACCAAAATCAAGGTAGAATCGGCCATTTTTTCAATTGATACCATCACGCCTTTGGGTTTAATCATCAACGAACTCATTACCAATTGCATCAAGCACGCTTTTACCAATGAGCCTCAAAATCCGCAGATTACGATTCGCTTTGAAAAACAATCTGAAATCTATATTCTTGAAATTGCCGACAACGGAAAAGGCATAAACCATCCCATTTCGGAACATTCTTTTGGTTTGAAATTGATTAGTGCGCTCACCAAAAAGCTCAAGGCGAACTATACTTTTGAAAATCAAAACGGCACACGGTTTTTGATGGAAATCCATAAATTTGAGCAAATGTAAACCGACATGGCTACCAAAATTTACATCGTTGAAGACGAACCGCTCATTGCCGAAACCATTCGCACTGCACTAGAAAAATCGGGTTATCAAATCATCGGCATGACCGACAACGCCAAAGAAGCGCTGTTTGATATTGAACAAACTGAGCCTGATTTGGTTTTGGTAGACATTACCTTAGACGGAAAAATGGACGGTATTGAAATGGTCGAGCACCTGCGCAAAAAAAACCATATTCCTTTTATTTACTTGACATCACATTCAGACGATTTAACTTTAGAACGCGCCAAAAAAACCCAACCCGACGGATACATTGTCAAACCGTTCAATGAGAATACGCTCAAGACCAATATTGAATTGGCGTTGTACAAAAATCAAATGCAACGACAATCGGTTTCGTCGAATGAAGAATTTGACTCGTTTTTTGTCAAAAACCGCGGAGAGCTGATTAAAATTTCACTAGACGATATTCTATTTCTCGAAGCTTTTGACAATTACTGCAATCTATACACTTACGACCAAAAACACCTCATCAGTCATACCTTAAAAAGCGTTGAAGAAAAACTTCCTGCGCAACGATTCATCCGGATTCATCGATCGTACATCATCAACATCACCAAAATAAAATCGCTGCACGACGGTTATGTTTTTATTGAGAAGAACAAAATTCCGGTGAGCAATTCCAACCGAGACGAACTCATGAAACACATTAATTTACTCTAGTTTCGTTCGCACAAAAAATTATCACTTTCACTTCGTTTTTTACTTCATTCACCAAATAACCCAAAGGTGAAGCCTCTGGTTGCGCTACTTTTAAAACAAAAAACATGTTTCAAAAGCTAACGCCGCACAAAATTGTTTTGCCTACTGAGCAAGAAGGCTGGTTTTTACTGACCATTACCACTCAAGATTCCAAGACGGTTTTTACCGATTCAATTTATTCACAAAATCAAGAAATCGTCCTGCGTGGATTCTCAGAAAAACAATACCGTTTTTCACTGGTTCCTATTATAAATAACCCTCAATAATCTGCTCTGAGCCATGAAGAAACTCTTTTTACTTATTTCAATCATCAGTTTATCAATTCAAGCGCAAGTTGGGGTCAATACCACCAATCCTGACCCATCATCAATGCTCGATATATCCTCAACCGATAAAGGTGTGTTGGTTCCGAGAATCAGTTTGGTCAACGTGGCCACCACAACTTTAGACGGCACCAATACCGCCGCTACAGGTTTGCTTATTTGGAACACGAATGCTTCTACAGTTGGCGGAACCGGTGTGGGTTTTTATTATTTTGACGGAACAACTTGGGTTGCTGTAAAATCCGGAAATGGTGGCACGCTCGATCAAGCCTATGATTTTGGAGGTGCTGGATTAGGAAAAACCATCACAGCTGATGCAGGTGCTGTTACCATCAACGGTACAGACGGTATAGTTGCTACAGGAACTTTCGGTAGTGGAACTGTAGCTCCCAGTGGTGCAGGAACCAAAATGTTCTTTAACCCAAGAAAGGCGGCGTTTAGAGCCGGAAATATCAACGGAACACAATGGGACGATGCCTCAATCGGTAATTATTCAACCGCTTTTGGAACGCATACTACTGCAAGTGGCTCAAATTCTTTTGCAGCTGGAGGTTCTAACACTGCTTCAGGATCAACAAGTGCAGCGTTTGGAAATATAAGCTCTGCCACTAATGATGCAGCGTTTGTAGGTGGTTTATTCAACACCGCCAGCGGCGTGGCTTCTACAGCTTTTGGTTATAGTTCTGTAGCTAGTGGTATCGCATCGACAGCTTTGGGAAACAACAATTATGCACGAAGCTTTGCTGAAACTGTCATTGGCATTGGAGCTACAGATTATACACCATTAAATACCGTAAATGCTTTTCCATTAGGAGCCACAGATAGATTATTTGTTATTGGAAATGCCATTGATACAAATATGAGTAATGACATTCAAACTTCTGAAAGAAGCAACGCGTTGGTCATTTTAAAAAATGGAGAAACAGGCTTAGGAGCAAATCCTACTTCAGGGAACCGTTTGACCGTTGGAGGAAAAACTGCTACCACCAATTTTCAAATGACCAATGGTGCAACTGCAAATTACATCATGCAAAGTGATGCTTCTGGAAATGCTAGTTGGGTGAATCCATCAACCATAAATGGAAGCGATCACGATTTTTATGAAGTTGGCGGAACAACAGCACCCAATGCCATCAATGATCATAAATATACCGAAGGAAGCTTAGCTATAGGCAGCAATACAGCAGCAACCGGTGTTTTGGATGTAGATAATGCAACCAAAGCCACGAGTGTTGACATCAACAATACCTTTGCGACCAATCCAATTGGGTTAAATGTGGATATAACCTCAGCCAATTCAGCCAAAACGGGAATTAAAACCACTTTCAACGGAGCGTCGACTACCGGAAACAATACATTCATTTCCAACATTGACAATACCACCGGGAATAATAACCGCAATGGAATTTTACAGGAATTCAACGGAACCAGCTCGTCCATAGCTACCACGATTCGAGGGGTAAAAAACGATTTTAAAAGTACGGCAAACTATTATGCTGTTATCTACGGATTTGAAAACAGCTTTGCCGACAATACCAATTCGTTCAAATACGGATTGACCAATAATTTTTTGAACGGAGGTTCAAGCCAATCAACAGGCGTGTTGAATAATTTTAACGGAACAAGTACCGGAACAGCACACGGAATTTACAACGCATCCAGTAATTATAATGGTCAACTGAACGGTGTTTACAACATTTTCTCAGGAACCGGCGATAATGACCATTATGGAATGTACAATTTTTTGGACGGAACCGGAACCGGTAATAAATATGGTGTTTACAACTATTTTCCAACTACCGGCGGCGGAACCCATTATGGATTGTATTCAAATGTATTAAAAGCCGGAAGCTATGCTGGTTATTTTTTAGGAAATGTGTCTATTGGAACCACAACTGCCAACAATTACATTCTACCAGCATCACGCGGAACCAACGGACAAACCATGCAAACGGATGCTGCCGGCAATGTGTCGTGGGTAACTCCTGCATCAACAACCGATCACGATTGGTATGAAATAGGTGGAACAACTCCACCAAATGCCATTACTGATGCAATTTACCACAATGGTGATATAGCTATTGGTAAAAATACCGCCAACTATTTATTAGATATTTTTGAGAATGATAATACTAGATCTTCCGCTGCGTTTATTAGTAAATCAGACAACTCGGCAGCACAAACAGCAGGCCTGACAGTAGTTAAAACAACTGATGGAATGGGTGTAGGAAGTAATATTAAAAACAGCATTTCTTCGACCAGCACAACAACCGAAACCCAAGGAATCCAAAATTATTTCTCAGGTACCGCAAATCATATAAATACTGGTATAAATAATATTTTTAATATTAGATCAAACTATCAATATGGAATTCAAAACGAATTTAATGACGTTGCTGATTCTCAATATGGAATGTACAATCGCTTTGGAGATGTCGGTAGTGCCCCTAGAAGCATTGGAATTCAAAATTTATGGGCTGCCACAAATACGGTTAACGCAAGTTGTAGAGGCCTATTTAACTCAATTGAGTCTGGCGGAACTGGTGAACGTTACGGTGTGTATAATTCCATTTCTGGTTCTGGTTCAGGAAACAAGTTCGGGGTATACAATTTAATAAATTCAACAGCTGGGGGTACTCATTATGGAATTTACTCTGTAGCCTTAAAAACCGGAAGCTATGCTGGTTATTTCATTGGAAACGTTTCCATCGGAACCACAGCTTCAAACAATTACATCTTACCAGCTTCTCGCGGAACCAATGGGCAAATCATGCAAACCGACGGCAGCGGCAATGTGTCTTGGGTAAATCCTACAGTTGATACAGATACCGATGATCAAGCTCCCGATGTATTCAGTTTGACCGGAACCACTTTGAATCTTTCCCTGCAAAACGATGGTGTAGCCACACAAACTGTCGATTTGTCTTCGCTAAAAGACAATGATTGGTTTGAAGTGGGCGGTACTACACAACCCGACGCCATCACCGATAACAAATACACTTTTGGCGATATATCCATCGGAAAATCAACCGCTGCTACTGCTAAATTAGATGTTGAATCAGTTACAAAAACCACAACTTTATCATTAACCAACAGCAACACTACTGCCGGTACCAAATGGGGATTACTCAACAACTTGACTCTTGACACAACCAACACCAATTCAGCCGGTATTGCCAATAGCGTTTCCGGAAATGCCAACTTCAAGTATGGAATGACCAATACTTTAAGCGGTGCAACTACAGGGGCAAATTTTGAATATGGCCTTGTCAACAATCATAACTCTACTGGAAATGTGAGTGGTTTTGGGGTATACAATAGTTTTAGTCCTACCGCAACCAATACCGGAAATTACACAGGATTATACAATGAAGATACCAACGCCAATCACACGGGAAGTTTTACCGGACTAAACAACGTAGCTTCTAATACTGCTGCAGGTGCAATGGTTGGTGTATCCAATACCCTTTCCGGTACCGGAACAGGAATTCGTACTGGTGTTAACAACAACATCTCGGGCGGACTAGTTGGTAACAGCTATGGTGTAAACACCACCATTACTTCGACTGGAGGAACCAAATATGGTGTATATTCTAATTTGTCTGCTTCGGGTCTTAAATATGGTATTTATAACGATATGGTATCGACTGTCGGTGGTGGAGGCGCCTTTGCTTATGGTGTTTATAATAAAATAAATAACACCGGAGGAACTATAGGTATGCATTACGGGGTATACAACGAAATGTTGGCTTTTGACAACCAATACGGTACCTACACCACCATGCCCAACGGAAGCGGCTATGCGCAATATGGAAATTATGTAACCATTGCCGGCGCGGGTGTGGGCAATCGTTATGGTTATTATTCTACCATAAGCCCTTTTGCTGGAGGAACACATTATGGGGTTTATTCAGAAGCCACTAAAGCTGGGAGTTATGCGGGTTATTTCTTAGGAAATGTTTCCATCGGAACTTCAACCGGAAATGAGTATATACTTCCTGACTCTCGAGGAACCAACGGACAAATCATGCGAACCGATGGCGCTGGAAATGTGTCATGGGCAAACCCAACTGTAGACACGGATACGGATAATCAAATCATTGATATTTTATCACTCACTGGTGATACCTTAAATATATCCTTGCAAGACGATGGTGTACCCGCTCAAACCCTAAATTTAAGTGCGATAGACAATCAAGCAACCGATGTTTTCAGCTTGACCGGAACCACTTTAAATCTTTCACTACAAAACGACGGAGTGGACACGCAAACCGTAGACTTATCTTCGTTAGATACCGATACAGATAATCAAACTATAGACGTTTTATCGCTAACCGGCGATACTCTAAACATTTCACTACAAGACGATGCCGTCGCTACCCAAACCTTAAATTTAGGCGCTATCGATAACCAAGGTACTGACGTATTTAGCTTAACAGGAAACACCTTAAATCTATCGCTTCAAAATGATGGCGTGGCTACCCAAACCGTTGATTTATCTTCATTAGCTAACGACTGGAAATTGACGGGTAATGCCGGAACAGTTTCAGGCACCAATTTCATCGGAACAACCGATGCGCAAGACTTGGATTTTCGCGTGAACAATACCGTAAAAATTCGCCTTACCCAACAAGGACAATTATCCTTTGTGAATTCAGGAGGCTCTGTTTTTGTCGGAATCAATGCAGGCGATACTGACGATTTAACCAGCAACCAAAATACGTTTGTAGGCGCTACCAGCGGACAGTTTACTTCAACTGGGAATTTAAACACCGCCATTGGTCATGCCTCATTAAATGCAAATCTTACTGGAATTGGAAACTCTGGTTTAGGGAAAAGTTCGCTGCTTACCAACACCACCGGAAGCAACAATACTGGTTTAGGTCGTTTGGCTGATGTAGCCACTTCTGGATTGAGTAATGCAACTGCTGTTGGATTTAACGCTACCGTTTCGGTTTCCGACAAAGTGCGTTTGGGCAGCGCAACAGTGACCGTTGTTGAAGGTCAAGTTCCGTATACCAACCCATCAGATGCGCGATTCAAATTCAATGTAAAAGAAAACGTTCCTGGGTTGGATTTTATCAAAAAATTAAAACCCGTTACCTACAATTTTGATACGAAGAAATTCGACGAACATTTGAATAAAAATCGTAACAAAAGTGAAGTTGCCGACGAAGATTTTTCTATATCAACCGCTATTGTTCGCACTGGATTTCTGGCACAAGATGTTGAGAAAATCTGTACTGATTTAGGCTATAATTTTGATGGTCTGCACATTCCCGACGCCAACAATCCAACCGACAATTACGGCATTGCTTACAGCCAATTCATCATGCCGATGGTCAAAGCCGTTCAAGAACAACAAGTTATCATCGAAAATCAAAAAGCCGAATTAGAACAGCTTAAATCACAACTTGACCAACTCAAATCACTCGAGCAAAGATTAGAAGCTTTAGAAAAAAGTCGATAATCTTCAACCAAATAAAAAAACAAGAGCGCTCAATTTTTTTTGAAGCGCTCTTTTAATTTTGGGCCACTTAGTTTATTACTTTTGAAAAAAACAAATTCATGTCACAAAAACGCTTATTCCTGCTCGATGCCTACGCCTTAATTTTTCGCGGATATTACGCATTTATCAAAAACCCGCGCATCAACTCTAAAGGCATGGACACCTCGGCCGTTTTGGGTTTTATGAACTCACTCATGGAAGTCATCAAAAAAGAAAAACCCGATCATTTGGCCGTTGCTTTTGACAAAGGCGGCAGCGATTATCGTTACGAACTCTACCAAGAATATAAGGCGCATCGCGATGAAACGCCTGAAGCCATCAAAATTGCCATTCCGTATATTCAGCAGTTTTTGCAAGCCATGCACATTCCGATTATTGAAAAAGCCGGTTTTGAAGCCGACGACCTCATCGGAACCCTGGCCAAACAAGCCGAAAAAGAAGGTTATCAAGTTTATATGGTAACGCCCGATAAAGATTATGCGCAATTGGTTTCAGAGAATATCTTTATGTATAAACCCGCGCGTGCCGGTAATGATATTGAAATTTGGGGCGTGCCCGAAGTTTTAGAAAAATTTGAAATTGAGCACCCTGAGCAAGTCATTGACTTTTTAGGCATGATGGGCGATTCTGCCGATAACATTCCGGGATTTCCGGGTGTGGGCGAAGTAACCGCCAAAAAATTACTCAAAGAATTCGGCTCAATGGAAAATTTGCTTGAGAATACCGACAAACTCAAAGGCGCGCTCAAAGACAAAATCGAAAACAACAAAGAACTCGGAATATTGTCGAAGAAACTTGCGCGCATTTTGCTCGATTGTCCGGTGACTTTTGACGCCAACGATTATGAACTCAGCAAACCTGACATCGAAAAAACCGACGCTTTGTTCATTGAGCTTGAGTTCCGTCAGCTCAAAACCCAATTTGACAAACTCTTTGGCAGCGGAAAAGAATACGACGAAATTGACACCGCAGCGCTTAATGGCGATACCGCTGAGCCTGCCAAAACACCCAAAAAAGCAGCGCCCAAAAACGAAAACCAGTTTGATTTGTTTGGTTTTTCAGATGATGAAACCGATGAACCACAAACGCCGTCTTATTACAATACTTTAGCCAATACCGAGCATTTGTACCAAGTCGTGCAAGGCGATTTGCCCGTAAAATTGCTTTTGCAACAATTGCTCAAACAACCCTCGGTTTGCTTTGATACCGAAACCACCGGAATTGACGCGCTCAATGCTGAACTTGTAGGCATGTCGTTTTCATTTGAAAAAGGCAAAGCTTATTATGTGCCGTTCCCGGAAGATCAAACGCAGGCCGGCGAACTGGCCGAAAAATTCCGTCCGTTTTTTGAACATGAATCGATAGAAAAAATCGGGCAAAACATGAAGTACGACATCAAAGTACTCAAAAAATACGGCATCCAAATAAAAGGTGCTTGCTTTGACACGATGATTGCGCATTATTTGATCAATCCCGACATGCGCCACAACATGGATGTACTCAGCGAAACCTATTTGAAATATGCGCCGCAATCCATTGAAACGCTCATTGGCAAAAAAGGCAAAAACCAAAAATCAATGCGCGAAGTTGCATTAGAAGACATCAAGGAATACGCTGCCGAAGATGCCGACATTACCTTTCAGCTCAAACAACATTTTCAGCCGATTCTCGAAAAAGTCGGCACCAAAAAACTCTTTGATGAAATTGAAATTCCGCTGGTGCAAGTTTTGGCCGATATGGAATCAGAAGGCATTAGGCTCGACGTAGATTTCTTAAAAGCCATGTCCAAAGATATGGACGAAGAAATCAAACAAATTGAAAGGAAAATTTATGAAACCGCCGGTGAGCAATTCAATCTCGCATCGCCCAAACAACTCGGCGATGTTTTGTTTGAAAAAATGAAAATTGGCGGCAGCAAACAAAAGAAAACCAAAACCGGTCAATATGCTACCGGCGAAGAAGTCCTGAGTTATTTGGCCAACGAACATCCGATTGTACAAGACATTCTTGATTGGCGCCAAATGGTAAAATTACAAAGTACTTATATTGAAGCATTACCGCTACAAGTGGATGCCAAAACCCAGCGCGTACATACCGATTATATGCAAACCGTGGCAGCCACCGGACGTTTGAGCTCGAACAATCCGAACTTACAGAATATTCCGATTCGCACCGAACGCGGGCGTCAAATTCGCAAAGCCTTTATTGCACGCGACGAAAATTACACATTGCTTTCTGCCGATTACTCGCAAATTGAATTGCGCATTATTGCCGCTTTATCTGGCGAAGAAAACATGATCAAAGCTTTTCAGAACCACGAAGACATTCACCGCAGTACCGCGGCCAAAGTATTTCATGTATCGGCTGAAGAAGTAACCAAAGAACAACGAAGCAATGCCAAAACGGTCAACTTCGGAATCATATACGGTGTATCGGCTTTTGGTTTATCGAATCAAACCAATTTATCTAGAAGCGAAAGCGCTGCGCTCATTGAAGCGTATTATCAGACCTATCCGAAACTCAAGAACTACATGCAGCAACAGGTTGATTTTGCGCGTGAAAACGGTTATGTACAAACGGTTTTGGGCAGAAGACGTTATTTAAAAGATATCAATTCGGCCAATGCTGTGGTGCGCGGAGCTGCCGAACGAAATGCTGTGAATGCTCCGATTCAAGGAAGCGCCGCCGATATCATTAAGATTGCGATGATCAACATCCATCAGAAACTCACTTCAGAAAACTGGAAAAGCAAAATGCTCTTGCAAGTACACGACGAGTTGGTTTTTGATGTGCACGTTTCAGAACTCGAGCAAATCAAACCGATGATCAAACACGAAATGGAAAATGCTATTTCTCTGGCTGTTCCGCTCGAAGTTGAAATGGGCACAGGAGCCGATTGGTTGGCTGCGCACTAAAGCAAAAAGCGATACGTTGCTTTGATCAAGAAAATATTTTCGGGTTGTTGGCCCAAGATTTGGGTGTCAAGTCCGCGCCAAAGATTGTCTCGGGTATTGGCCAATCCGTTGATGCCTTGCGACCATACCAAGAAAATTTCAGAGCCCGGAATGTATTCCCAACGCAAAACCAAATTTGAGCGAAACTGTACCACCGAAAAATCAGGATTGCTAAAACTATAGTCTTTGTTTGGACTACCATCGGTTTCATAAACATTATATTGATTATTTACCTGATCATAAACCATTTGTGAGGGCTTATATTCCAAAACTCTATCATTAAAATCTGACGCTGTTGGTTGAACTACATATCCAAAATTCTTGTATCGACCTCGAGAAATAAAAGGCTGACCATAATATTGAATAGTCAAATTAGGATTGATGTTATAATTGAGCCTGACCGAAGCGCTCAGAGTGTGTTGCTCCAGATGACCCATGACATATCGCGTGTTTGCCCCGGAATCAAGTTGGTCAACATATTGCGTCTTGCTTTTATTAATGGAATAATTCGGACTAAAAGATACGGTAAGGGCATCAATGGGCTGATAATTAAAACCCCAGTCATATTCAAGGTATGAAAACGAATCATCTTTGCCTTGTGAGTAGTAAATTCCTGCGTAATAGTTGAATTTTTTGCGGTAATCTGAGTTGAAATTAATCGATTGGAAATTTTCAGCAGAATATCTGAATCTCGGACCGCCTTGCAAAATCGTATTGGTATAAATACGCGGTTTGTATACCATTTGAGCATATGAATTCCAGTTGTTTTTGAAATTAAAATTGGCGCTCAAAGTATATTGTAACCGATTAAAATTCCCGTCAAAATCATAGCTTGAAAACTGCTCAAATCTGGTAAATATCTTTCTAAAAGAACCAAAAGGTTTGAGCGTTTGATGGGTCAAAACAGCAAATTGTCTGACTTCATCAGCCTGACGTAAAAATCCTACATCATTGAGTTCGAGTTCAGGCGAACGCCACATCAAAATTCCGGTATAACGCCAATGGCCATCACTTGATTTTCCGATTTCAAATCGTCCGCCGGTTCCGGTAAGCGAAGTTCTGTCTTCATCAACTTCAACATGGCCGGCATCAGCACGTTGAAACAAATGCGTTAAACTTCTCTGCGTTCGCGTGATGGATTCTTTACTGCCCACCACATGACTGGCCACCATGTTTCCGGCAAAATAATACTTGCGGTTTTTCCAGTTGTGTTTAAAATCGATTCCGCCCGAATAAGCTGCTTTGCGCAAAAAATCAAGTTCCCCGTCTGATAAATTGCGATGTGTAGTAGTCAACATCGCACCTATATAACTATTGCGATTATTGAAATCTTTTTGGATGCGCCCCACCGAATAATTGGTCAGTGGTTCAACAATTTCTGAACGACGACCTCCAGGTTCGGAAATCTCAGCGTATTCACGGTTGGTAACGCTTTCTAGTAACCCCAACGACCAACCAGATTTGGTTTTTCCGCTGAATTTGGCGGCGCCCAAAATGGTGGTGTTTTGCGGCATCTTGACCCAACCGTTTGTGGAAGGATATCCTTGAGCATTGCGCCCAATTCGTCGCGAATAAAACAAATTATCTGAGCCATCGGCAAAACGAAAATTGAAGATGTTTTTATTTTCTACAAAAAAAGGCCGACGTTCTTCAAAGAAAATCTGAAAACCGTCGAGGGCAATGGCAGCCGGATCAGCTTCGACTTGTCCGAAATCAGGATTGATGGTTAAATCCAGATTTAAATCATTAGTGATTCCAATTTTGGCATCTAAACCTCCGTTGAGTTTTGCATCATTCCCATCGCGAAACGGATTGCCTTTCTCTTCCGGATAAGTCTCGTATTGACTTACAAGAAAAGGTTGAATTTCTAACTGCTTTTGAGATTCTAGATTAATTAATCCGCGTAACTCTCCGAACTCACTTACCCAACCCGGCGCATCTTGCGGTACGCGTTGCCAAACCGAGCGTTCTTCGGCCCTGAAGTATCGTCGGGTAGATTGCAAACCCCAAACTTGCTCGGGTGTATTGCCGAATTTGAGTTGTGAAAACGGAATTTTAATCTCGGCCGTCCAACCTTCTGCATCAATGTTGGTTTTGAGGTACCATATCGGATTCCAACTTGAATCCCAATTGTTGCCGTTGTCAGAAATAAATTCATCGCCTTTAACACCAGAAACCGAAGCGGTAAAAGAAAATCCGGTGCGTTTATCGTTGTAACTGTCAATGTTGATTTCAACAAAATCGCCTTCAAAACCATCGCGGCGTGACATGCGTTTGACGATGCCTTGCGGATCTTGATCATAACATCGAAAGGCAAAATAAATGTACTTTTTATCGTAAATAACTTTGAATTTGGTTTGCTCTGAAGGCGGTGTGTTTTCGTCGGGTTGGTTTTCGATATAATCTGAGGTCCATTCAACGGCATCCCATGCTTTTTCAGTAATAAACCCATCAATTTCAGGGGCTTCATGCTCAGCAACCGCATGAGTGGTGTAGACTCTTCGGGCCAAATTAGAATCTGGCATTTGCGCATGAGATTTTGCGCAAAATAAAACAATCAGAGCGAATAATGCCGTTTTTAAAAAGTTCATTTGTTTGTTTTGTTGACCGAACTAGTCACATGGTTTTAGTAATTGTTACAATTCGGTTTTAACTTTAACGCTGATCTCAAAAAAATCTTATTCTGAGAAATATTTAAAAATAAAAAAGCCAAAACTTGAACGGCTTTGGCTTTTGCATTAGATAAATTGCCTTTTTATTCAACAATTATTTTTTTCCATTCAGTTTGGTTATCCGATTTAAGCTCGACCAAATAAACCCCGACAGATAAATCTGATACTTGAATTTCTTGTGTTGAATTTGATGGTTTAACCGACGTGATTTTTGATCCGCTTAAATTATATACTGAAACTTCTGTAAGCTCTGCGGCTGATTTAACAGTAAAAAAGCCTTGACATGGATTAGGAAAAATCTCGATCATTTGCTTTTCGTTGACAGACACACCCAGATTTGTAAAACCCAAAGCGGTATTGACAGTCTTATTGGCTGCCCCGTGATAAGCTAAATTAAATGAAGCCGTATTACCTCTGGCTATAGCAATTCCGATGGTCGTGTCATCATAGTTAAAGTCATAATCAGTAGCATCCGGAGAATTAAAAGGTCTGGTTGCTACCAGAGTTCTAAAACCAGAACTTACGGTATTTTGTGTAACGGTCCAGTTGTTTTCAGCATCAGCACTAGGGGTAGTCCCTATTCCGTTGTGTCGCGCATCGACCAAAGTAGTTCCGTTAAAATAGGCTACATCTGAGCCTTCTTCCATTCCGCCAGAAAATTGTCCATACTGAATGGCCATCCATCTATCTGATGGCCCTACCATGGTTAAAGTTACGGTTTGTGTATTGTTGTTCAATACTAAACCTGCATTGAGGTTTTGAACGCTGATGGGATTGGTTCCTTTGGTTTGTGCCAAAGCGGCTAAAGGAATCATCATCAAAAAAAAGTTGAGTTTTCTCATAGTTTGTTTGTTTAAGTTAATTTGTTATTTGAATAGTTTAATGATTTCTTCTTGTTTGGTTTGGGTGGCATACTCAAAAGCCGAGGTCCCTTTTTTATCGAGTAAATCTTTTTTGGCTCCGTTCTGTAATAAAAGTGAAGCTATTGCTTTATTTTTAAACATACAGGCATACATAAGAGCGGTCAAACCTTGTTCGTCACAAAGGTTCAGATTCGGGTGATACTTTAAAAGCAACTCAACCATCGAAACATCTCCTTTGACCGTTGCGGCCATCAAGGCTGTTCCCATCGGACTATTGGCATCTATATTGGCCTTGTTTTCTAATATTACTTGTGCAACTGCCATATTCCCCCGATAACACGCTAAAATAAGCGGCGTAAACTTATCTTGATTGACTGAATCAAAAATACCGGGTTGCTTGTGAGCTGCTTCCAAAGCTTGTTGGGCTGTTCCTTTGCGAGCGATGTCAAAAATATCCACATTGGTTTGCCCGGCAGCAAACTGAACAACAATAAACAACAATAACAGGCCGTTTTTTTTCATCTTATTTTTTGAGTGAATCACGTCGGCGTAATTCAGTTTGTATGACTCGTGTTTGATATGGTTTTTCTTCTTGCTCGTTTTCTAAACGGTCAATCAACAATTCGGCAGCAGCCTCGCCAATTTCAGGGCCGTGCTGACTCACCGTTGATAAACTAGGTGTTAATCTTCTTGACCATAGTCCGTCGGCAAACCCAATAAGCGAAAGCGCTTCAGGAATTTTATATCCTCGTTTCAAAGCTATTTTGTGCGCTGTTACCGAAGCGTGTTCATCTAAGGCAAAAACACCGTCAATCACTTGACTTTCAAAAAGCAATTCGAGCTTGTGGTTGAACTCATCTTGATCACCGGTTCTAATCACAATATCTTCATCAGCAGTAAGCCCTTGATCGGCAATGGCCTGAAAATAGCCTTTGGCGCGCAACTTCCCTACGCTTAAATCATCAATGGTTGAAAGCAAAGCAATTCGTTTACAACCCGATTTGATTAAAGCTTGAGTGGCATTGACCGCCGAATCAAAATCGTCAACAATAACTTTATCGCAAGCAACTTCATCTGAAATTCTGTCAAACATAACCACAGGCGTACCGCTGTTGATGATTTCATTGAAATGATTAAAGGCTCCTTGCTTTTGGGCTTCTTCAGAAATAGACAAGATAAAACCATCAATGGTTCCGTTGTTGAGCATTTCCAGAACGTTGATTTCTTTATCAAGTGATTCATTAGATATACAAGTCATGACGTTATAGCCCTTGGCTTCGGCTACTTTTTCAATTCCGGTAAAAACTTTGGCAAAGAACGGATTGAGAATATTGGGTATAATAACTCCAATGGTTTTGGTTTTTCTGTTTTTAAGATTCAACCCTATAATGTTGGGCTTATAATTTTTGAGTTTGGCGTATTCTTGAATTTTATTTTTGGTTTGTTCACTAATTTCCGGGCTGTCGTTAAGGGCTTTCGAGACGGTAGAAACCGATACATTTAACTCTTTGGCAATCTGTTTTAGCGTTGCTTTGGATTTCATATGTTGTATATTGAAGGTAAAAGTATAAAAACAAATATAAGAATATATGGCAGATTAGACTAAAAGCCTGCATTTTAACCCAATGTTTACCTCATGTATACCTATTTTAGAAAAGCGAAAGACAAAAAAATTTACCTTTAAAAATAGGCCGAATAAATGCCCTTAAAATAATCTTTTACAGCTATTTGGATTTAAAATAAAATAGTGTACTTTTGCAACCCCTTTATTGGGGATGGAATGTTTAATTTAAATTATTTATTGTGGACGCATTAAGTTACAAGACAATTTCAGCAAACAAAGCCACTGTTACTAAAGAGTGGGTTGTTGTTGATGCTGAGGGTCATAATTTAGGTCGTCTTGCTTCAAAAGTCGCAATGATTTTGAGAGGTAAGTATAAGCCAAGTTATACCCCACACGTAGACTGCGGCGATAACGTAATTGTTATCAACTCAGAAAAAATTAACCTTACTGGTGCCAAAATGGATGACAAAATTTATATGCGTCATACCGGTTACCCAGGTGGTCAAAGAACCCTTACTGCCAAAGTATTACAGGCCAAAAACCCTGCAATGTTGGTAGAAAAAGCTGTAAAAGGAATGTTGCCTAAAAACAAATTGGGCGCACAACTTTTCAGAAACCTAAATGTTGTAGTAGGCACAGAGCACAATCACGCAGCTCAAAAACCTAAAACTATTAACCTTAACGATCTTAAGTAATGGGAGTAATTCACAAAATCGGTAGAAGAAAAACCGCCGTTGCACGTGTTTATGTTTCAGAAGGAACAGGAAAAATCACGGTAAACAAAAAAGAGTTCGCTACTTATTTCCCGACTGCTACTTTACAGTACAAAGTAATGCAACCGTTGCAAATGACGGACAACGCAACCAACTTTGACGTAAAAGTAAACGTATACGGAGGTGGTACAACCGGTCAAGCAGAAGCTGTTCGTATGGCCTTGTCACGCGCAATGTGCGAAGCTGGCGAAGGAAACAGAGCTATCTTAAAACCAGAAGGTCTATTGACTAGAGATCCAAGAATGGTAGAGCGCAAAAAATTCGGTCAGAAAAAAGCGCGTAAAAGATTCCAATTCTCTAAACGTTAATATGGCCGCCTGACAGCATAAGGCTTCAGGCATCAAATTAAAAATTTTAATAACCAGTTATTGTTGCCCCTGAAAAGGGAGATTAGTTTAGCATCTAAATGAAGTCGAAAGCCTTGAAAAACCAAGCGATTTAAGTGACTCATTGCTAATTCAACAGAACGTAAACTAGTACTAAAATGTCAAAAGTAGATGTAAAAGAATTACTGGAAGCAGGTGTTCACTTCGGACACATGACCAGAAAATGGGATCCAAACATGGCCCCTTATATTTATATGGAGCGTAATGGTATCCACATTATCAATCTATATAAAACAGCTGCTAAAATTGAAGAAGCTAACGAAGCTTTGAAAAAAATTGCAGCCTCAGGTAGAAAAATCTTATTCGTAGCTACCAAAAAACAAGCAAAAGACATCGTTGCCGAAAAAGCAAAAGCAGCCAACATGCCATACATCACTGAAAGATGGCCGGGCGGTATGCTTACTAACTTTGTTACCATTCGCAAAGCCGTGAAAAAAATGGCTGCGATTGACAAAATGAAGAAAGATGGCACCTTTGCAACCCTTTCTAAAAAAGAGCGTTTGCAAGTAGATCGTCTTCGTGCTAAACTTGAGAAAAACTTAGGATCAATCGCCGATATGTCAAGAATTCCGGCGGCTTTGTTCGTAGTAGATATAAAAGCTGAGCACATCGCAGTAAAAGAAGCACAAAAATTAAACATTCCAGTTTTCGCTATGGTGGATACGAACTCAGACCCGCGTGAGGTTGATTACGTAATCCCTGCCAACGACGATGCTTCTAAATCAATCGATAAAATCTTAAGCTTGGTAACTGCTGCTGTTATTGATGGTCTTTCAAACAGAACCTCTGATGCAGTTGTAGAAAACGACCAAGATGAAGAAGTTGCTGAAGTAACAGCGGCTGAAGTAGTAGCTGAAGTAGCTGCTCCTGCTGTTGAAGAAGCTCCAAAATCAGAAGAATAATCATTCTTAAATACAAATTTCAAGTTCCGATCGACTCTTCTTGTTTTACAAATGATTCAGACGGAACTTGGAATTTATTTTTTTAATCAACTTAATTTCAAAAAAATATTATGTCAACAATTACTGCTGCAGACGTAAATAAATTGAGAACCGTTACCGGTGCTGGTATGATGGATTGTAAAAAAGCTTTGGTAGAAGCCGAAGGCGATTTTGACAAAGCCATTGAAATCCTTCGTAAAAAAGGACAAAAAGTAGCTGCTAACCGTTCTGACAGAGAATCTACAGAAGGTGCTGCTATTGCTGCTGTAAACGCAAGCAAAACTGCTGGTGCTGTGATTACTTTGAACTGCGAAACTGATTTCGTAGGTAAAAACGAAGGATTCGTAAAACTGGCTACTGACTTAGCTGAATTGGCTTTGAACCACGCTACCAAAGATTCATTATTGGCTGCTGATTACAACGGAATCACCGTAGCTGAGAAATTGATCGAGCAAACCGGAGTAATCGGAGAAAAAATCGAAATCGGTTCATTCGAAAGATTAGAAGGTGCATTTGTAGGTTCATACATCCACGCCGGAAACAAAATTGCTGTTTTAACTGCACTTTCTGCTAACGTAGCCGGTGCTGACGAAGCTGCTAAAAACGTTTCTATGCAAGCTGCTGCTATGAACCCAATTGCTTTAGATGAGGCTGGCGTTGATGCTTCAATCATCGAGAAAGAAATTGAAATCGCTAAAGATCAATTGCGCGCTGAAGGAAAACCAGAAGCTATGTTAGACAACATCGCCAAAGGTAAAATCCAACGTTTCTACAAAGACAACACTTTGGTAAACCAAGATTACATCAAAGATGGTTCTATGAGCGTTGCTGGGTATATCAAAACGGTTGATTCAGGTTTGACTGTTACCGGATTCAAAAGAGTTGCTTTGGGTTAATCTCAAACTTCCGCATAAAAAAGGGCTGTTTCGTTTTGAGACAGCCTTTTTTGTTTTTTGGGCGTTCCGGCTTGCTGCGCGCCGTCGCGTTTTCGGCTGCACGCGGTGCTTGCCTCAACCGCTAACGCGGGCTCGCGAATTGCCAGAGTATATCTCTTCAATTGAAAGATTCAACCAGCCACCCGCTAAAACAAATAACCGATTGAAAACTGAAACACACTATTTCGGTCTATTTCATCAGAACCTTTGTCTTTTATATTGGCTGCCGTAATGCCCAAATTATATCGTGCCGAGCAGAAAAATTGTTGGTTGATTTTATAAGCAAGCCCCAGGTTTGCGCCAAATTCAACCGTGCGGCTTTCATTTTTTAAATCTATGGTTCCTTCGTCTATATATGGATTCGTAGGGTCAAACTTATCAACCCCGGTAACATCTACTTTGGCTTTGTGGCTCAACAAAAAACTCAACTGAGGGCCGGCTTCAAGACTCAAGTTTTTGATAGGGTAATAAACAAACATCACCGGAAGTGCCAAGTAATTGATGTTGCCTACCTTGCTGTATTTAGCCGCTCCTGTTCTTTCTTCATAATTGTATCCTTGATTTGAGAACATCAATTCAGGTTGCATCAAAAAATCTTTGCTCAGCGAAACCTGCATCATTCCCCCGATATGAAAACCCGCTTTATAGCTCAAATCGCCTTTAAGACGAACGCCGCTTACCCTTAAGGATGAAATATTCAAACCGGCTTTAAGCCCAAAACGCGTTTTACGAACTGTTTTATCTTGCGCATGCACAAACAAACTAAAACACAATAGGGCGCATAATGTAATTTTCTTCATGGTATTTGGTTTTGGGTTAAATAAAGAAATACATGGAAAGTCTTATAATCAATTTTATAGTTTATTTGATTTTTAAATCAGTTTTTAGCAAACTGTTCACGTTTTTAAAACAAATAACCTATTGAAAATTGAAAAACTTTATTTCTGACTTCGATATTTGGATTCGTTGAATTAGGAACTCGTTCATTGAGCATCGTCAATCCAAAGTTATAACGCCCTGAGACCAATAATTTAGAGGTGATTTTATAGCTTAGACCGATGTTTAAACCCATTTCAATACTTTTGGTTTCGTCTTTATTATCTACGGTTTCAGAACCACTGATCAAATTTCCGCTGACAGCATCCACAAAAGAATAATCAATTACTGATTTGCTGCTGAGTAAAAAACTGACTTGTGGGCCAAAATCTATGTTCAATTTTTTAACTGGTTCAACAGAAAACATCAAAGGAATGGCCAAATAATTAATGTTGGCCTTTTCGTTGATCTTTGCATTGAGGTTGGTTCCCGAGAATTTATAACCTTGGTTTGAGTATAGAATTTCCGGGCGAAAATAAAACTTGTTGGCCATAAGTTGAATGTCAAAAAACAGCCCTGCATGAAAACCCGTTTTGGGTGTTATCTCACCGGAAATATTTTCATTTTTTACCCCAACACTCGCCACGTTTAAACCGCCTTTGATGCCGAAACGTGTTTTGGGAACCACTTTATCTTGCGCATGCACAAACAAACTAAAACACAATAGGGCGCATAATAATGTAAATTTTTTCATGGTATTAGTCTTTGGGTTAAATATAGAAATACTCTTTAATAGGAACTAAAAACAGTAGGCAAAAAGGTTAACTCCCCGCTACCGCGCGAATCCCTTCGCGTGGTACTACAATTTAAAATACTGAAAAACACAAACACCATCTAGCATCCCCTTTTCACCAGCATAATCTGATGCACTGCTATATTTGTAATCTTCTGGTCTAAACACAATACCTTCTGCAACAGGATTGTTGTGTATATAATCTATTTTTTGTTGAATTACTGCACTACTCCATAATTCAATAGGCTTGTTGTCATGTCGCCAAAATTGGAAATTTGTTGTGTTTGAACTTTTGGCAGCTTCCTTTTTAAAAAAATCTAACATAAACACTTTTCTACTTTCTCTAGGGTTGTCTTGTATGGCTTTAATAATACTTCGGCTTGTAAATCTTTTAAAATCTCCTAATAAAAGCTCTGGTTTTTGATTTTCTATACTCCTGAAAATTAAATGTACATGATTTGTCATAATGCACCAAGCGTGAATTTCCATTCCCTTGTATTTCTGACAAAATTCTATGCTTTCTAAAACTAAATCCTTGTACTCATTTCTTGTAAAAACATCTAACCAGCCTACCACAGCAAAACTTATAAAATACAACCCTTCTGGATTGTGAAATTTATAATTTCTACTCATAAATTGTTCTTTTTATTAAAATAGTAGAAACTATTATTGTTATCAATAACCACGCGAAAGGATTCGCGCGGTAGCGGGGGGGAGATGCTCGCGCTATCGTAATCGAGAAATCTGCGCTATGGTATAGTTTAGAAAACATAAAAGAAAAAAACTATTCGCTTTTTTCATTGGGGTAAAACCCTAATTTTTGAGAGGATTTTCCCTAATTCAAAACTTGCCTCTTTCATAAAATATGTGCTGTAGATTTTCTGTACATTTTCTTAAAATTATAGTTCAGAACTGTTATTGGGTTTAAAACAATGCCGTTGATGTGTTCTATTTTTTTGTGGTAAAATCTCTTTTAAAAAAAAATTTTGCTGTGATTAAAAATGCCACAAAAACTAAAACATGATGAAAACAAACAATTCACTCAGAAGTTTATTGGGAATTACCCAACAAGATATGTCTTTACTATTGCAAGTAAATCGAAGCCAATGGTCAATGTTTGAGCTGGGCAAACGCGATTTATCTTTACCGGCCAAAAAGCTTTTGGCAGAATTACTCACCCATATTCAGTTGGCTCCAACAAGCCATAAAGAACATTCAAATTGGGTAAATGATGCGCTGAAAAAAGAACTTGAACACAAACTCAGTGAGAATCAATTTCACCAATTGTGCATCGCAAAAAAAATAGCTGCCGCTGAAAAAAAACACAAAACCCAACTCAGAACCTGGCAATTAAAAGAATTTATCGAGACGCAAAAACAAAAAAACAACAGCATTACAGCTCAAGGGTTAAAATCTATGGCTTTAAAAACAGAAACAGCTCAGCCAACCCAAAGTTTAATTTTATTAAAACGGCTTGAGTTCAAACAAGAACGCTTGGCCTCAGAACAGTTGCTGTTAGAGCAACAACTCAAAAAAATAATGCCCCATAAAGATTAGTTTTTGACCACATCCCTGTTCAAGAAAACAACATCAAACCCGATAGCGCAAATTGGCCATGCGTGCTATCGGGTTTTTTGATGGCACACGCCCGGCCTTACTTCACCCAACGCCTGGCGCCGCGCTGTTCGCAGTACACGGTACTTTGCTTCCATCGCTTGTGCAATGGGTTTCCAAAAAAAACTATCTTTGAAAAAAGCAATCAGTATGTTCCAATCCAAAAAAGACACGGTATATGTGGTACTCGCCGGCATTTTTATTACCAATGCCGTAGTAGCTGAACTCATTGGCGGAAAACTCATTCACATAGGCAGCGCCGTGATGAGTTTGGGTATTTTGCCTTGGCCAATCGTATTCTTAACCACTGATCTCATCAATGAATACTTTGGGCAAAAAGGCGTGCGCAAACTCTCGCTCATTACCGCCGGGCTCATCGCTTACACTTTTGTTTTGCTGTATCTCGGGCTCAAAATCCCGGCCGTCAAAGGCGATGGTTTGGTTACCGATGAGCAATTCACCGCAGTCTTTGGGCAAAGCATGCTTATTATTGTGGGCAGCATCACCGCCTTTTTGGTTTCACAGCTTATTGACGTAACCATCTTTCACTTTTTTAAAAACAAAACCGGCCATAAAATGATTTGGTTGCGCAGTACAGGCTCAACAGTGATTTCTCAGCTTTTCGATAGTTTCATTGTGTTGGGCATTGCGTTTTGGTTGCCCGGAAAAATGGATAACCAAACTTTTATCCTATCAGCTTTTACCGGTTATAGCGTAAAACTGGGCATAGCCATATTGCTTACGCCTCTTATTTATGTAGGCCATTCACTCATAGAAAAATACATTCATGCAAAATAAAACACGTTGCGCTTGGTGCGAAAAAGACGATCTCTACCGAAATTACCACGACCATGAATGGGGCAATCCGGTTCATGATGACCACAAAATGTTTGAGTTTTTAATTCTTGAAACTTTTCAAGCCGGTCTGAGTTGGTATACCATTTTGGCCAAGCGTGAAAATTTCAGAAAGGCTTTTGACCATTTTGACTTTGAAAAAGTAAGCCAATTTTCTGAAGATAAAATCCAAACCTTGATGCTCGATGCCGGCATTATCAGAAACCAGCTTAAAATTCGCGCAGCGGTCAGCAATGCGCAAGCGTATATTAAAGTGCGCGAAGAATTCGGGAGTTTTTGCACCTATATTTGGAACTTCATCGGCGGTAAACCCATCGATCATCAACCCAAAGCTTTAAAAGATATTCCCGCCTCGACACCGCTCTCTGATGCACTGAGTAAAGATTTAAAAAAACGCGGTTTTAAGTTTGTGGGCACCACCGTAGTTTATGCGCACATGCAAGCCACCGGCATGGTCAATGACCATATAGCCGATTGCTGGAAGCGAAATTCTTAAACCGATTTTAGGATTTTTAAAAAGGTATCCCGCGAGATTTCAAAAGCACCTAATTGTTCTAAATAATCATTGTGCAATTGGCAATCAAGCAGTCGGTATTGATTTTCATTCAGGTATTTGACCAAACCCACAAAGGCAATTTTACTGGCGTTCGAAACTTTTGAAAACATGCTTTCGCCACAAAAAACATGGCCCAAATCAACGCCGTATAAACCGCCCACCAATTCGTTGTTTTGCCAAACCTCAACCGATTGCGCAAAACCTTGCTTGTGAAGTTGAATGTATGATGCAACAATATCATCGGTAATCCACGTGTCATCTTGACCGGCTCGTTTAATTTGCTGGCAATTTTTAATCACCGATTCAAAGTCTTGATTAAAGGTGATTTGAAATTTATTTTGATTGAGTAAGTTTCGAATGCTTTTGGGCACTTTATACCACTGAGGAACCACGACCATTCGCTCAGGTGGAGACCACCACAAAATGGGCTCATCTTGCTGAAACCACGGAAAAATTCCGTTGCGATAAGCCAACAGCAAACGCTCGGTTGACAAATCGCCGCCAATAGCCAATAAGCCGTCATATGAAGCTTCTTCGGCTGGCGGAAAAAACAAATCCTGGGTCAAAAAAAACATGGCAGGTTATTATAGAGCGAAAATAAAAAATCCCAAAAGTTTCTGAAACATTTGGGATGGTGTTTTGTACGTTTTACGATTAAAACGGTAAATCGTCGTGCTCTTCTTCGGTAAACGTCGGAGCCGGTTCAAAAGCCTGAGCCGCGGGCATTGGCGGAGCTTGTTGCGGCATTTCGGCTTGCAATCGTTCAATTCTCCAACCTTGAATTGAATTAAAATATTTGGTTTCACCTTGTGGATTCACCCATTCGCGACCGCGTAAATTGATTGATACTTTTACCGCATCGCCTGCTTTATAGCTGTTGAGCAAATCGCATTTGTCTTGCGTAAACTCAACCATAATGTGCTGCGGATATTGTTCTTCAGTAGTTACGACCAATTCTCTTTTTCTGAAACTGGCACTCACCTGCTGCTCTGCATTGATCACTCTGATTTTTCCTGAAACTTCCATCTTCTCTGTAATTTAATTGTTGTTATAAAACTGCGGCGGCCAGAAGTATCTTCCAGGCTGATTCCGCATCTTGTTGTTGTAAATATTCTTTGGCTTTGGCAAAAACCTTTGGCGCATCATCGGCACTTAATATGCTTTTGACTTCAAAATTTTGCTGCACAAAAAGAGCCACTTCATCGGCCGTTGGCAAGGCTTCAACATTGCCCAACATGCCCAGATCATTTCCGTCAAAAATAGGGTTTAATTTGATTGGTGTGGGTATATTATCTACCCCAATTCCTAAAGTTACCAAAGGTTTAGGCACTTCAAAAAGTGCGGCATTTGAACGCGAATACCAATTACTGCCCAAACGCGCCACCAAATCAATTTTGTGTTGGTCAATGACCCCGTTAGTGTCTAAAACACGTTCGTCAATGTGTAGTTTGAGTACTTCGCAAATCACCAAGTTTCCGGCACCTCCTTGATCGCCCATCGGAATAATCTGATTGACTTTGCATTCAAATTGAACCGGCGATTCTGATACGCGAAAAGGCTTCACCAAATCAGAAGCTACCGCAGTAAATCCGGCTTTGACAAATTCATTGACGCCATCGGCATATTCAGTACTCGAAAGCGAAGTTTGCTGCACCATAGCGTAACTCACCACATTAATCACCACTTCACCGGTAGCCTGAACGTTGGTCAAGGTATGTTTGACAGAATTGTCCCGCACGCGCCGTGCCGGTGAAAAAATCAAAATCGGCGGATTAGAACTAAACACGTTAAAAAAACTAAAGGGCGACAAATTGGGTTCGCCATCAGGGCTCATCGTACTGGCCAAAGCAATCGGGCGCGGAGCCACGGCACTTTGTAAATAACCTTGTAAACGCGTCGGTGAAAGTTCTTTGGGTTCTAGGCTAAGCATGCGTTAATTGTGAATTTGGAGCAAAAATAACAAATCGATTCATGCAAGATTCGGAGCTGTTGAAAAGAAGGCTCTTTGTTGAAAAAATGTTTTTAATTATCAATCGCAGAATATTTTTAAGACAACCCACAGCCAAAATTATTTATCAACAATTGCTACAACTACAACGTTTTAGTTGTGTTTATAAGTGAAATTTTAAGAGAACCTCTGTGAAATAACAAAAAATGTAAGACTTTAATTAATAACTTCATAATCGTAAAACTCTATTTTAAAACCTAACTCTTTTAAATATGAAACAACAATTGACGCAAAAAAATAGGCTTTGGGCGGTCGTTTTTTTGACTCTGTTTACCTTGTCAAATGTATGCGCGCAATCAGCAGCCAATGTAAACGACATCATGTTACAAGCCTTTGGTTGGGACGTTCACACCAAAACTTCAGTGAGTTCAGAAGGTGGACTATACAACTACTTAAAAAACCGAACCAGCGGTTATGCAACGGCAGGTTTTAATGTAATTTGGCTGCCGCCTCCAAGCAAATCAACGGGAGGGGTTGGATACATTCCGACCGAACTCTTCAATTTTAGTCAAACCGTTTATGGGTCAGAGGCACAACTGAGAGCTTTATTGACCGCCATGAACACCAGCACACCCCGCATTCATCCGATGGCAGACGTTGTAGTCAACCACCGAGGCGGAACCACCAATTGGACTGATTTTACCAACCCTACTTGGAATTGTAGCTCAATAACCAGTACCGATGAAGCCAACTACGGGGTTATTACCGGCAACAGACCGTGCGGAACCCCTGACACCGGAGAAGATTTCAACGGCGCCCGTGACTTAGACCATACCAGCTTGCAAGTTCAGAACGGTGTCAAAGAATATTTAACTCGACTTAAAGCTTTGGGTTTTGATAGTTGGCGATGGGATGTGGCCAAAGGGTTCTCTGCCGGTTATTTTGGAGATTATATTAACTCGTCATCACCTTATGCCTCAGTAGGCGAATATTGGGATGGTAATGTAAACGCTTTAAAAGCTTGGATCAACGGAACCGGAAATCGTTCGGCGGCATTTGATTTTGCTTTGTATTACAACGCTTTACAACCGGCCATCAACAACGGAAACTACGCAGCCTTAGCCGGATATCCCGGTTTGGCAGGCCAATATGGTTATGCCGACAAGGCTGTTACTTTTATTGACAACCACGATACCTTTGTAAAACCCGGAAGCTTTGTGACTTCTGACAACATCATGAAAGGCTATGCCTATATTTTGACACATCCGGGCATTCCGTGTGTATTTTTTCCGCATTATTACGGTGGAACCTACAGCAAAGATGGTGTTACCGTAAACTATACCGCCAATCAAACAGCCATTGACAAACTTATGGCGATTAGAAAAAACAATGGTTTGAACGCCTACAGTTCGGTGGTGGTAAGCAATTCCGGCTCGTTTTATTCAGCCACAATTGACAATAAAGTAGTCGTAAAAATTGGCCCGGGATTGTGGAATCCGGGAACAGGTTGGGTTTTAAAAACCTCCGGAACTGATTATGCCGTTTGGGAGCGACAAGTTGTAGTTGATGTACCCAGCTTAACTATTTCACCGGCTGGCGGTAGTTTTGTTTCAGGAACTACAGTAAATGCCGTACTCACAGCCAACAACAGTACTTCAACCATTTTTTATACTACTGATGGATCAACACCAACCACAGCTTCTGCATCAGCTATCGGAACCAAAACTTTGGCCATCACCAGCACCACTACTTTAAAAGCTTTTGTTAGAAATACAGCCGGAACCAGCTCGGCCGTATCCACACAAACGTATACTTTTACCCCTGCACCAACTTTTACTGTATATTTCAAAAAACCAAGCAATTGGGGGTCTGCCATTAAAATTTATTATTGGAACCTCACCGGAACCGCCACAGCCGTAACTTGGCCGGGGGTTGCAATGACACTTGATTGTGGCAGTTGGTATAAATTTACATTCCCTTCAACGGTAAGTGCTGCAAATTTAATTTTCAACGACGGTAGCCTGCAAACCGCTGATTTAACAGCCACAGCCGGAAGCCGTTTTTATGACAATGGATGGCTGGCTTCGGAACCCGCCAACAGATGCCCAAGTTCAATGACCGTTTATTTCAAACCGCCATCAACTTGGACAGTTACACCAAAAATCTATTATTGGAATGCCTTACCTACCGGAAGTGCTCCAGCCGTAACTTGGCCGGGATTGACCATGACCCCCGATGTAAATGGCTTTTACAAATACACCTTAACCGGCGCAACCTCAATCAACATTGTATTCAACAACGGAAGCAGCGGCTCAGGTAATCAAACTGCTGACTTGCTCAATAAAACCAATGGATTCTCATACACCTGGGGTGCTGCTGTGCGAATGAGTGATGACCCTATTCAAAACAACCTTACTACTTATCCGAATCCGGTGGTGGATGTCTTGCAGATCAATTCAGACGCTAAAGTTTTACAATATCAATTGATTTCAATTCAAGGAGCAATTCTTAATGAAGGCATTCCTAACCAAAACAGTATTGATTTGGGTCAAGTTTCGTCTGGCGTTTATTTCTTACAACTAACCGACGAAAACGGACAAACCAAAATGAAGCGCATTGTAAAAAAATAAATCGTTGTCTCAATTTCCTGAAGGCCTGAATTAAGTATAGTTCAGGCCTTTTTTATTGATTTTATTTTATCAAGTCAACCGAATAATTTATTTATATTTATTCCCACAAATCAAAACCATGGAGTTTTCAAACCAAAAAAACATTACCCGTTGGACGCTTATTGCAGCATCGTTTGTAATTGTTTTACTGATTTTGTGGAATACTTATACTTTTTTTCAAATCTTCAAAAATGAAGAACGCGTCAAGATGGAGCATTGGGCCGAGGCGCAAAAAACACTTAAAAACGCCGATGTTGATACAGACATTGAGCTTCCGCTGAAAATTATTCAAAATGCCAATATTCCGATTATCTTAACTGAGCGAGATTCCATCATCAACACCACCAACATTGATGAAGAAATTGTCAAAAACCCAAACCAACTCAAGACTTTGTGGTTGCAACTCAAAAACCAAAACGAACCCATTAGCATTGAGTATGTTCCGGGAAAATTCCAGTATTTATATTATGGCGATTCATCACTTTTGAACAAACTCAAATACTATCCGGTAGCATTACTCTTAATCATTGTATTGTTTGCAGCTCTGGTCTATAATTTTTACATGAGTACCAAAATCGCTACCCAAAACAAGCTCTGGGCGGGTATGGCCAAAGAGACGGCGCATCAAATAGGCACACCGCTTTCATCATTAATCGGATGGCTAGAAATCATGAAAGCCGATCAGGTTGATCCGGTTACCGTTTCTGAAATTGAGAAAGATATCGTACGACTGCAAACCATCACAGACCGATTCTCAAAAATTGGCTCAGAGCCAATATTAGAAACACGTGACATTGTTGAAGAAACGCGTCAATCCTATGACTACTTACAGTCGCGCTTTTCAAATCAAATCAATTTTAGTTTTAAAGCGCCCAAAAAACAACTGCTGGTTTCACTCAACCCAACTTTGCACAGTTGGACCATTGAAAATTTGGTCAAAAATGCCATTGACGCCATGAAAGGAAAAGGCAAGTTAGCGGTTCACATTGAATCTGATGGCAAGTGGGTCAAAATTAAAGTTACCGACACCGGAAAAGGCATTCCGAAAAATCAATTCAAAAGTGTTTTTGAACCCGGATTCACCACTAAAAAACGTGGCTGGGGTTTGGGTTTGTCACTCACCAAACGCATTGTTGAAGAATACCACAAAGGCAAAATAAAAGTACTACAATCAGAAGTTGGCAAAGGCACGACGATGCAAATTACTTTTGAAACCACATCCTAAAAAAAATCACCTGCTTTGGGCAAGTGACTTTTGTATTTCAATTTTGCTTTTTACATGTTTTGGCTGATGCGATTTGCTAAATCAGTAAATTCTTCAGCAGACAAACGCACCTTGTTTTGAAAACGCATATCGTCCATTTGGTCAATCGGAATCAAATGCACATGCGCGTGTGGCACTTCTAAACCAATTACGGCCATACCGATTCTTTTGCAGGGAACCGTTTTTTTGAGTGCTGTAGCTACTTGATGCGCAAAAGCCATCAAACCGGCATAATGTTCTGCATCCATGTCAAATAATTGATCAACTTCTTGCTTCGGAATACACAGTGTATGCCCTTTTGCATTGGGATTTACGTCTAGAAAAGCCAAATAACGATTAGTTTCGGCTACTTTATAGGCCGGGATTTCTCCGTTGACAATTTTGGTAAATATACTGGCCATTTTATCTGGAGATTTCTAAGATTTCAAATTTCAAGGTTCCGTTTGGAACGGTAATTTCGGCCACATCGCCAACTGATTTACCCAACAATCCTTTACCGATAGGCGAAGTCACAGAGATTTTCCCGGTTTTAAGGTCGGCCTCACTTTCGGCTACTAAAGTGTATTTCATTTCCAATCCATTGGCTTGGTTTTTAATTTTTACATTAGACAACACCAAAGCTTTGCTTAAATCAAGCTGAGATTCATCAATCAACCTGGCATTGGCGTGCACTTCTTCTAATTTGGCAATGCGCATTTCAAGCAAACCTTGGGCTTCTTTGGCGGCGTCGTATTCGGCATTCTCTGATAAATCACCTTTATCACGCGCGTCAGCTATATCTTGAGACGCTTTTGGGCGTGCTACGTTTTTTAAATAATCAAGTTCTTCTCTTAGTTTTTTTAAACCTTCTGCTGTGTAGTATGATACTCCGCTCATAATTTCATCATTTATATAAACAGAAAAAATCCCTTAGTCGGGATTCCTGTCGGGCAAATATAACAATAATCTGTTAATGAAATGCCGACCAAATTTAATTAAATTATATTTGCTCACAAGATTTCAAAAACCTTTTTAGCATGAACAAATTCGGACTTTTATTTGGCTTTTTTTTGATGTTGAGTGCTTGCCAACAAGACTCGTCCAAACGAACGAGTAATCCGTATTTGCCCAACTATAGTTTTTCGGCGGTTTTAAACTTAAACTTACCGCTGTATAGCGACTTAAATACCAATTTAAACCCAAAATCAATTTCGCTTCCAAATGGAATTCAAACGGTTATCATGCGGGTTTCGTCTACTGATTATCGAGCTTGGAATGGCTACTGCCCAAATCAATCGCCGACCGCATGTTCAATTTTGAGCACTTCAGGCCTTTTTGCCAAATGCGGTTGCGACGATCAATATCAGTACAGTATGTTTGATGGCATAGGAGCTAATGCCCGATACAATATGGTGCCGTTTAGGGTTGAAGTTTTATCCAACAATACTATTCGCGTATACAACTAAAATTTCAAGGTCAGTCCGGCCAAAAAATTAATCCCTGCTTGCGGATAATAATAAGGGTATACATCATACATATAGCCGTTTGAAATATACTTTTTGTTTAAAATGTTGTTGCCCATCACGTTCAAAACTGCCGATCGAAACACTTTTTTGATTGGAATTTCATACGAAACTACCACATCATTCACCGCATAATCAGGCAAACGAGCCGATTCAGATTCGAGGTTGTTCATGTATTGTTCACCGACAAACTTAAACAACCAACTCATTTTGAGTCTTTGCGTGGGTGAAAACTCCAATCGATTGGCCGCAATAATTGAAGGTGAATAAGCAATGGTTTTATCTCCGATTTTTTCAGCGGCTACTTCAAGCGCCACATTTTTATTTTGGCTGTAGGTAAAATTAGGCTGAACCAACCAGCGCTTTGATAATTTCCAAGCGGCTTCAAGCTCTAAACCTAATCGATAACTTTTTTCGCTGTTTGAGCGAATCGGATTGCCTACATCATCCAGGTTACCGGTCAAAATAAGTTGATTTGTATAGGCCATATAATATATATTGGCGTTCCATTTTAAATTTTGGGATTCATGGCGCCAACCCAATTCATAATCATCGAGTTTTTCAGGTTTTGGGTTTCCGCCTTCATAATCGGTTCGATTGGGCTCGCGATGCGCTTGGGCATAAGACAAATAGGCTGTGTTTTGTTGATTGAGGCTATAGGTAAGTCCGGCTTTGGGATTGAAAAACGAAAATTGTTCACGAACCAATTGCAGCTGAACGCCATTGGCATTGTACAGTACATTTCTGAATTGTACATCGCCAAATAAGCCTAATTTTGTGTTGAGCTGATAATTGACTTTGGCAAAAGCCGTCGCATCAATTTTGGTGGCGCGATCATCGTAATAACGATCATTCGGATTCAAAGCTACCGTTGCCGAAGTCCAAACTACTTTGCCAAAATGATCTCCGAGATATTCATTCCAGCTGCCTCCAACTACTAAATCTAGTTTTCCTTTTTTATAATTGGCCGAGAAAGTGGTTCCGAAAAAGTCGTTGTCCAACCATTTGCGGTTGACCAAATCAGCTTGGGTTGCGCCATTAGCTGACGAAAGATGGTAATTGGCCAAAGTCGCTTCTTCTTTAAAATTCTCGTAATAACCATTGCCTTTGGTATAATGCAAAGCCGCCTGAGTGGTCAAATGCTCGGTGTATTTCTGGCTCCAATGCAACTGAAAATGATGTTGTTGGTAATAATCAATTTGGTTTTTGTAAAAACGCTCGTTGCCGGCATCGTCATAATACAAACCTGAATAATTATAGGTTGGGTCGGTTTTGTATTTGTCGGCATCGATTCCGTTCCAAGATTGATAGGTTTTTTCAACACCGCCAAAAACCAACGCTTTAATCAAGGTTTTTTTTCCTACATAAGCCGATTGTAAAAAATATGATTTTAAATCGGATGATGCGCGATCGATATAACCTTGCGAGTTGATGCTTGACACGCGGCCCGACATTTCAAAACGATCGCCGATGAGCCCAGAACTGAATTTGAGCGTGTGTTTGTGTGTATTAAAACTGCCATAAGTATTGGTGAGTTCGCCTTGACTTTGTGGGCTATACGATTCGGTTTGCATATTCAAGCTGGCGCCAAAAGCACCGGCACCGTTGGTAGAGGTTCCAACGCCGCGTTGCAATTGAACACTTTGTAAAGACGAAGCAAAATCAGGCATATTAACCCAAAAAGTTCCGTGGCTTTCTGAATCGTTATACGGAACACCGTTGATGGTAACATTGACACGTGTGGCATCAGAACCGCGCACTCGAATTCCGGTGTAACCAACTCCGTTTCCGGCATCAGAAGTCGTGACCACCGATGGCAAAAAGTTGAGCAAAATAGGAATATCTTGCCCGAGGTTTCGCGCGTTGAGTTCTTGTTTTGAAACATTGCTGAAACTCACCGGCGTTTTTTGCTGCGCGCGCGTGGCTTTGACCAAAACCTCATCAAGCGCGTTGACTTTTGTAGTGTCAGTTGTTTTTTGCTGGGCGCTGGCTTGACCCGAAAACAAAAGGCCGGCCAGAAGTACGGCGCCCGCGTGAGGGATGGCAGCAGAAATCAGGGTACCGAGTACGAGTGTGCGAGGCGAAGGCGCCCTATTGACGCGAACAGCCCGGCCCGCAGGGACACGCCCTAGAAATAATTGGGAAATTTTTGAACCTGAAAGGCTCGAAGCGAATAAAGTTTTCATTCGTAATGATTTTTACGAATAAAAGGGGTAATTATTCTGGATTAATAAATGTTGTTCATGCCTCGCGTAGTTTGTATTTTCAATACATTTCTTGACGCTCGGCCCTCCCTTGGCAGCATTACCTGCCCAGGTTCTTTGGGTATAATCTCAGCTCGTTATTTAGAGCACCCCTTTGAGACGCGGCGAAATTAATAATTAATTGCAAACAACCCGCAACTTTTTAAAGTTTTGGCTTTTGTCTAGAAGCTTTGATTTCTGAAGACCAACGTTTGTTTTTGATGCGTTTTTCTATAGCTGAACGCGGAATCTTGGTGGGTTTACGGGCTTTAGCAACCGTCAACGCTGATTCTAACAATCTGAAAAATCGTTGGGTAACCAAGGTTTTATTTTTGAGTTGGCTGCGGCTTTCATCACACGAAAGTTGTAATATGCCTTCTGAAGACATTCGGTTGGCCCATCGCAATTGCAGTTGTTCTTTTTGCTCTTGCGAAAAGGCTGATGACTTGGCTAAATCAAACAACAAAATGACTTTGGTGGATAATTTATTGACGTTTTGTCCGCCGGCTCCTGAGCTGCGAACGGCTTTGTAGATAAGTTCTGATTTGAGTTGATCTAGGTTCATGACTGTGGTTGATGTGCCGGTTTGAGCAAATCATTGACGGTTTTGACCGGATTGAACGTAATAAGCGGAACCTCAACAAAAATCGTGATCCATTTGGCCATGGCTCCGTTCCACAAGCCTGGCAATTCGTAGGCTTTGATGTTTTTTCCGGATTTGTTTTTATGGACAATGAATCCTGATTCAGTGTCGATGTATTGATTTAAATCAAATTTATTGCCTCTGAAATCTTTGACCGCGCAAACCAGATCAACCGGATTAAAATGGGTTGATTGTGCCAAGATTTGGGCTTGCGAGGGATTGTTTAAATCAATTTGTGAGGTTTCAATAATTTGAAGTGATAAATGACCTTTGGCATCGCGCACCCAAAATGGGCCGCCTCCGGGTTCGCCTTCGTTTTTGACCATGCCACAAACGCGCATCGGGCGATGAAGCAACTCTCTGAGGTGTTCTATTTTGTATTCAAAGGTGTATTTTTTGAAGTCGTCAATGATGGGCATATTGAGTTTTTCAGTGACAAACATCAAAATATCGGACAAGTGATTTTCTGTGATTTGTTGGTCTTCAATAAGTTTGAGCCAATCAAAAACCTGTTGTTGTAATTCAAGTAAAATACCTGCTAAACCTTTTTTATAGAGTGTGATTTCTTCAATGTGGTTTTGAATGACATTGTCAATGTTCTTGATAAAAACAACATCGGCATCGGTGCGATTGAGGTTTTCAATAAGCGCTCCGTGTCCCGCGGGTCTAAACACCAAACGATTGCGATCATCTCTGAAAGGCAAATTATCAAGACCTACAGCAATGGTATCGGTAGATTTATCTTGGAATGAAAAATCAATGTATATTTTGGTGTTGGTTTTTTGCTCAACTTTTTTGATTTCGGCATCAATAATGCGCTCAAATTGTGCTTGGTGAATATCAGATATCGTAAAATGCAAACGAGCAATTCCGTCAGAACTCGCATACAAAGCGCTCTCATTGAGATGCTCTTCAATGGGTGTAGCTGTATGTGTACTGTATTTGTGAAAAGGCAAAATCGCTTTGGGTTTGTTGCTGAAATTGAAATACTGATGATCAAGCAAAAGTTTAATAAACTCAAATTGTTTGCGATCGCTTTCCCATTGATGATAATCAGCATTGAGTTCTTTGAGGATGAGTTCAATGGTTTCGTAAAATGGAAACTTGTCTAAACCGGTCAAGAAAACTTTTAAATCAGGAGCATTTTGTCGGTTGATATAACTGTTGATGGTGTCGTTTTCAGGATCAAATTCGTTGAGAAATTCGTTGAGAAACTTGAACATTCTGCTCGCAGCTCCTGAAGCCGGAACAAATTTGAGCAATTTGAGTTTTTCTTTTTGCGCATCAAAATAAGCCGTATATCGCTCAAAATCTTCTTTGGCTAATTTGAGAATTCCATCGGATTTGGTGGCCGGTTTAACCAAAGCAGCTTTGGCAATTCCGTTTTGAAAAATGTCCAGATGTTGGCGGATGTCATCAAGCGAAATCCCTTTTTGATAAAACTGAACAAAATCATGCGAGGTAAAGCCTGACTTTTTGGCTTCGGTAAGAATTTCAACTATTTCAATGGCTTTTTTAAGACGCGTTTCAGCATTGCCGCTCAGAACCACAAATGGTTTTTCATGATCAATGAGTGCTTGTTTAAAAACCTCAAACGTTTGCTCACGATTGTCTGGTGCGTCGCGTAAATCATCTTTCTCCCAAGGAACATCAACATCGGTGAGAAAAAACAAATCGTATTTGTGCTTGCGCGCCGCTTTATCAAGCGATGGATCGCAAAAATTGTAATAGATTTCAGAGAAAACCTTAGTAACCATTAAACAAGTATCGCAAAAAAGATATTGATTGGCCGTGAGTAACGCCTCGTTTTCAAGCCGCGTTTGCCCAATCGCAATGGGCATTAAATCATCCGGATCACAGATTTGTTGGTAATTGTTCCACTTTTGCTGTAAATATTCACGTGCGTATTCAGGTGCCCAAACGGTTTGAAAATGCGATGCCAATTGTTTGGCCAAAGTGGTTTTTCCGGTAGATTCTGGGCCGAATAACGCGAATTTTATAATGATTGAATGTTGTTGCTTAAGGTTTTCCTCCATGTCCAATAAGCCCAAATGGCTAAAATTGTAAATATTAAATATTGCAGTGCCAGCATACCCAAGCCACGATAAGCATAGAGCGGAACTACCACTATATCACCAATAATCCAAAGAGTCCAATTCTCAATTTTTTTATGCGCCATGTACCACATAGCGGTAAAAAAAAGTCCTGATGACAACATATCGATATAATTGTCCGGGCGAATAGGATAACCAAAGGTTTTATAGACCGCGAAAACTACAAAAATTGTTAGTAAAAACAATAGAATTCCGATGATTTTTTCTGTGTTATTGGTTCGTGAAATCTGCTCGTTTTGGGTGTTGTTTTCTTTTTTTCTCGCCCATTGATACCAACCATACATACTCATGATTGAAAAATATCCGTTGAGCATCATATCGCCCAAATATCCAGCTTCATAAAGCAAATAGGTGGTAATAACTGTGGCTATCAGACCCGTAGGATATGCCCATATATTGACTTTTTTGACCAACCAAACGCTCCAGATTCCGAGTAAAAAGACAATTAACTCAAGCAAAACCCGAAAACAGGAAGCGTCTTTGTAGCTATTTAAAAAAAAATCAATCATGATTGCGCTTCAAAAAAATGAGGGTTTTCTTCAAATGCAGTTCCAATAACCACCAAATCTGCGCCAGCTTGATAAGCGTTTTGAATGCCTTGATAGCTTCTGATTCCTCCGCCTACAATAACCGGAATCGATACCGTCTGTGACACTTGCTGAATCATGTCGGTTGAAACCGGATGCAACGCACCGCTGCCCGCCTCGAGATAAATGAGCCCATGCCCTAAATATTGTCCGGCCAATGCGGTTTGTACAGCTAAATCAGTATTTTTTCTGTCGATGGGAATTGTTTGGCTCACGCGTTCAACCGCTGTTTGCGTTCCGCTTTCGATGAGTATGTAAGAAGTGGGAATTACTTCGAGTTGTAATTTTTGCAATGTAGATGCTGCCTTTATTTGATGCTCAATCAGATAATCCGGATTGCGCCCGGAGGTGAGTGATAAAAACAAAATACCATCAGCCGAAGCTGTAATTTGGGCAAAATGTCCCGGAAACAAGAGCACAGGTAGTTGGGTGTACGCTTTTAATTGCACAACCAAATCGTCTAAATGATGCCCGCTAAAAGTGCTTCCGCCCACCAAAATATGGGTAACCGGAGCTTTTTTGATTTTTTCGGACAACCACAAAACATCGTTGGCCGAGGTTTTCTCAGGGTCAATCAATACGGCCAATAATTTTTGACCTTTTTGTTTTGCTTCTTTGATGGATTTGTAAATAGAACTCATTCTGATTCAAAAGTGCAAACAAAGATATAGTCTTCGCGTTGAATAAAATGTACCGAAAAAAATTCAGTGCAGTTGTTAAAATCTAATCGCGCCGTGGCTTTGCCATCTGAAACAGAAAAAGGAAGTTCGCTGATGTGACTCGGATAACTGATTCCTTTTTCATTTTTGATTTTAAAAACAGATTCTTTGATGCCCCAAACCACTGTGGCTTTATGGGTTTGTTCATCAATTGAAAGTCCAGAAAGATGCAAATCAACATCCATGAATCTCGGAGCTATTTGCAATACTTTGGGTTTGATGGCTTCAATATCAAGTCCTAAATTTCTGTTGCTGATGGCTATTCCTGAAAAACCGTGCGCATGTGAAATTGATATAAATTGCCCATTGGAAAGCATTGGTTTTCCGAGTGCATCATAACTCAAATCAAAATCAGACAAACCAAGATGCCGCAGAATTTGACGCACAGACAAAAAACCTTTTTGATGTTCAGCTGATTTCATGTATTGCAATCGCTGCTCTGATTCAGGGCGTAAAGCGAGGTTTTGTCTAAGCGCAACCGATGATTCATCGATTTTCCAGAGATGTAATTGCGTATCGAACGGCAGCGGAATGGATTGGTAGAATGGCATAGTTTTGAACAATCTCTAGCCCCGGTAGTAGCGGCATCCTCCTGATTTTTTGTAGGCTAGCCGAAAGAAAATCAGGAGATAGAGCGAATGACGGGAAATAGCTCCAAATTATTTTTCTGATTATTAGCGGGTTAAAACGAATTAACGATTCATAAAATTAATTTAAAGTTTTTAAAACAAAAACTTAGTTCGTACTTTTGCCCACTCAAAATATAAACACAAATATACTATAAATGAGTACGACAACGATGCCTTATGTGGCTTACAAAGTAAAAGACATTTCTCTGGCGGCTTGGGGAAGAAAAGAAATTGAATTGGCAGAAGCTGAAATGCCAGGATTGATGGCGCTTCGCAAAGAATATGGCGCTTCACAACCACTCAAAGGCGCGCGTATTGCCGGTTGTTTGCACATGACCATTCAAACTGCGGTTTTGATTGAGACTTTGATTGCTTTGGGTGCTGAAGTAACTTGGTCATCTTGTAATATTTTCTCTACTCAAGATCAGGCTGCTGCTGCGATTGCTGCTGCGGGAATCCAAGTGTATGCTTGGAAAGGTTTGAACGAGGAAGATTTTGACTGGTGTATTGAGCAGACTTTGTTCTTCGGTGAAGACAGAAAACCACTCAACATGATTTTGGACGATGGTGGCGATTTGACCAACATGGTTTTTGACCGTTACCCAGAACTCGTAGCTGGAATCAGAGGTTTGTCTGAAGAAACGACTACCGGAGTTCACAGATTATACGAAAGAATGAAAAACGGAACTTTGGTGATGCCGGCGATCAACGTAAACGACTCGGTAACCAAGTCTAAGTTTGACAACAAATACGGTTGTAAAGAATCTGCGGTAGATGCGATTCGTCGTGCTACTGATGTGATGTTGGCTGGTAAAAGAGTTGTGGTTTGCGGATACGGTGACGTAGGAAAAGGTACTGCGGCTTCATTCCGTGGCGCAGGTTCTATTGTTACGGTAACTGAAATTGACCCGATTTGTGCTTTACAAGCGGCTATGGACGGTTTTGAAGTAAAAAGATTAGACACCGTTATTGGCAACGCCGATATCGTCATCACCACTACCGGAAACAAAGACATCGTTTTGGGCAGCCACTTCGAGCAAATGAAAGACAAAACCATCGTTTGCAACATCGGTCACTTCGACAATGAAATTGACATGGCTTGGCTCAACAAAAACCACGGCGCTTCTAAAGTAGAAATCAAACCACAAGTGGATAAATACACCATTAATGGTAAAGACATCATCATTTTGGCTGAAGGCCGTTTGGTGAACTTAGGTTGCGCAACCGGTCACCCAAGTTTTGTGATGAGTAACTCGTTTACCAACCAAACTTTGGCACAAATTGAATTGTGGAACCACAGCGACAAATACAACAACGAAGTATACATGTTGCCAAAACACTTAGACGAAAAAGTAGCTGCTTTGCACTTGGAGAAATTGGGCGTTGAGCTCGAAACTTTAAGAGATGACCAAGCTGCTTACATTGGTGTAGAAGTAAAAGGGCCGTTCAAGCCTGAGTACTACAGATACTAATCAATTTATTAATTGATAATAATAATTAACCCTCACTTTTCGTGAGGGTTTTTTGTTTTATATTTACTTTCATTATCAACCAACACACCGCTACTTTGAAAAAAATTCTACTTCTTCTGATCCTGGTTCCTTTTTCTGTTTTTGCCAATTTCTATGACGGAACGGTTAATTTCAATGACGGAACTTCAAAAACGGGTTTGATCGAACTGCCTGAAAACCCTGGCGTACAGTCGCTGAAATTCAAAACCGATATCAAAGCCAAACCCGAAAGCTTTAGCATTAACGATGTCAAAGGATTTGAAATTACCGAAAAAGATGCGGAACCCATTAAATATGTTGCCATGCATATTGCCAAAGGCGCCTTTTTTGGCCCCGGAGAACCCAAAGTCGACAAGAAAAAGTCATGGCTCAGCATTGTGAAACAAGGCAAGATAACGCTGTACGCGGCTTATGTAAGTTCCAAACCAGGAATGACAATGGGTTCTGCAAGAGCATCGGGTTGGGCCGCCGAAACCTTCTTCTATCTCGGAAGGCCCGATAAAGAATATGCAACACTCTTTTGGCTGTACATGGAAGGCAGCGGCGGTGTTTTTGCCATCAATAATTATAAAGTGATCAAGCGATTGACCAAAACCCATTTTGAAAATAATTGCCCTGCATTGGAAAGTTTTATCGACATCGATGATTTCAGAAAGAATGGCATTTCAAGAATCGTAGATTTATACGACGAACACTGCGGCAAAAATTAATAGCATTTCCTTATTACTAACAACACACAACATGAATACTTTGAAGAAAAATACATTATTCCTTTTACTGTTGGCCGGCATGCATTCCCATGCACAGATCATCAACAGCGCGCCATACATCCTAACGGTAGACGAGGCCAAACAATGGACACAAACCGGACCGACCGCATCCACTGATTTAATAGCCGCGGTTGCGCTTGCCCCTCGATTTACCGACGCCAGCACGCAATTCAATCCGGCCTTGACCCATCAGATGAAAATTGCTTATCTACCCGACGGCATGAACAATTTTGGCAATTACTTTGGCGAACAAAGTCAATTTAATCTATACAATTTTACGCATTGGCAATACATTGACAAACTCGTTTGGTTTGGTGGAACTGCCTCGCAAACCCTTCAGCTTCCCTCCTCGCCTTGGGTCAATGCGGCCCACAGAAATGGTGTAAAGGTTTTTGGAAATGTGTTTTTTGCGCCCACTGCTTTTGGCGGATCAACCACAACCTTAACCAATTTTCTCGAACAAGATGGCTCGGGAAATTTTATCATCCTGCCTAAAATGATTGATATGATGCAATACTACGGTTTTGACGGTTGGTTCATCAACGAAGAAACTGCTACCAATGCTACGACCGCTTTGCTCATGCGCGATTTTGTCAAAGCATTGACCGCAGCCGCTGAAGCCGTCGGAAAAGAAGTCATGTGGTATGACGCCATGCGACTCACTGGAGCCGTAGGTTGGCAAAACCGACTCAATGCCAACAACAGCCCGCTCGTGCAAGACGATGCTGACGGCGATACTGCCAATGGTTTTGAAAGCCGCGTAAGCAGCAGTATTTTTATCAACTTTTTCTGGAGTGGTGCCACCTTACCTGCCACCTCAAGAGCTCGTGCCGCTACTATTGGCCGTTCAGAGTTTGATGTCTTTACCGGAGCCGACATCTGGCCCGGACGCAATCAAGGTGATTTTGAAACAAGCGGCAACATCTTTATGAGCAACTTACACCAAACCGATGGCACGACACCGGTTACTTCACTCGGATTGTTTGCGCCCAACTGTGTGTACAACAATTCTACCTATACCAACTTCAACAATGACCCGAATGATTATGCAACGTTTTACAATGCCGAGAACCATTTGTTTTCTGGCGACGACAATAATCCGGCAACCGTTGATGCCTCGGGTTTTAAAGGATTATGCAATTGGATTCCTGAAAGTACCGTGATAGGTTCAGACCAATTTAGCACTAACTTTTCAACCGGACACGGAACCAAAAAGTTCTCTCTAGGAAATCAAATCAGCGCAAACAGTTGGCACGATATGAACCAACAAAACATTTTGCCTACTTGGCAATGGGCGTTTTCAGAAAACAATTTGCTATCAGCGCGCTGGGATTTTGACGATGCTTTTGCCGGAGGTAATTCAATCAAAATTTCCGGAAATCTGCCGGCCAATCATCCGGTTGATTTGATGCTTTATAAAGTAAGTTTAGACGGAACCGGCGGCATGGATCCGTTTGTTTTCAGTTCAAGAGTTGCTTACAAAAATGCTTCACCGGAGGCCAATTTAAAGTTGATCGTTGTCTTTGCAGATGAGCCCAATACCAGATACGCTTTTCCGATACTAGAAAGTTTTGACCTGTTTAACGGCTGGAAATTCAGCGATGTTGACTTGGCACCCAATTCTGATTTTTACTCCAGAAAAATGATTGCCGTTGGTTTGCGATTTGAATCTGAAAGTGCCATTTCTGATTTAAATGTCCATTTCGGAAGTCTTGAAATCAACGGATTTGTTTTGTTGGCCAATGCGCAAAATGTCAAAAACAATCACTTCGTAACCCTGAGCTATCCTGAAAAACAAAACAGTGTTTTATTTAACATTTCCTGGCCCAACGCAAAACAAATAGATTATACCGTGAGCGACTTACAAGGAAAAATCATCCGACAAAACAACATTGCGCTCAATGGCTCTACCAACTATACTTTTCAAACCACTGATTTGGCTGCCGGCATATACATCGTAAAGTTCAAAGACCAAAACAATCAAACCGAAACCCGCAAGATGATTATCAAATAAAAACTTCATACCAAACAAAAAGCCCGACTCAATGAATCGGGCTTTTTTTATGAGATAAAATCTAGTTCTTAAGCTTCAAATGATTTGATATTAAGAGGAGGAAGCCCGGTGGGCTTCAGGTATACAAGCTTTAGCTTGTCTACGCCTCAAAAGGAAGTATAGAAACGTATGATTTGTTATCAGCTTTTTTCTGGAACTTCACAATTCCGTCTACTTTTGCATGCAAAGTGTGATCTTTGCTGATGTAAACGTTTTCACCCGGATTGTGTTTAGAACCTCTTTGTCTTACGATAATGTTCCCTGCAATAGCAGCTTGACCTCCAAAAATCTTAACACCTAAACGTTTCGATTCTGATTCTCTACCATTCTTAGAACTACCGACACCTTTCTTGTGAGCCATGACGTATTAGTTTTTAATGTTAATTATTCTTCAGTTGTTGCTTCTGCTTTTTTAGGAGCTGCTTTCTTTTTAGCGCCTGAAGCATTGATGCCTTCAATTACGATTTGAGTAAGAGACTGTCTGTGACCGTTTTTCTTTTTGTACCCTTTTCTTCTTTTCTTTTTGAAAACAATTACTTTGTCTCCTTTTAAGTGTTGTAACACTTTGGCTTCAACTGAAGCTCCTTCTATAGCCGGGGCGCCTAAAGTAACGTTTCCGTTATCGTCCAACAAAAGAACTTTATCAAAAGAAACTTTTGATCCTTCTTCGCTAGCCAAACGGTGAACATACACCTTTAAGTCTTTGCTTACTTTGAATTGTTGCCCTGCTATCTCTACGATTGCATACATAACAATGAATTTAGTTGTTTATAAAATGGACGCAAATATACAGCTAAAATTGACACCTACAACAACTTGCGCAAAAAAAATCAAGTTATTCAAAACCAACAACCCTAGCTGGCTTTTATCGTGGTTTTTTAGGGCGTGCCGGCGTACAAGTTTTTTCTATTCATCAACTCTGTGCTGCGCCGTCGCGCTGTACGTTCCAATCTTTTGCGCTTTAAAAAGACACAAAAGGATTTCCACTGTCATCGCTCACGCAAATCCGTAACGCAGAAAACTTCAACTAAAAATGCTACATTTGGCGTAACACAATCTTATGCAAAGCAGACTAAAATCTGAAAAAATGAAATTTATATGAGAAAAACTTGTTTCATTGGCTGCTTACTGACTATTTTGAGCAGCAACTTATTCGCCCAAAAAATTGAATTTCAAGAATACACCCTTGACAACGGCTTGCATGTCATTCTGCATCAAGACAAAACCGCTCCGGTCATTACAACCTCTGTGATGTATCATGTCGGCACCAAAAATGAAAATCCCAACCGCACCGGATTTGCCCATTTCTTTGAGCATTTGCTTTTTGAAGGCACCACCAACATCCCCAAAGGCGAATGGATGAAAATTGTTTCGGGCAACGGCGGCTACAACAACGCCAATACTTCGGTAGACAGAACCTATTATTATGAAGTGTTTCCATCCAACAATCTTGAACTCGCTTTGTGGATGGAAGCCGACCGACTCAGACAACCCGTCATCAACCAAGTGGGCGTTGACACCCAAAAAGAAGTGGTCAAAGAAGAAAAACGCCTCAAAATGGACAACCAACCCTACGGAAGTTTACTGGCTGAAGTGCGCAAATACTTGTTTACCAAGCATCCGTATCGCTGGAATATTGATGGCTCAATGGAACATATTGACGCCGCCACATTGGCTGATTTTCAAGCGTTCAACAAAAAATTCTACGTACCCAACAATGCAGTCTTGGTCGTAGCCGGAAATTTTGAAACCCAACAAGCTGTTGATTGGATCAAAAAGTACTTTGGCCCAATCAAAAAATCAGCCGACCCAGAGAAAATCAACGCAACCGAAGATCCGATTACCCAAACCATTCAAGCAAAATATGAAGACCCGAATATTCAGATTCCGGCCATTGTGGTAGGTTACCGCATTCCGTCGATGAAAACCCGCGAAGCTCGAGTTCTTGACTTGATTGCTGCTATTTTAAGCGACGGAAAAAGTTCACGTTTGTACAAGAAAATTGTCGATGAGAAAAAAATGGCTTTGCAAATTGGTGCTTTCCCGGTGAGCCAGGAAGATTACGGCATGTATGTAATTTACGGATTGCCGATGGGCAACAACCCAACCGAAAGCATTTTGGCCGAAATTGACCAAGAAATTCTCAAACTACAAACCGAACTCATCTCAGAACGCGATTATCAAAAACTGCAAAACGCCATTGACACCGATTTTGTGAGCCGAAATTCAGGCGTGGAGAAAATTGCCGAGAACTTAGCCAAATATTATATGTTGTTTGGCGATGTGAATTTGGTGAATACTGAAGCCAACATCTATCGATCGATCACGCGTGAAGAAATTCGCGAAGCGGCCAAAAAATACCTCAACGCCAACCAACGTTTGTTGTTGAATTATATTCCAAAATCAAATTAATACAAGATTGATGAAAAGATATTTAGCCTTTACCCTATTTTGTTTGAGCTTAACGCTGCAAGCACAAATTATTCCGATGCCCAAACCGGGTCCTGCCCCGACAGTCAATATCGGAAAACCACAAACTTTTGAACTCGGCAACGGACTCAAGGTTTTGGTGGTTGAAAATCATAAACTCCCGCGCGTTTCATTTAACCTCACCATAGACAATCCGCCTTATGCTGAGGCTCCTAAAAAAGGAGTCGCCGATTTAACAGGCGTTCTTTTGGGCAGCGGATTTGAAAAAACCACCAAAGATACCTTTAATGAAGAAGTTGATTTTTTGGGCGCTTCGGTTAATTTTAGCAGTGATGGAGCTTACGCCAGCGGGCTTTCAAAATACAGCAAACGCATTCTAGAACTCATGTCTCAAGGCGCTTTGCACACCGTTTTTAACCAAGTTGAATTTGACAAAGAAAAAGCCAAAATGCTTGAAAGCCTCAAGGCCGGAGAAAAAGATGTCTCAACCATTGCGCGTCGCGTAGAGAATGTTTTGTGCTACGGAAAAAACCATCCGTTTGGCGAATATGTTTCAGAAAATTCATTGAAAAGCATTACACTCGACGATGTGATTTTGAATTACAACACTTATTTTGTTCCTGAGAACGCTTATTTGGTTGTGATTGGTGATGTCAAATTTGACGAAATCAAAACTCAGATTGAAGAATTATTCGGCCCATGGCTCAAAGCAGCAGCACCCAACCTAAGCTATACTGACCCAAAAGATGTACAGTATGCACAAATTAATTTTGTCGATGTGCCCAATGCAGTTCAGTCAGAAATTTCGATTATGAATCTCAGCAGACTCAAAATGACTGATAGCGATTATTTTCCTGTCATGTTGACCAACTACATTTTGGGTGGCGGCAACGGACATCTCATGGACAACATTCGCGAAAAGCACGGCTGGACGTATGATGCCGGATCAAACATTGGCGCACAAAAACACATAGGCCGATTTATTGCATATGCACAAGTGCGCAATGCCGTAACCGACAGCGCAGTAGTTGAAATGATGGGCGAAGTGAAACGCATGCGCGCCGAAAAAGTTTCTGAAAAAGAGCTCAAAGATGCCAAAGCGAGTTTTATCGGGCAATTTGTCATGCAAACTGAAAAACCGCAGGCTATTGCGGGTTATGCGCTGCGCACCAGAACCCAGAATTTACCGGAAGATTTTTATGAAAATTACATTCGCAACATCAATGCAGTAACCGCTGAAGATATTTTGCGTGTAGCCAATCTTTACCTCAAACCCGAGAAAGCCAGAATCGTCATTGCCGGTAAAGGCGAAGAAATTATTCCGGGGTTAGAAAAGCTCAAAATTCCGATGTTTTATTTTGATAAATGGGGCGGAAACACAACCAAACCTGAATACAAACGCATAGTTCCAACTGAAGTCACCGCCAAATCTGTCCTAGAGAATTACCTTAAAAACATTGGCGGACAAAAAGCAGTTTCTGAAGTCAAAACTTTAATTAGTGTTGCTTCAGGAACCATTCAAGGCGCTCCTGTAGAGCTAACTTCTAAAAGCACTTCGTCAGGCAAAATGATGCGCGAGATGAAAGCCATGGGCATGTCAATGATGAAGCAAGTCATCAATGAAAAATCAGGCTATATCATACAGCAAGGCCAACGCAAAGATTTAACACCAGACGAATTCAAAGAATACCAACAAGTGGCGCGTCCGTTTAATGAATTAGAATTGCTCACCAAACCGGGCGTAGTTTTGCAAGGATTAGAGAACTTTAACGGTACAGATGCTTATGTCATCAAAGACGGTAAAAATCTCAAATATTTTGATGCCCAAAACGGACTCAAAATAGCCGAAGCTTTAACGCTGAACGTGGGCGGAAAAGAAATCACCCAAACCATTTCGTTTGGCGATTACCGCGAAGTTAACGGGCTGAAGTTTCCATATGAAACGCGCATCAACTTAGGTATAGAAATTCTATTGGTGACCACTGAAGTCAAAATCAACCAAAGCGTTTCTGACGAAGATTTCAAGTAAAAACATCCGTCATAAAAAAATAAGGCTGTCTGAAAAGACGACCTTATTTTTTTCCGGTAAGATAAACGCCCAGCAAAATAATCGCCGCTCCTAAAAGCTGCAAGCTAGTGAGTGATTCACCGTAAAAAATACCCCAACCACAAGCCACAATCGGAATCAAATAAGTAACCTGAGTTGAGAAAACCGGTGAAGAAATCTGAATGAGTCGGTAAAACAAAATATTGGCGATCCCGGTTCCGAAAACACCCAAAAGCAGCACAAAAAAAGAAGCCTTAAGCGCTTGTGGTTGCGTTGCAATATCAAAATAACCCGTTACAATTAATATGATGAGCGCAGGAAGTAGCATGATGGCAAAGTTTCCGGCGGTGATGGCTTTCGGGCTCAAATCAGAAAGATATTTCTTGACCAAATTCACATTGGTCGCATAACACATCGTGGCTACAATCACAAAACCTGCAAACCAATAATTCTGACTCGGGTGACTCATGGCGCCGCTTAAAATAAGAATCAGCGTGCCCATTAACCCCACAATCAAACCAATCACCTGACTACGCTTTACACTGAGCCCGAAAAAAGCAGTGCCTAAAATCAACGCATTCACCGGCGTGAGCGAATTGAGAATTGAGGTTACAGAACTCGATATTTGCGTCTCAGCCAAAGCAAAAAAATAAGCCGGAATAAAATTGCCGAACAATCCTGCCAAAGCCACATACTTCCATTGATGACGAGGAATTTCGGGCAGGTTTTTATAACTCATCGCCAACAAAAAAACGGCGGCACAAACAATTCTGAGCGAACCCAACTGAAAAGGATTGAGCGCATCTAAACCCAATTCAATCAAAATAAATGAACTGCCCCAAATGAGGGAGAGCACTAAAAGTAAGAACCATTTAAGTTGACGGGTTTCCATAGTGATGAATTTGAGTTCAAATTTGTAATAATTTTATGAATTGACCCTGAGAAAAATAATTATTTTTGTTGCGGATTCTTCAGATGATGCATCCCTCTAACTAATACCTCATCTCATGAACTTATCAAAAATTTTCGCAGTTGCCTCTTGTTGCGGATTCATCGCCACCGGTTGCAAACAAACGGCCAGCCCAGCGCCAGATCACGCTGTAGCAAAAGCAAAACACGCTATTAATCCTGAAAAATTACAAACCGCTACCTTTACCATTGAAGGCATGACTTGCGCCATTGGTTGCGCCAAAACTATTCAGGACGAATTAACAGACTTAGACGGTGTTCAAAAAGCAACGGTTGATTTTGACAAAAAACTCGCTACCGTTAGCTTTGACAGTTCACTGCAAACACCAGAATCATTGACCAAATTGGTAGAAGCTACCGCCGACGGAAAAACGTATAAAGTATCTAATATGGTGGCCGGAAAATAAATTCTGAACCATTACAAAAATTAAAGGAACCTTGCTCGGGTTCCTTTTTTATTTCTTCCAACGTAGGCTTTCAAGCAGGCGCTGCATGTCATTCTTTACATAACTAGCCGCGGGCATAATCGAATCAAAATTGGGCTTGGCATAAAAATAAACAGAGCAGTCTATAAAGTGCTTTGTGCTGTCAGTAGCATAAAACTGTCCGTTGGTGGCAGCGTTTCCGTCAACATTATAAAACATACCATAAACTTTATGTTCCTGATTGATGAAAGGTTGTTCTAAGATATCATCCGCTTTGATCACATGTTCATAGGTGAGTTTCTGAGCATCGCGCAAAAGCACTTTAATATTACCAGAAACAGGTTTGTAGGTCAAATAAATGGTGGCCTTCATTTTGGGATAATGAATCTCAAAATTACAATCCGATTTTTCTTTGATGACGGCCTCTGAATTCATATCAAAAGTAAACGGACAATTGTTTTCAAAATGATCATAGGTTGCTTCATTATAGTCTAATCGCAATTGACCTTTGGGCTTGGGTAAAATTTCTTTACGACAAGACGAAGAGGTAAGTGCGAGTAAAATCAATATTAAAAAAGAAGCAAAAGAAGTTTGTTTCATCATTTATTCAAGGGTTACTTTTATTTGTTTGATGCGTTTTTTATCAAGTGTTTCAATCGTAAAACGGTATTTTTCAAAATGTATTTTCTGGCCTTTTTTTGGAAAATTACCCAAAACTTCCAAAATAAATCCGGCTAAAGTTTCGGCCTCGCCTTTGTGCTTCTCAAATAAATCATCTTCGGCACCGGTAATGCGATAAAAATCTTTGAGGTTGACCTTTCCTTCAAACAAATAGTTTTGATCGTCAATTTGCGAAAAATGAACATCTTCATCATCAAATTCATCGCTTATATCGCCCACAATTTCTTCAATCACATCTTCAAGCGAAACCACACCGGAGGTTCCTCCGTATTCATCAACTACCACCGCTAAATGGCTTTTCATGCGCTGAAAATCTTGGAGCAAATTATCAAGCTTTTTGTTCTCAGGCACAAAGAAAGGCTCGCGCAAAAGTGTGGTCCAATTAAATTCTTTTTTGTGGATGTACGGCAGCAAATCTTTAACAAACAAAACGCCTTGAATCTGATCGATATGTTCGCGATACACCGGAATTCGCGAATAGCCTTTATCGGTAATCTTAGGAAGAATTTCAGAAAAGGTTTCAGAAATTTCAAGCGCAAACAAATCAATGCGCGGACTCATGACTTGCTTGGTATCGGTATTGCCAAACGAAACAATTCCCTGAAGGATTTTTTGTTCTTGTTGTGTCGTATCGTCGCTTGAAGTAAGTTCGAGCGCTTGTGAGAGTTGATCGACCGAAAAATTAGTCTTTTGTTTTCCGAGTTTATCGTGCAAATAAATAGATATAGAACGCATCGGAATACTGATGGGCGAAAGAATTTTATCCAACATCGTAAGCGGATAAATCACCCATTGGGCAAATTTCAAATTGTTTCGATTGGCGTAAACCTTGGGCAAAACTTCTCCAAAAAGCAAAATTAAGAACGTAACCAAAACCACTTCGGTAGCAAATCTCAAAACCGGCGAAGCGATGCTTTCAAAAAGATGATTGCCCACTACCGAAAACAAAATAACCACTCCGATGTTGATGAAATTGTTCGCAACAAGCAAAGTGGCTAGTAATTTTTTGGGTTTATCGAGCAAAGCCGAAATGAGTCGGGCTTTTTCAGGATTTTTTTTAGCGCAAAAATCTAAATCTTTTTGGGTGAGTGAAAAGTAAGCAACTTCAGAAGCTGAAACCATCGCAGAACAAAAAAGCAGAACAAATATTCCTGCAAACCCTAAAAGTGTTTGGGTGTCAAGGTTTAACCAAAGTGTATAACTGGGCTCAGGGTCCAAATGAAAACAAATTAGTGAGACAATTTAGAACGGCATGTCGTTGTCTGGCATTGAGTTCGAGCTACCGTCAAAACCTGTGTTCTTGTCTGTCGATCTAGGTTCAATTTCTTTTTTTACGTTGAGAAACGTAAACTCGGTTACCTGAATTTCGGTGGTGTATTTGGTCACGCCTTCTTCAGTTTGCCATTGTCTTGATTTGATTCGGCCTTCAACGTATATTTTATCGCCTTTTGATAGGTATTTTTCGCAAATCTCAGCTGCTTTGTTGCGCACCACTAAATTATGCCACTCTGTCGAGGTAATTTTTTCGTTGGTTGATTTGTTGATATAGGTTTCATTGGTAGCCAAAGGGAATCTACCAATGCAGTTTCCGCCTTCAAAATAGTGCATTTTGATGTCTTCACCTAAATGCCCGATCAACATTACTTTATTTAAAGTTCCACTCATTTTTAGAGGTTTTTTGGGATGGTTGTAATTCGACCAAATGTAGTAATTTTTTTAAAGCTAACTCCATTGCTTATTCATAAAATTAAAAATCACAATAGGGGTTGGCAACGCGAGAGCTGATGCCCGACTGAGTCCGTTATTGAGCTGACTTTTAATCCTTACTTTCCAAAATTTAATATGCAACAAACGATGGGTTAATCGATGTGAGATTTCTGCTGAGATTAGTTGAGTTACTGAAAGCCATTGTTTTTGATACTCAGATTTATTCAACCAATTAATGATTACATCTTCAGTTGCTACTTCTGCTGTTTCAATCAACGGAAACTCGTAAAGCTTCTTCCAAATACCAGAATTTGATCGCTGTACAAGCAGCGTTTGCTCAAGATCATCTTCAAAAAATATGTAATTAAAATGCTTTTCCTGAACTTTAGTTTTGGAAATTTTGACAGGCAAAACATTCACCTTTTGCTTCGCTTTAGCCAAACAACCGCTACTCAAAGGGCATTGATTACAATTCGGGCTTTTGGGAACACACTGAAGCGCACCAAATTCCATAATGGCTTGATTAAATAAGCCCGGGTTTTCATCTAAAATGAGTTCATTAGCCAAGGCAAAAAACTCTTTGTAAGCTCCAGAAGAGGCAATATCTGTATCCATGGCAAAATAACGAGCCAAAACTCGATAAACGTTTCCGTCAACCACCGGAACTTTTTGATCAAAACAAAACGAAGCAATGGCCGCAGCGGTATAATTACCAATTCCTTTTAATTTGAGCAATTCCTGATAACTTTCAGGAAATTGTCCGTTGAATTCAAAAGCAATCTTTTGCGCCGTTTGATGTAGGTTTCTAGCACGTGAATAATAGCCCAAACCTTGCCAAAGCTTTAAAACACGCTCTTCTGGCGCCTTGGCCAAATCAGTAACCGTGGGGAAAGCCTCGGTAAAAGCATAATAATATGGCAACCCTTGAGCCACACGTGTTTGCTGAAGCATAATTTCAGAAAGCCAAATATGATAAGGGTTTCGGGTGTTTCGCCAAGGTAAATTGCGTTTGTTTTGATGATACCAGTCAGTAATTTGGAAGGCAAAATCCATGTTAATTTTTTGGATTACAAAAATAAAAGTTTATGTAATTAAATTTTAGTGAATTAGGTTGAATTATTGTTTTATTAATTCATATATTTGCGGCCTCAAAAAAAACCAAATTAATATTTTAAAATACGAAAGAAAATGACGAAAGCAGACATCGTAGCGAAAATTTCTGAGAAGTTAGGTCTTGAAAAAGGAGATGTTCAAGCCACTGTAGAATCTTTTATGGAAGAAGTAAAAACTTCTTTAGAAACAGGAGACAATGTTTATTTAAGAGGTTTCGGTAGCTTTATCATCAAAACAAGAGCTGAAAAAACCGGAAGAAATATCTCTAAAAACACCACCATCAAAATTCCAGCGCACAACATTCCGGCTTTCAAACCAGCTAAAGTATTCGTAGAAGGCGTAAAAACTAACAACGAGGCCAAATAAAAATTTTTATTAATCAACAAATTCACCAGCTATGCCAAGTGGTAAAAAAAGAAAAAGACATAAGGTAGCTACGCACAAACGCAAAAAAAGAGCGAGAGCTAACCGTCACAAAAAGAAAAAGTAGTCTAAAAACTACTTTTTTCTTTTTAAACGTTCCTTGAAATTGAGACCCAGAGAAAAGAAAAAGAGAAAAAAAAGAAAGATATTTTGTCTTGCTTCTTGATTCTTGCTTCTGTTTTCTGATTCTCGCCGGGTAATACTACCTGTAAAATATTGTTTAATCCATCCTTGAGAAGTTGACAGTTCGCAATTGGCTGTTGTTGGTTGTAACCAAAATCAGCTAACCAAAACCGACAACCACTTCACGGATAAAAATTTAACGTGTGAATAAAGAATTAATCATCCGATCTAGTTCTGAAGCCGTTGATTTTGCCTTATTAAAAGATGGAAAACTAATTGAATTACACAAAGAAGAAGAACAAAACAACTTCCAGGTCGGCGACATTTTTATTGCAAAAATTCGCAAACCCGTTGCCGGACTCAACGCGGCTTTTGTAAATGTGGGCTTTGAAAAAGATGCCTTTTTACATTATCACGACCTCGGACCTAATCTTTCTTCTCAGTTGAAATTCATAAAACTTGTAAGCACAGGTAAAATAAAAGATTTCTCCCTAAAGAACTTTCAGTTTGAAAAAGAGATTGATAAAGACGGAGCCATAGCCGACGTGCTGGGCACCAATCAATCAGTATTAGTACAAGTGGTCAAAGAGCCTATTTCAACCAAAGGCCCCCGCATTAGTTCTGAACTCTCACTTGCCGGACGATATATCGTTTTGGTACCGTTTTCAGATCGGGTTTCGGTTTCTCAAAAAATTCAAGAAAGAGCCGAAAAAGACCGCCTTAAAAAACTAGTACAAACCATCAGACCCAAAGGATTCGGTATTATTGTCCGCACAGTAGCCGAAGGCAAAAAAACAGCAGAAATAGAAAAAGATTTGCAGAACCTCATGATTAGGTGGACTGCAATGTGTAAAAAATTACCAACAGCACATCATCCGTCAAAAGTATTGGGCGAGCTCAACCGAGCATCGTCTATTTTACGAGACGTTTTTAACGATACTTTTACCGGTATTCACATAGATGATGAAGAGTTGTACGATCAAATCAAAGATTACGTGCAAGAAATTGCACCCGAAAAACAAACTATTATAAAGCTTTATCAGTCAAAAGATACTCCGATTTTTGAAAAATTCGGTATCGAGCGACAAATCAAAACTTCTTTCGGAAAAACCGTCTCGATGAGCAAAGGAGCTTATCTAATTATTGAGCATACCGAAGCCCTGCACGTCATTGACGTGAACAGCGGCAACCGCTCAAACAAAGCCACCAATCAAGAAGACACAGCTTTAGAAGTTAATTTAATCGCGGCAGCAGAAATCGCCAGACAACTCAGATTACGTGACATGGGCGGCATCATCGTAATTGATTTTATTGATATGCAAAACCCCGACAATCGCAAAGTATTGTTTGATTTTCTGCGCGAAGAAATGAATGACGATAAAGCCAAACACAAAGTCTTACCGCCGAGCAAGTTCGGTTTGGTTCAAATCACGCGTCAGCGCGTAAGACCCGAAGTCAACATCAACACACGAGAAGAAGATCCAAACAACGAAAACGCTCAAATAGACGCGCCAATCGTTTTGGTCGACAAAATCGGTTCAGAGGTTGAACGACTCATTAAAACCCACAAAAAACTGGTGCTCAGTGCGCATCCGTTTGTGGCTGCTTACCTCAGTAAAGGTTTTCCATCCTTGCGCTTGAAATGGTTTATCGAGCACAAGAAATGGGTGAAAATCATACCTCGTGATGCTTACACGTATTTAGAATATCATTTTTACGATCAATCCGGAAAGATGATCTCTTAAAAAAACAAAACCGCCTTCAGTCCGATGGCGGTTTTTTTATGCTTTATTTTTAGGGCAGACACTTCCGGCTGTTCGCTTTATCTCGCCCTTACAGAGCGAGGATACCGCTGCCATCCGGGCTGCACAATAGTGGTTTAGAAAAATCTGTTCTCAAAGACAAATTACACCTCTACACGCTGGGTCACCAACGCCTCATATACGCCATCCCACAAGGCTTTGCGCATTTGCAATCCTCTGACAACAGCGGCTTCGGCTTCTTGCCAAAAGGCGGCATCATCGCCGCACAATTGCTCTGTCATCTCCAGGGCCAAATGGCTGTGGTGATCGCCATCTACTTCAATATGGCGCTCTAAATAATACTTAAATTCTGATATACTATCCGGAAAATTTAGGTCAATATCAGCAATGAGCGACATAAACATTCCCGGAATCAAATCTTCACGACCAAAGGTAAACACCGCCGATTGCACATGGCTTTTTTTACTGCCAATTACTTCAAAAGTATAGCGTACAAAATCTTGCGCAGCTTGAGGCGTTCCTGAAACCGAAAAAGCGCGGTCAAAATCACCGGAATTCTGCAATTCAGCAATAAAACTTTCCATAGCCGCAGTATCTGCACCCGATTGTTTCATGGCGTTTAAATACAATTCAAAATGGCTCATGCGCTCGCCTTGACTATTGAGGTCAGATTCTTCTCCGGCCACAATTTCATTGATCAAATATCGCGTTTGAGCGTTCCCAACCACAAACCATGGCACCGAGGTACAGGTCAAGTTGTTTTGCAAAGTTTTGAGCAACGACATAAAATCCCAAACGGCATAAATGTGATACTGCATAAAAACGCTTAAATCTTCAGGCGATTGAATCAGCGGATAAACCGGATGGTTCAAGATTTCTTGCCTGAGCGGCTCAATAACTTTTCTGAGGTGTTCAATTTGGGTATTCATAGGATGTTATTTGGATGTTTGATTATTTTTTGTTTCTGCGTTCGGCAAAAAAACGCTGCATCAGCGCCGAGGCTTCATCAGCCATCACGCCACTTTTGACTTCGGTTTTCGGGTGTAATTTCGTTCCCATCACTTGGTAACCTCTGTGCGCATCAGAAGCACCATACACCAAACGCGAGAGTTGGCTCCAATACAGAGCGCCGGCACACATTTGACAAGGTTCAAGGGTTACATAAAGCGTACAATTGACTAAATATTTTCCGCCCAAAAAATTCGCTGCCGAAGTAATGCCTTGCATTTCAGCATGCGCGGTCACATCGTGCAACACTTCGGTCAAATTATGGGTTCGGGCAATGACTCTGTTGTCAACCACCACCACGGCACCCACAGGAACTTCGCCTTTTTCGAAGGCAATCTCGGCTTCTTGAAGCGCTTTACGCATAAAGTATTCATCGGTGAAAATCGGTTCCATGCCGCAAAAATAGGAATTCAATTTGTTACCTTTGCTTCATGTCTGAAAATTTACTTGCACAACTTCAAAACCCTGATGATTTGCGGAAACTAAGCCCGCAACAACTGCCGCAATTGGCTGCAGAACTCAGACAGTTTATCATTGATATCGTGTCAGTCAAAGAAGGACATTTGGGCGCGAGTTTGGGTGTTGTTGAACTCACCATCGCTCTACATTACGTTTTTAACACACCCGACGATTTGCTCATTTGGGATGTAGGCCATCAAGCCTACGGACACAAAATACTCACCGAGCGCAAAGATTTGTTTCATACCAACCGTCAATTGGGTGGTATTTCAGGCTTCCCGAAACGTTCTGAAAGCGTTTTTGACGCATTTGGCACTGGACATTCATCCACCTCAATTTCAGCGGCTCTGGGCATGGCTATTGCCTCTAAACTCAAAGGCGAAGAACATCGTCAGCACATTGCTGTAATTGGCGACGCGTCGATTGCTTCAGGAATGGCCTTTGAAGGTTTGAACCATGCCGGGGTGACCAATGCTAATTTGTTGGTTATTCTCAACGACAACGCCATCGGGATTGACCCCAGTGTGGGCGCGCTCAAAAACTACTTGACCGCAGTTAAAGAGGGAAAAAATCCCCCACAGAACAACATCATCAAATCACTTAATTTTGACTATTCCGGACCTATTGACGGGCATGACATTCAAAGTTTAATAAACGAACTCAAACGCCTCAAGAAAGTAAAAGGCCCAAAGTTTTTACACATCATAACCACCAAAGGCAAAGGCTTTTCTATGGCCGAAGAGCACCAAGTAAAGTATCATGCGCCGGGGAAATTTGACAAAACCACCGGCGAAATTCTCAAAACAACAGAGTCAAATTTGCCTCCAAAATATCAAGATGTTTTTGGATTAACTCTGCTTGATTTGGCTCAGAAAAACGAAAGGATTGTAGGAATTACTCCTGCTATGCCCACAGGAAGTTCCCTCAAAATCATGATGGATGCTTTGCCTGAACGCGCTTTTGACGTGGGCATTGCAGAACAACATGCCGTAACACTTTCGGCAGGAATGGCTACCCAAGGAATGATTGTGTATTGCAATATCTACTCAACCTTTTTGCAACGCGCTTATGACCAAGTCATTCACGATGTGGCTTTGCAAAACTTGCCGGTCATTTTTTGTTTAGACAGAGCGGGATTGGTAGGTGAAGATGGAGCTACACACCACGGTTTATATGATTTGGCATTTTTGCGTTGTATTCCGAATCTGATTATTTATGCCCCCAAAGACGAAGTTGCGCTCAGAAACATTTTATATACTGCGCAATTGGGCTTGCAACATCCCATTGCCATTCGTTATCCAAGAGGACGCGGACACAATGTTAATTGGCAAATGGATTACCAGGCAATTGAAATCGGGAAAGCTACTTGCTTAAAAGAAGGTAACAAAGTAGCTGTGCTATCCTGCGGAACCATCAGTTACAACGCATCCAAAGCGATTGAAAAACTTGAAAAAGAAAATGATCTGGCACATTATGATTTTGGCTTTGTAAAACCACTTGATCAAACGGCACTACATAAAATTTGTAAAAAGTTCCAAACCATCATTACCATTGAAGACGGATGCATCAAAGGAGGATTTGGTAGTGCTGTTAATGAGTTTGCGCAAGAGAATAGATACCAAACAACTATTAAGAATTTAGGCGTTCCTGATTTGTTTATAGAACACGGAACGGTTGAAGAACTTCAACGGCTTTGCCAAATAGACATTGATGGTTTATCTGATTTTTTTGATCAATTATAAAACAAAAAAGCCCAATCGAAAGATTGGGCTTTTGCTTATCAAGTAGGAATATTATTTCTTGATGAATTTTTGTGTGTGGTTGATGTTATCTCCCGAAATTTTCACCACATAAACACCGGCTTGTAAACCGCTGATGTTGATGGCTTTTTCTACGTTAAAGTTAGCATCTGTTTGATTCATCACTACACGACCGTTGGTGTCAACGATTTGGATATTTACTTTACCAGTATAGTTATTGATACGAACATTTACCAAGTTGTTAGCCGGATTTGGATAAATACGGAACATATCAGCTTTATCAAAATAGTTTACTGCTAACGTACAGTTAGGACCTGCAGGGAAAGCTGTAAAATCCTCAACCTGATCACCGCAATCATTATTGCTTCCAGAACTAGCATTAAGTCCAACACCTCTTCTGGCAAAAACATCAGCAATTAGGCAATAATCTTGACCACCGGTGGTTGCTTGATCTGCAGCAAATAAATTATCTCTACCGGTAACAATATTAGTACCTGCGCAATTTTCTAATTTAAGAGCATCAGCTACCAAGCGCATCACTTTGTTGTTACCACCCGTTCCGTTGTAGATGTCCGGATCATAACCATATTTATTGATGTATGCCCAAGTCAAATCCCAAAGACAAGAAGCCCAAAACTCACCCACAACATAACGGTAAGCTGTATCTGCTGGATCTGTCGGAATAGCAATATTTGAATCTGCAAAAGTTCTTGGATTGACACCTAAATCTGTTGAATAAGGAAAATCTCTAAGGCCAAAACCAGTAGTTGGTTGGTTGATGACATAGGTTCCTATTTCTTTAGGCATATCACCTGTATCGGTTGACTTGATTTGATTCATTAATCCGAACCAGTCAGACCAACCTTCACCCATTTGCTCATAGTTGGCCATACAGCCGGCTGAACCACCGCCTACTAAACGGTTAGAGATACCGTGACCATATTCGTGACCAATAACAACATTATCAAAATCACCATCAGCATATAAATACAAGTCGGCAGGAACTTCAATCTTAGCATTAACAGCACCATTGGTCAACTCAGCTACAAATGAATCACCGATTTCTTTGGTAACAAACACAGCAGGAATAGTAATTCCTAACAAACCTGTAGAACTCATAGAAAGTCTGGTTGGGTTGTCTGGAATACTATCCATTACAATAACCGCAGCAGCACCGGCATCTTGAGCATTCTTAACTTTTAGGTTAAAGAAACAACCACCACGTCTTATCAAGACGATTTTATCAGTCAAATCAAACGGATTTGTTGGTGTTTGACATGCTGAATTGTATCCCGGAGGAGTTGGATTGTTTTGATATAAAGCTAAATCTCTGGTGATTCCGTTAGGTGCAGGAGGTACCGGAATTCTATCGGTTCCTTCAAAAACATTGGTTGTAGCTGCATATTGCCCAGCAATTGAGGCAGGAGAATTAATGGTGATATAGTTGGTCGGAGGCGCTCCTAATGTCCACATAAACATTTGAATTCTTGGTCTTACCCCATCATTAGTAGGGGTAAAGTTTGCATTGTTCAAAGTAGCTGTGGTTTGTGACCATCCATCTTGTGAATCGGCAAAAACAGCATCTCCGGTAGCCGAAGCAGTTCCGCCACGGCCTAAGTTATTTTGTTGAAAATTACCATTAGCTTCATCAAAACCATACTGATACCAAATGTCATGCATGATGTTGGTCATGTAAAATAAATTGGTAGTAGCTGCAGGTGTGTAAGCAGTTGGTTGATTGGTTTGATTTAAATATGGAAAGTCAAATGACAAGGCAGCCGTTCCGTCAGGGCGAACACCGTTACCATTGTCACCGTTTGCATCTTCTTGCGCTAAAATATTGTTACCTCTGGTGTAGGTAAATCTCAACGCAGCCGATGTACCTCCGATAGTATTGGCATCATGCCATCCATTTGGAGATGCCAACGCATTACCAGCAGTTGAAATCAACTCAAAATTACCGTGGTTAGGACTTTCAACATTGTAAGGCAACACTCTGTATGAACCTGGCGCAGCCACTAATGAAGATACCGAAGTTGGATTTAAAGCATTTAACTGAAAATTAAAATTGCTTCTCGCATCGTGGTTAATGTGAGCAGCGTCTCCCATTTTACAGCTAATGGTCAAGTCTTTTTTATCGAGAATTCTACCGTTAACCGCGTCAATTTTTACGTCCCAATAATGCTTAGCATCTGGTGAGTAGAATTGAAAACCCCAGGCTAAGTTAAGTTTATCAGCAACCGGCAAAAAAGCCAATTTGGCTACGATTGGATCTTCGTGCTTCCCATCGGTAATGTTGAAATTTTTACCATCGGTTGATGATAAAATAGAAAAGTTTTCAGCTGCATAACCCATATCAGCATAAGCTCTATTCAAAGCCTCAACTACCGACAAAGACGGATTGACTGTGTTTACTTTTTGAGCAACATTTGCGTGAAAATTGTTGGCCCATCTAAGAACTTCTCCATTTTTCACAGAAACGTTTGACTGTGCATTGAAAATTTCAACGCCTTGGTATTTTTGAACCACATAACAACTGGTGATTTTGGTTCCTTTACCATTAAATTCTCTTTGGATTGACCAATCAGAAACATCCTGAGCAGTAAGTCCAAACTTTCCACGGTTACTCTCAATGTACGATTGAATCAGTTTTTTATTATCCTGAGAAAACCCTACAACTGAGAAAAACAATGCGGCTAATAGTGTAATTTTTTTCATTGTTTTAAATTTTTTGAGCAACAAACTTAACTTATTTTTTTGATTATTTCAAACATCGATTTAAAACATTAACAATCTATCATTTAAGACCTGTAATATTCTGATAATAAAGCAATGCATTGCCATCTGTCAACAAAGAAATAAAGTGACAAATATGCAACAACCGACCATACAACGACTCTTTTTCAATGAGGTGTTTCTCGGGTAAAATTTGCAGCAAAAGTTGGTCATATTGCGTTTTTTTTCCTTCAGCGCGATTGTTATAAGCCGTAATGAATTTATCGAGTAAAGTGTGTATAATTTGATAGCCTTTGAGCTCTTTATCAATGACTTCGCGGCTGCGATAGATTTTTTGAACACTCAGTTGAATGATGTCATCCATTTGTGCTTTATACTTGCTTTTATCGGTGAGTGCATACGGAAATTTGCCTTGCAAAATAGCTTCTTCGTTTTCTAAAAACACCCGAACGGCATCGTTAATGAGCGTATTAATGGCCAAAGCACGCAAATAACTAATGCGGTCTTCGCGGGTTTCCAGCGTCTTGTATTTATCCGTATCAATATTGCCCTGAACGAGTTTGATGAGATATTCTAAAGCGTAATCTTCTGAAACCAGCCCGAGGTTGATTCCGTCTTCAAAATCAATAATGGTATAGCAAATATCGTCGGCTGCTTCGACCAGATAAGCCAGCGGATGGCGTTCAAAACCGATATCATTCCCTGACTTATTGCGAATCAAACCCAAATCAGCCGCAACCTCTTGAAAGAAATCTTTATCCGCCTGAAAGAAACCGTACTTTTTGTCGGAGATATTTTTCGTAGGTTTTTTAGGCAAACTCTCTTTGGGATATTTCATAAAAGCGCCCAAAGTGGCATAGGATATTCTCAGGCCGCCCTCAATGCCCGGACGGTTGCCGGTCAGCACCGAAAAACCATTGGCATTGCCTTCAAAATCAATCAAATCTTGCCATTGTTTGTCAGTGAGTTGCGCCTTGAATTTGAGCCCGGGTCCGATTGAAAAATACTCGCCAATGGCTTTTTCACCTGAATGTCCAAACGGCGGATTTCCGATGTCATGCGCGAGCGATGCGGCGGCCACAATAGCGCCGAAATCATTCATATGAAAACCGTGCACTTCTTGCAAATACGGATGTTTTTCAATGATTTTTTTTCCGACCAATCGGCCCAGTGAACGGCCCACGACCGAAACTTCTAAGCTGTGGGTGAGACGCGTATGCACAAAATCGGTTTTGGATAGCGGAATCACTTGCGTTTTGTCTTGCAAACTTCTGAAGGCTGCCGAAAAAATAATGCGGTCATAATCAACCTCAAAGCCCAAGCGTGTATCGTCTTGTTCTTTGCGCAATCGTTTGGCGGTGTCGCCTTGACGTTTGAGTGATAAGAGTTGTTCCCAGTTCATATTTTAAATTTCAATATTCGTTGTTCTTCTGTTCGTTGTTTGAATGTTGAACCGATGATCAACGAACAACGAATGTCGAAGTGTAGGGTCTAGCCCTGATAATTTAACTTCGTTCAGTTCGGTGGGCATTCGGCATTTACAATCACTAATGGCGACGCTCGCTTTATTTTGAAAACAAAAGATCAAATATACTCAAAAACCCTAGCCCTGATGGAAGCTGCATCCTTTTACGCAGCGCAGCGAAGTAAAAGATACAGCGAAAAGCAGGTTCCCGGCTTCTAATTCTTCCTATCGTCAGAATGACAGCTTCGGAAAATGCTAATAAAACAAAACAGCTACCTGCAATAGATAGCTGTTTAATGGAATGTAAATGTCTCAATAATTACGATCCACACATCTCACAATCGTCCGGTCCGGCATTGCGGGCGCGTTCGATCATGGCTGCAAAGTCTTCTGCCGACATTTCTCCGGTTTCATTTGGCTCGGCTACCTCAACGGCAACGGCTTCTTGAGCTGGTTCGGCTTTTTTATCATTTTTCAGGGTAAACTTAATAGCGTCTACCGCCGATTTGGTTCTGAGGTAATACATACCGGTTTTTAAGCCTGATTTCCATGCGTAAAAATGCATCGAAGTGAGCTTGGCGTAGTTCGCATCTTGCATAAACAAGTTGAGCGACTGCGATTGGTCAATGAAATAACCGCGGTGACGCGACATATCAATAATGTCTTTCATAGACATTTCCCAAACGGTTTTGTATAGTTCTTTTAAATCATCCGGAATAGATTCAATGTTTTGAATCGATCCGTTGTGGCGCATGATTTCTTGTTTGATGTCTTCATTCCACAATCCGCGTTTTACCAAATCTTCCAGCAAGTGTTTGTTGACCACAATAAACTCACCCGAAAGTACACGGCGCGTATACAAATTGGATGTGTACGGCTCAAAAGCTTCGTTGTTGCCTAAGATTTGCGACGTTGAAGCAGTTGGCATTGGCGCTACAAGCAATGAGTTGCGCACTCCGTGCTCAACGACTTGTTTTCTGAGCGACGCCCAATCCCAACGCCCTGATAAATCTTCATCTTTCAAGCCCCAAAGGTTGTATTGGAATTCTCCCTGTGACATCGGCGATCCGGCAAAACTTGAATAAGGGCCTTCTTCTTGAGCCATTTCCATTGAGGCGGTTACGGCAGCAAAATAGAGCGTTTCAAAAATTTCTTGGTTGAGTTTTTTGGCTTCATCACTGGTAAACGGCATACGCAACATAATAAATGCATCGGCCAAACCTTGTACGCCCAATCCAACCGGACGGTGACGCATATTTGAGTTTTCGGCTTCTTTCACCGGATAATAGTTGCGGTCAATTACTTTATTGAGGTTGCGGGTAACGCGTTTGGTAACGTTGTATAACAATTCGTGGTTAAAAGCACCGTTCTCCACAAACATCGGAAGCGACAAAGAGGCCAAGTTACATACCGCAATTTCATCATCTGAAGTGTATTCCATGATTTCGGTACACAAGTTTGACGAGCGAATGGTTCCGAGGTTTTTCTGGTTTGATTTGCGGTTCGCAGCGTCTTTATAGAGCATATAAGGCGTTCCTGTCTCAATTTGCGACTCGAGGATTTTCTCCCACAACTCGCGCGCTTTAATGGTTTTGCGGCCTTTGCCTTGTGCTTCATATGATGTATACAAAGCTTCAAACTCTTCGCCATAGCTATCGTACAAACCAGGACATTCATTCGGACACATGAGTGTCCATTTGCTGTCTTCTTCAACACGCTTCATGAATAAATCTGAAGTCCACATCGCAAAGAACAAATCACGCGCACGCATTTCTTCTTTTCCGTGGTTCTTTTTCAAATCGAGGAATTCAAAAATATCGGCATGCCAAGGCTCTAAATAAATCGCAAAACTTCCTTTGCGTTTTCCGCCACCTTGGTCTACATAACGCGCGGTATCATTGAATACGCGCAACATCGGCACAATTCCGTTTGAAGTTCCGTTGGTTCCGCGAATGTACGAACCAGTGGCGCGAACGTTGTGAATTGAAAGCCCGATTCCACCGGCTGATTGCGAAATTTTAGCCGTGTTTTTCAAAGTATCATATATACCGTCTATACTGTCATCTTTCATGGTCAACAAGAAACAAGAAGACATTTGCGGTTTCGGGGTTCCGGCATTGAACAAAGTCGGCGTAGCATGCGTGAAGAATTTCTTCGACATGAGTTCGTAGGTTTCAATCACAGCATCTAAATCATCTAAGTGAATTCCGACTGAAACGCGCATCAGCATATGCTGCGGACGCTCGACAATTTTTCCGTTGATCTTAAGCAAATACGAACGCTCCAAGGTTTTGAACCCGAAATAATCGTAGTTAAAATCGCGGTTGTAAATCACGTGTGAATCTAAAAACTCTGCGTTTTTTTGAATCACTTCGTATACTTCGTCCGAAATGAGTGGCGAAGATTTTCCAGTTCTCGGATTCACGTACTGATACATATCAGTCATGGTTTCTGAGAACGATTTTTTGGTGTTTTTATGAAGGTTAGAAATCGCAATGCGCGCAGCCAACAAAGCATAATCTGGGTGCGTGATGGTCATAGACGCGGCGGTTTCGGCGGCTAGATTGTCTAGTTCAGAAGTAGTCACCCCGTCGTACAATCCCTCGATAACGCGCATGGCTACTTTTACAGCATCAACCAAATCGTTGAGCCCATAACAGAGTTTTTTAATTCTGTCGGTAATTTTGTCAAACATGACGGGTTCTTTGTGCCCGTCTCTTTTTACTACATACATAATGTTTTGTTTTTTGTGATAACAGCGAATCCCTTCTCTGCTCTCGGATAATTGTTATGTTTTTTAGAAGCTCTTTCCCGCTCTCGGCTTTATCTTTTTCAAGGAAATGCTTTTGCTGGCGCTCAAGCCAATCCTTAAAAAAGGATACCGCCTCCATCGGGGCTAGGGCCGTCTGGTTTGGGCATTATGGCGTGTAAAAATCTATATAGCGTGAGAGAAATGGTTTTTAAAAATCGGCGTCGAATGAAATTTTTTGGGCTTCGGTATCATTGTTCATCACGCCGGCTTTTTGGTATTCGCCCACGCGTTTTTCAAAGAAATTGGTTTTTCCTTGCAATGAAATCATGTCCATAAAATCAAACGGATTACTCACATTGAACTCGCGGGCACAACCCAACTCTACAAGCAAGCGGTCAGCCACAAATTCCAAATATTGGGTCATGAGTGTGGCATTCATACCAATCAAACTCACCGGCAATGACTCTGTAATAAACTCGCGTTCAATGTTGAGCGCATCTACAATAATTTCACGAATACGCGATTTCGGAACTTTGTGTATCAAATGGTGGTTGTGCAAATGCACAGCAAAATCACAATGAACACCTTCATCGCGCGAAATCAGCTCGTTTGAAAACGTTAAACCGGGCATCAATCCGCGTTTTTTAAGCCAGAAAATCGAGCAAAACGCACCCGAAAAGAAAATGCCTTCTACAGCCGCAAATGCAATTAAGCGCTCGGCAAACGAATCTGACTGAATCCAACGCAAAGCCCAATCAGCCTTCTTTTTAATAGCCGGAAACACTTCAATGGCATGAAACAATTGATCTTTCTCGGCTTCGTCTTTTACATAAGTATCTATCAAAAGCGAATAGGTTTCACTGTGGATGTTCTCCATCATAATTTGAAAACCATAGAAAAACTTAGCCTCAGGATACTGTACTTCATTGACAAAATTCTCAGCCAAATTCTCGTTGACAATTCCGTCTGAAGCAGCAAAAAAGGCCAAAATATGCTTGATGAAGTATTTTTCATCGGCATTAAGCGTATTGTTCCAGTCGGTTAAATCTTGTTGTAAGTCAATTTCTTCAGCCGTCCAAAAACTGGCTTCCATTTTTTTGTACCATTCCCAAATATCGTGGTGTTTGATCGGGAAAATCACAAAGCGGTTTTTGTTCTCTTGTAGAATCGGTTCTATTGCAGACATTTTGTGTGTTTTTTGTGTAGAAAACAGTCAAAATCATCGCTTGATTTGACCTGTACAAAGTTGACCAATTGTCATCGATTTTGAAAGCCAAACTTATTCACAATCGGCTGTATTTTTTAACAAAGCTTTAAAATACACAAACACATCCTTGATTTTTTAAAATGCTAAAAATCAGCTTTTTAAAAAAATTATTTTTGATGATTAACAGCTGCTAAAAGCTTTGGAAAGCAGCCAAAACACGGGCTTTTTGACCCAAAAAATGAAGTGAATTTTTATCGTCTGCGCGGACTTTTTTGATACTGAGCAGCCACGGTTTCGAGTTCAGAAAACCAATCTTCACCAAAGCGTCTGATGAGCGCTTCTTTGACAAATTGATACACCGGAACTTGGAGTTCTTTTCCTAAAGAGCAAGCATCGTCACAAATATCCCAACGGTCGTAATTGACAGCGGCAAATTCAGTAAAATCTTTCACACGAATGGGATACAAATGGCACGAAACCGGTTTTTTCCAATCTAAAACGCCTTGGTTATAGGCTTGTTCAATGCCACACAAAGCGGTTGAACCGTCAAAAATAACATAAGCGCAATCTTTTTCGTCAATGAGCGGTGTTTCTAAATCTTGATCGGTGCCCACGCGCCAAGTGCCTTGCGCTTCAATAGCAGCAATGCCTTCCGGACGCAAAAAAGGTTTTACTTTCGGAAAAATTTGTTCTAAGATTTTGGTTTCTTCTTTTGTGAGCGGCGCACCGGCATCACCATCTACACAACAAGCACCTTTGCAAGCACTTAAATTGCAGACGAATTCTTTTTCGAGGATATCTTCAGAAACGATGGTTTTGCCTAATTGAAACATGCGGCAAATTTAAAGAAGTCCGGTCAACTTTGTTTAGAATTCATCAAAGCTTTTCAAAATTAACTTCGTTTTGGCTTTTAACCTGATGATTATGAATAATTTTGCGCCAAAATTCAATCCTATGAACTTTGACTTCAAAGAAATCGCCACAGTGGGCATGGTGCTTTTTGCCGTGATTGACATTGTGGGAACCATCCCGATTATTGTTGATTTAAGAAGCAAACACGGCCATATTGAATCTGAAAAAGCAACCTTGGTCGCTGCACTGATTATGATTACTTTTTTGTTTGTGGGCGAAGGATTTCTCTCGCTCATTGGCATTGACGTTCATTCATTTGCGGTGGCCGGTTCATTTGTGTTGTTTTTCATCGCCTTGGAAATGATTTTAGGCATTCGTATTTATCGAGATACTGAAGCTAGTTCGGCATCGATTGTGCCGCTGGCTTTTCCGCTGATTGCCGGCGCCGGAACCATGACAACGCTTCTTTCGTTGCGCTCGCAGTTTCATACTGAAAACATCATCGTGGCTATACTACTCAATATATTGTTGGTGTATGTCGTATTGAAATCTTCGGCAAAAATTGAAAAAATGCTGGGCAATACGGGCCTTGGCGTAGTGCGCAAAACCTTTGGTGTGGTGCTTTTGGCTATTGCCGTTAAATTATTTGCCTCGAATGTTAAAGGCTTATTTCTGTAATGCCATTTTTAGTTACATTTGCTCAAATTTTACTGCGAATATGAAAATATTTACCAATGTATTGCTAGGCATTGCGCTAGCCATGGTTATCTTTAACATTACCATTCTAGATTTCAACAATTTATTCGGAGAAAAAAGCATCGTAGCACTCATTGGCGTAGTAGCTTCATTTTGTGCCGTTTGTGTTTTGGTCATTTTCAAACTCTCGAAAATGATTGTTGAAAAAAACAAGGGACGCTCATAATCATGATTTATGATGTATTGATTATTGGTGGCGGTGTGGCTGGTGTTTCATGTGCACTTGTTTTGGGTTCAGCCCACAAAAAACCATTTGTAGCCGACAAAAAAATAGCAATTATTGCCCACCAAAAAACTTCCTCTTTACAAGAAGCTTTATTTAACAATGCCTACGGAATTCCCGCCGGAACGCTGGGCGCAGATTTGCTCACTTCGTCATTAGAACAATTAGCACAATTGTATCCACACATAAATCAAATTGACGGTGAAAAAGTTATTAGAGTTGAAGGTCAAGCGCCACATTTTACTGTTCACACCAATAAAAACACATACCCTTGTCGTACTCTGGTTATGGCAGTTGGATATGCCAATACTTTTGATATTGAAGGCTTAATGCCGTTTGTTGCGCCGCACCCAAAAGCTGTTGCTGAAAAACAACGCATATACTTGCGCAACCATGATCATTTGGTTTCTGAAGGCATTTATGTGGCTGGAACTCTAGCAGGCTGGCGCAGCCAATTGGCCATTGCTGCCGGAAGTGGTGCTGCGGTAGCCACCGATATTCTTACGCTTTGGAACAACGGAATTGACACCCAAAGCCACGACAAAAGATAGTTATTGTATTAAAGCAGCCTTTATTACCGGATCATCTTTAAGAACAATTTCAAAATATTTTTGATCTCCAAAAAGCTGAGCTGCAAATTCGGCTGTAAGGTATTTTTTTACGAACGGTTTATTTTGCACTAAACGAACATGAAGCCCCATTTTATCTATATGGTTTTGAAATTTGCTTAAATACAAATCCGTTTTATTCATGTAATCAATGAACTTCTGATAACCCAGTTGGGTAAATTCAGCGCGATGTAAATCAAGTTGCTCAAAAACAAAATTGCCGACTGTGCCTGATTCTTGCATGATATAGGAAATGCTCTCCTCGCCTTTTTTCCCTTCAAGCGGAACAAAAACATCCGGAACAATGCCGCCGCCGCCATAGACAATTTTACCCTTTTTGGTTTTAAATTTGAGTGAATCGGCTACTTTAATGCTGTCTTTATCATACAATTCGCCGTTCTCAAAACGATGATTAAACTCGTTTTCATAATCAGCTTCATCACCTTTTTTGTATGGCTTTTGAATCGATCTTCCTGTTGGTGTGTAGTAGCGAGCCACGGTTAAACGCACTGCCGAACCATCGTCAAAACTAGTTTCTTTTTGCACCAATCCTTTGCCAAACGAACGACGACCTATCACCACTCCGCGATCATTGTCTTGAATAGCTCCGGCTAAAATTTCACTCGCAGAGGCACTGTTCTCATTGATTAAAATGCAGACTTTCCCTTCTTCAAAATCGCCCCTGTCGGTAGCATAGGCTTTCTCGACTTTTCCTTTTTTGTCTTTGGTAAAAACAATGAGCTTTTTGTTCGGAAGCAATTCGTCGGCAATCTTAACGGCCATTTCCATGTAACCACCGCTGTTGTCGCGCAAATCAATCACAAAGGTCTTCATTCCGGCGTTGCGCAATCGGGTCATCCCTTCTTGAAACTCGGCATAAGTGGTTTCGGCAAAACGGTTGATTTTTAAATAGCCAACGGTTGGTGAAAGCATCAAAGCCGCATCAACACTTTTGATGGGAACCACCGCGCGTTTGAGTTTGACTTTAAATTTTTTCTGGCTGCTTTTTCTATACACCGTCAACTCTAAAGGAGAACCTTCATCACCTCTGAACTCAGAAAACAAATAATCAGAATCAAGTTTACGGCCATACAAACGCTTTTTTCCGGCGTATAAAATTCGGTCACCCGCTTGAATTCCAGCTTTGGCCGATGGCCCATTATCTATGGCTTTAACCACAGCAACCGTATCTTTATATAAAAAAAAGTTGATCCCTACACCTACAAAATCACCTTTCATATTTTGGGCTTCTTCGGCTTGTACATTGGGTGACATATATACTGAATGCGGGTCAAGTTGTGCCAGTATATTGTTTACTGTCAAATCGACTATAGAATCTGTGTTGACAGAATCAACATATTCGGTATCAATCAACTCTAAAAGGCGGTTGAGTTTATTTTTGGGATTGTTGGTGAGCCAACCTTTATGCTTGGCTGGAAAATTAAAATAACCGCCTAATAAAAAACCCAATGCCAAAGCGACACCTAAAAGCAACGGCATTATAACACGACTTTTTTTCATCAATCAAGTTGTTCAATTTGGTCAACTTCAACACCGGCTTTGAGTAAAAAATCAACCCCTTCTGTATCGCGGTAACCGATCTGATATACCACACGCTTGATGCCTGATTGATGAATCAGTTTACTGCATTCTTTACAAGGCGAAAGGGTAATATATAAAGTAGCGTCTTCACAACTTTGGGTGGATCCGGCAACTTTGAGAATCGCATTGGCTTCGGCATGCAACACATACCAATTGGTGAGCCCGGATTCGTCTTCACAGCAATTGTCAAAGCCAGACGGTGTTCCGTTGTAACCATCTGAAATAATCATCCGATCGCGCACGATGATTGCGCCAACTTTTTTTCGTTCGCAATACGATAACTGGCTCCATTCGCGGGCAATGCGCAAATAAGCTTTGTCGTATTTATGGCGTTTGTGGTCTTTCATAATTATTGATTCCAAAAATCAGCAGCCAAAATCATGGGCAAAGTAACGCCGATGATAAAAGCCGATACAACCAAGATAATATCGCGCTGATTCCATTTTAAAAAAGTGCGGGCAATATACGACAAAATGAGCACAGAAAGCACAACCGTTGCTTGCGCCAATTCTATCCCAACGGCAAAAGAGCAAAGCGGCAGAAGCTTATCTGATCCTGAACCCGGCAAAAGGGCATTGAAGTAGTTCGAAAAACCCAATCCGTGGATCAGCCCAAAAAAAAGAGTCACAAAGATTCCGGTTCTAAAAGCCGATGGTCCGGTGGTTTTTTTTAAAGTGAAAAAATGGGCCACGGCTGTAATCATAATGGTCAGCGGAATACAGAACTCAACAAGGGCAACATCAACCGAAACAAGTCCAAAAACCGAAAGCACCAAAGCCAAAGTATGACCGAGGGTAAAAACAGAAACCAACCACAAAAGTCGCTTCCAATCTTTAAAAGCGTAGCCCACCGAAAGCGACATAATAAAAAGCACATGGTCATAGGCATGAACATTCAAAACGTGTTTGAGTCCGACGGTGAGATAAACTGAAAAATCGCTCATGATAAAGCCTTTTATAGATATGGCAACTGATGTAAACATACAATTAATTCAAGAATAAAAATCTTAAAAAAAGCCAACTTTTTACGTCTAAAAACAACTGTTTTTGTTGGCGCAAAACACAAATAAATTTAATTTTGTTACAGAACCATAAACAAACACATTATGTCTATCTCTGATCTATTCGACAACGAATTCAAATCTAGAAACAAAGGCCATTTTTCGGCCATTGTAAGGGTTGCTATGACCGACGGAAACGTCTCTGAACAAGAGAAAAAATTCCTCGAAAAATTGGCCACTAAACTTGAAATCTCTCACGAAGAGTTTGAAGAAATTCTTGAAAATCCACTCAAATACCCAATCAATCCGCCGTATTTGTATTCGCAAAGACTCGAGCGTTTGTATGATTTAGGACGAATGGTGCATGTAGACCATCATTTGGGTGACAAACAAGAAATTTTGCTTAAAAAATTTGCCATTGCTTTGGGTTTTACACCGGCCAACGTGAATTATATTGTAGATAAAGCCTTGACTTTGATCGATAAAAAAGTCGACACCGACACCTTTATTTATGAAATGACCCACATGAATAAATAATTCAATTTTAGATATAAAAAAAGCCGCTTCAAAAGAAGCGGCTTTTTTATTGAGATATTGATTAAGAACGATGTGCTTTGTGCATGAATTCTTCGGCTTTTTCAACCATATGATAACTACCGCAGAAAAACGGCACGCGTTGGTGTAACTCGGTGGGTTGAATTTCCATAATGCGACCAAAACCGTCCGAAGCCTTACCGCCGGCTTGTTCGGCAATAAACGCCATCGGGTTGCATTCATACAGCAAACGCAATTTTCCTTTGGGCGCTTTTGAACTCGTTGGGTAAATATAAATACCGCCTTTAATCATATTGCGGTGAATATCTGAAACCAAACTTCCGATGTAGCGCGAAGTATACGGTCTATCGCCTTCTTCTAACTGACAATACTTGATGTAATCTTTCACGCCTTGCGGAAAATGCACATAGTTGCCTTCGTTGATGGAGTAAATGTTGCCGTCTTTCGGAAATTGCATATTCGGGTGTGACAAATAAAACGTTCCAATGGCCGGGTTGAGCGTAAAACCATTCACGCCGTGGCCGGTAGTATAGACAAGCATCGTAGATGTTCCGTAAATAACGTAACCCGCGGCCACTTGTGCGGTTCCGGGTTGTAAGAAATCTTCAAGCGTTACGGGCGTTCCCACCGGTGTGATGCGTCTGAACACCGAAAAAATAGTTCCCACCGAAACGTTTACGTCAATATTTGAAGAACCGTCGAGCGGATCCATGAGCACCACGTATTTATTGTTATGGCCTTTGTCTAAACCTTGTACGGTGATAAAATCGTCGCTTTCTTCAGAGGCTATTCCGCACACAATTTCGCGGTTGATGAGCGTTTGAATAAAAATATCGTTGGCATAAACATCGAGCTTTTGTTGGTCTTCACCTTGAATATTCTGCTCGCCGGCTGCCCCAACAATGTCGACCAATCCGGCTTTGTTTACTTTATAATTGACCACTTTGGCCGCCAATCGAATCGAGTTGATAATTTTAGATAATTCACCTGAGGAATACTGATGATCTTTTTGTTTTTCGATGATAAATTCACCCAGGGTTCTGTTGCGTTCTTCCATTGCGAAATCGTTGTAGTTAGTGGTGCAAATATCGGTTTTTTTATCAAACCTAAACTTATTTTACGGTAGAGTTTATCGGATTTGTATATTTGTTTCCGACTGAACTGATTACCATAGCCCGGATAGAAACGGTTATCCTTTTGCGATGGCGTTCAGCGCAAAAGATAAAAGTGAATAGCCGGATTAGCTACCCAAAAAAATGATACAAATTCGCATCGGAACTCCATCAGATATGCCCGCCGTTCTTGAGCTGATTCAAGAATTGGCCATTTTTGAACGCGAACCCAATGCCGTGGTGGTCACCGCTGATGATTTGGCGCGCGACGGTTTTGGACCGCAACCTATGTTTGGCACTTTTGTGGCCGAGGTGGAAGGCAAGATTGTAGGCATGGCGCTGTATTATTATCGGTATTCAACCTGGAAAGGCCGCACCATTCACCTCGAAGATTTGATTGTTCAAGATGCGATGCGCGGTCAAGGTGTGGGCGAAGCGCTCTATGCACATGTTTTAATGCAAGCCCAAAAAGACGGGGTGCGTCGCGTTGAATGGAACGTACTCGACTGGAATACGCCGGCGATTGCTTTTTATCAAAAATCAGGTGCGCGCGTGCTCGATGATTGGCGTGTAGCCCAGATGGACGATGTGGCGGTAACAAAGTTTGTGAATCAATATTTTTCTGAAAAATAAGATATGAAGATATTCAAGTTTGGCGGAGCGTCGGTTAAAGATGCCGCCGGTATTAAAAATGTATACTCGGTTCTCGAGCAAGTAGGTTATAGCGATGTTTTGCTCGTGGTTTCGGCCATGGGAAAAACCACCAATGCGCTCGAGGTGGTTGTGGGTGATTATTTCAGCAAATCGGCTTCGTTGCAATCGTCTATTCAAGAAGTCAAAAAATACCACAACCAAATTTTGCTCGATTTGTTTGAAGACGACAAACACGCGGTTTTTGCAGCCGTGAATGCTTGGTTTACCGAACTGGATTATTTTTTAGGCCACAACAAATCGCCGAATTACAACTTTGTATACGATCAAATTGTAAGTATGGGCGAGCTGATTTCGACCACGATTTTATCGCATTATATGAACTATCGCGGCATTAAAACCCAATGGGTCGATGTGCGCGGACTGATTAAAACCGATGCTACGTATCGCGATGCCGAAGTAGATTGGGAAGTTACTCAGAAAAACATTTCAAAAGGTGTCAAACGCAAGATGCTCAACATCAGCCAAGGTTTTTTGGGTGCCGATGACAACGGATTTACCACAACTTTAGGCCGTGAAGGCTCTGATTATACCGCGGCTATTTTTGCCTATTGTTTGGGCGCCGAAAGCGTCACGATTTGGAAAGACGTTCCGGGGGTGATGAATGCCGATCCGCGTTATTTTGAAAATGCGCGACTGCTGAACCAAATTTCATATCGCGAAGCCATTGAGCTGGCCTTTTACGGCGCGAGTGTGATTCATCCGAAAACCTTGCAGCCACTCCAGAAAAAAGAGATTCCGCTGTATGTAAAATCATTCCTAGAGCCGCTTTTACCGGGCACAAGTGTGGCCAAAGGCGCTGATTTAGAGCCACAACTTCCGTGTTTTATTGTCAAAAAGAACCAGTTGCTCGTATCGCTTTCATCGATTGATTTTTCATTTATTGTAGAAGACAACATCAGCGAAATTTTTGCTTTATTGCATCAGTTTAAAATAAAAGTGAGCTTGATTCAGAATTCAGCCATAAGTTTTTCGGTTTGTATTGAAGATAAATTCGGCAACTTTGACCAGCTCAAATCCATCTTGGCTAAGAAGTTCCGAGTGGCTTATAATGAAAATGTTTCGCTGTATACCATTCGCCATTTTAACGCACAAGCCGCGCAAATGGTGGAAGAAGGCAAAACGGTTTTGCTCAAACAAATCAGCCGCGAAACCATGCAAATCATCACCAAAGAAGCTTAGCCAACAAAAATCCCGAATCAGCGGCAAAACACTACTTTTGCTCTTTAGCCGTTAATAGTGAAATGCTGAAGAAACTACTTTTGGGATGGGCGATTTTGTTTTTTTCCGGGCTTTGGGCTCAGGAAATAGAAACGCCGTATAAAGCCCGAAAAATTTTGGCTTCACGCGATACCATTGCTGTTGACAGCGTGAGTGTCAATTCGGCCTTTTTTAAATTACTCGACAAAAATCAGCGCGAAATTGACACGGCTTTTTACCACATGGATTTTGCCCAAGGAAAACTCGTTTTGAAACCCAACTTTGCCTATTTTTCTGATACGCTAACGGTGCGCTTTCTTAAATTTCCGGAATCACTCACCAAAACCTACAGTATTTACAACCAAAGTCGCGTGGTTAAAACCGAAACCGGACAATACCGTTTGTATGAAGTATCGAGCAATCCTTATAAAAAGTTCACTCCGTTTGACGGACTCAATACTTCGGGCAGCATCACGCGGGGCGTTACTGTGGGCAACAACCAAAACACGGTGGTCAACTCGAATCTAGACTTGCAAATCACCGGTAGAATTTCAGATAAAGTAAGTATTCGCGCCTCAATTCAAGACAATAATATTCCGCTGCAGAACAATGGTTATTCACAAAAAATGGATGAATTCGATCAGATTTTTGTTGAATTGTTTGGCCAGCGTTGGAGCATTCGCGCCGGCGATTTATTTTTAGAAAACCGACAATTGCGTCTGTTGAATTTTAGTAAAAAAGTACAAGGCATGGCAACGCGATTCAACTTTGGTGCGCCCGATAAAACCACTGAGGTTTTTGCCTCAGCCGGCTTGGTTCGCGGACAGTATGCCCGCAGCACTTTTGTAGGGCAAGAAGGCAATCAAGGCCCGTATAAGTTGCGCGGAAACAATGGTGAATTATACGTTTTGGTGATTTCGGGTTCCGAGCGCGTTTATGTAAATGGTATTTTGCTCAAGCGCGGCGAAAACAACGATTATGTGATTGATTACAACGCCGGCGAGGTGACTTTTACCTCGCTTTTTCCGATTACTTCTGAGATGCGCATCAATATTGAATATCAGTTTTCAGACCGAAATTACAGCCGATTGGTCACGCATTTCGGGGCCGAACACAAACGCGATGATTGGAGCATTGGCGCACAAGTATATTCAGAGAATGATTTGAAAAACCAGCCTTTGCAACAAAATCTTTCGGAGGAACAAGCGCAAATCTTGGCTCAGGCCGGAGATGATCAGAATTTGATGGTGGCGCCTTCGGCCTATGTAGACACCTTTGCCGAAAACAAGATTCTGTATGAAAAAGTAACGCAAGATGGTTTAGAAACATTTGTTCGATCAAGCAATCCCGATGCGGTTTTATACAATGTTCGGTTTACCTTTATCGGAAAGGAACAAGGTGATTACGATGTATCGAATGAAGCCGTTGGAAGAGTTTATGTTTATGTTCCGCGTCAAAACGGTCAAAAAAAAGGCAGTTATGAACCCATCATTAAACTCATAGCGCCCGTTAAATTGCAAATGGCGACGGTTTTCGGAAAATTCAATCCTTCAGAAAAAACAAGTATTGACTTTGAAACAGCCATGAGCAACAATGATGTGAATATGTTTTCATCAAAAGACGATTCAAACAACCAAGGTTCCGCCGGAAAAATTAACGCACGACAACGATTGTTTACCGGAAAATGGAAGATTGACGCGCTGAGTAATTATCAGTTTATTCAAAAAAACTTCAGAACCATTGAGCGTTTGAATTCGATTGAGTTTGACCGCGATTGGAACTTGACTTCCGCATCGGGTAATCAAGGTTTGTTCTCAGGCGGAATTTTGGCGGAATTATCGCAAAAAGGAAGTTTGGGTTATCAGTTTGAAAACCTCAACTTTTCTGAAAACTTCAACGGAAACAGGCACAGTTTAAATACCGTTTTTGCACTCAATCAATGGAACATTCAAAGCAAAAGCAGTGTCATGAACAGCAATGGCTCGTTGAGCAACTCAAAGTTTATCCGCAGCAAATCACAGCTCAAATATCACTTCAAAAAACAATGGATTGGCTCATCACTCAGGCTTGAAAACAACCAAGAAAGAGTCAAAAGCACCGGATTGTTATCGTCACTCAGCCAACGCTTTACAGAATATGGCGCTTTTGTGGGCCGCGGTGACAGCACCAAAGTTTTTGCAGAACTCGGTTTTTTACATCGAGTAAATGACAGTTTGGTAGGCAATCGATTGCAAAAAGTCAACACATCAAATACCTATTATGTCAAATCAAAACTCTTGCAAAACGAGCAGCACGATTTGGCCGTTTTTGTCAACTACCGAAATTTATCTTATGAAGATGCTACGCGCGCTGATGAGCCTTCATTGAATTCGCGCGTTTTATACAGCGGACGTTTTTTGAATCAATTCATACAAACCACGACTGCATATGAAACTGCTTCAGGAACCATTGCTCGTCAAGAATTCACTTATCTTGAAGTCGAGCCCGGACGCGGCGTTTATGCGTGGAACGATTACAACAACAACGGCATTCAGGAATTACAAGAATTTGAAATTGCACCATTTCCGGATCAAGCCAAATACATTCGGGTGTTTTTGCCGAATCAGATTTTTGAGAAGACACATCAAAATAAATTTTCATCAACCTTGACACTCAATGCATTGCAATGGCAGCAGAAAAACGGAATTAGAAAGGTTTTGTCGCATTTTTACAACCAAACTTCCTATTTGATTGACCGAAAAATCAGTCGCAACGGAAGCAATTTTGACCTCAATCCGTTTAGCGGTTCCGAAAAAGAATTACTTGGGCTAACAACATCCGTCAGAAATAGTCTTTTTTACAACCGCGGTAAGCAAAAACACTCGGTAACCTATAATTATCTCGAAAATCGTGCACGCAATTTGCTTTCGGCCGGAGCGCAAGAAAACAACAATCTATCGCATCAAATTCAGTATATGCATCTGATTCAAAAGCTTTGGCTAATGGATTTTTCTGCAAAATTAGGACGATCGACTTCAACTGCCGAGAATTATGCGGCGCGCAACTATCGCTTGCATTTGTGGCAAGTCAATCCAAAAATATCTTATTTGTTTTCAGAGAATGCCAGCTGGGATATTTTTTATGAATATCAAGACAAACGCAATGTTTTGAGCCATGTAGAAACCCTCAAACAAACACGGATCGGGACTTCATTTACTTATAACGGACTCAAAAAAATCAGTATGAACGGTGAGTTTTCACTGTATAAAAATGATTTTACGGGTGATGCGCTTTCGCCGGTGGCTTTTCAGATGCTTGAAGGATTACAGCCCGGGCAAAACACGACTTGGCGTTTGCTTTTTCAGAAAAGTTTGACCGATTATCTCGATGTCAATTTGAGTTATCAAGGTCGGAAAAGCCAAACGAGCAACACCATTCACAACGGAAGTATTCAACTCAGAGCATATTTTTAAAATGCAGTAAATTATATTCAGAAAAAAGCTACCTTTAAGACATTAATTTAACAACTAAAATCATGAGAAAATTATTTGTTTTATGCCTGATTTTGGCATTTTCGACATCAATCTTTGCGCAAGAAAAAGACAAAAAAGCCACCAAAGCCAAAACCGAAAAAGCGGTAAAAGAAAAAAAGGAAAAGGCTGAAAAAAAGAAAGAAAAAGCTGCTGAGAAAAAAGAGAAAGCAACTGAAAAAGCTGAAAAGAAAGCTGATAAAATGAAAGAGTCAGCCAAAAAAGAAACTGAGAAAGCCGAAAAAAAAGCAACCAAAGCAAAAGAAACCGCTAAAAAGGAAACTGAAAAAGCTGAGAAAAAAACAGAAAAAGTAAAAGAAGCAACTAAAAAAACGGCTGAAAAAGCAACCAAAAAAGCCGAATCAAAAGTGCGCGAAACTACTGAAAAAGCGCCCAAAACGGCTGATAAAGTAACCGGAATGTACAACGGTAAAAAAGTCTATACCGGGCCTCGCGGCGGAAGATATTACATCAACTCCAACGGAAACAAAACTTATATTTCTGACGACAAATAATCTAAAATATAATTTAAAAAGAAAAAGCCGAAGTTTTCACTTCGGCTTTTTTTGTGGAGAAGATGGGGCTCGAACCCACGACCTCTTGGCTGCCAGCCAAGCGCTCTAGCCATCTGAGCTACATCCCCAAGAATGTGATGCAAATATATAAATTAACTATTGACCGCCAAACAAAATTAATTTTAAAAAAACATGACTCTCATGGACATAAACATTGAAATATTCATTAAACTTGTAAAATTTTTCAAAAAACTCACTATTAACTACTTACTTAAACATGAAAAAAACTACTCTTTTATCTTTGATGCTTTTCCTTTCGTTTATAGGTCAAGCTCAAACCGTTGCTTCTGAGTCATTTGACGTTGCATTAGGTTGGACTTCAACAACCGTTACCAGCGATGCGGGAACTACCATTAATGCTTGGGCACGAAGAACTACCGGAGGTGCTCCTAACTGCGCTACGTTTTCAGGAGCAGGTATGGCGCGATTTAACTCATACAACATTCCTTCAGGAGGTTCAGGAAGATTGACTTCTCCGGCCATTACATTTCCTGACGGAAGATACCGTGTAAAACTAAAAATGTATCGCGACTCTGGCTATCCTACAGATGCAGACAACATCAAAGTGTATTACAACACAACCGGTGCTGCGGGCGGAACTATATTGGGAACCGTAAACCGTTCAACTCAATTAGCGCCAATTGTAGCTGCTGACGGATGGTACAGCTATACTTTTGACATTCCGGGCAACATCAGCGGAACAGGATATATTGTTATCTTGGGAACTTCAAGATACGGAAACAACATTTTTATCGATCAAATTTCAGTTGATTTGATTCAAGCCGTTGATGCTGAGACTACTGCCTTAAACATGAATGCCATTGAAACTATTGGTAACAAAACCATTAGCGGAACCATCAAAAACATGGGTACAACAGATATCAATTCATTTGATGTAAATTGGCAAATTGACAACGGTGCAATTTATACACAAAACGTTACCGGATTAACTTTAGCCGCAGGACAAACTTACAATTATTCTCATCCAAATACTTGGGATGCAACTCCAGGACTATACTCTTTAAAAGCATGGGTTTCAAACGTAAACGGAGCAGGAAACGACGGAGACTCAGCAAACGACTCTATGACCAAACAAGTGTCAGTAGCCAGCGGAAGTGTTGCTAGATTCCCGTTGTATGAGAAATTTTCAAGTGCTACTTGCGCTCCTTGTTATTCATTCAACACCACTTATTTTAATCCATTCATGAATACCGGAACCAATAGTCAAGACTTGGCTTTGATTAATTATCAAGTTAACTGGCCCGGTACAGGTGACCCATATTACACCGCTGAGATTGGTGCTCGTGTGCAATACTACGGAATTAATGCAGCTCCGACTCTTTTGGTAGATTCAAAAGAAGGCACAAACTCAAATGCTGCACTCTTGCAATCAGCTTTAAATGCTGAAAAATTAAAACCCGCTTTCTTTGGATTGAGTGCTACACACCAACTTGATTTAGAAGATTTGACCGTTAACATCAATACCATGCCTTATTTGACTGGTAATTATAAAATTCATGTGGCTGTTGTTGAGAAAGAAACAACAGGTAACGTAGCGACCAACGGCGAAACTTCATTCCACAATGTAATGATGAAAATGGTTCCTGACCCTAACGGAACTGCTGTTGATTTTACTCATGATGTAGCTACTACTCATACCTTACAAGGAAACTTAGCAGGCTTAAACATTGAAGAACTAAATGATTTAGCAGTAGTAGTTTTCATTCAAGACCAGGCTACTAAAGCCATCATGCAAGCAGCCTATTCAACTGATTTGTTGGCCAACAACACCTTCAACAAATCATTTGCTCGTATTTGGCCAAACCCTTCAACAGGAATTATCAACATCAAAACTGAAAACACTGTAACTCTTGAAATTACAGATATTACTGGTAAAGTTGTATACCCTGCAGCTCAAGTAAATGCTGGTGATTCAGTTAACTTAAGCTTCTTGCAAAAAGGAATGTACTTAGCTAAAATGACAGACTTGAATGGCAACAGCCAAGTTCAAAAAATCATGCTAAAATAATCTGAAAAACAAACACAATGAAAAAGATATTGTTTCTTAGTGTATTGTTAACTGGTGCCTTAACTCAGGCCCAGTTAACAATGACCAAACAGGACGGAACGCCAATCAGCTCTGGACAAGTTTTTGGTTTTAACGCGGCTACTTATCCCGAAGGTGAATTAGACTTTTATGTTCACAATTTATCTTCATCACCGGCCAATGTTAGAATAAACTGTTACAGCCTAATCAACACCGATGGTGTAGGATTTGAATTATGCTTTGCCAACGAATGTCTTTCATCTGTTGAAGAAGGTTCAAATTACCCGATAAACATGCCTTATTTAACTATTCCGGCAGGTGGACATAGTGGAAATGACGGCCACTTATTAAACACGGTTGTGGGTGTTGGCCCTTATCCAAAAGATTACTCTTTTAGAGCATTTCAAGTTGGAAATCCAACCAATTATGTAGATATTACTTATCGTTTTGACCCGGCCCTTTCTACAGAAGAAATCGCGCAATTAGAGCAATCAGGGGTAATTGTAAAATCAACAGTAATGCAAAACGAATTGACTTTAGACGCTTTGAAGCCTACATCATTTGAGATGTTTGATTTAACTGGAAAAATCGTTTTGAAAGCAGATTTAAAACACGAAGTAAAAAGCTTCAATGTTGGCCATTTACCCGCCGGAATGTATGTATTAAAATTTGTTGATGACTATGGAAATCGCTCCTCGCAAAAAGTAATGAAAAACTAATTTTCAAAAAAAATTAATCAAGGTCTGCCCATAAGCAGGCCTTTTTTATTGAAATGAATTGATCCAATCTTGTACCAACTGAATTCCTTCGCGGTGCTGAACTGTCCTGCCCAAAGCCGGCATGATGTAGAACAAATCTGTCGTGGTTTCAAGGCGGTAATATAAAATAGATTGTGCCGGATTGTTCGGATAAACAATGCGTCCGTTATAACCAGGTAAGTGATGTTGAGCGGGCATTCCCACACCCATATTGTATGGGTTTTCGGTATTCTTGAATTCAAATCGCAATCCAAATTCTTGAGCTTCGCCTTGATCTTTGTGGCAATGCGCGCAATTGGCATCAAAATAAGACCGAATACGCAAATTGAGTGGTTGGCTGGCATCGTTATAATTCACCACAGAAGCAATCTGCGCCGGCAAGGTCGTGTTTAAATAGCCTTTTGACACCCATTCGTCCAATTGATTGCGGGTGCCATTAGTGTAAGTGAAATTACTGTTGAGATTTTGCGGTTTAATGCCAATGGGAATGTTTTTATGGGTTACGATGTTTCCGTGGCAACGCGCACAATCAACCGTCGTTGAAGGTGTTTTGTAGGTAAATTGTATGTTTTCTGAACCTTGTTGAATATTCAGTATTCGCGTAGTACTCAAGGTTTGCAGCACCGCATCGGTTTGCTCATCGTTCCAAACATACTCAGCAAAAATCCAACCATCACTTTTGCGAATCATCAAACGCGTTTCAATGATTTTGGTCGTTAAATCGGGTAATAAATTATTGTAGTAAAACACCTTGACTAGCACTGCGCCTAAGGGCAAATCGAACACATCTGAATCGCTCACATAAGTTGCCTTTGTGTTTTTAGGCATCCAAACAAATCGCTTTTTTTGGGCATAATCAGAAAACAATTCGCTTGTGGGTTTGTAAGGCAACAGACCATAAACCGGCTCTAAATTTTTGATGTCGCCTTTAAAAAATTGATAATCCGACAACTTTGGATATGGAACTAGAGATAAATCGCATTGCACCGGCGACACTTGCGGAACCTCGGTGTAATCATCATCTGTGGACGAACAAGAAAAAAGGATTGTTGAAAAAAGCAATAATATTCCGCTTGATGCCCAAGTTGATTTCATGTTTTAAAATGAAGTATTAAACGACAATGATACGCCTGAATTCTCATCCACAAATCTACAAACTCCGCCCACACAGACCAATCCGCCGCGCTGACGACCGTAATTCAGTGCCAAACGTGTTGACTTTTTTCGGAAAGAACCGCCCACATTATAGTAGTGATTTCGGTAGTAATCTAAATCATTTCCGTAGTTGTACAAATCATAGGCATACACTGTAAACTTTGCATTGATATTAAACTCAAGTGTGGCAGCAGCCCAGTTTTTTCGATCGTAATCAGCCCACATATGTTCGCCCATAAAACGAACCGAACGCGTGCCTGCAAATTTATATGTAGCCTCAGTACCCACTATATGTGTGTTGATGATACCATCAGCATCACCAATGTATTTCTTGTTGTAATATTGGTTGATGTAACTAAAACCCGTGAGCCATTTTTGATTGACTTTCTTGGTGATTTCAAGACTGTAATCTGTGTACATTCTTTTGCCAAATCCGAAGAAATCAGTTTTGTAATCTTGGGGCAAATTGATGTAATAAGTTCCGCTGAGCGCGTTCCAATTTGAGCAATTAAACGCGACTTTGGTTCCGTATTTTCCGCCCAATTGGGTTCCTTTTTTAAAATCGTAAAACAAATCAATCTGGCCGCCAATTTCACCTGCTTTGACAAAATTAGATCCGGCCAAAAGCACATTGGGTTGCGCCTGATAAACATAAATATTGGCTAAATTATAATGGTGTTGTTTGGTCAAACTCGGCACATAATTCATGATGCGATCATTGAATGTATTGCCTTTGGCCGCTCGCTCAGAAAAAAAGCTCATGTTTTCTAAACGTCTAAAAGTAGCATCAATTCCAAAGCCTTTTTGAGAGAATCCGGTATTGATCAAAAGTGCACTTCCGGGTTTGATGAGTCGATTGTCAATTTGTTCGGGCGCTTGCACCACAGCATCGGGCGATTTATAATCATACTCAGCCGAAAAATAAACTGATTCGTGTGACAAACTAATTCGGCTGCCTATTCCGTGGGTTAAATTATCAAAATTAGGATGGGCGATGTTGGTTTTTTCGTATCGCCAAATATAATCGCTGCCAAAACTCAAACTTGTGGTTTTCCAACCCAACAAATCTGATACAGAAAAATCAAAGTTGCCGCCAAAAATTTTAGATTCTGCCACATCAAATCCGGTGCGTTGCTGACCGTAAATTCCTTTAAAAGTAAGCGCTTTTGTTGGTTTGAAAATGATACGGCCTCCGCGTAAAGCATTGTTGATTCCGAGTGCGCGGTCTTCCCAACTTCTAAAAAGCAAGCCACTGCCAAACTGTTCGTAAAAATAACCGGCTGTTAAATCAATTTTTTCGCCTTTGTACTGCACGAAATAAGTAGCAATGTTGGTTTGGTTGTATTTAGGATTCATATTGAGCAATGCGTTCTGCTCATATGCCTCTGCTTGAATTCCGAAAACCCATTTTTGGTATTTATAGTTGGCAAACAAATAACTGTTGCTGCGAATAGGGTCTTCAGGATGAACTGTGGGATTGTTGTATTCATTCTTGAGACCTGTATCGTTTAAATACCATTGTGCGTTGGTTTCAAAGCCTCCGCTAAAACTTCCTTTGGATTCGTTTTTTTGTTGTGCTTTTGCTGAAAAAGTTACCGCTGTCAAAGCCATCCACAAAGCAATTGTATTTTTTTTCATGGTTTAAAGCGTCTTGAGTTTGGCCAGTAATTCTGTTTCGCTTCCGGGCACATAACCGTTTTGGATATGCATAATTTGACCATTTTTGACCACTACGGTGTAAGGAATATTGACAATGGTCAGGGCGCGCTTGAGTTCTTGATTGCTGTCGAGTAATACCTGATAACTCCAACCTTTACCGTTGATAAGTGGTTTGACTCGCTTTTGCGTGCGGGCATCATCAGTAGCCACAGCAATCACTTCAAGATTGACTTCTTTTTTCCAGTCGTCAATTACGTCACTCAGCTCGTCGAGTTCGTTGATACAGGGCGCACACCAAGTAGCCCAGAATGAAAACACATAAATTTTGTCTTTCTCGGCAAAATCATTTTTAACAGACATCATTTTGCCATCTAAATTAGCCAATGATATTTCGGGCATCGGAGTTTGTGCATTTGCCAATAAGCCAAAAAACAACAAGAATAAGGTGAGTTTTTTCATCATAATTGAGATAATTGCTACAAATAAATAAATAATCCGACGAATACTAAAAGAAATTTCATTTTATTTGTACATCAAAAACCAACACCTTGATTTGCTATGAAATTATGGGCTTTGAGTCTGCTTTCGGCTTCAGTATTATCAGTGATTTCGTGCCAGAAAACAGAAATAATTGAGATCAAACCTGACACTACTTCTTTGGCGCCGCCAGTATCAGGCTATTTTCAAAAAAACGTTTTGATTGAAGATTACACCGGAACTTGGTGTGGCAATTGTACGCGCGTAGCTTGGGCGATTGAAGAAACCAAAGATGCTTCAAACAATGTAGTTTCAGTAGCCATCCACAACGGCAATGACCCCTATCACTACGCCGAAATCGAACCACTCAAAAACCTTGTTTTCCCGGGAGTTAATAGTTTAGCCTTACCGCTTTCAAGACTAAACAGAAAAACCGTTTGGACCTTTCCTGAAACTTCCAATATCCAACAAGCTATTGATTTAACCAGCAACAATACCACTTTAGGTCTGGCCATGAGTTCAACAGTGGCAAACGGTCAAATAGATTTAGAAGTACGCACCCGGTTTTTAGAAGACTACAGCAACCTTAAGTTGGTCGTTTATTTACTTGAAGATCATTTGTTGTACAACCAACGTAATTATATTACTGAACTATATGGTGGTTTGCCGGTGATTCCAAATTTTGAACACAACCACGTACTCAGGGCTTCATTGACCAATATTGTAGGTGAACCTTTAGAAGGAACAAACCGAAACGCAACCGTCATCCGAAATTTTAGTATTCCGGTTCCAGGCAATATTGCCAACGCAAACAACATCAGTTTTGTGGCTTTTGTTACCGACGCCAACAATGCAGCGCTCAATGCCCGAGCATCTGTGGCCAACGAAGATCAAAACTTCCAAGAAAATCCATAAAATTAAAGTTGCTTCGGCAGCTTTTTTTGTTTTTGCGCTGAATTGACGTCATGGTTTTCTTTTTGAAATCAAATCTGTCTCAATTAAAACCTTATTTTTGTGCGGTAAAATGCGCGTATGAATACCATTAGAATCACCAAACAATTTAGTTTTGAAACCGGTCATGCACTCTTTGGCTATGACGGAAAATGCAAAAACGTTCACGGCCACAGTTATAAATTGTCGGTTACGGTGATTGGCCATCCTATTACAGATACTTCAAACGTAAAATACGGAATGGTGATTGACTTTTCAGATTTAAAAAAAATTGTCAAAGAAGAAATTGTCGATTTGTTTGATCACGCTACTGTTTTTAACCAAAACACGCCTCATATTGAACTCGCTGCAGAACTCAAACAGCGTGGACACCACGTTATTTTGGTTGACTATCAGCCTACCAGCGAAAATATGGTGATTGATTTTGCACAAAAAATCCAAAGTCGATTACCTGAGAACATCGCTTTGTTTTCATTAAAACTTCAGGAAACCGAATCGTCTTATGCCGAATGGTATGCCTCTGACAATTTATAAAGATGAACCTCGCTCCCAGCCAAAAAGTATATTTCGCTTCTGACCAACACTTTGGTGCGCCCACGCGCGCGCTGAGTTTGCCCAGAGAACAGAAATTCTTGCGCTGGCTGGATGAAATAAAACAAGATGCTGCCGTGCTTTTTTTGGTCGGCGATTTGTTTGATTTTTGGTTCGAATATCAAACCGTTGTGCCCAAAGGCTTTGTGCGCATCCTCGGGAAATTGGCCGAAATGCGCGACAGCGGCATCGAAATTTACTTTTTTGTAGGCAACCACGATTTGTGGATGGACGATTATTTTGAGCAAGAATTGGGTATTCCGGTGTATCGCGACAACCGCGAATTTAAGTTCAATTCAAAACGTTTCCTCATCGGTCACGGCGACGGAAAAGGCCCAGGCGACAAAGGATACAAACGCATGAAAAAAGTATTCACGCATCCGGTTTCTAAATGGTTGTATCGTTGGTTGCATCCGGATATCGGCGTAAAACTGGCGCAATATTTATCGGTTAAAAACAAACTCATTTCAGGTGAAGCCGATGTGACGTTTTTAGGCGAAGAAAACGAATGGCTCATTCAATATGCCAAACGCAAACTCCAAGACGAGCACTACGATTATTTAGTTTTTGGCCACCGTCATTTACCGATGCAAATCAATGTTAGTGAGCATGCTCAATACATCAATCTCGGTGACTGGATTGGTTATTTTACGTATGGCGTGTTTGACGGCGAACAATTCGAACTCAAAAAATTCGAATCAATCGAGTGATTCTTCACTTCGGTGAATATCCAATTTTCTAAACGACGGCGACAACCAACCGGTTAAGGTAACGGTGAGCAAAGTCATGGTTCCGCCAAAAATCACGGCCGGAACAGTTCCCATCAATTTTGCGGTTAGTCCGCTTTCAAAAGCGCCGAGTTCGTTAGATGATCCCACAAAAATCGAATTGACCGAAGCTACGCGACCGCGCATATGATCGGGCGTTTGCATTTGCAAAATAGTTTGGCGAATGACCACTGAAACACCGTCAAAAATTCCGCTGAAAAACATCGCCAAAACCGAAACCCAAAACCAGCGCGAAAGCCCAAAAACAATGATGCAAACCCCAAATAAGAAAACCGCCGAAAGCAATTTCATCCCGGCATTTTTATTCATTGGAATGTAAGCCGCCAACACCATCGTAATGAATGAACCTACAGCCGGGGCAGCGCGCAACAAACCAAAGCCTTCAGATCCAACTTTGAGAATGTCTTGCGCAAAAATGGGTAAAAGCGCCATCGCACCGCCAAAAAGCACGGCAATCATATCCAACGAAATAGCACTGAGTATTGTTTTATTTCCGAATACAAAACGCACACCTTCTTGAAGGCTTTGCATCATAGGTTCGCCAATTTTCGGGTTGAGAATGGGTTTTTTTTCTATGCGTGAAAGCAACAACAATGCGCTGACAGCCAAAACCAAAATCAAACACATTGACCAATGAATTCCGATGATGCCAATGGCAAAACCGCCCACCGCCGGACCGGAAACTGCGGCTATTTGCCAAACTGAACTGCTCCAAGTAGATGCGTTCGGATATGTTTTTTTAGGAACCAAAAGCGCCATCAGCGAAAAAACCGTCGGCGTGATAAACGAACGAACCAATCCGCCCAGAAAAACCAGTGCATAAACCGTATACAAAACAGTGCTTACGGTCAGCGATTTTTGAATTTCGGGCAACGTAATCAAGAACATGCCCAAACTCACCAGTGAAAAACCCGCGATGCATTTGGCCAGCAAACCTTTTTTTTCACTTTGATCAACGATATGCCCGGCAAAAAGCGCCATGCTAACGGCCGGAATAATTTCCATAAGACCAATCACACCGAGTGAAAGCGGATCTTTGGTCAAACTATACACTTGCCATTCAATAACAACAAATTGCATGGTCCAGGCAAACACCAAGGCAAAACGCATGAGTAAAAACCAATTAAACTCGGGGTGCCGAAGCGCTTCATACGGATCGTTATTCTTCATGTTTGATATCTTTGATGCGCAACTGCAAACTCACTTGTCCGTTGAACTCATTTTCGTCAATGCAATATACCGCTTGAAACGGTTGTTTGTTTTCTGTCAGCGGAAGTTTTTCACCCAAACCAAAGCCCACCGCACCAAAAGCAGGCGAACCATTTTGTTTGACAAACATACGTAAATGGCTTTCATCACGGCCAATTTTCTTGGCTTGACCGCTATCAGTCAGTGAACGGCTCAAAAAAACGGGGGTTCTGTTTTGCGGACCAAACGGTTCAAACTGCTGTAAAATCCTGAACAATTTTGGCGTTATCTCATCTAGATTGATTTCTAAATCAACTTCTATTTCAGGTTCGCGCATTTCAGGCAAAATCGTTTTTTGAACCTCAGACTCAAAGGCTTCTTTAAAAGCTTCGTAATTTTCTTCAAGCAATGTCATTCCGGCGGCATACATATGACCTCCAAATTGCTCGAGATGTGCGCTACAAGCTTCAAGCGCCTGGTATAAATCGAAGTCTTTAACCGAGCGCGCCGAGGCAGCCAATTTGTCACCGCTTTGCGTAAAAACAATCGTCGGGCGGTAATAGGTTTCGGTAAGTCGTGAAGCTACAATCCCAATAACACCCTTGTGCCAATTGGGGTTATATACAACCGATGTGTACTTGTCTTGTTCTTGATTCTGCTCAATTTGCAACAAGGCTTCTGCGGTGATTTGCTGATCGAGTTCTTTGCGGTCAGCGTTGTGTTTTTCAATTTCAGAAGCAAAAAACTCGGCTTGATCTATATCGTATTCTGTGAGTAAAGCTACGGCTTCATTGCCGTGTTTGATGCGCCCCGCCGCATTGATTCTGGGCGCTATAACAAAAACGACATCGGTAATGGTGAGTTTCTTTTTTTTGAGATTTTGCGTCATGGCTTTGATGCCCGGTCGCGGATGACTGTTGATGACTTCTAAACCCAATTTGGCCAAAATACGGTTCTCATCTGTCATCGGAACAATATCAGCCGCAATAGCCGTTGCTACCAAATCTAAATAAGGTCTGAGTTCTTGAACCGATTCGCCTTGTTGCTGTGCTAAAGCTTGCACGAGTTTAAAGCCAACGCCACAACCGCATAATTCATCATACGGATAGGTGCAATCTTCGCGCTTGGGGTTGAGCACCGCCACCGCTTTGGGGATTTCAGCACCGGGTTTGTGGTGATCGCAAATAATAAAATCAATGTTGCGCTCAGCAGCGTATGCCACATGATCAATCGATTTAATTCCGCAATCGAGTGCAATAATCAACGAACAATCATTGTCATCAGCATAATCAATTCCTTGGTAAGAAATACCATAACCTTCAGCGTACCGATCCGGAATATAAGTATCTACAAGGGTTGTTCGGGTTTTAAGATAAGACGACATCAGCGCTACCGCGGTGGTTCCGTCAACATCGTAATCGCCAAAAACCAAGATGTTTTCTCCGGATTCAATAGCGCGTTCCATGCGAGCCACGGCCAAATCCATATCTTTCATCAAAAAAGGATCGTGCAAATCTGACCAATCGGGTCTAAAAAATACTCGGGCTTGTTCGTAGGTTTGAATGCCGCGTTGCAACAAGAGCGTTGCGGTAATCGTGTCAACATTGAGAGCCGACTTAAGGGCTTCAATTTGTTTGGGTTCGGGTGGGTTTTGAAGTGTCCAGCGCATAAAAATTTTGTTTGGTTGATATGTAATTTTAAAATTAGATCAAAGTTAGAAAAAAAACACCGTCAGAATAGCCCGCAGCACAATTCGAATTTGAAAAATAATTCGTTACTTCGGGTCAAATTATTACTCTATGCAAATTCAAGGTCAAATTGTCGATATAAAAGCACGCCGCATTTTTAGTGGTATGGTTACGGTTGAAAACGGGAAAATAACTGCTGTTGAACCGCAAAATCATTCGGTTCAAAATTTCATCATGCCCGGTTTTGTCGATGCTCATATTCATATTGAAAGTTCGATGTTGGTACCTTCAGAATTTGCGCGTTTGGCCGTTTTACACGGAACCGTAGCAACGATTTCAGATCCGCATGAGATTGCCAATGTTTTGGGCATTGAAGGCGTGCATTATATGATTGAAAACGGACAGAAAGTACCGCTTAAATTTCACTTTGGCGCTCCGTCGTGTGTTCCGGCTACGGCTTTTGAAACCGCTGGAGCCACCATTGATGCAGACGGAATCAAAGAACTCATGGCGCATCCGGAGATTTATTACTTGGCCGAGATGATGAACTATCCGGGCGTTTTATTTGACGACCCAGAAGTACTCAAAAAAATAGAGTGGGCCAAACATTTCAACAAGCCTATTGACGGACATGCTCCGGGTTTACGCGGTGAGGCCGTTCAGAAATACATCGCCGCGGGCATCAGTACCGATCACGAGTGTTTTACGTATGACGAGGCGCTCGAGAAATTACAACGCGGCATGAAAGTGCTGGTGCGCGAAGGCAGCGCGGCCAAGAATTTTGAAGCGCTGATTGATTTGCTTCCGGAGCATTATGAAAACATGATGTTTTGTTCAGATGACAAACATCCGGATGATTTAATCGTGAGCCACATCAATGCTTTGTGCGCCAGAGCCGTGGCCAAAGGCATGGATTTATATCAAGTTTTACAGGCTGCTTGCCTGAATCCGGTGGCACATTACAACATGAACGTTGGTGTGTTGCGAGCGGGTGATCCGGCCGATTTTATTGTGGTGGAAGATTTAAAAAACTTCCGCGTTTTGCAAACCTATATTGATGGGCGTTTGGTAGCCGATGGCGGAAAATCGCTCATTGAGCCGATTGCTTTTGACACACCCAACAACTTTAATACTTCGCCCAAAAAAGCCGAAGATTTTGCGCTGACCGCTACCTCAGATTCCATCAGAGTGATTGAGGCTTTAGACGGGCAGCTCATTACCAATGAAATCATTTGCAAATCAAGAGTGGTGAGCGGAAAACATGAAATTGACATATCAAATGACTTGCTCAAAATAACCGTAGTCAACCGATATCAAAACGCAGCACCTGCGGTGGCTTTTATCAAAAACTTCGGGCTTAAAAAAGGCGCCATTGCCAGTTCGGTAGCGCATGATTGTCATAACATTGTGGCAGTGGGCACTTCAGACGAAGAAATTTGTCGCGCCGTGAATACTTTGATTCAAAATACGGGCGGTGTTTGTGCCGTTGACGGTGAAAAAGTTTTGTCATTGGCTTTGCCGGTGGCCGGAATCATGAGCGATCAAGACGGCTGGGAAACCGGACGTTTGTATCAAGAAATTGATGCGATGGCCAAAGAACTCGGCAGCGGTTTGCGTGCGCCTTTTATGACGCTTTCTTTTATGGCTTTGCTGGTGATTCCGGATTTGAAACTTTCTGACTTGGGTTTATTCAGCGGAAAACAATTTGTCTTTACCGGATTAGATGTAGCGTAAACGCTTTTGCGTGAGGGATGGTAGCTTTGTTTGAGCTCTTGAGGGCCGGATGATTTTGCTATGCCGAAAAAGTTTTGCGCCCGAAAAGCGAGTGCGTACAGCCCGACCCGCAGGGGCACGCCCTAAGATTTTTTACCCGCAACACACATAACGATTTCGCCTTTGGGCGGTTTGGCCTCGAAATGTTTGAGTACTTCTTGAGCCGTTCCGCGCAGGTTTTCTTCGTGCAGTTTAGACAATTCGCGCGACACGCAAAGCAGTCGGTCGGGGCCAAAATACTGAACCACCTCAGCCAAAGTTTTAATGAGTTTGTGTGGTGACACATAGAAAATCATGGTACGCGTTTCTTCGGCGAGTGCTAAATAACGCGTTTGTCGGCCTTTTTTCTCAGGCAAAAATCCTTCAAAAACAAAACGATCATTGGGAAGCGCGCTGTTGACCAGTGCCGGAACAAAAGCTGTGGCGCCGGGTAAACATTCAACGGCTATGCCTTGCTCAACACAGGCGCGCGTGAGCAAAAAGCCCGGATCAGAAATGGCCGGAGTGCCCGCATCTGAAATCAGCGCAATGGTTTGTCCGGATTGTAAACGCGTAACGATTTGCTCAACGGTTTTGTGCTCGTTGTGCATGTGGTGGCTGTGCATTTGGGTAGAAATGTCAAAATGCTTGAGGAGTTTTCCGCTGGTTCGTGTGTCTTCGGCCAAAATCAAATCGGCTTCTTGAAGCACGCGAATGGCGCGAAAAGTCATGTCTTCAAGATTGCCGATGGGTGTCGGAACGATGTAGAGTTTTGACATAAAATGCAGGTTTTAAAACACAAATGCACGAACTTTTGGTGAATCATTCGTGCATTTTGCGATATATTTTCTTTGGTTTATGAGAATCTTTTTTCGACAATTTCCATAAAGCGTTCGGCGTATTCGTCTTTGCCTTCCCAGTTGTTATAATCGGGTTTGACCATGTTGTCGATAAAATCTTTGGCATCGGCAAAAGTGTCAAAGGTCATGAGTTGCGAGAGCACGCGGTTGTAATCTTCACTGCTGTTGGCAAACAAATGATTCATAAACGCAATGCGATCGTTGAGCCCGATGATGATGCCTTTAGATAAACGATCGTTGAGTGATTGTCCTTCTTTGTTGATGGAAATCACCGGTGCATCGCTGTTATAACTGCGACTGATCGGAATTACCGACGACGGATCTGAAGCAAGCGGCGCTTCTTTGGCCAAATCTTCGGGTTTGACAAAAACCGGATCAGCATAATTCGGACCGAGTAAATCGTCTAATGTAATCTGTTGCGAAGCGCTTTTAGTTTCTGATTTAATTTCAGGCTCTGGAGCTTCATCTTTGATGTCAAAAGTCAATTCAAAAGCAGGTTTGAAAGCATTATCTTCTTGAGGTGTTTCTTGTGCTTCAATAGAATCTCCGATGGTTTCTTCAATTAGTTCATCTGAGTCTTCAGATTGCTCTTCAAAAGATTCGTCTTGAATTTCATCATCTTCAAGATCATCTGATTCTAGATGAAAAACGATTTTTTGTTCGTCAACCTCCGGTTCAGGTTCTTCAGCTGTCTTTTCTTCAGTTTCAGTATCCGGAGTTTCTTCATGTGCTGTTTCATCTGTCAATTCTGATTCGGCTTCAACCTCATCTTGATTTGAATCTTGGGTTTGTTCAACCGAAAGTTCGATGGTAACTTCTTCAGGTTCTTCTGCAATTGGCTCCGGAGTTGATTCAGCGACCGTTTCTAATTCAGGCTCAGGGGCAACTTCTGAAGCTTCAGGCACAACAACTTCGGGTTCAAAAACGGTTTCGGCTTGCAGTTTTTCTTCAACTTCAGTCAAACCAATGGTAGGTTTAACATCCGAGAAATGTTCTTCGGCAAAGCGCAAAACGGTGAGCTTTTCATACAGATTGCGGGTTTCCTGATGCAGTTGATTGAGGTCGGATTTGTTCTTGAGCTTTAAAATTCGGTGTGCAATGCTTATCAACTCGGCTTCCAGCTGTTTTTTCATAACTTTTTGGGTCCTTTTTGAAGAAGGTTAGTTTTATTTGAAGGGTTCGTTAGGTTGAGATTAAATTGTCAAGGGCAAAGCAATTTTTGATAAATTTTTCTACATTTGACAGCGGTGTAAATATACTAATTTTCGATTGGTATATGTATCATGTAAAGTAAAAAAACTATTCATCTTTAGCGCAAGAAAAAAACATAATGTTTCTCGAAAATACGGTCAATCACAAAGAACAATTCGGATGGATAGAAGTAATCTGCGGCTCGATGTTTTCGGGTAAAACCGAAGAGCTGATTCGCCGATTAAAACGCGCTCAATTTGCCAAACAAAAGGTTGAAATTTTCAAACCGGCCATTGACACGCGTTACCACGACGAAATGGTGGTTTCGCACGACAGCAATGAAATTCGTTCTACACCGGTTCCGGCCGCAGCCAATATTGCTCTTTTGGCCCAAGGTTGTGATGTCGTGGGCATTGATGAGGCTCAGTTTTTTGACGATGAGATTGTTAAAATTTGCAATGATTTAGCCAATTCGGGCATTCGGGTAATTGTGGCCGGGCTCGACATGGATTTTAAAGGAAACCCGTTTGGACCCATGCCGGCACTGATGGCTACTGCCGAATATGTGACCAAAGTGCACGCCGTATGCACCCGCACCGGAAATTTGGCCAATTACAGCTACCGAAAAACCGACAATGACAGCTTGGTTTTGTTGGGCGAAACTGAAGAATACGAGCCTTTGAGCCGTGCGGCCTATTATCAAGCGATGCGCAAAGGACAAGAACAACACCAAGAAGATCCAACAACTTCAAAAAAACAGTAACCTTGGTTTTATCTGTGAAGAATATTGCCCCTATGATACGCGCCAAACGCGTGGGCAATCACCCGAGTATTCTGATTGACAACATCACTATTGACAGCCGTTCGCAGCAAAACAGCGCACAAACTTTGTTTTTTGCGATTGTCGGCCCGAACAACGATGCGCATGATTATATTGAGGAATTACTCGACAAAGGCGTTCGTAATTTTGTGGTGACGCACATCCCTGGGGGTTTGGTTGAAAAAGCCAATTTTTTAGTGGTCGAAAACACGCTCGAAGCGCTTCAGACCTTTGCCGCAAGCTACCGAAGTCAATTTGATTTTCCGGTGATTGGCATTACGGGCAGCAACGGAAAAACCATCGTCAAAGAATGGCTCAACTTTTTGCTCGGCCCTGATTACAACATCATCCGCAGTCCGAAAAGTTACAATTCACAAGTGGGCGTTCCGCTTTCGGTGATTGCCATCAATGAACAACACAATTTGGGTATTTTTGAAGCGGGTATTTCTACCATTGGCGAGATGGAAAATCTCGAAAAAATCGTGCGCCCAACCATAGGGATTTTGACCAATATTGGTTCGGCCCACGATGAAGGTTTTGCCAACATTGGCGAGAAAATGAAAGAGAAACTCAAACTCTTTAGCCATGCCAAAGTATTGATTTACAATAAAAACAAATCTATTGAAGCTTTTTTAAACCCAAAAGTTCAAAGATTTTCGTGGAGTTGTAAAGACGATGACGCCGACGTTTTTATCAGCAAAAAATCTGTCTTAGACAAAACCCAACTCAAGATCAAACATCCGCAGGGCGAATTTGAAATTAAGATTCCGTTTCAAGACGATGCCTCGGTTGAAAACGCCATTCAATGCATTATGGTGATGTTGTATTTAAACTACGACGGCAAAGTGATTGAAAGCCGTGTTGAGTTGTTGTATCCGGTTGAAATGCGTCTTAAAGTTAAAAACGGAATCAACCATACAACCTTGATTGATGACAGTTATAGCTCAGATTTTCAGTCGCTTAAAATTGCGCTCGACTTTATGGAAAGCCAGAAACAATACAAAAAAAGAGCGCTGATTTTATCGGATATTTTTCAGAGCGGATTGGCCAATGATGAATTGTATTCAAAGGTTTCGCAGTTGGTTATTTCAAACAAAATCAACCGTGTGATTGGTATTGGCGAGATGATCCACAAGTATCGCTCAAAATTTGTCAACTGTTTGACTTTTAAAAATACCGACGCGTTTATGGCGGCCATTGACGAACTCGATTTTGGTTATGAAACCATTTTGATCAAAGGCGCGCGTAGTTTTCACTTTGAAAAAATTGTGAGCGCACTCGAAGAAAAAACACATGAAACCGTTTTAGAAATCAACCTCAACGCTATTAGTCACAATTTAAATTTCTTTAAAGCCAAACTCAAACCCAGAACCAAACTCATGGTGATGGTCAAAGCTTTTGGTTACGGCAATGGCGGTTTTGAAATTGCTCAATTGCTCGAACACCACAAAGTAGATTATTTGGGTGTGGCTTTTGCCGATGAAGGCATTACACTCAAAAACCACGGCATTAAATTGCCGATTATGGTGATGAATCCAGAATCAACGAGCTATGAGGCCATTATTCAGCATCATTTAGAACCCGAAATATACAGCATCAAAGGGTTGAATGCCTTTTTGAAAATAGCGGCACAGAAAAAACTCAAAAATTATCCGATTCATTTAAAACTCGATACCGGCATGCATCGTTTGGGGTTTGAAGTTGAGCAACTCGACGACTTAATTGCCATTCTCAAAGCCCAAAAAACAGTACACGTCAAAAGCATTTTGTCGCATTTGGCCACAAGTGATGATTTACAACACCACGAATTTGCTTTGTCACAAATTGAATTGTTTGAGCAGATGTCAATGCGGTTAATGCACGAATTGTCGATGAAACCGATTCGTCATATTTTGAATACTTCGGGCATCAGCAATTATCCAAAAGCACAATACAATATGGTGCGTTTAGGCATTGGTTTGTATGGAATTTCAAATGATCCCGAAGAACAACCTTATCTTGAAAATGTCGGAACCCTCAAGAGCATCATATCTCAGTTGCGAACCATTGAAGCCGGCGAAAGTGTGGGTTATGGCCGACGATTTATAGCTGAGCGAAAATCAGTCATTGCCACCATTCCGATTGGATATGCCGACGGAATTTCGCGTCATTTGGGCAACGGCGTTGGTTATGTAAGTATCCACGGAGCACACGCGCCTATTGTGGGCAGTGTTTGTATGGATATGCTCATGGTGGATGTAACCGATATTAGTTGTTTTGAAGGTGATTCGGTGGTCATTTTTGGTGAGGACCCAACCGTGATTACTTTGTCTGAAAAACTCAAAACGATTCCTTATGAAATTCTGACGGGCATCTCACAACGCGTCAAGAGAATTTTTTACAGAGAATAAGTAAGTTTTTTTTTAAATCATACCGGTTTTAAGTTAATTTTCTTACATTCGATATCAAACTCAGAACATTTTTAACTAAAAACAATTTATTATGGGAATGGTTTCAGAATTTAAAGACTTTATTGCCAAAGGAAACGCCATGGATTTGGCTGTTGGGGTAATCATTGGTGGCGCATTTGGCGCGATTGTGAATTCATTGGTGTCAGATGTAATCACACCGGCTTTGTTGAATCCGGCCTTAAAAGCAGCTCAAGTAGAAAACTTGGCAGAATTAAAAACCGATGGCGGAATTCTCTACGGAAAATTCTTGGCTGCGGTGATTAGTTTCTTAGTTATTGCTTTTGTCATCTTCATTATGGTGAAAGCCATCAACGGAATGAAGAAAAAAGAAGCACCGGCTCCAGCAGCACCAGCAGGGCCTTCACAAGAAGAATTGCTCACTCAAATTCGCGACCTTTTAAAAAACAAATAGAACTAAAACTGTCGTTTAAAAAGGAGGCTTCGGCTTCCTTTTTTTATGCTTTGAAATTTGAAAGGCTTTTATTTTCAGGAGCCTATTTTTGTATCTTAGCGCCATTATTAACCACATCTATTATTGAACATGAAAGTAGCCGTTGTTGGCGCCACCGGTATGGTTGGCGAAGTGATGTTGCAAGTTTTAGCCGAAAGAAATTTTCCGGTAACCGAACTTATTCCGGTAGCCTCAGAAAAATCTGTTGGAAAAGAAATTGAATTCAAAGGAAAAAAATATACCGTTGTGGGTATGCAAACCGCTGTTGATATGAAAGCAGACATTGCTTTATTTTCGGCCGGCGGACAAACCTCACTCGATTGGGCACCCAAATTTGCAGCTGCTGGCACGACGGTAATTGACAATTCATCGGCTTGGAGAATGGCTGCCGACAAAAAACTGATTGTTCCTGAAATCAACGCCAATACACTCACTAAAGAAGATAAAATTATTGCCAATCCGAATTGTTCTACGATTCAAATGGTGTTGGTTTTAGCGCCGCTTCACCAAAAATACAACATCAAACGCGTGGTGGTTTCAACCTATCAATCAATTACCGGAACCGGCGTAAAAGCAGTCCAACAACTCGAAAATGAATATGCCGGAATCAGTGGTGAGATGGCTTATAAATATCCGATTCACAGAAACGCCATTCCGCAATGCGATGTTTTTGAAGAAAACGGTTATACCAAAGAAGAAATGAAATTGGTGCGTGAAACCAAGAAAATCATAGGCGATGATCAGATTGCCGTGACTGCAACTGCCGTGAGAATTCCAGTGGTAGGCGGTCATAGCGAAGCCGTGAATATTACTTTTGGTCAAGATTACGATTTGGCTGATGTGCGTGAGATTTTGCACAACACGCCGGGCATTACGCTACAAGACAACACTGATACATACACTTATCCGATGCCGATGTATGCCCAAGGAAAAGACGATGTTTTTGTGGGTAGAATTCGCCGCGACGAAAGCCAAGCCAACAGCATCAATATGTGGATTGTGGCCGACAACCTCAGAAAAGGCGCTGCCACCAATGCGATACAAATTGCTGAATATTTGGTGGCTCATCAACTCGTATAAACTTTTTACACCTATAAACTTCCCGCTTTGACTGTAAATAAATGTTAAAGCGGTTTTTTTGTTTTTAAGACTTTTTACTTTTGCAGCTGATGAAACGCAAAGTCCTTTTTCTGAATGCTTTTTTATCGGTGGCCGTGTTGTTCTCGATGCTGCTGCAATCAGTGCATTCATTTGAGCATTTAAGCAAACTTTTTTCAGAAAAAGAATGTCATCACATTTATTCAGGAAAAACCGAAATTTCACACCAACATCACCCTTTTGATGAATGTTTGAGCTGTGAATTTACATTCAGCACTTTTGTTTGTCCTGAACTTTTTCATTTTGATTTAATTAGTTTACAACCTTCATCGGGAAAAATTTACACTGCTGATGAATTGCCGGTTGTTCTTTCAAAATCTGTCCTTTACTTACGCGGCCCACCCACTAAGGTTATTTAATGTTTTTCACTTCTAAGAAAACCTTAGAAGCATTTAATCATTTATAATCTTTACATATGAAAAAGATATTATCTCTTTTTTGCATGGGTGCGGTTTCAATGATGCACGGACAAAGTAGTCTTTCCGGGCAAATCACAGACCATCAAAACCAACCCATCAAAGGCGCGACCATAGAAGTCGCAGAATTACATCAAGGCACCACAACCAATGATTCAGGTGCATATACTTTGAATCAATTGCCTTCCAAAAACATCAAAGTCTCCATTTCTTTTTTGGGCTTTACCACCCAACAACAAAATATTTCTCTTGCGATTGGTCAGAACAAACTCAATGTTGTCATGCAGCCATCGGCTTTTCAGATGGACGAAGTCATTGTGTCAACGGCTTTCAATAAACTACAATCGCAAAACGTGATGAAAGTGGAGCATGCGAGTATGCGTTCGCTACAGCAAAAAGGCTCGTCAACACTCATTGAAGGTTTGGCTACGATTCCGGGCGTTTCGCAAATCTCAACCGGAACTTCTATCGGGAAACCCGTCATTCGCGGGCTGAGCGGCAATCGCGTTTTGGTTTATTCGCAAGGCGTTCGCATTGAAAACCAGCAATTTGGCGAAGAACACGGACTCGGACTCAATGATTCCGGAATTGAAAGTGTTGAAGTCATCAAAGGCCCGGCTTCGTTGCTGTACGGCTCAGATGCTTTGGGCGGCGTGTTGTATTTTAACCCAGAAAAATTTGCTCCGGCACACACTTTTAAAGCCAATGTCAGTCAAAAATACTTCAGTAATACTTTGGGCAGCAATACATCCATTGGAATCAAAACGTCTTCAGACAATTGGAAATTTTTGGCGCGCGGAGCCTACAATACACACGCAGATTATCAGATTCCCGGTAGTGATCGCGTAACCAATTCGCGCTACAACGAAACCGATTTTAAATCGGGCATTGGTTATTCAAACGCACATGTTTCAAGTGTTTTGAGATATAATTTCAATGCCTTGAATTTGGGTATTCCCGAAGGCGGAATCGGTTTTCAAACAACCTTCAGAAATCCGGATTACCCGAGACAACGCGTGGCAAATCATCTGCTCAGTTGGAACAACATCGTTTATCTAAACCGTTCTAAACTAGATATTGATTTGGGCTATATTGACAATTTGCGCAGTGAGTTTGAAGACAGCCCGACGGCATCTTTGCGCATGAATCTTAAAACTTTCAATTATGATTTGAAGTTTCATTTGCCCAAAACCGCACATCTCGAAACGATTTTGGGTGTCCAAGGCATGGCACAAACCAACAAAAACTCAGGCGAAGAATACTTGATTCCCAATGCGTATACTTTTGATGTGGGCGGTTTCGGAACGGTCAGTTATGACTGGAACAACCACACGATTCAAGCCGGATTGCGCTTTGATCACAGAAAAGTGAGCACACAAGCACAAGGCATTTTGGGCGACGAAGGTTCATTTGCGGCACTTGACAAAAGTTATCAAAGTTTCAATGCGGCTTTGGGTTATAAAACAGCACCTATAAAAAATTTGAATTTGCGTCTGAATTTGGCTTCGGGTTTTCGAGCGCCGAATTTGGCAGAGCTTTCATCCAATGGTGTTCATGAAGGAACCAATCGTTATGAAATTGGGAATGCAGATTTAAAAACCGAGCAAAATATTCAAGCCGATTTGAACCTAGAATACGGTAACAGCCATTGGGAGTTTTTCGTGAACGGTTTTTACAACCACTTGCAGCGTTATATTTATTTGTCACCGACGGGGCAAACTTTGGAAGCAAATCCTGTTTTTACTTATGTCCAAAACGATGCTCGTTTGTATGGTGGCGAAGCCGGATTGCACTTTCATCCGCATCCGCTGGATTGGCTTCATTTTGAGAGCAGTTTTGAAACCGTTCGCGCCGAGCGATTAAACGGACAAGCGCTTCCGCTAATTCCGGCCCAAAACTGGAACAATACTTTGCGTGGGGAATTCAATGTTCAGAGATGGCTCAGTGAAGGTTATGTCTCATTGAATGTTTCACATACGTTTGAACAAAACCATACCGGTCTTTTTGAAACGCCTAGCGCTGATTACACTTTGGTAAATTTAGGCTTAGGTGGAAAATTAAAAATGGGAAAAAGTCTGATAGAAATTCAGCTGAATGCCAATAATCTTTTTGATAAAAAATACATCGCTCATTTGTCAAGGTTAAAACCCGATGGAATCCCGAATATAGGCAGAACGTTTGTGTTTGGTGCAAATTTCAGCATTTAGCTTTGATTAGATTTTTAAGAATTATTTTTGGGTTTTATTCGTTAAATATCTTTTTTCTAAACAATTAATTATTAATTTAGGATTTCGTTTGATGTTTAACTAAACCCAATTTAGCCTATGAATTCAAGATTTACGCTTCTTATCCGATTGCTTTTAGGACTGGTTTTGATTGTCTTTGGAAGTAACAAATTATTGCACTTTATTCCGTTGCCACCGCCAACAGGTTCGGCAGCAGACTTTATGAATTCATTAAATGCAACCGGATATATTTTTCCGGTGTTGGGGTTGCTTGAAATATTCATCGGGGCTTTATTACTCTTAAGAAAATGGGTGGCTTTTGCCCTGATTCTTTTGGCTCCTATTTCAATCAACATCTTGTTGTTTCACATGTTTATTGATATTCCCGGATTAGGATTGGCTTTAGTAGTCGTTCTGCTCAATTCAATTTTGATATATAAACATTGGCCGCAATACAATCCTCTGTTTGCATAAAACCAAAAAGGCGCTCTTCATCGGGCGCCTTTCTTTTTAATAATCGAGTTTTACGTAGCTCATATGTTTTACGATACGTCCTTTTTTTCGGTTGATATAACCTGAGGAATTCGTCGCTGTAAATTTTCGTGGATTGGGCAAGATGGCTGCTATACCCGCCGCCTCTATTTTGGTCAGATGCTCGGCTGGTTTTCGATACCAATATTCAGAAGCTGCCTGCGCTCCGTAAACACCATCGCCCATTTCAATACTGTTGAGATAAACTTCCATGATGCGCTCTTTGCTCCAGAAAACTTCAATCAGAACTGTAAAATAAGCTTCGAGTGCCTTTCTAAAATAACTTCGGCCTTGCCAGAGAAAAACATTTTTGGCCGTTTGTTGAGAGATTGTACTGCCACCTTTGAGTTTTTTGCCTTTCTCGTTGTTTTTCATCGCTTTTTGAATCGCATTGAAATCAAAACCGTGATGTTGCAAAAAATTCGCATCTTCACTCGCAATCACAGCTTTTTGTAGATTTTTTGATATCTGCTCAATCGGAACCCAATCATGACTGCAAACCATGTCTTTACCGTCGAATTTATTCTCAACCGCGCGGGTCATCATCAATGGCGTGATTGGAATCGGAACCCATCTAAAAACAACAACTGATAAAATGGATAGCCCGATGAACCAAAGTGCAAATTTCCAAACAAAACGAATGATTTTTTTGATCATATTTTAAACTAATTCGGCAAGTTCCTGCCCGATTAAACTTCCAATAGCTACTCCCATTCCGCCCATGCGAACGCCGCAGTAAACATGCTCTGATAAACGCTCAACAATAGGGCGTTTACTCGCGCCCATGCCCATGATTCCACTCCATCGATGTTCGATTTCATAATCGGTATTCGGAAGAATTACTTTGCGCAAGAGTGATTCGAGTCGATTTTGGATTAATTCGGTTTGACTCAAATCAGTGGTCGTTTCGGCTTCAAAATCAAGATTGCGTCCGCCGCCGAGTAAAATTCGGTTGCCTATATTTCTGAAATAGTAATAACCTTGTTCTAAATGAAAAGTCCCTTTGATGTCTAAATCAACAATCGGTTTGGTGATCAAAACCTGAGCACGAGCAGGTTTTACGGCTTGACCAATGAGCTCTGAAGCAAAACCATTGGTAGCAAAGAGTAGTTTTTTGGTGGTAAAACTAAAATCACCCAAAGCCACCGAAACATCTGAAGTGTTTTCATTATAAGCCGTCACTTTTTGATTGTTGAGAATGAGAATGTTCTCTGAAATGGCTTTTTTCAGCAAAGCATGCATCATCATTCCGGTATCAATTTGCGCTTCAAACGGATTAAAAATTAAATATTCATATGTGTTTTTGAAGTTAAATCGGTCAACTTCTTTGTGAAAAACCTCCGCTTTGAAAATAGGTTGCAGAATTTCATTGACAAACCGTATTTTTTGTGTGGCCTCTTGATAAGCCAAAGATTGACTGTCTAAAAACAGTTCATATCCGCCGTAAGGTTTAAAATCAATGGCGGCGTCACCTAAATTTTTTCTGAGCAATTGTAAGCCTTTCCAACGTTTTTCAACCAATTGAACAACTTCTTCTTCTGAATGCGTTTTTAAATCGTCCATGATTTCGGTCAAACTTCCAAAACAAGCGAACCCAGCATTTTTGGTACTCGCGCCTTCAGGCAACATGCCTTTTTCGAGTATGAGAATTTTGCTTTCCGGAAATCGCTCGCGCAGATGTAAAGCGGCATGCAATCCGACAATTCCGCTGCCAACAATCGTGTAATCAACCTCTGAAAACCATCTGTTTATTTCCCAATAACTTAAAAACATAAACCTAAAATTATTTCGATAAAATTATACGCAAAACCGCTTTTTTGCGCTGATTCATTCAAAAGATATCAACGTTTTTTACAGAAAATGAATTAATCTTAAAAAAATAACTACTCTGATAGAAGAAGCACAAATTTGAATCTAAATTTTTAAAATAAATGTTGATAAATCATTGCTTTACGAAACAATCAATTAAAATTAAATGATACATTTGCTCGATAACCCAAACCTCAATTTAAATGATGAAAACTAGATTACTTTCATTGGCCTTATTGGCCGTGAGTGGATTTTCATTTGCCCAATCAGGAAAATCACTCTGGAAAGTTACCGCTCCAAAAGCCGACGCAGTAACTTTTGCGAACAAACAATCCTTAAATCATCCACAATTGTTTGAACTTGACGTGAATCAACTCAAGCAAAATTTGTCAAGCGCTCCCAAGCGTTTCATATCTAACGGACCATCAAATTTGGTGGTTTCTTTCCCAAATACAGCTGGTGCTATGGAGCAATTCCGCGTTAAGGAATCTTCAAACATGGACCCAGAATTGGCGGCCAGATATACTGAAATCAAATCGTATATCGGCGAAAGTATTGACCAACCGGGTTCAACCATTTACTTCAGTATTTCTCCACTTGGATTAGAGACAATGGTGCTCAGACCCAACAAATCTGCTGAGTTCATCGAGCCATACACTACAGATTTAAAAACCTATAGCGTATACAACAAATCAGACAAAACGCCGTCGCTCAACGGGTTTCAGTGTCGTGTGATCGATGCAGTAACTGTAGGCGGAAGTGCTGAGGCTGCTCGTCCGAATGCAGATGATGCCCTTTTGAGAACTTATCGTTTGGCCATGTCAGTAACTGGTGAATATACTGCTTATTTTGGCGGAACCAAAGCCTTGGCACTCGCGGCCATCAACAACACCATGACTCGTGTGAATGGTGTTTTTGAAAAAGATTTTGGCGCACGCATGGTTTTAATTGCCAATACTGATACGGTGATTTACACCACCGCTTCTTCTGATCCATATTCAGCTGCTGCAACCGGAGCTGGAGGTGCTTGGAATCAAGAATTACAAACCACGTTGACCAATAATATTGGCAATGCTAATTATGATGTAGGCCATTTATTTGGGGCAACCGGTGGTGGCGGAAATGCAGGATGTATTGGTTGTATTTGCGTAAATCCAACAACTTCTGTTCCGCTAGGTAAAGGTAGCGGATACACTTCACCTGCCGATGGGATTCCGTCGGGGGATAATTTCGATATTGATTATGTTGCACACGAATTAGGTCATCAATTTGGAGCCAATCACACTTTTACCCACAGCAATGAAGGCACTGGAGTTCAAGTTGAGCCAGGTAGCGGGTCAACCATTATGGGTTATGCCGGAATTACTTCGGTTGACGTACAGCCACATTCTGATGCCTATTTTCACGCTGTGAGCATCCAACAAGTGACTAATAATATTAAAGCTAAAACTTGTTCGGTGAATACTGCAACAGGCAACTCAATTCCAACGGCCAATGCTGGTTTGGATTATACAGTTCCTAAAAGCACTCCTTTTATGTTGACCGGTGTGGGTACTGATGCAAATGGTGATGTGCTTACTTATGATTGGGAGCAAATGGATTCTCAAACCAATGCAACCGCTCCAAGCGCTACAAAAACCAGCGGAGTGAATTTCCGTTCATATTCGCCAGTAACAACGCCTACAAGATATTTCCCAAGAATGGCTTCTGTACTTACCGGAGCTACGACAACTGCAGGTTCTGAAGTTACAGTTGAGGCTTTGCCATCAGTAGCCAGAACATTAAACTTTAGATTTACCGTTCGCGATAACAGAGCAGGCGGAAGCGCAAACAACAGCGACGACATGATTGTAACGATCAATGCAACGGCTGGACCTTTTGCGGTAACAGCTCCAAACACAGCAGTTTCATATGTTGGCGGAAGCGCACAAACCATTACCTGGAATGTGGCCGGAACAACAGCCAACGGAGTTAATTGTGCCAATGTAGATGTTTTATTATCTACAGATGGCGGAAATACTTGGTCAACTTTATTGGCTGCTACTCCTAATGACGGTACTGAATCTGTTACCATTCCGAACACACCAGGAACAACCAACCGCATCATGATCAAAGGAACCAATCATATTTTCTTTGATGTTTCCAATACCAACTTCACCATAACTTCTGGAATAACTGATACCGTTGCACCAACGGCACCAACTTTAGCCGCATCTGGAACTACACAGACCGGAACTTCATTGTCGTGGTCAGGTGCTACTGACAATGTAGCGGTAACTGGCTATGATGTATACAAAGATGGTGTTCTTTTGGGTTCAACTTCTGCAACTTCATATACTGTTAGCGGATTAACCGCTTCAACTACTTATGTATTTACCGTTAAAGCGAAAGATGCTGCCGGAAATGCTTCAGTAGCGAGCAATGCCGTAAGTGTAACTACTTTGGCTCCGGTGGTTGATACTACCGCTCCATCTGCTCCATCTGCTTTAGCTGCCTCTGGAACTACCGCTACAACTACAAATTTAGCTTGGACAGCATCTACAGATAACATCGGAGTTACCGGATATGATGTATACCAAAACGGTGTATTTAAAGCCACATCTACCACTACATCATATGCTGTAACAGGTTTGACGGCCACTACTACATATACATTTTATGTAATTGCTAAAGACGCAGCTGGAAATGCTTCAACTGCCAGCAACACAGTGAGTGTAACAACCTTAACTGCATCATTGGCTTATTGTGCGTCACAAGGAAACAGCACGGCTGATGAGAAAATCGGAAAAGTAGCCATTGGTACCATCAACAATACTTCAACGGGAACTGCGGGTTATGAAAACTTCACAACTCTATCTACTAATGTAAACAGAGGTGCTGCATACACGATTACCATCACACCAAGCTGGACAGCAACCACATATGCTGAGGGTTATGCCGTTTTTGTTGATTACAATCAAGATGGTGACTTTGCTGATGCTGGCGAAACCGTTTGGACCAAAGCGGCTTCAACTACTACACCAGTAAGCGGTTCTTTCACTATTCCGGCTACCGCTACTTTAGGTGCCACCAGAATGCGTGTTTCAATGAAATACAATGCTGTTCCAACTTCATGTGAGGCTTTCTCATACGGACAAGTTGAAGATTATACTTTAAATATTCAAGCTGCTGTTGTTGACACTACGGCTCCAACGGCTCCGACGGCTTTAGCAGCATCTGGAACTACAGCTACCACCAGCAATTTAACTTGGACGGCTTCAACAGACAACGTAGGAGTTACTGGATATGATGTATATCAAAATGGTATTTACAAAGCTACTTCAGCAACTAATTCATATGCTGTAACCGGATTGACTGCCGCTACAACTTATACGTTCTACGTGATTGCTAAAGATGCTGCCGGAAATGCTTCTGCTGCCAGCAATACAGTAAGTGTAACTACCTCAACGGCTACCACAACTTATTGTACTTCACAAGGAAACAGTACTGCGGATGAAAAAATTGGCAAAGTTGTTTTTGGAACCATCAACAACACCTCAACCGGTACAGCGGGATACGAAAACTTTACAGCTCAGTCAACCAATGCTGTGAGAGGTACTGCTTATACCATTACCATTACACCAAGCTGGACAGCCACTACCTATAATGAAGGATATGCTGTATTTATTGACTACAATAAAGATGGTGATTTTGCAGATGCAGGCGAAACTGTTTGGACCAAAACAGCTTCAAAAACGACTCCTGTGAGTGGCTCGATTACCATTCCGGCTACGGCTACTTTAGGCGCCACCAGAATGCGTGTATCTATGAAATACAATGCTATTCCAACATCATGCGAGGCTTTCTCATACGGACAAGTTGAAGATTATACTGTAAACATAACATCTACTGCAAGAGAAGAATTGTCAAGCAATACAATTTCTTACACTATTTATCCGAATCCAGTCAACGGAGATGTGTTAAACATCACTCTTGAAGGAAATGCCTCATACAACATCTACAATATGTTGGGCCAACAAGTTGCTAAAGGAACTATTCTTGACGGAACCATTGATGTATCGAACATCAAAGCCGGAAACTATATGCTTGAAGTAACCACCAACGGTGAAACCAGCGTAAAACGTTTCATCAAGCAATAATTAACATAAAACAAAACGCGAAAAAGCCATCTTGTATAGGTGGCTTTTTTTATTGAATACAACTGACAAAAACAGAAATACTTTTCTTGAAATAAACAGTAGGACAATAAAAAAAGCCCCACCAAAAGTGAGGCTTTTCTTTTATTTTGAATTTATTCTGAACCTTTCATTTTAAAAGTTTCCATGAACTTGGTGGTATAATTACCGGCCACATAATCCGGCTCATCCATGAGTTGTCTGTGAAAAGGAATGGTTGTTTTCACACCTTCAATATAAAATTCGTCCAAAGCACGCTTCATTTTGTTGATGGCTTCTTCACGTGTTTGCGCTGTTGTAATCAACTTGGCAATCATCGAATCATAGTTTGGCGGAATCGTGTAACCTGCATAAACATGCGTATCTAGTCGAACTCCGTGACCACCTGGCGCGTGCAATACGGTAATTTTTCCCGGCGACGGACGAAAATCATTGTATGGGTCTTCGGCATTGATACGACATTCTATAGAGTGCAATTGTGGCAAATAGTTTTTACCAGAAATAGGCACACCAGCTGCAACCAATATTTGTTCGCGAATCAAATCGTAATCAATTACTTGTTCAGTAATTGGATGTTCCACTTGAATACGCGTATTCATTTCCATGAAATAGAAATTACGGTGTTTATCCACCAAAAATTCTACCGTTCCGGCTCCTTCATATTGAATAAACTCTGCGGCTTTTACCGCAGCTTCACCCATCCGCTGACGCAAATCATCTGTCATAAATGGCGAAGGAGTTTCTTCGGTTAATTTTTGGTGACGACGCTGAACTGAACAATCGCGTTCAGATAAGTGACAGGCTTTTCCATAGGCATCACCCACAACTTGAATCTCGATGTGACGAGGTTCTTCGATGAGTTTTTCCATGTACATTCCATCATTTCCGAAGGCTGCAGCAGCTTCTTGTCGAGCGCTTTCCCAAGCTTTTTCAAGCTCATCTTCTTTCCAGATGGCGCGCATTCCTTTTCCACCACCACCTGCAGTAGCTTTCATCATCACCGGATAACCGATTTCTTTGGCTACTTTTTTGGCTTGCTCAAACGATTCTAAAATACCATCAGAACCCGGAACACAAGGAACTCCAGCTTCTTTCATAGTGGCTTTGGCAGTTGCCTTATCGCCCATTTTTTCAATCATTTCAGGCGATGCCCCAATGAATTTGATTCCGTGTTCTTGACAAATTTTTGAAAACTTGGCATTTTCAGAAAGAAATCCATATCCGGGGTGAATTGCATCAGCATTGGTAATTTCAGCCGCTGCAATGATGTTGGACATTTTTAAATAGGAAAGATTGCTCGGTGGAGGCCCGATACAAACGGCCTCATCAGCAAATTTAACGTGTAAACTCTCAGCGTCTGCTGTAGAATATACCGCTACTGTTTTGATGCCCATTTCTCGGCAAGTTCTAATTACACGAAGTGCAATCTCACCGCGATTGGCTATTAATACTTTTTTAAACATCTTATTCGATTTATGAAGGGTCAACTAAGAATAAAGGTTGGTCAAATTCTACCGGCGACATATCGTCAACCAAGATTTTAACAATTTTTCCGCTCACCTCAGATTCAATTTCGTTAAAGAGTTTCATCGCCTCAATCACGCAAAGCACATCGCCTTTTCCGACGCTAGCACCTACTTCAACAAAAGGTGATTTATCAGGTGATGGTTTGCGATAAAAAGTACCAATAATCGGAGATTTAATGGTTACATATTTAGCACTGTCGTCCGCGGCTGGAGCAGATGGTGCAGCGGCCGGAGCAGCTGGCGCAGCAGCAACAGGAGCTTGTGGCAAAGCTTGCGCCACAGGAGCTTGCTGAACATATGTAATTTCTGGAGTGTTTCCTTCAACAGTCGTTTTAATAGTGATTTTAATATCACCTGTTTCGAGTTTTACCTCGGCTACGCCTGAGTTGGATACAAATTTAATCAGGTTTTGAATTTCTTTTAAATCCATGGTAATATCGGTTTTTAGTGTTTTAGTTCTTATTTGTGTTATAGGCCCATTTTAAATAAACAGCACCCCAAGTAAATCCGCCGCCAAAAGCAGCAAAAATTAAGTTATCTCCTTTTTGGAGTTTGTGTTCAAAATCGTGCAACAATAAAGGTAAAGTGCCTGAAGTGGTGTTTCCGTAGCGCTCAATATTGATGAGCACTTTGCTTTCGTCTACACCCATTCGCTCAGCCGTTGCATCAATGATTCTTCGGTTGGCTTGATGTGGAACCAACCAATTGATATCTTCTTTGGTCAAATGATTGCGTTGCATAATTTTTTCACCTACATCAGCCATACCGGTAACGGCATATTTGAAAACGGTTTTTCCATCTTGAAAAACATAATGTTGGCGATTTTCAACAGTTTCTTTTGATGAAGGTAAAATAGACCCACCTGCATCAATTTTCAAATATTCACGACCGATTCCGTCACTTCTGAGGTATTCATCTTGAAAACCTAAACCTTCGTAATTTGGTTCGAACAAAACCGCTCCGGCTCCATCGCCAAAAATGATACAAGTTGCACGATCAGTGTAATCTATAATCGATGACATTTTATCACCACCGATAAGCAATACTTTTTTGTACCTGCCAGATTGTATATATGCAGAAGCGGCTGACATTCCGTACAAAAAACCGGAACAAGCCGCTTGAATATCAAAAGCAAAAGCGTTTACGGCACCAATCTGCGTGGCAACATATACTGAAGTTGCTGCCACCGGCATATCCGGAGTCGTTGTTGAAACCAAAACCAAATCAATTTCGGACGGATCAATACCGCTCTTTTGAATCAGATTTTCGGCTGCTTTGATACACATGTATGAAGTGCCTAATTTTTCGCCTTTAAGAATTCTTCTCTCTTTGATGCCGGTACGTGAAGTAATCCATTCGTCATTGGTATCAACCATTGTTTCAAGGATTTGATTGGTGAGCACATACTCAGGCAAATAGGCGCCAACAGCTGTAATAGCGGCCGTAATTGTATTCATATTTACTGTTTTATTTTACTAAACAATCTAAATTTAATAAAGGGTGGAAATTACAAAAAAATATAAAACCAACATGGTTTTGGTCGGCTTATTTAACCGAAATTACCACCAATAAAAAAACTCTCACAAAGGTTGTGAGAGTTCGTAAACTTTTGTTGTAATGTATTAGGCAACAGCTTCGATTGACTTATCAATAACTACTTGGCCTCTGTAGTACATTTTTCCTTCATGCCAGTAAGCTCTGTGATACAAATGTGCTTCGCCTGTTACAGGGCAAGTGGCAATTTGAGCAACCGTTGCTTTGTAATGTGTTCTTCTTTTATCTCTTCTGGTCTTCGAGACTTTGCGCTTAGGATGTGCCATTTTAATCTATTATTTATCCGTTAATAGTTTTTTTAATTGATCCCATCTAGGATCTGTTTCTGATTCTTTTTCTGCTTTAGGTTCGCCCACTGAAAGCGATTTTAGTTTATCAAGCGCCGGGGTTTGCAAACTTCCGTCTTGAACGCCGGGATGAACTTTCTTTTGCGGAACCGACAAAACAATCATTTCATAAATGTATTGTTTTACATCAACTTGATGTTCTCCGTGCGGCAAAATCAATAATTCTTCGTTCTCATTGTTGAATTCTTCACCAAACTTAACAACCAATTTAATTTTACCTTTTACAGGTAAATCAAACAACTCTCCTGTTAAATCACACGGAACATTTACTGTTCCTTGATGCTTGAAAGCCAGCTCTAAAAGCGTGCTCTTTTTTTCTAAAACCACATTTACTTTAACTTGAACATCTTCATATTCATCAAAGTTAAAGCCTTCAAAGAACGATTTCCCGATTTGATATTCAAATTGATGTTTGCCTAACTTTAATCCCGCAAAAGGAATTAAGAACTCATCTAACTGCTTCATTTAAACAACAATTTGGCCGAACGAATCGGGAGCGCAAAGATATAAAATAATTATACACACAAAAGCCTTGGTGTGTTTTTTTTACCTATTATTTTTTTCAGCTTGTTTTTCACGGACTTTCATCGGATTTTTACTGATTTCGAAGTGTTGAATCCGATTGTGAAAAACATCCAGAGCTAAATAAACCGCTTCTTTAAATGATCCGGAATCAGCTTGGCCTTTTCCCGCAATGTCAAAAGCAGTTCCGTGATCAGGTGATGTTCTGATTTTTTCAAGCCCAGCAGTATAATTTACTCCTTTTCCAAACGACAAAGTTTTAAACGGAACCAACCCTTGGTCGTGATAAGCCGCAATAACAGCATCGTATTTTTCATATTGCTGATTGCCAAAAAATCCATCCGCAGGGAAAGGTCCAAAAACCATAATCCCTTTATCAAATAATTCTTTGATAGTTGGTGAAAACATCTCAATTTCTTCTTTGCCAATCACACCATTATCACCACTGTGCGGATTCAAGCCCAATACGGCGATTTTAGGTCGGGTAATGGCAAAATCTTGAATCAAAGTGCGGTTGATGGTTTCTATTTTCTGAGCTATTAATGCCGGAGTTAAATGTTTAACCACCTCGTTTACCGGAACATGATCAGTCAAAAGCCCCACGCGCAAACGATCGTGAACCATCAGCATAAGCGAATCGCCTTTAAGTTGTTGATTCAAATAATCGGTATGCCCCGGAAACTTAAAATCGTCTGACTGAATATTATATTTATTGATGGGTGCCGTAACTAAAACATCAATCTGTTCTTCTTTGAGCGCCGCTGTTGCAGCAGCAAACGACTTGATTGCATAAGCGCCAACCTTATCGTCAATTTGTCCAAAGTTCAAATCAACTGGCTCTTTCCAAACGTTTAAAACATTAATTTTTCCGGGAATGAGTTGATTAATATGGTCAATGCCGTGCAAGGTAGAGGTTGATTCAAAGGTCTTTTTTACAAACGAGAGAATCTTGACATTGGCGAAAATAACGGGCGTACAGAGCTCTAACATTCGAGCATCTTCAAAGGTCTTTAAAACTACTTCGCTTCCGATTCCGTTCAAGTCACCTATGGAGATTCCGACAATTATATTTTCGTTTTTTTTCATGGAGCAGCGCGTTATTATTGCTAATTTTGACGTGCAAATTTAGTAAAATAAACCAAAGATGTTTACCGGAATTATTGAAACCCTCGGAATCGTTCATTTGATTAAAAAAAATCAAGATAATCTTGACATTACCATACAAAGTTCAGTCACACAAGAACTCAAAATTGATCAAAGCGTTGCTCATAATGGTGTTTGCTTAACTGTTGTTGCTATTAAAAACGACCTTTATACTGTAACAGCCATCCGAGAAACCATTGAAAAAACCAATATGAGCGACTGGAAAACCGGCGACATAGTTAATCTTGAACGCGCCATGAAACTCGGAGATCGGTTAGACGGGCACATCGTTCAAGGGCACGTTGATCAAACGGGGCTATGCACTGATATTCAACAAGCAAGCGGAAGTTGGTATTATACTTTTGAATACAGCCCTGACCTTGGCAATATAACCATTGAAAAAGGTTCAATTACAGTAAACGGTGTGAGTTTAACTGTTGTTGATTCAAAAGAGCATAGTTTTAGTGTAGCCATTATTCCATATACACACGAGCACACCAACTTCAAAAACTTTCAAATTGGCACCAAAGTCAATTTAGAATTTGATGTGATTGGCAAATATGTGAGTCGATTATATCAGAAAAAATAACTATTTGTCAAAAAACAAAAACTCCGGCTTAGACCGGAGTTTTTTTATGAGAAAATTTTGATTTGTATATTTTGTAACACCCAAACATTACCGCAATAACAGCCATTGAAACCAAATCTCCATCTATCGGAAGACCTGGAGGCGGAATTCCTGGAGGCGGTGGCCCATTACTTGGTATGGCCGTAGCTGAGGCGCTTACCATCAACAAAACCAATAAAAAAATGTTCGGGACAATTTTCATAGGGCGTAAAAGTAAGTAAAAATTCTTTCTGTCAAAATTTTTTTTTGGTTTACAATTGGTTTTAATGCTAAAAAGAGCTCAATTAAAAACAACTTTTAACAACAAGTTAAATTAACGTAAAAAAAACCATTTTAGTTTTACGTTAAAAAAAAAGACTCTCATACAAAGAAAGTCTTCTTAGTGGTCCCACTTGGAATCGAACCAAGCACCTACTGATTATGAGTCAGTTGCTCTAACCGAATGAGCTATAGGACCTTTAAATTTGGTTGCAATATTAATGTTATTTTTATAACCCTGCAACTATTTTTTTGGGCAAAATCAGTATTTGCGCGGGATATAACCGATTACTCTAAAATTTCTTGACACAACTCAACCAAAACGCCCAAAGTATTTTTCGGATGCAAAAAAACTACTAATTTATTGTCGGCTCCTTTTTTGGGTTGTTCGTTCAAGACCACAAAACCTTCAGCTTTAAGGCGGGCAATTTCAGACACAATATCCGCTACATCAAAAGCAATATGGTGAATGCCTTCGCCGCGTTTTTCAATGAATTTCGCAATCGGGCTTTCAGGATTTGTAGCTTCAAGCAACTCAATTTTATTCGGTCCACTCATAAAAAACGAAGTGTTGACGCCCTCACTTTCAACTGACTCCATTTTATACGGTGGCTGACCCATGAGTTTTTCATAAACTTCATTGGCTGACTTTAAATCTTTTACGGCAATGCCGATGTGTTCAATTTTTCTCATGCTTAATCACTGCTATTTTGATTTTATCCTGAAGTCAAAGATACAAATTTGCCCCTAGCCCTGATAGAGCCGATATCCTTTTACGAGGAACGAGCTAAAGATTGCCTCTCAAAAATAATATTTAAAATTTTGTTTTCGGCCTATTCGCTTCGCTCGGGTTATACGAAAAGCAGGTTCCTGACCCCTAAAATGAACCTGCAACGACCGTGGCATACAAGTAAAAAAAACGTATTTTTGCGGCATGGAAACAAATAGACAGAAAAAAATTGGCGGTGTAATTCAGCGCGATTTGGTAGATATTCTTCAAGGTGAGGTTCGTAAAAACAACATTACCAATCTGATTATTTCTGTATCAAAAGTAAGCGTCACCACTGATTTATCCATTGCATCGGTGTACTTGAGTATTTTTCCGCAAGACAAAGCGCCTGAAATTCTCGCTGCAGTAAAATCAAACGCACCGCTCATCAAACACGATTTGTCACAACGCGTTCGTTTGCAATTGCGCAAAGTGCCTAATTTAGTTTTCTTTATTGACGATTCGCTTGATTACATCGAAAAGATTGACCAAGCATTATCTGAAAAAGAAAACCCAATTGAAAACCGCGATCTGTTAATTCGCCGCAGAAAAGCTTAGTGTGAATTTTCCGCTGTACATAGCCAAACGTTACCTCAAAAGCGCGAGTAAAAACAACGCGATCAACATCATCAATGGCATTGCGGCACTCGGAGTAATTGTTGGTTCCATGGCTTTGTTTGTGGTTTTGTCGGTTTTTAGCGGACTCAAAGAATTCAGCCTTTCATTTACCAACGAATTTGATCCTGATTTAAAAATCACGAGCACCTTCGGAAAAACACTTCAAATAACTCCGGCGCAAGAAATCGGAATCAAAAAAATAAAAGGTTTAGCCTCAAGCAGCAAAATCATCGAAGAACGCGTTTTGTTTTTGTTTGATGGCAAAGAACAAGTTACCTATATAAAAGGTGTCGATTCTCTTTTTGAGCGGGTGAATCCGGTGCATAAAATAATGTATCAAGGCCAATGGCTTGAAAAGCACTCCAACCAAGTTGTGGTAGGTTATGGCATTTGCCAAAAACTCTCGATGGGCTTGTTTGATTTTAACCACCCTTTTGAAGTTTTTGTCCCCAAAGCCGGACGCGGCGCCATTGAAAATCCCGATGAAGCCTTCAATCGATGCAAACTCGCACCGGTAGGCATATATGCTATTAATGAAGACCTCGACTCAAAATACGTCTTTGCCGATTTGACCTTAGCGCAAGCCTTGCTCGAATTTAAACCCAACCAAATTTCGGGTATTGAATGTAAACTCAAACCCGGCGCCAGTGAGCAAGCCGTGGTCAGCGAGCTTCAAAAGTTGTTTCCGAAAAACACCGCCATCAAAACCCGGGCACAGCTCAACGAAAGTTTGTACCGAATGCTCAACACCGAGAATATTGCGGTGTATCTCATTTTTACCTTGGTGATTATTGTGGCTTTGTTCAACTTGGTGGGCGCGCTGATTATGATGATTCTAGACAAAAAACACAACCTCAAAACGCTGTATAATTTGGGCGCTGAAGTCAAACATTTACGTTCTATTTTCATGTTTCAAGGATCACTTTTAAGTATTGTGGGCGGCTGTATCGGACTGGTTTTAGGCATTGCGGTTGTCTTGCTGCAACAACAATTTCAATGGGTCATGATTACGCCCAACTTGGCCTATCCGGTCGTTTTCTCGGTGCAGAATGTGTTATTGGTATTGGCCACCATCTCTGGTTTAGGCTTATTGGCCTCGTGGATTGCCTCAAGCCGAGTGACCAAAAAATTACTCGAACAATTTTAATTGGGGCGCTGCCTGCGGCCCGGGTTTTTCGCGGTGCACGGCACCCAGCTGCAACCCCTAGCGCGGCTTTAGCTTTCCGAACAACCTATTACACAAACGAATAATCGGCAAACGCTTTCGAGATTTCGTCAAATGCGCGGTACAAATCATCTTTGTTGTCTAAGGTGACTAATTTGTGTCGGTATTCTTTAAAGTGCGAGATTCCTCTAAAATAATTGGTATAATGACGACGGGTTTCAACAATTCCGGTCCATTCGCCTTTCCATTCCATAGCCCAAGTCAAATGATTGCGCGCGGCATCAATACGATCTTGCATACTCGGCGGCGGTAGTTTCTCACCGGTTTTTGCGTAGTGTTTGATTTCGTTAAAAATCCACGGATAACCAATCGCGGCGCGGCCAATCATGATGCCATCCACTCCGTAGCGATTTTTGTAATCAAGCGCTTTCTCCACCGAATCAATATCGCCATTGCCAAAAATCGGAATCTTAATCCGCGGATTGTTTTTAACGCGCGCTATGTGCGACCAATCGGCTTCGCCTTTATATAATTGCGCGCGCGTTCGCCCGTGAATTGACAAGGCTTGTACGCCCACATCTTGCAAACGCTCGGCTACTTCGTCAATGTTGATCATGTTTTCGTCCCAACCCAAACGCGTTTTGACCGTGACCGGCAAATGCGTTCCGCGAATTACCGCTTCGGTAAGTCTGACCATCAAATCAACATCTTTTAAAACCGCAGCTCCGGCGCCTTTGCAAACCACTTTTTTAACTGGACAACCAAAATTAATATCAATCAAATCCGGATTCACCGTTGAGACAATTTTGGACGAAAGCCCCATGGCTTCTTCGTCTCCGCCAAAAATCTGTATGCCCACCGGACGCTCGTAGTCAAAAATATCGAGCTTTTGTTTGCTTTTAATGGCATCGCGAATCAGCCCTTCAGACGAGATAAATTCGCTAAACATCAAATCGGCTCCGTGGGTTTTGCACAAACGACGAAACGGCGGATCGCTCACGTCTTCCATAGGTGCCAACAACAACGGGAATTCGGGTAATTCTATGTTTCCGATTTTGATCATGGCGCAAAAGTAAGTTTTTTTGAGTTACAGAAAAACTTGACACCTCTTTGATGTGTTTTATTCTTTTATTTATTAGGGCTTTGAGGCTGATGAAGTTTGGACTATATTTGCAGCCAAGTGCGTGAGGGGCAGCAGCGGCATCCTTGGGTGGCGCAAAGCAGAACCCAAGATACAGCGAATGACCCGACCCGAGGAAGTATGACGAGGGGCACGCCCAAAAAACAGCCTAAAAAAGGCGATTTGACCTTGTACTGAAGATGAAGAACATTCGAAATTTTTGCATTATTGCACACATTGACCACGGCAAAAGCACCTTGGCCGACCGCTTGCTCGGGGCTACACAAACGGTAAGTGCTCGTGAAGAAAAAGCGCAATTGCTCGACAATATGGATTTGGAACGCGAGCGCGGGATTACCATCAAAAGCCACGCGATTCAGATGGAATACAAATACAAAGGCGAAGATTATATCTTGAATTTGATTGATACGCCCGGGCACGTTGATTTCTCGTATGAAGTTTCGCGTTCGATAGCCGCTTGCGAAGGCGCGTTGTTGATTGTAGATGCGGCGCAGAGTATTCAGGCGCAAACCATCTCAAACTTGTATTTGGCTTTAGAGAATGATTTAGAGATTATTCCGGTGCTCAACAAAGTGGATTTGCCCAGTGCGAACCCTGAAGAAGTAAGCGATGACATTGTGGACTTGCTGGGTTGTAAATTAGAAGAAATTATCCACGCTTCGGGTAAAACCGGTTTTGGCGTTGAAAATATTTTGGCCGCCATTATTGAGCGTATTCCGGCTCCGAAAGGCGATGCGCAAGAACCGCTTCAAGCGCTGATTTTTGACAGTGTTTATAATCCGTTTCGCGGCATTGAAGTTATTTTTAGAGTCGTGAACGGCGAGATTAAAAAAGGTCAGAAAATTAAATTTATGGCCACCGGAAACGAATATTTTGCGGATGAAGTAGGAACTTTGAAACTTAATCAGGTTCCGAAAAATGTGATTTCAACCGGCGATGTAGGTTATTTGATTTCGGGTATTAAAGAAGCCAAAGAAGTCAAAGTTGGTGACACCATTACCGATGCCAAAACGCCAACCACCAATATGATTACCGGTTTTGAAGATGTGAAACCGATGGTTTTTGCCGGGATTTATCCGGTAGATACCGAAGATTATGAAGAGTTGCGCAACTCTATGGAGAAATTGCAACTCAACGATGCTTCGCTGGTTTTTGCTGCCGAGAGTTCTGCGGCTTTGGGCTTTGGTTTTAGATGTGGTTTCTTGGGCATGTTGCACATGGAAATCATTCAAGAGCGATTGGAGCGCGAGTTCAATATGACCGTGATCACAACGGTTCCAAACGTTTCGTATTTGGCGTATACCAAAAAAGACATTGATGTGCCCATTGTGGTGAACAACCCTTCGGATTTGCCCGAACCTTCAAGGCTTGATCGCGTTGAAGAACCTTTTATCAAAGCAACCATCATTACCAAATCAGACTATGTGGGCAATGTGATGAGTTTGTGTATTGAAAAAAGAGGTATTATCACCAACCAAACTTATTTGACTACTGAGCGTGTTGAACTCAATTTTGATATGCCGCTGGCCGAAATTGTATTTGATTTTTACGATCGTTTGAAAACCGTTTCTAAAGGATATGCTTCGTTTGATTATCATCCGATTGGCATGCGCGCCTCTAACTTGGTAAAAGTGGATGTTTTGTTAAACGGCAATGGTGTTGATGCGCTTTCGGCTTTGATTCATGCCGACAACGCTTATAACATCGGGAAGAAAATGACCGAAAAACTCAAAGAACTCATACCGCGTCAGCAGTTTGATATTCCGATTCAGGCGGCGATTGGTGCCAAAATCATCGCGCGTGAAACCGTAAAAGCGCTTAGAAAAGACGTTACGGCCAAATGTTACGGCGGTGATATTTCACGTAAAAGAAAACTTCTTGAGAAACAGAAAAAAGGTAAAAAGAGAATGCGTCAAGTAGGAAATGTTGAAATTCCGCAAGAAGCATTTATGGCAGTTCTAAAGCTGAATGATTAATAAGCAGCTGAGTTGCTGAGTGCCAAAGATAAGAAAGCCCGATGATGAAAGTTGTCGGGCTTTTTGTTAGGCATTATTTATTGTAATAAACTAGCCAAACTTTGTAACTTTACCGCTCAAATTTACAAGAGGCTCTCAGGCTCTCAGGCTCTCAGGCTCTCAGGCTCTCAGGCTCTCAGGCTCTCAGGCTCTCAGGCTCTAAAAAATAAAAAATGTTAGAAGATAAAAACCCACAGCGCACCAACTTGGCACAATTAGGCGAGTTTGGTTTGATTGATCATTTGACGCGTCATTTTGAAATGCAACAACCTTCAACCCAAAAAGGCATTGGCGATGATGCGGCGGTGTTGGATTTTGCCGGCAAAAAAACGGTCATCTCAACCGACTTGCTCATTGAAGGCGTACATTTTGACTTGGCCTATATGCCGCTCAAACATTTGGGTTATAAAGCTGTTGTGGTGAACCTTTCTGACATTTGCGCCATGAACGCTCAGCCGACTCAAATTACCGTTTCGGTGGCGGTTTCAAACAGATTTCCGCTCGAAGCTTTAGAAGAATTATATGCCGGAATTACGCTCGCGGCGCAAAAATATAAAGTTGATGTGGTGGGCGGCGATACGACTTCATCTCAAAAAGGATTGATATTGAGCATTACGGCTTTGGGCGTGGCTCAAGACGAGGAATTGGTGTATAGAAATACCGCCAAAGCCAATGATTTGCTGGTCGTCAGTGGTGATTTAGGCGCAGCTTATATGGGTTTGCAAGTTTTAGAACGCGAAAAGCAAGTGTTTCAAGTGAATCCGAATGCACAACCTGATTTATCGACGTATGCTTATTTGGTAGAGCGTCAACTCAAACCTGAGGCGCGCACTGACATCAGAACTTTGTTGCATGCGCTCGAAGTAAAACCAACCTCGATGATTGATATTTCAGACGGACTATCGTCAGAAATCATGCATTTGTGCAAGCAATCGGGCGTGGGTTGTAATTTATATGAAGATAAATTGCCCATTGACCCGCAATTCATCAGCACTTGTGAAGAGTTCAACTTAGATGCAACAACCATTGCCATCAACGGCGGTGAAGATTACGAATTGTTGTTTACGATGAGCATGAACGATTTTGATAAAATCAAAGCCAATCCGGACTTGACCATCATTGGACACATGACCGAGGCGGCAGAAGGCATACATTTAGTTACCAGAGCCAACACTAAAATTCCACTCAAGGCGCGCGGTTGGGATGCACTCAGCGAATAATACATCTTTGATTTATAGACATAAAAAAAGCGGCACTCCCTAATTTGCCGCTTTTTCTATATGTTGTAGTGAAGATTTTAAAGTTTTTTGTTTGGGGCAAAAAAGGCGAATCAAAAGCACTACTTTGTGTTTTTATGTTTACGACTACTACCTCGTTAAACATATGGCTAAATTAATACATGCCTCTTGATACTCGTCTGTGGTTTCCCTCAAAACTCATTACGGTTTCCCGCATTTTTGATTACGGCTTTCCGCAATAAACTATAAAAGTCCTTTGTTTTTGGCTTCTCGGATCAAATCAATATCACTTCCGCCTTTGATTTCAAGTAAATCTTTTAAATGTAATTTTCGTTTTTCGACCGCGCTTAATGACAGCGGAACATATTGCGGAATGTCTTTGGTTTTGACCCCTTTTGAAAGTTGAAATAGAATTTGTTTGTCAAAAGCATCAATCTCAATGTTGTCGTATTGAATTTGACTCACCAATCGAACAACTGTTTGACTGTAATAATTCTCGTCTTTGAGGATTTTGTCAAAAGCCAATAAGAGTTCGTCAAAAGTCAAATCATTTTTAATAACCAATCCGTTCGGGTTGATGTTTTTGATGATGGTGTTGATTTTAAGCAACTCGGTATGCATGGTGAGCAAAATGATTTTGCAATCAGGCATTTGTTGTTTGATGAGCTGAGCCAAATCTTCACCCGAGAAAATTCCTTTTTCTTCATAAGTAGGCATACTCAAATCAAAGAAAGCGATTCCGAAAGGCTCGGTGGCTTCAGTAATGGCTTCATAACCAGTTTTGCAATCTTTGGCTTGGGTAATAGAAAATTCGTAGATGCCTTTTGAATTATATCCTTTGATTGCGTTTTTATAGGCCTCAATGATAAAAGGATGGTCGTCAACAATGAGAATATTAATCGATGTAGCCATAGTTCTTAGGTTATGATATTGGTATGCTGATTTCTATAGTGGTTCCTTCATTTGGTTTGGTTTTAATCATCGCTTTACCACTGCACGACTTAGCGCGTATGACGATGTTTTGCAAACCTAGACCTTTTTTTGCTTTTTTGAACGAAAATCCTTTCCCGTCATCAAAGATTTCAACAATCAGTTCGTCTTGATTTTTACGCATGCTTACCTCAACATTATTGGCTTGGGCATGTTTGAGGATGTTTTGCATAGCTTCTTGTAAAATTCTAAATAAGTGAATTTTTTTATAACCCGCTAGGTTTTCCCAATCAATTTCTGAATCAATCTCAAGATTGTATCGGCAGATAGAAATTCGCTTTTGATCTTCAATCAATGCCTCGGCAATACCTACAAAACTGCCTTTATTGGCCAAAGCTCCGTGGTTTAGGTCATGTGCAATATTACGAATTTCTTTCTCAATATCCTGAATCCCATCAACGAATCTACTGAAGTTTTTGCGGCTTTCTTCAGGTGCCTTTTCTGTCAATAAATGAAGATTAATTCGCGTTGACGCAAGCATATTCATAATGCCATCATGCAAATCTTGGGCAATACGTTTTTTTTCAAGCATTCGACCATTGTCAATTTTATTTTGTTGATCTAGCATCAAATTTGTAATTTCTTCATTGGCTATTTGCTGAACTTCTTTGAGCTCTAACACACGCTTTTTAGCAGCTTGAAACTTAATAATAAATAATAAAAATAAAATAAAAATGATGCCTAAAGCTATCATCCAAGCTTGTCGGTATCTCTTGATTGCGTCGTTTTTTTGTTGGGTAATTTCTTCGGTTTCGTAGGCGATTTTAGCAAACTTATTACGGGTTTCTCTTTCGAGTTGTTGCATACTATCAGAGATTCTGATGTATTCTGAAGAATATTTTAAAGCGTTTTGGGGATCAACTTTGATGAGTTGTTTGAGGGAGATTAGAATGTCTCCCGGGCTTCCGCAACCTTTAGAAAGATTATATAATTTATTTGCTAGTTTTTTTGCCTTAGTTATATTGTTAACAACATAATAATATTCAATAGATAAGAATAAATTATAATCCTTACTCTCCGATATATTTAAACTATCCCTTATTCTTGCAGACTTGTTAAGTAACTCTTCAACTCCTTTATTTTTTTTGATTTTTATCTTTATGTTGGCAAGGTGATCTAATGACAAACAATAAGCCGTTGGATAAATAAAGAATCCTTTAAAATTATTTTTTCTCAAAGATTCATTGTGAAACATCAAAGCTCTCCTATATTCGTTTACATAAAAAAAGTTGATTGCCATGTTATTAAGGGTTATAATTTGTGAAATCTTAAACTTTTCACTGCTTTCACCATTTGTTAAATCTAGTGCTTTTTGGTAATATTTAAATGTCGATACATAATCCTTTTGATTACTTGAGTTCATTCCAAGAATCATGTAGATCTTAGTTATTTCATATTTTAAATTTAACTCCTTGGCTATTTTTAAAGCTGAAACCAAAGTTGCTTCTGCTTCCATATAATTACATGTATAATGGAAGACCAATCCTTTATCAATGTATAAGTGACATAAAAAAAATTTATTATTTAGTTTTTTAAAAATCTTCTCCGCTCTTAAGTAATAATAAAAAGCGCTATCATTCAAATCCATGTTTTGATAATAAATACCCAACCATCGATACGAATGACCAACAAAATATTCATCGTTTTCTGCTTGACTTCGGGTTAAGGCCAACCGACTAGCTCGCTTTAAATTTTTCCATGAATTCAAATTATAAAAGCTTCTACACATTTCAATGAGTTGATCTCTATTCAGAGAATCATTCTCGTGTAGTATCAAAGCATCAACTGCATTTTGCGTATAAGCAACCCGCAAAGCATATGGTGTTTTATTCGAAAGTGCTTTTTGAATATACAGCGAAGTGCTGTCGTTTGAAGAAATGTCTTTGGGCACCTTTTTATGCTGACAACTCGCCAACAACATAAAGAATAGAATATAGCCGTATATATATTTAAAAATCATACTCATCAATAAACAATACAGCCTTGAAGTTAATCAAAAAAGAAGTTGATGGCGGCAGATTTTCTACAGTAAATGTTAATTAAACCAATCCAAGGCGTTGGGCTTCTTTGATGATGTCTTCATCTGAGCCTCCTTTGGGAATATCAAAAAACAATCTGATTTTGGCTTTTCGTTTGTCAACAGCGCTCAATGAAATAGGCAAATGCTCGGGGATATTTTTGGTTTTGATGCCTTTGGCGAGCAAAAAAATAATTCTTCTGTCATACGAGTCTAATCCGTCATACAAATTACCTACATTCTTTAAGCTTGTTTTGGCTGACTTGCTGTAATATTTTTCACCGGCTAATACTTTTTGAACCGCCTCGGCCATATCATCTGACTGAAAATCACTTTTTACCAAGACGGCATCGGGATTTAAAGATCTAATTAAGTTATATAGTATGAGTCCTTCGGTATGCGAGGTGATGATCATAATTTTGGTTGCCAGAAATTTCTGCATAATAAGTCGTGCCATATCTTCGCCGGAAAAAATTTTCTGAGCCTCAAAAGCTGGCATGGCCATGTCAAGGATTGCTATATCAAATGCTTTTTGAGCTTTTTGTACTAATAAATAAGCTTGTTCAAAAGTAAAGGCTACACTAAACTGCAAATCTTCGACATTAAAATATGCTTTTAGAATTCCTTTGTAACCTTCAATCATGGCGGGATGATCGTCAACTATTAATATGTGCATATAAAAAAATTTAGGCTTCAACTTGTGTTTTGACTAACGGAACCGATACCGTAATGGTTGTTCCTTTTCCTTTTTGTGATTGTACTTCAAAAGTCCCTTCGCTCTCACTGGTTCTGGAAAGCATATTTTGCAAGCCAATTCCGCGTTTTTTGGTATCAACCTCAAAGCCAACTCCGTCATCAATTACTCTGAGTGTAATGTTATCACCATCAGTTTTAAACTCTACATGGATGTGTTTGGCTTGTGCATATTTATTGATGTTCTGCAATGATTCTTGCAAAATTCGGTACAGATTAATTTTGGTGTTGTTGCCCAAAGTATCCCATTGAATTTTTTCATCTATAGAAGAGGTCAATTCGGGTTCAAACGAACTGCTTTGCTCTTCTAGTAAATTCTGAACAATGGCCACGAAATTGTTGATGAGCGCATGTTTCTCACGATTCAAATCGTGCGATATTTCACGGATATCTTGCTCAATGTTTTTGAGTTCGTTTAGATAATTAAATCGACTGTTGATGGATTCTTCGTCGGTAGATCGGTTCAAACTATCTAGGTTCAGTCTAGCCCCAAACAAACGTCCCAATACTCCGTCGTGTAATTCTTGTGCAATTCGCTTCTTTTCTCGAACCCGGTTTTCTTCAATTGTGGCTTGTTGCGAGATCATAAGGCTGTAAATTTCTTCATTGGCCTTTTGTTGTTGTTGCTTGAGCATGAGCTCACGGTTTTTGGCACGTTGTGTTCTAATAACAAAAAGCAATAAACCCACAAACAAGGTTCCGACAAAGAAGTATAATAAACTGCGATTTTGCTCGGCCAGCTTGTCTTTCTCTTGGATGATTTCATCGGTTTCAAAAGCAATTCGGGCAAATTTGTCTTTGGATTTGCGTTCTTCTAGTTGGATGCTGTCACTTATTTTAATGTATTCCTTAGAATATTGTGATGAATTTTTGTGATCAACGAGAGATATTTGTTTTAATGAGCCTAGTAAATCTGATGAAAGATTAGTCTTTTTCGATATCGACAGTGCTTCCTCTGCATATTTTAGTGCTTTTACGGTATCCTTAACGCCATAATAATATTCTGAAAGATGAATTTTACTGTACACAATTCTCGAATCAGCATTCAAACTATCCCTTATTCTCAAAGACTTTAAAAAATAATCTAAGGTGTTTTCATAATCCCCTAATTTAAATTTAGAATAGGCTAAATTATCCAACAATATAGCATATAACCCTGGCTTTTCTTTTGCTAAATTTACATTTTTTAAGGCCTTTTTAAATTCGATAATAGCATTTTTATAATCCTTCAAATACAAATAACAATTACCAATGTTATTTAAAGAGATTTCTTGTAAAAAATAACTTGGATTTAAATTATTTTCATTGGCAATTTCTAATGCTTGTAAATGATATTCTATTGATTTTTTGTAATTTTCAGTATTAAATGATGCAATACCAATATTTGTTAATGCATCATACTCTCCTAATTTGTCATTATTTAATCTAGAAAACTTAAGTGCTTGTGTTGCGGAGTATTCTGCTCCAGAGAAGTCAACATAAATTAATTGGATTGTAGATTTATTTAAGTATAAATTCCCTAAAACATCTGTTTTTTCTTTTTTTAAAAATAGCTTCTCTGCTTTTAAGTAATAATAATATGAACTATCAGGAACATTATTGTTGAAATACATCTCACCGTTATAATAATATGAAAATGCTATACTTAAAGTATCTTTAGCTTTAACAGCGAGTTTTAATAAAAGCGAATTGAATTTATTTAAATTTTTTACATCCTTTTTTTCACTAAACTTTTTTAAACATTTCAACAACAACGTTCTGTTTTCAAACGTATTATCATTGTTTTTAACTATTTCATAAATATATTCACTGTTGCCCTTCTTATAACTGTTAAAAGGTGATTCACTAATACTGTCGGATATCCGAACAAATGATTCATCACTTACCTGATTCTTTTTTTCGTTTTTTGAACAACTAAAAAAAAATAATACAAGAACAAATATGTAATAGAAAGTTTTCAAAAGTTTTTTTCAAATGTAAAAATTTTACAAAAAAAAAGAAGTTGCATAAAAGCAACTTCTGTAAATATATTTTATTTAGTTATAGAATCTAGGAATAATACACTAACTTCTTCTATCAGCGTTTCCACCTCCAATTTCAGATAAACTTCTTCTATCAGCGTTTCCTCCACCGATTTCAGATAAACTTCTTCTGTCTGCGTTTCCTCCACCGATTTCAGATAAACTTCTTCTGTCTGCGTTTCCTCCACCGATTTCAGATAAACTTCTTCTGTCTGCGTTTCCTCCACCGATTTCAGACATACTTCTTCTGTCTGCGTTTCCTCCCCCAATCTCTGGAGCCCTAAATGAAGTCAATACCATCATCAATGACAATAATCCGAATGTTAAAAATGTTTTTTTCATAATCTGAGACATTTATGTTTTGTTGTTTTACTCGCCTTTGTTTGTGAAATTGCGCTTGTTTCACGATGTAAAACTACAATGCATGTCTCGGCACACCTAGCGTTCAGGCGTGTATATAGTGTGATGATAAAGTTTATGAGTGAATGGATGCCAAATTCAGGTAGATGAATTTGCTAGATTTCTAAATAATTGCCATTTGTGATGCTGCTGATGATTGCATCAACGTTTTCTTTGTACGATTTTGAGAACGGGAGTTTGGTTGTTGTATTCTTTATATAGCAAACAGAATTACCTGTATGAATTCTAGAAACATAATCTATATTGACAATATAACTATTGTGAATTCGAACAAATGGGCTTGAAAGTACGTTTTCAAAATGCTTGAGTGTTTTAAAGGCGGTAATCATCTCGCCATTAAATAGATGAATATCTGTTGAATTATTATCCGCTTGCAAATAACAAATGTCTTTGGCTTCAATAAATCGGTAGTCTCCGTATGACTTTACGCAAATAATCAGAGGTTTCTCTTCTTTAGTGACGATCTCAGCAACAACTGGTTTGTTTAGGATTTCTTGTTCTTCTGATAAAATTTGACTTTCTTCTATTTCAGTCAATGATTGGCTTTCTATGATTGACTCTGAAACTGCTTCAGTTATTGCATCGATTTGCTCTTGATTGATTTCAACCTCAGGCGTAACCTCTTCATGTGTGACTTGCATCTCTTGAATATGATTTGCTTCAGTAACCGGTTCTATAACAGGCTGCTCTACATATGACCTAAACTGAGGGGCTGACGGATAAGGGCTGACTGCTTCTCCGCACTTTTCGTGTTTGAGGATGGTTTTGATCAAATCATTTCCGCTAAATGGCTTAGGTAGATAGTCGAAAGCTCCGTATTGCAGCGCTTGCAAAGCCATTTGAGCATTGTTTGTGGTAATGATAATTTTAGGCAAAACTTTCAGAAATCGGTGTAATTCATTGATGAGACCAAATGAAAGTCCACTATTGGGATTCTTAGGATCAACTTCTAAAAAAACAAATGTAGGTCTGTACTCCAGAATTAAGTTCAAGCCTTCTTGATAGCTAGAAGCCGACGCAATAAACTGTAATTCACGAAAACGAGCAGCAACAGCTAAAGTTTTTAGCGTGCTCTCAGAATTATCATCGATAATAATATAAGAATAACTCATTACTGTACACCATAAAATAGTACAGCATCAGAAGGCTGAATGAGATTATGTAGATGCTTGGGGCATTCGTTAATTTGGTTTAAGCTCAATTTCAGACCGTGCTAAATTACATCTTTTGAAAAATTATTTTTAGGATTGTTAATAGAATTCCACACATTGTTAACATTATTTTATCAACTGCAAAAAAACTCGCTAAACTGCATGATTCATATACTTGTTTGGGAAATAATTTTGAAAAAAAATAAATTTATATATATATTTACACTAATCTAAATTATTCCTGTTGCCATGATAAACCTTGATTTTAAAAGTGTTGAAGAAATTCTTAAAACCTTTCAAGATGAAGAAAGCTGCCTCATTCACCTAGAGAAAATTCGTTGGGATCCACACGTGCAAAGTCCTTTTGATCCTGCCTCTAAGGTTTATAAATGTCGAGGTCATTTATATAAGTGCAAAAATTCTGGCAAATATTTTAATGTAAAAACAGGAACGCTTTTTCACAATTCAAAAGTTGAGCTCAGAAAATGGTATGCTGCAATTTGGCTGGTAACCAAAGGCAACCAAACGATTACATCAGTAGAAATGGCTAAAGAATTAGATTTAACACAAAAAACAGCTTGGTACATGATCAAACGAATAAAAGATTATTATACGTTGGCTACTCCTAAAAGGCAGAAAAAAGAAAAGAAAATGATTTTTGAAGTTGCTGAAAGGCAAAAATTTGTAGAAGAAAAGCTCGATATGGTTCAGTGGCTGCAACAATTGCAACAAAACAAATGAAAACAGGTAAAAAAGTTAAAGTAAAATACGGATCATTAAAATCTCCTATAAAGTTGGGCGGGATATCCGCAATTCATTGTTTTATCATTGAAAAAAGCAAACGAGTTGTTGAAATTCAATCATTACAAAAGGCTTTAGGATATGACGGAAAATCTGAGCTTTGGCTTTTAAACCTCTTAATAACACTGTCCAAATTTGAAGAAGTTCCAGAAAAAATTCTACAGGCATACAATCATCCGAAAATTATTGAAATCAGTAATTCTACTTTAGAGCCCATAAAACTTTTGATTGTTGATTACAAAATTTTCCAAGCAACTTTAATCTTATTGGTAAAAGCCAAAAATGATGGATTACTAAGTGCTTCTCAAATAAAATATGCTAAAAATGCGGGATTAATTCTAAAACAAATTAACAAAACAAGTCTAAAAAAAATCATCAATCAAGCCAGCGGATTAAGTCTATTAAAAGACCGCAATAAAGCTTATATACAAAAATTAGTTTGCGAAAAACATTCAGATGATTCATTGCTTTGGATAGAGCATTTACCCAATTATTTTTTCAAAAAAATTATGAAGTTAGAAGGTTTATCTTGGGAAGCCATTGAAAAAACTCCCGAACGAATAATAGATATTCTGTTACTTCTGTTTCACATACACATTCCACAAGAGTTACATCAAAAAATGGCTTCTCAAAAACCCAAAAGAATCTACCAAAAAAGATATAACCCACCGAAAAAACAAGTGTTTCTAGAGCTAGAAAATTATTTAATCGATCTTATTTCACTCATAGACCAATCTGCCGGAGACTGTTTTATTTTCGAGCAATTGCTCCGTCGAAAATACCCAGCCCGCACATGGATTGAAAAAACAAAAACAAGCCATAGTTCAACAATGGCCTTATCAGCTTTTAATAAAGTGCTCAAAAAAATAATTCAATAAAAAAGCCCGCTAAAAACGGGCCTTGAAAAATATTTAAGTAGAAAACTACACTGTTTTTAATAACCATGTTCTCATAGAAACTTCTTGATCGATAATACTTCTCAATTCAGAAATTTTCACACGATCTTGTTTCATGGTGTCGCGATGGCGAATGGTTACGGTTTGGTCTTCTAAAGATTGATGATCAACCGTGATACAAAACGGAGTTCCCAAAGCATCTTGACGGCGATATCTTCTTCCAACGGCATCTTTTTCGTCATAAGAAACTTTAAAATCCCATTTAAGTTCATCCATAATTTGCTGAGAAAGTTCCGGTAATCCATCTTTTTTAACTAGCGGAAGAACAGTAGCCTTTGTTGGTGCTAGAACGCTTGGCAAACGCAATACAGTTCTCGAACTTCCGTCTTCAAGGGTTTCTTCAGTCAATGAATTTGAGAAAACCGCCAAAAACATTCTGTCTAAACCAACAGAAGTTTCAACTACATAAGGAACATAGTTTGAATTGGTTTCAGGGTCAAAATATTGAAGTTTTTTACCTGAATATTGCTCATGCGCCTTCAAATCGAAGTCAGTTCTAGAGTGAATTCCTTCAAGTTCTTTGAATCCGAACGGGAAATTAAACTCAATATCGGCAGCTGCATTGGCGTAATGCGCTAATTTTTCATGATCGTGAAAACGATAATTTTTATCGCCTAAACCAAGTGATAAATGCCATTTTAAACGCGTATCTTTCCAGAACTCATACCATTTCATCTCTTCTCCCGGACGAACAAAAAACTGCATTTCCATTTGCTCGAACTCGCGCATTCTAAAAATAAACTGTCGCGCCACAATTTCATTTCTAAACGCTTTTCCGGTTTGGGCAATACCAAACGGAATTTTCATACGTCCGCTTTTTTGAACATTCAAAAAGTTGACAAAAATTCCCTGAGCTGTTTCTGGTCGCAAATACAAATCCATAGCGTTTTCAGCCGAAGCGCCAAGTTTGGTTCCAAACATCAAATTGAATTGTTTCACATCGGTCCAATTTCTAGAACCGCTTTCAGGGCAAGCAATTTCAAGTTCTTCAATCAAAGCTTTTACATCGTCCAAATCACCACTATCAAGTGATTTAGCCATACGCTCAAGAATGATTTTCTTTTTGGCCAAATATTCAACAACTCGCTGGTTGGTCGTTATAAACTGTTGCTCATCAAAAGAATCTCCAAATCGTTCACGCGCTTTATCGATTTCTTTTTGTGCTTTTTGCTGCAACTTCTCAGCATAATCTTCTATGAGAACATCTGCTCTGTATCGCTTTTTTGAATCTTTATTGTCAATAAGCGGATCATTAAAAGCATCTACGTGGCCTGAAGCCTTCCATGTAGTTGGGTGCATCAAAATAGCCGCATCAAGCCCAACAATGTTGTCGTGCATCTGAACCATTGCCTTCCACCAATATTCACGGATGTTTTTCTTGAGTTCAACACCGTTTTGAGCGTAATCGTACACGGCGCTCAATCCGTCATAGATTTCGCTAGACGGAAAAATAAACCCGTACTCTTTTGCATGCGAAACCACGTTTTTGAATAAATCTTCTTGTTTTGCCATAGTGCTGCAAAAATATAAAAAGCGTATTAAAAACAGCACTTTAACCACACATCTGACATATTTTTTTTACTTTTAAAATATTAAACGCCATTCATATGTTTCAAAGCCTATTAAACCTTTTCTTCCCAGAGGTATGTTTGGGATGCAGTCGATTACTTTTATCAAACGAAATAGTTATTTGCACACGTTGTCGACACGAAATTCCGCAAACACTTCATTATCTGAATCCCAACAACGAAGCATTTAGAAAGTTTTATGGGAAAATAGCTGTAGAGCACGTCTCAGCTTTTGCCTATTTTCAAAAAAAAGGATTGCTGCAACCCATTATTCATGCGCTTAAATATCAAGAAATGGAAGTTGTAGGAACTCTATTCGGGCATTGGTACGCGCCTGATTTAAAAAAATTAGAGGTTCTTAAGGATCTTGATTTAATCGTTCCGGTTCCGCTTCATCCCAAAAAGCTTAGAGAACGTGGCTATAATCAAGTGAGTAGTTTTGGCCGAAGCCTTTCTGAAGAACTCCAAATTGAGCTCAATGAATCACTGTTGATTCGTACTGTTTATTCAAAAACACAAACCAAAAAGAATTTACTAAGCAGAACCGAAGTGCAAAACAAAAACATTTTTGATGTCTCAGAAACCAACAGCTATCAAGGCAAACATATTCTGCTGATTGACGACGTACTCACCACCGGATCAACTTTAGAAGCCTGTTGTCGCGCTTTACTTAAAATTCCCGGGGTGAAAATTAGTATTGTTTGTATTGCCATGACCCAATAACATTAAGTGTAATTAAATACTATTGAAAATTAAAACATTGATTTTAAACAAATTGCAATTCTCATCAAACAGCCGAAAATTAACCAACACGGGATAGCGAAATATTTTCAGAAACAAGATTTTAATCGTTATTTTGCAAGTGTAAAAAAACGTTTGTGAAAAAGAGTTTTCTTTTATTGTTGATGATTGTTGGCCTGATGTTAACCAATTGCGCCAAACGCGGAACTATTACCGGTGGAGACAAAGACACGATAGCTCCGGTTTTGAAGGTGAGTTTGCCTAAAAATTATACCACTCATTTTAAGGATAAAATCATCAAATTGAGCTTTGACGAATATGTAAAACTCAAAGACATCAACAAACAACTTATTATTTCGCCACCACTTGAAAAAGCACCGCGAATTCTTCCACTCAATGCCAGCAAAACAGTTTCTGTTGAATTTTTAGAAGATTTACAGCCTAATACTACTTACAATCTGAATTTTGGTCAAAGCATTCAAGACTTCAATGAAGGCAACGCTTATAAAGACTTTAAGTATGTTTTTTCAACAGGCGCCTTTATTGATTCTTTACAGGTTTTGGGCTCTGTGAGCGATGCTCTTTTGAAACAAAAAGACAAAGATTTGAGCATCATGCTTTATGAAGTTGATGAAAAATACCAAGATTCATTGGTTTACAAACAAAATCCGAGATATATTACAAATGCAGCAGATACTTCTGGCGTTTTTAAAATTGAGAATATCAAAGCCGGAAAATATAGGTTGATTGGCCTCAAAGATGAAAATAAAAACCACCGTTTTGATCCAAAATCTGATAAAATAGGTTTTTTAAACATGCCTATTGACCTGCCAACTCAGGAAACTTTTGATTTGCGCCTTTTTAAAGAGGTTGCTCCATTTAAAGCCTACAAACCAGTTCAAAATTCAGGAGCTTCGGCGGTTTTAGCTTATGAAGGTTCCCCAAAAGAAGTTCAAATAGAACTCAAAAAGAACAAAGAGATTTACCCACACAAAGTCAGTAAAATTGTCGGCAAAGATTCATTAATACTCTGGTTTAAGCCAATAAAGCTTCAAAAATCTGAGGTAGATTCTCTGGAAATTGCCCTAAAAATCGGAACTTATCATCAGAATTTCACCTTTAAAATCAGAAGTCAAAAAACCGATTCTCTAAAAATTAGTCCGGTTCAAGCTAAGTTTTTAGGTTTAAATGAAAACATATCGCTCATCTGCAATCTTCCTTTGGCAAAAATAGACGAGCGAATGATTAAAATCACCACAAAAGACACGACTAATTTGGTTCCGTTTAAAATTATTTACGATGAGTTGAATCTTAATTTACAATTAGAATTCAAAAAAGAACCACTTACCAAATACAACCTAAAAATAGCTTCGGGAGCCTTATTGGATTTCTTTGAACACAGCAACAAAAAACCGTTGCTGTATGAATTTGAGACCAAAAACATATCAGATTACGGCAATCTCAGATTAGATTTAGAAAATGTAAAACAATATCCCGTCATTGTTGAGTTAACCGATAAAAATGGAGTTGTTCAACAATCTAAAATCGTTGATAAAGCAGGAACTATTAATTTTGACTTGATCAAACCTGAATTGTACACGCTTCGGATTATTTATGACGAGAATAAAAATGGTGTGTGGGATACCGGAAATTATCTGCAAAAAAAGCAACCTGAAGAAGTGATTTATTTCCCTAAAAACATTGATATTAGAGCCAATTGGGATGTACAGCAGAGTTTTATTCTAAAAAAGTAAACCGATCTCTGTCGGCTAAAAATCTGAATTTTTGACGAATTTCTTGAAGTTGTAGAAGATTCAAATCAACAGTGTACACATCTTCTAATTCTTGAGGTTCAAGCAAATGATTCCCCAAAGCATCGATTACTTGTGAATGACCAATATACTTGTGCTGATTACCGTCTTCTCCGACTCGGTTGACCGCAACTACGTATGATTGGTTTTCAATCGCTCTAGCTGCTAATAAAGCATCCCAAGCCGATGTTCTAACTTCGGGCCAATTGGCTACATAAATCAAAACGTCGTAATCTTCATTATTCCGAGAATAAACCGGAAAACGCAAATCATAACAAATGAGCAAGCAAATTCTAAAGCCTTTATAATCAACAATCAGCTTTTTATTTCCGGCTCTATAAACTTTGTCTTCGCCGGCCAATGAAAACAGATGCTTCTTATCATAGCTCTGCCAACTTCCGTCTGGTTTGACAAACAACAAACGATTGTAGAAATTACCGTTTTCTTGCACTGCAATACTGCCGGTGATGGCCGTCTTTTTTTCAGCCGATAAGCGTTGCATCCACAAAAGCGTTTCACCCGGAAAATTTTCAGCAATTCCTTGAGGATTCATCGTAAAACCGGTCGTAAACATCTCTGACAAAACAATCAAATCAACTGAATCGTCAATATTGTTGATTTTCTCTTGAAGTAATTGTCGATTGACGGCTGGGTTTTCCCAAACCAACGAAGTTTGAACTAAGGCTACTTTCATAGAGATAAAAATAAAAAATCCCAACTAAAAAGTCGGGATTTGATGTTATTTAAAATAGGTCGTTATGACAAACTGGCTTTTAAATATTCACGGTTCATGCGCGCAATGTTCTCGAGTGAAATTCCTTTCGGGCATTCGATTTCGCATGCCCCGGTGTTGGTACAGTTTCCGAATCCTTCTTCGTCCATCTGACGCACCATATTAAGTACACGTTGGGTTGCCTCAACTTTTCCTTGCGGAAGCAATGCATATTGAGATACTTTTGCGCCTACAAACAACATAGCCGAACCATTTTTACAGGTAGCTACACAAGCACCGCAACCAATACAAGCAGCCGCTTCAAAAGCTTTGTCTGCATCTGGTTTTGCAACCGGAATTGCGTTGGCATCCATGGTTCTGCCTGAAGTATTTACCGAAACAAAACCTCCGGCTTGCTGAATTCTGTCAAAAGAACTACGATCTACTACCAAGTCTTTAATCACAGGAAACGCTTTACTTCTCCAAGGTTCAACATAAATAGTATCGCCGTCGTTAAACATACGCATGTGCAGCTGACAAGTTGTAATACCTGTGTCTGGTCCGTGCGCACGACCATTGATATACAAAGAACACATACCGCAAATTCCTTCGCGACAATCGTGGTCAAAAGCAACCGGCTCTTTGCGTTCGTTGATTAATTGTTCGTTGAGCTGATCTAGCATTTCAAGAAACGAACTGGCCGTTGATACATTGGCCAATTGATAAGTTTCCATGTTTCCCTTGGCTTTGGAATCTTTTTGACGCCAAATTTTTAGGGTTATATTGATATTTTTAGCTGAAGACATAATTCTGATTATTTGTAGTTTCTAGCGGCAATTTTGATAAACTCATATTTCAATTCTTCTTTGTGAAGCACTTCTTTGCTAATGTCGTCGCCTTTGTATTCCCAAGCGCCTACAAATTTGAAGTTTTCATCATCACGTAAAGTCTCGCCTTCTGAATCTTGATATTCTTCACGGAAGTGTCCGCCACAAGATTCTTTGCGTTGTAATCCGTCCATCGCCATCAGTTGGCCCAACTCAATAAAGTCAGCAACACGCAATGCTTTTTCAAGCTCAGGATTCAGCTCTTCGGCTTTTCCAGGAACATATACCTCTTTGTAGAATTCTTCTTTAAGAGCGGCAATTTCTGCAATCGCTTCGGTTAAGCCTTGTTCGTTGCGGCCCATACCTACTTTATTCCACATAATCAAACCTAATTTTTTGTGGAAATAATCAACAGATTTGCTTCCGTTGTTGTTCAAGAATTGATCGATTGTATCTTTAACGCGTTTTTCTGCCTCGTCAAATTCAGGAGAATTGGTTGGGATTTTACCCGTACGGATATCATCTGCCAAGTAATCTGAAACCGTGTAAGGCAAAACAAAATAGCCATCTGCCAAACCTTGCATCAAAGCTGAGGCTCCTAGACGGTTGGCTCCGTGATCTGAGAAATTAGCTTCACCTGCCACAAAACAACCCGGAATAGTTGATTGTAAGTTGTAATCAACCCAAACACCGCCCATGGTGTAATGTACCGCCGGATAAATTTTCATCGGGGTTTCGTACGGGTTTTCATCGGTGATTTTTTGATACATGGTAAAGAGATTTCCGTATTTCTCTTCTAACCAAGCTTTTCCTAAACGCGTGATTTCTTCCGGTGAAGGATTGTGATTTCCTTGCGCATAAGCGGCTTGTTTTCCTTTGTTTTGAATTTCGGTAGAGAAATCGAGATAGACACCTTCATTGGTGTCGTTGGCCTCAATTCCGAAACCGGCATCACAACGCTCTTTAGCAGCTCTTGAAGCCACGTCACGCGGCACCAAGTTTCCAAAAGCGGGGTATCTTCTTTCTAAGTAATAATCGCGATCTTCTTCAGCAATCTGTGTGGGTTTTAATTTACCGGCACGAATCGCCTCGGCATCTTCTTTTTTCTTCGGAACCCAAATACGACCTGAGTTACGCAAAGATTCTGACATCAAAGTCAATTTAGATTGATTGGTTCCGTGTACCGGAATACAAGTCGGGTGAATTTGCACATAACAAGGATTCGCGAATAAAGCGCCTTGTTTGTGCACTTTCCAACCAGCTGTAACGTTGCTGCCCATCGCATTGGTAGAAAGGAAATAAACGTTTCCGTATCCGCCGCTGGCAATAATTACAGCATGCGCTGAATGACGCTCGATTTCACCGGTCACTAAGTTTCTGGCAATAATTCCACGGGCTTTTCCGTCAACTTTCACCAAATCAAGCATTTCATGGCGATTGAACATTTGTACACGGCCCAATCCGATTTGTCTTGACAAAGCCGAATAAGCGCCCAGCAACAATTGTTGTCCGGTTTGTCCAGCGGCATAAAACGTACGTTGTACTTGTGTTCCTCCAAAAGAACGGTTGTCAAGTAATCCACCGTAGTCACGAGCAAACGGAACGCCTTGCGCCACGCATTGGTCAATGATGTTTCCGGACACTTCGGCCAAACGATGAACGTTGGCTTCACGGGCACGGTAATCACCGCCTTTAATCGTATCATAAAACAAACGATAAGTACTATCGCCGTCGTTTTGGTAGTTTTTTGCTGCATTGATTCCGCCTTGAGCCGCAATAGAGTGCGCACGTCTTGGTGAATCTTGAAAACAAAATGCTTTTACATTATAGCCCATCTCGCCAAATGATGCAGCGGCTGAAGCGCCTGCTAATCCGGTTCCCACCACAATAATGTCAATTTTCGGACGGTTATTGGGCGCAACTAATTTGAGATGATTTTTATGATTAGTCCATTTGTCAGCAATAGGACCCTGAGGAATTTTTGAATCTAATGCCATGGGATTAAGCTTTTAAAAAGAAATGAATGTATATCGGGATAATGGCAAACAAGAGCGGAACCACAATAGCAAAACCTTTCCCGAAGGCTTTGATGGTGGGTGTGTATTTGGCGTGATTGAGCCCTAAACTTTGAAAAGCGCTGCTGAATCCGTGTAACAAGTGAAATGACAACACCAACATAGACAGCACATAAAGCAGCGTAAAAATCAATCCGTATTTAGCATCTTTGAAGAAAGCTATTGTGATTTTGTACAAATCTTTATATCCTTCTTTCACTTTAACGTTAGCACCAGCGTCATAAAAATCGGTTCTGTCTTTAATAATAATCATTTTATTATCCACTTGCATTTTAGGCAAATAACCACCGTCAGTTGTTATGTAAAATTCTTGAGACTGACCTTGTGCATTGATGGTAATGGTTTGCAAGGGCATGTTTTTGTCAAAGTGCATTTTAGCCCAAAAGTTCACCATGTGTGTTACAATGAACACCAAAATAATGGTTCCCAAAACCGCCATGTTTCTCGAGGCCCAAGCACTGTTGGCTGATGCATTGCTTTTGGCATATCCTACAGGGCGCGCTGCCTTGTTTTGAATGGTCAACATAATGCCATCAATAGCGTGGAAAATAATCGATAAATAAGTAAGGTAAGATAAAATTTTGACTGCCGGATTTGAAGTCATGAACAAAGCGTATTTGTTGAAGTTAAGCGCATTGTTCGGAACCAGCAGCTGAAGATTCCCTGCTAAGTGGCCACTTAAAAACAAGCATAAAAATAAACCTGTCAGTGCCATCCAATACTTTTTAGCAAGGGAAGACTTTAGAAATGCAGATTTTGCCATAAGATTTGAATAAAATGTTTTAAAAATCAAACAAAAATACACGTATTTGGCATTAACAGCAAGACTTTTTAAGTAATTTATAATGATTATAAAAATAGATTGAACATTCGTCAGAAAATGAAAAAAATCAGAATTTCAATGCTATAAATCAATCGTTTAAAACAAATTTAAAGATGTCTCATTTTGGCTAACTTTGCCCCACAACTACTTTTAATAAAATAAAAACCTTTTGGAAACTGATTTTTTAAAATATCTGAGTGCTTTGGCAGGGACATCAACTCAGTCTGAAATTCTGCTGGATGTTGAAAATTCATTTGGATATTTAGAGCTCAAAAAAAATGATTTTTTAGTTCGCCAAAATGAGATTTGTCCTTATTTTTGCTACCTTGAAAGTGGTATTTTGCAACATTCCGTCTGGGTTGAGGGCGATGAAAAAACAACTTATCTCGCCTTGAAAAATTCGGTTACTTCATCATTAAAAAGTTTCTTGACAGGAATGCCTTCACGCAAAAGCATCAAAGCCATTTTTGATTGCAAACTCAGGGTTCTTGATTTAGAAAACTTTAATCGGTTAAATCAAGAAAATACTGTTTTTAAAGCATTTTACCACCAACTCATCGAACGACAAATTTTTCTCATCGATGATTATCGCATTGATTTGCTTACGCTGAGCCCTGAAGAACGTTATCAAAAACTTTTAGCCAATGAACCCAACTTGATTCAGCAAGTTCCGCTTCATTATTTGTCTTCATTTTTGGGTATTTCATCGCGTCACATGAGCCGAATTCGCAGCCAAATAAAATAACGCCATTTGGCCGATAGCGCTTTGAATTCTTTCTGTACTTTTGAAAAACTTATTATCCTTCAAATTACAGAAATCATGAAATACCATCAAATTGACCGTAACCTTTTTATAAAGAACCGCGCAAAATTTACTGCGCAAATGAAGCCCAACAGCGTAGCGGTTTTTAACTCAAACGATATTTATCCTATTTCGGCCGACAGCACTTTGCCTTTTGCCCAACATCGCGATATTTTTTATTTATCGGGCGTTGACCAAGAAGAAAGCGTTTTGCTTTTGTTTCCGGATGCGCCGTATGAACATCAACGCGAAATGTTGTTTTTGCGCGAAACCAACGAGCATATTGCTATTTGGGAAGGCGAAAAACTCACCAAAGAACACGCTTTTGAAGTCTCAGGTATCAAGACCGTTTATTGGCTCACCGATTTTCATAAAATACTCAATGAAATGATGACTTATGCCGATACGATGTACATCAACACCAACGAACATTATCGCGCAGCGGTTGAGACCGAAACGCGTGAAGATCGTTTTGTGAAATGGTGGAAAGCCAAATATCCGGCGCATCAAGTGGCCAAAAGCAACCCGATTTTGCAGCGTTTGCGCTCGGTAAAAGAAACCGAAGAAATTGCGCTGATTCAACACGCGTGCAACATTACCGAAAAAGGTCTTCGCAGATTGTTGCCTTTTGTAAAACCGGGCGTAGCCGAATATGAAATCGAAGCCGAACTTATTCATGAATTCATCCGCAATCGCTCAAAAGGATTTGCGTATACACCCATTATAGCCTCCGGAAACAATGCCAACGTTTTGCATTACATTGAAAACAATCAAATATGTCAGGCAGGTGATTTGATTTTATTGGATGTGGCAGCAGAATATGCCAATTATTCAAGTGATTTGTCGCGTACGATTCCGGTTTCGGGTCGATATACCCAACGACAAAAAGACGTATATAATGCGGTTTTACGCGTCAAAAACGAAGCAACCAAAATGCTTGTTCCCGGCACACTTTGGAAACAATATCATATCGAGGTTGGCAAACTCATGACTTCAGAATTACTCGGTTTAGGTTTGTTAGACAAGGCCGATGTACAAAATGAAAACCCTGATTGGCCGGCCTATAAAAAGTATTTCATGCACGGAACTTCGCATCATTTAGGTTTGGACACGCATGATTACGGCTTGTTGCACGAACCGATGAAAGCCAACATGGTCTTTACCGTTGAACCGGGAATTTATTTGCCGGCTGAAGGATTTGGCATTCGTCTCGAAGACAATGTTGTGGTTCAAGAAAAAGGCGAGCCTTTGAATTTAATGGCCAACATTCCGATTGAAGCCGACGAGATTGAAAATTTAATGAACGCTTAAACGCATCAAATGTATATTCCGCAAGGCAACCAAATGCAAGACCGCGCAGAGATTCTCGAATTTTTGCGCAGGTTTAGCTTTGCAACTCTGATTACGGTTTTAGATCAGAAACCCATCGCAACGCATTTGCCTTTTTTGATTGAAGAACGAGCAGATGAACTCATCCTTATTTCGCATTTAGCGCTTGAAAATGAGCAATGGAAAACTTTTGCCGAGCAAACTTGTCTGGTGATTTTTTCAGAGCCGCACGCCTATATTTCTCCGTCTTTATACAACAAAGAACTCAATGTGCCCACTTGGAATTATTTGGCTGTACACATGTATGGTCACGCACATATCATACAAGAAACTTCGCAAGTGATGAACCTGCTCAATCAAACGGTTCATCACTACGAAGAAGCTTATGTAGCCCAATGGAATCGATTGCCTGAAGAATATAAAACGCGTTTAGCCAAAGGAATTGTCGCTTTTGAAATTAAAGTAACGGACCTTCAAGCCAAAAAGAAAATCAGCCAAAACAAAACTACCGCAGAGCAAAATAGAATTGCTGATTATCTTTCGAAAAGCGAAAACAGCGGTGAGAAACTCATTGGAACATACATGGATGCTGAGTTGAAAAAAAATTCAAATCATTCAATAAAGTAATATTTTTGCGCCTAAATGAATCAAACTGTGCTCACGCATCGCTATAAAAATATTGACATTGCTTATACAGATTCCGGCAAAGGAACCGCACTGGTTTTAATTCATGGCTTTCTGGAAAATCAACTTATGTGGCAAGAATTAAGCCTGGAGTTGTCCAAAAAACACCGCATCATCACCATCGATTTACTCGGTCACGGCCAAACCGCTTGTTTGGGCTACGTGCATTCTATGGAAGATCAGGCCGATATGGTGCAGGATGTTCTTTCGCATTTACGCATTCGAAAAGCCTCGCTCATTGGGCATTCTATGGGTGGATATGTTGCTTTGGCCTTCGCTGAATTGTATCCTGAAATGGTCAAAGGAATTGTTTTGCTCAACTCAACTTCACTGGCCGATAGCGATGAGCGAAAAACAAACCGCGACCGAGCTATTGCCGCCGTCAAAAAAGATTATACGGCTTTTGTTCGCTTATCAATAGCCAATTTATTTAGCGAAGAAAATCGCGCCCGTTTATCTGCAGAAATTGAACAAGTCAAAGGACAGGCACTCAAAACACCGCTTCAAGGCATCGTGGCGGCTTTAGAAGGCATGAAAATTAGAAATGATCGCGAGGTTTTATTGCATTTTACACCCTATCCGAAGTTGTTGATTTTGGGATTAAAAGATACTGTTTTGTTATATGATGATCAATTAGACCAAATTGAAAAAAGCAATACAGAACTCATCACACTCAGTGGCGGACACATGAGTTATCTTGAAAACAAAGCAGAAACACTCGAAGCTTTTGTGCAATTTCTCAAAAAACACAAACTATAGTTTTTCTTCAAACGGAAGCTCAGGGTTGAAAATCTCTTGTAAGAGGCCAACTATTTCTTGCATAAAATCGGCTAGGAAATGATCGTTGACCATGGTTTGCATTTCTTTTTCAACTTTAAAACCAAAAGGCATAAAACCTGCTTTTAGGTTTTTGAATGAGATGATTCCCGCCTCGAGTTCTTGTGTTTCACTTTGAGGCAAAAACACATACGCATAAAGCAAAATTTGAATGATTTTATCGTTTTTGATGTTTTCTGTCAGGTCATCCCAATAGGAGAGAATCAATTGGTTTTTATCAACTTTTCCGGTTTTGTAATCAATAATCCTTGTGCGTCCGTTGCGTTTTTCAACTCGATCAATATTGCCACTAAAAGTAATACTAATGGGCAATTTCGGGTGCGAAAATTCTCTGGTAAAAGATTGTTCCAAAGCAATAATTTCAAGTTCATCACCTTGTTCAAGCAATTTGATTTCGGCCTGAATAAAGTTGTATACGTTTCGTTTGGCTACTTCAAACGCCAATAAATTTCTACCTTTTTTTATTTCTCCTTCTTTGTAAACTTCTTTGAACTGATTGAGTACTTCCGAGTCAATGAGCGCAAGCTTTTCTTTGAGCGAAGTAACCTCAACTTTTTGACCGATATATGAACTATACAAAACACGGAGCGTTTCATGAATAATGGTTCCGAGCGTATTGAGCGCAATGTTTTCTTCAACTTCATCAACCTCGCCGATGCGGAGAATTTTTCTAAAATAAAAATCCATCGGATTGCGGATGTAACTGTTGAGCACTGAAGGATACAATCCGTTTAAGGCCATTTCTTTGAGCCGCTCGATAATTGATGGCGATTTCGGAACTGACAATGGAGAACGAACTTTTTCAGGAATAGGAGCGCTGTAAATATCGTGTGAAAGTATATGCGAAGGCTGCTTTTCAATTTCTAATTGAGTTATAAAACGGCTCTTCTCGCCAGAATCAAATCCATCACTTTCTGTATTATAGAGCAAAAAAACGTTTTGAGCTCTCTGCAATAGATGGTAAAAATGATACGTATAAATGGCGTCTTTTTCTTTGTAAGTCGGCAATTCATAGCTCATTTTTACATCATACGGAATAAACGATTGTTGTGATTTTCCGGCCGGTAACTTGCCTTCATTTACTGAGGTAATGATAACTGTTTCAAAATCAAGCACTCGGCTCTCAAGAATTCCCATAACCTGTAATCCAGTCAAGGGTTCACCTTCAAAAGAAACCTCTGCCAAGTCAATAATCTGTTTATACATGGCAAACAAACTATCAATCGTTTGTATCTGACCATAGGTTTCTACATAATTATTGAGCTTATTAATTGTTGTAAAAATAGCGTATAAAAAAGCTCTAGTGATATGGTCTTGGGGCTCGTCAGAAAGTTGGTTTCTAATCCATTGAAGCAAATTAGAAACGCGTTCAATAACATCTATCGGATTTTGTTGCCAAGGATCACAGAGTTGGTCAAAAAAAGCATTCGAATCGGGATGCAGTTCTATTAAACGTTTGTGTGTAATAAAAGTATAATTAAGCGCCTTGATTTTCTGAATTAATCTTTGTGATTGAGCGTGTGGTTCAACCAAAGGATGGGTCAAAACATCGAGTAAATCTTTATAGTAAAAAACACAGTGATGTTCCGATCGAGACAATGCGTTTAGGTGCATTTTGAACCATTTATTAACCAGAATTTGCACGGGATTATTTACAGCCGAATAGCCCATGGTTATATTAAGCTTATCAACTTGTGCTGGCAACGAATACAAGAGCGGAATTAAGAGTGTTTCATCACCCAAAACAACTGCTGTTTTGTTCAGATTAAATTCAGGATGCTCCTTTTGTAAGCGTTCAATAATTTGACCAACGATACGCGCTTGTCCAATACTTTTTGCTGTTCCGATGATTTGGATATTCTTTTTGTTTTTGTATTCAGATGAAATCCATTGAATGGGGTTTGATTTGTAATAAGGCCAATTTTGCTTAAATTTTCGGATGAACAATCCTGTTTCATGCGTTGGGTCATTCAAAAAAACTTCATCTATATCCCAATATATCTCAGCTAATTTCTCATGGAGTAAATATTGAACTATTTTCTCTTCAGCCAAATTAAGCGCATTAAAACCCGCAAAAAGAAACCTCTTCTCACAATGATTAAAATGCGCCTGCATCTGATTAACTGCTTGTCTGTAGATAATTCCTTGATATCCTATTTGTTTGGCTTTTAAATGCTTTTGTAATGCGTGATAATACAACGGAAGCGATTTCCAGAAAACAAGGTATTTCTCGATTAAATCGGTTCTTTGCTCAACATTAACCGACCAATGCTCTATGGTTTTGATTTCATCTAAATAACGAAGAATTTTATCTGGATCAAGTAAGTAACGATCAATTTCATTAAAATCTTGTAAAAGTGTTTTGGCCCAATTTGAATACAATTCAAACGATTGTGGCTCATCAGGCGTGACCGAAAGATAAACCTGATAAAACTCAAATAAAAGCTCAATAGTGTCAATCGTTCTGAAACCAGAAATCTCCTGAATGAAATCTTCAATACTGACAATTTCAGGAGACATAATGGTTTGAGTAACTTTGCTTTTTAATGATTGTATCAAAAATATCTTAGCGCGCTTATTGGGCAAAACAACAACTGTTTGCGGAAGATTTGCGCTGTATTTATCAATGAGTAACTGCGCTATTTTGTCTAAGAAAGTTTTTGATGTCATTGTATAAATATAAAAAAAACGCCCCGAAAATTCGAGGCGTTCTATTTGGTTATTTATAAGGAAATTATTTTACCAATTTCACTTCAACACGACGGTTGTTAGCTTTACCAGCTTTAGTTTTGTTAGAGTCAATTGGTTTAGACTCACCAAAACCAGCAGAAGTTAATCTTGAAGCAGCAATACCATTTTCAATCAAATAGTTTTTAACAGCAGCAGCTCTCTCTTCTGACAATTTTTGGTTAGCAGCATCTTTACCATCACTATCTGTATGTCCTTCAATGCTGAAGCTAGAAGAAGGATATTCTTTCAAGATTGCAGCAATTGATTGCAACACTGGGTAAGTTTGTTGTTGGAAAGTTGATTTACCAGAATTGAACAAAATAGTTTTTGCATAAGCATTCAATTTGTTTACTTGCTCTTCAGAAATTTCTGGGCAACCATTGTTGGCAACAGTTCCTTTTACATCAACGCATTTATCGTCTTTGTCAAGAACTCCATCACCATCTGTATCAGGCCAAGGGCAACCACCGTTTTCTTTTGGACCTTTTACTTGAGGGCATTTGTCTGATTTATCAGCAAGACCATCACCATCAGCATCAGGACAACCATTTAAAGCTTTTGGACCAGCTACATCTGGACAAGCATCGTCTTTATCAGCAATTCCATCTGCATCTGCATCTGGGCAACCTTGGAATTCTGCTAAACCAGCAACATCTGGACATGAGTCACTTCCGTCAACAATTCCATCTCCATCAGTATCAGGACAACCTTTGTATTGTTTCAAACCAGCTACATCTGGACAAGCATCATCTTTGTCATAAATGCCGTCTCCATCTGTGTCTTTACCTCCGAACTTGAAGATAAGACCCGCAAAATGCTGCATGTGTGATGGTACATTTGCTTCAGGAATTCTTGAATCTTGATCAAATGAATATTTGTAAGTTGACTGTAATTCAACACCAAACATTTCGCTCAACCAAAAAGTCAAACCTAAACCAGCATTTGCGGTACCAAAACTAGCTTTACCCATTGATGAGTAACCTCCGCCAACATGTGCGCTTGGGTCAAGAACTTTCCATCCGAACAAGTTACCTAAGCTGTATTGTACTTTACCATCGATGGCATAATAGCTTAAATCACCCGGATTAATTACTGTGTAATCTCCTGGAATTGTTGTTCTTGGTTCAACCCAATTTTTAATACGGTTAACAGATCCAGTCACACCAAAAGTGAAACCTTTGTTGATGTGTCTTGATACAGAGATGTAAGAAACTGAAGGTAAAATATTCCAGTTGTCGCTTACATTAAAATACTGAGAGAATTGATCTTCAACTTTTGAAGCAGCACTCACTCTAGTGTCTACAGCATTAGTACCAAAGGAAATTGCCCATGGATTGTTACTGTCTTGTGCTTGTGAGCTCAACCCCATAACCATGGCCACAGCAACAAATAATTTGTTAAGATGTTTCATACTTAAGTTTTGTTAGATTTCAATAATTTGTTCGGCAAAAGTAAGACGTAATTTTTTAACTACAAAATGAAATGTTAAAAAAAAGCCGCTCAAAATCAGCAGTAAAGCCAAATTTAAAACATTTAACACAAATCTAAATAACACCTAATTTTTTTCCGACTTTGGAAAAAGCAGATATTGCTTTGTCTAGATGCTCTTTTGTGTGTGCTGCCGACAATTGTACTCTTATTCTTGCTTTTCCTTGCGGAACCACAGGATAGAAAAAACCGATAACATAAATTCCTTCTTGAAGCAGTTCATCAGCCATAGTTTGTGAGAGTTTAGCATCATATAACATGACTGGAACAATCGCTGAATCACCGTCTATAATATCAAACCCGGCGGTTTTCATTCCTGATTTAAAATAATTTGTATTCGACTCTAACTGATCTCGAAGTGTAGTTTCTTTTTCAAGCAATTCAAAAACTTTTATCGATGCACCTACGATTGAAGGTGCTAATGAATTTGAAAACAAGTACGGCCTTGATCGCTGTCTGAGCATTTCGATAATCTCCTTCTTACCTGTAGTATACCCTCCCATAGCACCACCTAGTGCTTTTCCTAATGTTCCGGTAATGATGTCTACTCGCCCCATCACTTTTTTGGCCTCAAGCGTTCCTTTACCTGTAGCGCCAATGAACCCGGCTGCATGGCATTCATCAACCATTACCATCGCATCATATTGTTCGGCTAAATCACATATTTTGTCCAGCGGCGCGACCAATCCATCCATAGAAAAAACACCATCTGTAACAATCAATTTAAAACGAACACCTGCTTCATTAGCCGCTTTAAGTTGTTGCTCTAGATCGGTCATATCATTATTTTGGTAACGATATCGCTTAGCTTTGCACAAACGAACCCCGTCAATAATAGATGCGTGATTTAAACTATCTGAAATAATTGCATCTTGTTCATCGAGTAACGGTTCAAAAACACCTCCGTTGGCATCAAAAGCTGCAGCATATAAAATGGTGTCTTCAGTTTGGTAAAACTGTGCGATTTTTTGCTCTAGTTTTTTGTGAATGTCTTGAGTACCACAAATAAAACGAACTGACGACATACCGAAACCATGTGTGTCCATATAATCTTTGGCTGCCCGAATAACTTCTGGATGTGAAGACAGACCCAAATAATTATTTGCGCAAAAATTCAAGACTTTTTCACCGGTTGAAATAGTAATTTCTGGACCTTGTGCTGAAGTTATGACGCGTTCTTTTTTGAACAATCCGTTGTTCGAGATATTCTCTAATTCTTGTTTTAGATGTTGTTGAATTTTTCCGTACATAAACTATTTTTTACAAATGTATTATTTCTATATGTTCACCAGTATACACTAAAGCTTTTTTGACAACTCGAACTTGCATAGATTCTATGACTTCTTGATAGTTTTCAATTTGTCGAATGTGTTTTAACTCTTTCTTCCCCGTTTTGTAATCTAAAATAAGATATTCTCCATTTTCATTAACTACTATTCTATCAGGCTTAACAACCTCTTTGTCTGGAGCTAACAATACTTGCTCGTTGAAAGCTTTATTTTTCAGATTAAAATAATCTGCCAATTCCGGATGATGAACTATTCTCTGAACTGTTTCACTTACCATTGACAGCTGGTTTTGTTTAAGTGTTCCGTTACTGAGTGCATTTTGTAAAGCTAATTCAACATCTGTTTTACCATTGACAAAAGACAATACTTCATGAACAACATTTCCAAAGGCGATTGCCTCTTTTAGACGGGTACCCCACAAAACAGATTCCTTTCGGGCAATTTTTACAGAAGATGGTTTTAATCGTTTTTGAGCTATCTCAATTTTGTGTAAAACACCGGGATTATTATTTGGATTTGATTGTCGGATTGGAACTCCAAAATCATACTTTGATTTGGTTGGTTGATAAAGTTGCTGTTGTTCTAAAAATCTAATAAAATAAGAAGCCAAATTGTTTGGATAAGCCCCTTCTTTGTTGGGTTTCATGTGCCGAGAAATAACATACAGTTGTTCCTCGGCTCTAGTAAGGGCAACATACAAAACGTTGATGTTATCTAACAATTCTTCTTGCTTGCGTTGATGATAAACTTGCTGTGCAGAATTTCCAAATCCACTAACGGCTTGAGTGTTATCAATCAAAACTCTTGACAATCCAACTTTTGACTCATCGGCCTCTATCCACAATTTATCGCGCTGAGCAATGCTGTAATTTTCTTCAGCAAATGGCAAAATAACCACCGGAAACTCTAGCCCCTTTGATTTATGAATAGTCATAATTCGCACGGCATTGTTCCCCTCAGGAGACGGAATGCTATATTTCGAGGCGTTTTGACGCCAATGATCTAAGAAATCTGATATGCCTGCTTGTTTATGATAAGCTCGCTCAACAACAATATCTAAAAAGTACTGCACATATGCGTGATTTTGCACAGTAGGAATAAAAACATTAATTATAGCTTCGACAGCTTCATACAGAGGCATTTTTCTTATTTCTTCAAATTTAATTGATATGTCAAATTTAAGCAAAAACCTTTGTATTTCTGAATCCTTTCGCAAGTTCATTGCGTCAGAAACAAAGTCATGAACTTGATTGGCGATCACTTTGCTTTTGGCCAAAAAGAGTAACCATTTAGCTAATGCTTCCAGGTTTTGCTCATTGTCAAGATATTCTAAAACGGCAACCAAAAACTGAACTTCTTCAGCATTTTCTATCAATAACGTTTCAGAAGAAATAATTGGAATCTGATGCTGTGAAAGATAGTTGGCAATTACAACCCCGTGGCTTCTTCGTCGAGTAAGGATGGCTATATCACTATACAAAAAACCCAGATCTTCTATGTCTTGAATTGCTTTTCTGATTTGTTTGCAATAAGCGAGATCCTTATCGCCTTCTTGAACGTCATTGTCATGAATAGTTACATCCTCATCCAGAAAATTCAAATTGACATAGCCTCCTTTTTTTCTGTGAATTTTTTGGGCGCTTTTGTTTTCATACAAATCTTTATAATCCAGATCTTGAAACTCTGAAGACAAAAAGTTAAAAAAACAATTATTGAAAGCTATAACTTCGGAATAGCTCCTGTAATTGGTGTCTAACCAAACCAATTTTTTATCGGGATTGCTAAATGGATTCTCCATTTTGCTTAATGCGATAAACTGCTCGGCCTTGCCCCCTCGCCATCTGTAAATGGATTGTTTTGGGTCACCAACAATCATTAAGCTTCCTTTTTCACCCGCATCGGACTGACTTGACAAGGCATTGTCAATAAGTGGAATCAGATTTTTCCACTGCATTTCAGAGGTGTCTTGAAATTCATCGATAAAAAAATGTCGGTAACGCTCTCCTAACCTTTCGTATATAAATGGCGCTGGCTGATTTTGAATTTCCTTGTGAATTAATGCGTTAAACTCTGCTATTGACAATAAATTTTGTTCTTGCTGAATTTTTTTAAGCTCATCGCTCAATGTATGCAAGAGCGAAAGAGGTGATATGTTTTTTAAGAAAGCTTGATAAAAATCTCGTTGTTCAAACTGCGCATATATGGTTTGTAAAAGCAAAAAAATCTCTGGTAAGATTTGATTAATCCGTTCTCTATAAGGAGTATCTTTATTAATTGAAACCTCATCAATACTGTGATATTTTTTATTTTTCGGATTGTATTTTCGGTCTACGATACTTTGTATATGATTCGGAAAAGTTCCTCTTGAAAATGATTTAAGGTCAATCTCGTGATTTTGCAACAAACCCAAAATTTGACCTGCTAATTCAACTGTCTTTTGTTCAATTTCTTGACAAGACTTTTGAAGTTTTGATTTAATAGCAGTAAAATCTTCCATTTTTATAGAACCGAGTTGTTCAATTTCAGATCTGTTGTTTTCACTATAAATGAGTTTACCGATTTCAAAAATCTCTCGCGTGATATCCCAAGATTTGTCTTCATCAGTTTTTTCAACAGCAAAACCAACCAATAAACGTGTTAAATTGTTTTCTTCTCCGGCCTTAGCAATAATAGAATCAACTGCTTCAGCAATGAGTTCATCAGTATCTAAACTAACTTCGAAAGTTGAGGGAAGCCCTAAATCATGAGCAAATGCTCTAATAACTTTGTGCGTAAACTTATCAATGGTAAGAATATCAAATGCTGCATAATTGTGAATGATGTGCCTAATAATCTGTCGAGCCTTTTGTTTGATTCTTTGTGGTTCGATATTGAGATCCGTTGCTAAGCTTTCTAGCAAATCCAGCATTTTAGAAGACGGTTGCTCTTTTGAAAATTCTGATAAGCTTTGAACTATTCTGTTTTTCATTTCATGAACCGCCTTATTGGTGAAGGTTATAGCAAGTATATTTCTATAAGCATCATTGCGGTCAGATGCAAGAATAATTTTTAAATATTCTCGAACAAGATTGTAGGTTTTTCCTGAGCCGGCTGAAGCGTCATATATTTTAAAAGAAGTGCGTTTCATATCAAATAGCTCACAATTATTTCAAACAATACGAGTTAAATCAGTGCTAATTTTATTGAGCTGTTTTATTTCCAAAGTTAAATTTTTAAATTTGAATAAAATATTTATCCACTTTAAAAACACAAATATTATGGCTTTTGAATTACCAAAATTACCTTATGCCTATGACGCACTCGAGCCTCATATTGATGCCAGAACTATGGAAATCCATCATACCAAACACCACAACGCATATACAACCAATTTGAATGCAGCTATTACAGGAACAGATATGGAAGGAAAAACCATTGAAAACATCCTGATTAATTTAGATAAGAAAAATGCTGCTGTCAGAAATAATGGTGGTGGTTTCTATAACCACAATTTATTTTGGTTGGTTATGTCACCAAATGGTGGTGGATTACCATCAGGTGATTTACTTCACGCTATAGAAAGAGATTTTGGAACCTTTGACGAATTTAAAGCTCGTTTCGCTAAGGCCGGAGCTACCCAATTTGGATCAGGTTGGGCGTGGCTTTGTGTTCATAAAGGTGGAAAACTTGAAGTCTGTAGTACGGCTAATCAAGACAACCCACTCATGCCTGAAGTTGGTTGTGGTGGTACTCCGATTTTAGGGATGGATGTTTGGGAACACGCTTATTACCTCAACTATCAAAACAGACGACCGGATTACATTGAAGCTTTCTTTAATGTTATTAATTGGACAGAAGTTTCTAGAAGGTATGCTGTAGAGAAGTAATCTTAATTCCTAGTTATTAATGTAAGAGTCGGTTTTTAGCCGGCTCTTTTTATTTGCGGTGTATTTTAAATAAAAAAGGTGAAGATTGCTCTTCACCCTTTTTGCCCCAAATCTACCATAAAGCTTAAACCTACTAAATTATGGTAGTGTAAAGCTAACAGAAATTGTTAATAACTATCGCCGTATTCGTCAAATATATTGGAAATAGAAGCAAATGCGAGTGAATAGCCCAACCTTAAATGGTTGATAACTCAGAATAAAAATAAAAAAGGTGAAGATTACTCTTCACCCTTTTTGCCCCAAATCTACCATAAACTTAACCTACTAATGCTATGGTTCTCCAAAAGTATAGCAGACTTGTATTATCGACAAATAAATTAGACGAAATACCGCAAAACTCGATAAAATGCTTAAAGAGCTCATTTTTAGTAGGCTCTGGCATCATTTCCTTCATAGAAATTGATAAATGCCTTGTTGACAACTCGATTGCCTCCAGGTGTAGGATAATCTCCAGTAAAGTACCAATCTCCAGCATTTTTCGGACATGCTTTATGTAAATGTTCAACGGTTTGAAAGATTACTTTTACCTCAGCATTAATATCTGACGAGACCAACATTTGTGCAATCTTATCTGAAATTTCTTGGTCGGTAAAAGAATCGTAAATGGCTTTTACTTCATTTTTAATTTCAGAATCTTTTAGAAACTCTTGTTTCTTGCATTTTTGATAAATTTCATCAACTACCGAATAAGCATTTCGCTCGCGTAATAGTGCCAATGCCGCTTGAAATGCTACCAACCCCTCTAATTTGGCCATATCAATACCATAACAATCAGGATATCTAATTTGTGGCGCTGATGAAACAATTACGATTCGCTTAGGTTTGAGTCGATCCATCATTTTCAGGATACTTTTCTTTAAAGTAGTTCCGCGTACAATACTATCATCTATAATAACCAAATTGTCTGTTGGCTTGATTACACCATAAGTAACATCATACACATGGGCAACTAAATCATCTCGACTACTATCTTCTGTAATAAAAGTGCGCAGTTTAACATCTTTAATCGCTATTTTTTCTGTTCGAATTTTAACCGACAATATTTGCTCTAACTTTTCTTTGGTTAAAGTTTTTCGGTTGTTTAGGATGTATTGATTTTTGTGCTGATTCAAATAATCGTTTGCGGCCTCTACCATTCCGAAAAATGAAGTTTCTGCCGTATTTGGAATGTATGAAAAAACGGCATTCTCAGTATCGTAATCAACCGCTTTTAAAACATCTTGAATCAAAAGCTGGCCTAACATCTTTCGTTCTTGATAAATCTCAGCATCACTTCCGCGCGAAAAATAGATGCGCTCAAACGAACACGCTTTTTTCTCGGTAGGTTCTATGATTTGTTCTTGGGTAACTTGTCCGTTTTTCTTAATAATAATAGCATGACCGGGTTCGAGTTCACAAACCGAATCAAAATCTACATTAAAAACAGTTTGAATGACAGGTCGCTCTGAAGCTACCACCACTATTTCATCATCTTCATAAAAATAAGCCGGACGAATCCCTGCCGGATCTCTGAACACAAAAGCATCACCGTGCCCAAATAGTCCGGCCATCGCATAACCGCCATCCCAACCTCGTGAAGCTCGTTTGAGAATTTTAGCAATGTCTAATTTGCTTGCAATCACAGATGAAGCCTCACGCTTAGACAATCCGTTGCTTTTACATTCTTGATAAAGTTCGGTAACTTCATCATCCAGAAAATGTCCAATTTTTTCCATCACAGTCACCGTGTCGGTCATCTCTTTCGGGTGCTGACCGAGTTCAACCAGACTATTAAACAACTGTGTTGCATTGGTCATATTGAAATTTCCCGCCACAATCAGGTTTCTGTGCATCCAATTGTTTTGGCGTAAAAACGGATGAACACTTTCAATGCTGTTTTTACCAAAAGTTCCGTAGCGAACATGGCCTAAAAACAATTCTCCTATGTATGGAAGGTTCTCCTTTTGCCAATCAACATCTTGACCAATTTCAGGATTTGATTGTAAATCATCATTCAATCGCTGATTGATTTGGGTAAAAATATCTTGAATGGGCTGCGGATCATTCGATCGAATTCGACTGATGTATCGCTGGCCCGGTAAAACATCTAATTTAATTGATGCCAAACCAGCTCCGTCTTGGCCTCGGTTGTGCTGCTTTTGCATGAGCAAATACATTTTCTGAATTCCGTAAAACGCAGAACCATATTTATCTTTATAAAACTGCAATGGCTTCTTGAGTCGAAGCAAAGCAATTCCGCATTCGTGTTTTAGAGCGTCGCTCATAATATTGAGTTGTGTGTGTTGTGTTAAAAAAAATGCCCCGAAATTTCGAGGCACTTGTATCTTATAATTCTATATCAAATTGTGTGAGGGCTTTGAATTGTTTTAGTCGCTCTTTGACCTCGGCATGCTGAAGATTTACCATGCGCTCAGTTCCAAATTTTTCAACACAAAACGAAGCTAAATTTGAGCCTTGAATAATGGCTTGTTTCATATTGTCAAATGATACGTTTTCGCTTTGGGTAATGAATCCGGCAAAACCTCCGGCAAAAGTATCGCCTGCACCTGTCGGGTCAAAAACTTCTTCAAGCGGTAAAGCCGGTGCGAAAAACACTTCTTTGTTGTGAAAAAGCAAAGCTCCGTGTTCGCCTTTTTTAATCACCACATATTTAGGGCCCATGGTGTGAATTTTAGCTGCAGCTTTTACAAGTGAATACTCACCTGACAACTGACGTGCTTCTTCATCATTGATGGTAATTACATCGATGCGTTTCATTACGTCCAAAAGTTCAGCAAGTGCGCAATCCATCCAAAAATTCATGGTGTCCAGCACTACCAATTTAGGTTTGTGTGATAACTGATCTAATACGCTGCTTTGAACCAGCGGATGCAAATTGCCCAACATAACCACATCGGCATCTTTAAAATGCTCCGGAACTTTAGGTTGAAAATCGGCTAGTGTATTGAGCTCAGTTACAAGTGTATCCCGTGAATTTAAATCGTTGTGGTATTTTCCCGCCCAGAAAAAAGTCTTTCCGCCTTGAACAATTTCAAGTCCAGTAACATCTATGTTTCTAGCGGTAAGCAAATCAATATACTCTTGTGGAAAATCGTCTCCAACTACTGATACAATTGCTGATTTTAAGTTGAAATGAGAAGCTGAGAGTCCAATATAAGTACCCGCTCCGCCTAAGATTTTGTCTGTCTTCCCGAAAGGTGTTTCAATAGCGTCAAACGCAACGGTTCCAACAATAAGTAATTTATTCATTCTTTCTTTACTATGATTAAAGGCGCAAAGATAGGCCGAAAGTTTTAGAGTTGCAATCAAATTTAAAACATGCCCGAATCTTCGTTTTCATATTGATGATCAATAGATAATTTTGGCAGTTGCGATGCCATGACAGCCAATTGATCGCAGCGCTCATTCTGAGGATGGCTGTTGTGGCCTTTGATCCATTTGAAATCAACATGATGCTGCCGGTACACTTTTAAGAAACGCATCCACAAGTCTGGATTTTTTTTACCTTTAAAACCCGTCTTTTCCCAGCCAAAAACCCATTTTTTTCCAACCGAATCTACTACATATTTTGAATCAGAAACGACTAAGACTTTGGTTCCTTTGTTCTTGAGCTTTTCAAGTCCTACAATGACTGCAAGTAATTCCATTCGGTTGTTGGTTGTATGCCTAAAGCCTTCGTAGAATTCTTTGTAGTATGTTGTTCCTGCCTGTTGTAAAATCACACCATAACCACCATTTCCGGGGTTTCCCTTGGCTGCGCCATCGGTGTAAATAAATACTTCGTAATGCATTAAACAACTGATTTTAAAATACTTTCAATAACACTTGGGAAGTAATCATATTCTAATTGATGCACTTTTTGAGCAATTTCATCTACCGATGTACAATCAACAATAGAAACTTCTTTTTGAAAAATAATGGCGCCTTCATCATATTTTTCGTTGACATAATGAATAGTAATACCGGTGGATTTTTCGAGATTATCAAAAACTGCCTGATGAACATGATGTCCGTACATTCCCTTTCCTCCGTATTTGGGCAGTAGAGCTGGATGAATGTTAACTGTAATGTATTTTGTTAAAATATCTTTGGGAAACATCCATAAAAAGCCCGCCAACACAATCAAATCGGGTTTGATTTGATCAATTTGAATTAGTAATTTTCCCGAATTCTGTTCTTCTTTAGTAAAAATGACACAGCGAACTGATGCGTTTCTAGCTTTTTCAATAACGCCTGCATTTGGGTTATTCGTAAAAATTGCCTCAACACAAACATTTTGACTTGTTGAGAAATAATGAATGATGTTCTCGACATTAGTTCCCGAACCTGAGGCAAAGAGTACAATTTTTTTCATTTAACAATATAGTGAAATCAAGTACAAATGAAAGAATAATTAGTCAGATTTGCGTCTAGATAATTCTTATGCTCAAAATTATTTTTCAATTCTTCTGCACATTTATTAACTAAATCATGGTTTTAAAATAAAGTTTTTTATTTTTGCCAACAATTTAAATTCTAAAATTAAAAGATTATGTCAGACATTGCATCACGAGTTAAAGCGATTATCGTAGACAAATTAGGAGTTGACGAAAACGAAGTTGTAACAGAAGCAAGCTTCACTAACGATTTGGGAGCTGACTCATTAGACACTGTTGAGCTTATCATGGAATTCGAAAAAGAATTTGACATTCAAATTCCAGACGACCAAGCAGAAAACATCTCTACAGTTGGTCAAGCTATTTCTTATATTGAAGAAGCTAAAAAATAATAATATTTATCACCCGTAAGACTCGTTTTACGGGTGTTATTATTTTTGTAATTGATTACCTGATTGCATATCAATCAACAATATTTGTAATACCCGTGTCTTTCTATGATGGAAATCCTCTAAGAAACATTTGGGTATTATTTGTTTAAAATCAAACCATCTAATATACAATTTATATGGCATTAAAGCGAGTCGTAGTAACAGGTTTAGGCGCATTAACCCCAATCGGAAACAACATTCAGGAGTACTGGAACGGATTGGTCAATGGTAAAAGCGGAGCAGCCCCTATTACCTATTATGATACCGAAAAGCACAAAACCAAATTTGCGTGTGAGGTTAAAAACTTCAATATTGAAGATTTTATCGATCGAAAAGAAGCCCGTAGAATGGACAAGTTTGCTCAGTATGCCATTGCTGCTAGTGAAGAAGCCATTAAAGATGCTGGGATTACTGACGAAAATGTAAATAAAAATCGAGTTGGTGTTATTTGGGGCGCTGGAATTGGTGGTCTTGAAACTTTTCAAGAAGAGGTAATCACATACGCTAAAGGAGATGGAACCCCAAGATTTAACCCGTTTTTTATCCCAAAAATGATTGCCGATATTGCTCCTGCTCACATTTCTATGCGCAATGGCTTTATGGGCCCAAATTATACTACTGTTTCTGCTTGTGCCTCATCAGCCAACGCTCTTATCGATGCCTTTAACTATCTGCGTTTAGGCATGTGCGATGTTATCATATCCGGAGGTTCAGAAGCCGCAGTAACCATTGCGGGTATGGGCGGATTTAACTCTATGCAGGCTCTGTCTACCAGAAACGAAAGTCCAGAAACGGCTTCAAGACCATTTGATGCTACACGAGACGGATTCGTTTTAGGTGAAGGTGCCGGTGCTTTGGTTCTTGAAGAATATGAGCATGCTAAAGCCCGAGGTGCAAAAATATATTGTGAAGTAGGGGGTGGCGGAATGTCATCAGACGCATACCACTTAACCGCTCCTCATCCGGAAGGCATCGGAGTAATTGCTGTAATGCAAAATTGTTTAAAAGATGCCGGAATGACTCCAGACCAAGTAGACCACATCAACACACATGGAACATCAACCCCGCTGGGAGATGTTGCTGAGCTAAAAGCCATTAGTGCCGTTTTTGGTTCGCATGCAAAAACCATGAATATTAATTCAACCAAATCCATGACTGGCCACCTATTGGGTGCTGCCGGTGCCATTGAGGCAATTGCTTCAATTTTAGCTATGCAAAATGGAATCGTGCCACCAACCATCAATCATAGTGTTGTTGATGAAAATATTGATCCTGAGTTGAATTTAACATTAAACATTGCTCAAAAACGCGAAGTGAATGTTGCTATGAGTAATACTTTCGGATTTGGAGGGCATAATGCCTGTCTATTATTCAAAAAATTGAAAGACTAACTTTGAAAAAGATTTTTCAAAAAATATTCAAAAACTCCCGTTCCCATCAAGACGGGAGTTTTTTTAATGAGCTTGAAAAAATGCTTGGTTTTAAACCGAATGATTTAAGCATTTATCAACGTGCTTTTACCCATAGATCGGCCAGCAAAATAGATGAGAAAGGCAATCCTATCAATTATGAGCGACTTGAATTTTTAGGTGACGCTATGCTAAGTTCGGTAATTGCAGCTCATTTGTTCAACCAAGTTCCGCATGGTGATGAAGGTTATTTAACCAAAATGCGTTCAAAAATTGTAAGCCGAGACCATTTAAACGAACTTGGCCGAGACTTAAATCTGATTGGTTTTATTGACAGCAAAGTTCCAACTTCCCACTTTGGTGAAAACATCCACGGAAATATATTTGAAGCACTTATTGGAGCCATTTATCTCGATTTAGGATATGGCTTTTGTGAAAAGTTCATTAACCATCGTGTGATTATACCTTATGTAGATATCCCAAAACTTGAGGGTAAAGTCATCAGCTATAAAAGTCTGCTTATAGAATGGTGTCAAAAAGAAAAAAAATCTTTTCATTACGATGTTTTTGACGATAATGCCATCACAGGAGAAAGGCTTTTTGGTGTAAAATTAAGTATTGACCATAAAATTGTCGCCAAAGCACGCGCAACATCTAAAAAGAAAGCCGAAGAAAAGGCTTCACAACGCGCTTATTTTGCTTTTCAAAACAAGATTGATGCTAAATAATTGAAACTTCTTAAAACTATAACGTTTTCGTTATCAAATTCTAGTTAAACCCTGATTTTTTTAGCTTTTTTGTAATAGAGATGTTTTATATTTACAGCTGATTTTTGTTGCATATGGCCGTTTTAAAGCTGCATTTAGATGAATTTGATCAGGTTGATTATGACCTAATCGCTATCCATTCGTCACTTGAAGATTATAGACTAGCCTATTTCATCAATCAAACATTACCCGTAAACTTAAGCAAGTCAACCGATGAGGTGGGCATTTTAGTTAAAGAAGGTGAAGCTTTCTTTTCAAAGTTTATTTACGACGATCAAACACACGATATTCAATGGTGTTTGATTCCAAACCAAACTGACATTAGTACCGCAGCACAGGATCGCAAAAACGGACTTTTTGGAACTGCCGAATGGGAAGTTTTCAGAAAAGTACATTTAATTTCTGAACTTAAACGTGTAGATTATTTCTTAAAAATAGAAAACAATCACGGTTATTTTTCGATACCTAAAATGGTCACAGGCCTAAAATCAATAGACAGAATATCAACAGTTTATGCTGTTGATCCTGAAAATATTAAATCTAAAAACAATTTAATTTTTTAATAAAAATGCCAACCAATAAAAAAACCAAAATTGTAGCCACCCTTGGCCCGGCTTGTAGTGAGCGCGAAGTGCTCAAAAAAATGATTGACGCTGGGGTGAACGTATTTAGAATCAACTTTTCACATGCAGACTATACCGATGTAAAACAAAAAATTGATTTGATTAAAGGGCTCAATGAAGAATTTGGCTACACTACCGGAATCTTGGCTGATCTACAAGGGCCAAAGTTGCGTGTAGGTGTCATGAAAGAAGATGTGGTGGTACACGATGGCGATTTAATCACATTTCAAACCGCTGAAGACGTTCCGGGAACTGCTCAGCGCGTGTACATGAATTACAAAGAATTTCCAAAAGATGTCAAGCCTGGTGAACGCATCTTGCTTGATGACGGAAAACTAATATTTGAAGCAGTTTCAACCGACAAAAAAACCGAAGTGGTTTGTAAGGTAATTCAAGGCGGGCCACTTAAATCTAAAAAAGGAGTAAACCTGCCCAACACCAAAGTTTCATTGCCTGCTTTGACCAAAAAAGATATCAAAGACGCTGAATTTGCCATTAGTGAACAAGTCGATTGGATTGCGCTTTCATTTGTGCGTACGCCTGAAGATTTAATGGAATTACAAGAGCTTATTTCAAAGCATTCAAAGCATAAAATTCCGATTATCGCCAAAATTGAAAAGCCAGAAGGTGTTGCCAATATTGACAAAATTGTAGCCTATTGCGATGGTCTTATGGTTGCACGTGGCGATTTGGGTGTTGAAGTTCCGGCGCATGAAGTTCCGCTGATTCAGAAAAAATTGGTTAACAGAGCCAAAACAGCACGTATTCCGGTGATTATTGCCACACAAATGATGGAAACCATGATTACAAGCCTCACACCAACTCGTGCTGAAGTAAATGATGTAGCCAACTCTGTGATGGATGGTGCCGATGCGGTCATGCTTTCAGGCGAAACATCAGTGGGTAATTATCCGGTTCAGGTTATTGAAAAAATGACCCAGATTATTGAATCAGTTGAAGACTCACCCCTGATTCAGGTGCCACAAAATACACCGCAAATCAAAACCAAACGTTTTATTACCAAAACTATTTGTCATCATGCTGCTACCATGGCTAATGTTATTAAAGCCAAAGCTATTTGCACCTTGACCAATAGTGGATACACCGCATTTCAGATTTCAGCTTGGAGACCATCAGCACATATTTTAGTTTTTACTTCAAACAAAAACATTCTCACACAGCTCAATTTGCTTTGGGGCGTGAAATCGTTCTATTACGATAAGTTTGTTAGTACTGATGATACCGTTACAGATATCAACGAAATAGCCAGAGAAAAAGGCTTTGTTGAAAAAGGAGATTTTCTCATCAACCTAGCCGCAATGCCGGTTTCTGACAAAGGAATGGTCAACACTCTGAGAGTTTCTGAAATAGAAAAATAAACTACAACCTCCGCTTTTAAACGGAGGTTTTTTTAAAACTCAAATTTGAGTTGTACCACGACCGTCTTTTTGACTTCGGTGTTGAGATTACTCAGCGAAATTCCCAAAAGCCGGACAGAGTTTTTCATGCGTTCTTGTAAGAGCAATTCTTTGCTGGTCTCAAAAAGCAGTGCTTTATCAGAAATAAAATAAGGCAACGTTTTACTGCGCGTTTGGAGCGTAAAATCGCTGTATTTAATTTTGAGCGTCACTGTTTTGCCCGCTATCTGATATTTTTTCAATCTGCGTTCAAGCTCAGCGGCTGTTTTTTCAAGCTTCTCAAGCATAAAAATCTCTGAAGTCAGATTCTCTGAAAAGGTATGTTCTGCGGCCACTGATTTAGCTAAACGTTCAGGTTTTACTTCACTTAAATGAATTCCGCGCACCACATTGTAGTAGAATTTACCAGACTTCCCAAAGTTGTTCTCAAGAAAGTCTAACGGTTTGTTTTTGAGATCTAAACCTGTAAAAATGCCTAAACTATACATACGCTCGGCAGTAACTTTGCCAACACCGTAAAATCTTTTAATCGGTAGTTGTTCTAAAAAAGAAATAACCTCTTCAGGACCTACCGTTTTTTGTCCGTTGGGTTTGTTGTAATCTGAAGCTACTTTGGCCACAAATTTATTAATGGATATTCCTGCTGATGCGGTAAGCCCGGTTTCATCAAAAATGCGCTGTCTGATTTCTGAGGCAATTAATGTAGCGCTTGGATTTCCTTTTTTATTATTCGTTACATCGAGGTAGGCTTCATCAAGCGATAGTGGTTCGACCAAATCAGTAAACTCAAAAAATATCTTTCTGATTTTAAGTGAAATTTCTCGGTATCTTTCAAATCGTGGACGGACAAAAACTAAATTGGGGCAATTTTTTTTGGCCAAATACCCGCTCATCGCACTTCGGACGCCAAATTTACGTGCTTCATAACTCGCCGCTGAAACTACACCTCGGGCCTCCCCACCGCCCACTGCTATAGGCTTTCCACGTAACAAAGGATTGTCCATTTGCTCAACAGATGCATAAAACGCATCCATATCTACATGAATGATTTTACGATTACTAAGCAGATTTTCCATTTCAGAGAAGTAATGAATCAAGCAACTAAAGATAATTGTAATATCTTTGAAAATAAAGTACTTTATCTGTTAAATCATGTTTGAAATAGAAAGAAAATTCTTGGTTAAATCTGAAGCTTTTTTACAACAGGCAACTTCACATCAACTCATCGCACAAGGATACTTGAATTCAAATCCAGACAGAACCGTTCGCATCAGAATTGCCTCAGAACGAGGAATTATTACGATTAAAGGAAAAAGCAATAGCTCTGGAACCACACGTTTCGAGTGGGAAACAGAAATTTCCCTAATCGATGCAATACCACTGTTAGCTTTGTGTGAAAGTGGTGTCATTCACAAAAAAAGATATACAATTCCAGTTGGGAAACACACCTATGAAGTAGATGTTTTTGAAGGAGAAAATGAAGGCCTCATCTTAGCTGAAATAGAACTCAAAACTGAAAATGAATCTTACGAAAAACCTGATTGGTTGGATAAAGAAGTTACTGGTGACGATAGATACTATAATTCATATTTAAGCCACCATCCTTATAAAAATTGGGACTAGTAAACTTCTTCTATTTTAACGCGCATACTACCACTGTTCTTATTGGGAGCGATCTCCATAAAGGCTTTTCTAGACAGGTCTATTTCACGACCTCGTGAAAAAGGACCGCGATCGGTTACTTCAACAAATACTGACTTTCCAGTTTCTTCGTTGGTAACTCGCAAAATAGTTCCGAAGGCAAATTTGCGGTGAGCCGCACTGTATTTGTTATTGTCAAAACGCTTTCCGCTAGCAGTACGCCTACCGTTAAACTTATTAGCATAATATGAAGCGTGTACATCTTTTTTGTACAATTTGTATTTACCCTTTACAGCGATAACAGTATCATTAAAGACAATTTCCGGTTGAACTAGCGGAATTTTGTCTTTACTGACCGTATCTTTGACCGCAGCTGTGGTTGAAACTGTATTTTTGGCTTTATCTTTTGAATTTACCGCTTGAGCAAACCCAGTATAAAAACCACTTAACAGCAAAACTATGACTAGCGTATGTTTCATTTTATCGTTTTTGGGTGGAATCTCAGGTTTAAAAACCTAAACAGACCAATATTAAAACCAAAGCGACCAAGGAATTCTGCTTAAAATGAGTAAAAAACCTATTCCATAACCCAACATGATGGATTTGAATTTCGCTTGTGAATCTTCTGTTTTTTTATGTTTTGACCAACCAATTGTAATCAAAACAATGGCAATAATGTTAATTAAAGGATGTTCAAGCGAAGTCAATCTTAATGAAGCATCACTCATTTGACCCATTGAGGCCATTCCTAAAGGAGAAACAAAATACAATATCAATCCAAAAACCAATTGCAGATGCGTTGCGATTAGAGCAAATAAAGAAATTTTTCTGTCTTTTGCTTCAAAGTTTCGCTGTGCGTTTTTTCCCATCATGGCATTAAAAACAGCAATTAACAATAAAATCAGGACTAAATAGGCCCAGCCTGAATGAGCTTTTTGAAGGATGTGATACATGTTTTTGTTTTTTTAGGATTTCAAATATAAGTAAAAAGCATAAAAAAACCTCACCGAAGTAAGGTTCTTTATCTGTTGTTATTTTGCTATCGATGTTTTAAAAAATATTTAAGCAAAAATTCGGTTGAACAATCATGTTTTTGAATTTGTCCGGTGTGAATTTCATCTAAAATAGAATTGGCCAACTGTTTTCCAAGCTCAACACCCCATTGATCATAACTGTAAATGTTCCAAATTACACCTTGAACAAAAATCTTGTGCTCATACAAAGCAATCAAAGAGCCTAGAGTTTGCGGCGTTAATTTTTGAATCAGAAGCGTATTGGTAGGTTTGTTACCGGTAAAAACTTTAAACGGTTTTAAGAATTCAGCAGTCTGAGGGTTGATATTTTGTTTTTCGAACTCGAATTGAACTTGTGTTTCCGATTTGCCGTTGAGTAAAGCTTCGGTTTGTGCCAAAAAGTTCGACATCAATTTGTCATGGTGATTTTGGTCTCCATATAAAGGTTTTACAAACCCTATAAAATCAGTTGGGATGAGTTTTGTTCCTTGGTGAATCAACTGAAAAAAAGCATGTTGCGAATTGGTTCCAGGTTCGCCCCAAATAATGGTTCCGGTTTGATAAGTTACCGGATTTCCGTTGCGATCAATGCTTTTTCCGTTGCTTTCCATAATGCCTTGTTGTAAATACGGCGCGAGCTTCTGTAAATATTGTGTATACGGAATTAATGCTTCACTTTCGGCACCAAAAAAGTTGTTGTACCAAACACTCAGAAGCGCTAAAATCACAGGAATATTTTTGTCAAACGACTCTTTTTTAAAATGTTCATCCATTTGATGGGCGCCTTTTAAAAGCGACTCAAAATGACTATATCCTACAGATAAACTAATAGACAAACCTACGGCACTCCAGAGCGAAAATCTTCCACCAACCCAATCCCACATGGGGAAGATGTTTTCTGCATCAATACCAAACTCTGTTACTTTATTCAAATTGGTAGAAACCGCCACAAAATGTTTGGCTACATCTTCTTGGTTTGCGGATTTCAAAAACCAACTGCGAATGGTTTCAGAATTAGTAAGAGTTTCCTGTGTAGTAAATGTTTTAGAAACAATGACAAAAAGGGTTGTTTCTGGGTTGATTTTCTTCAAAACTTCTTGCACATGGTCACCGTCAACATTCGAGACAAAATGAGTGCGCAAATGATTTTTGTAGTACTGAAGTGCCTCAACTACCATAGCCGGACCCAAATCTGAGCCGCCAATTCCGATGTTGACAATATCAGTAAAAGGTTTACCGGTATATCCGGTGTGTGTTCCGCTGATGATTTGCTCAGAAAAGGTTTTGATTTTCTGTTTTACCGCTTTAATTTCGGGCATTACATCAATGTCATCAACCTGAACAAAAGAATCTTCAGAAGCTCTTAATGCCGTGTGCAATACAGCTCTTTTTTCTGTTTGATTGATGATGTCGCCTGTAAAATATTTATCAATAGCGTCTTTTAATTGGGCTTCATGCGCAAGCTCGATCAGCAAATCAATAGTTTCCGAGGTAATATTATTTTTGGAATAATCGACTAAAAAATCGTTCCATTGGATGTGAAATTTTTCTGCACGAAATGTATCAGAAGCAAACAAAGCTTTGATCTCTTGCTTGCTCATGAGCTCAAAATGGGCAGCTAATTTTTGCCAAGCTGCTGTCTGAGTGGGATTAATATTCTCTAAAGCCATAAAAATCTTTGTTGGTTTTAAGCCGACAAATGTACAATTTATGCTGTTAACTCAGGGTTAAGTTTGAATATTCCTGTAAATGAGTTTATTTTTTATTCCGAACCTCAGCTACACTGTCTAAAGTCTTTTTAAGTGGTTGTATATACTGCATATATCGAGGTAAATTTCGCTTTTCCATAGATTCAGAACTTGGCAAATTCAGCCGGAGCGGATCTACTTGTACGCCGTTTTTCCAAAAGCGATAACACACATGTGGGCCAGTTGCCAAACCAGTGCTTCCAACGCGTCCAATCACATCGCCTTGATTGACTCTTTGTCCTCTGCGAGCAATAATCTTAGACATGTGTAGATATTGCGTAGAATAAGTTCTGTCGTGTTTGACTTTAACAAAATTTCCGTTTCCGGCAGTATATCCGGTTTGTTCTACCACACCCGAAGCTGTTGTCATGATTGGTGTTCCGGTCGGAGCTGCGTAATCAGTTCCTTTGTGGGCTTTCCAGATGAGCTGTACCGGATGAAATCGGTTTTTGGCAAATCTTGAAGTTATGTTGACAAATTTAAGCGGTGCTTTTAAAAAGAAGTTCTTAAGTGTTTTTCCGTTTTCGTCAAAATATTCTTGCTTGCCTGAACCTTGCTTTTGTTCAAAAGGAAAAGCGTATATTTTTTTGCCTTTATATTCAAAAAAAGCAGCCTTTAAGCTATCAACTCCGTCGTAAATCGTATCATCAATATACCTTTCGGTAAAAGTAACTCCAAATTGATCACCCTTTTTTAATTTGAAAAAGTCAATGGACCAAGCGTATATTTTGGTGATTTTGCCCGCCAATGAAACATCTACTTTTTGTTTTTGCAAGGCTTCAGAGAATGATCCGTCAAGCGCGCCCGCAATGGTTCGGGTTTTGATGGTAATCGGTCGGGTTTTCTTGGACACGTGAATAGAATCTCTCAAATCAATCACATAATAAGTTCCGCGATCAGGCTGATAAACAAACGCTTGTATTTTCTGAAAACGATCTTTGGTTCTGAAAATCGTGAACGGCTTCCCGATGCGCATAATCCGAACATCAAAACTGTCTTTTACTTTCTCAGTAATATCATACACCCGCTTGCCATCAAGGTTTTGATTGCCTAAAATACTCCCGAATGTATCGCCAGATCTAACAGTATCATTACTGACGGTAAAATCGTTGTATTTAAACCCGAATTGCTCGACTACCGGAATGGGTTTACTCATAGATTCGGGCACGAGTTCTTCTTCTTGTTTACAAGAAACTAAATGTATAAGTACAAAAAAGCTAAGGATGATTTTCTTCAAAACTGATTGTTTTCAGGTATATGTTATTCGCCCCAATTCTTGAGCTCGTCTTCTGACCACAATTCTGGAAAGAAAATACGGCGCTGATATTTAGGCAACATATATTTTTTCCAATCACTACCGCCTGTAGCCTCACCATTACCATGACCGCTGTCAATATATTTGGTAGCTGCATTAAAGTGTCCCATAACCCATTTAATGTTCACCGTGTAATCATAATGACGCATGGCTTGGATGAGTTCAGGGTTTTTCTGATCAGCTTCAGGTAATTGTTTGAATTTTCGCCAAAGATTAATGGTGTTGTATTTTTCCATTTCTCTGAGGAAAAAACCTCTGTATTTTCGTTCAAATTCTTGAATGAGATACGATTTTTCACCTGTTTGATGATCTTTTCCTGCCGCTTGCCAATACAAATGCTCAAAAGCATGTGAATACGGTGTATTTCTGTCAATGGTTGCTCTGAATCGATAATCAATCAAATTAATTAAATCGGTAGAGGCAAATTCAATCAATCTGTACTGTGCGCTCTGAAAACCACTAGCGGGAGTAAGTGTATTGCGAAATTTCATGTATTGCTCGATTTCCATTCCGTCGCCCATAATGTCAAATGAAGTAGTAAGCATATCAAAATAGCGACTGATCCGGCGAAGCTTCTCTGTAAAAAAAGCTGTTTGTGGTTGTGCGCACAGAGTCACTTGTTCAATTTCCCATAAAACCATTTTAAACAAAAGTTCATTGACTTGATGATACATCACAAAAACCATTTCGTCGGGCAAAGTGGTTCTTTGAGTTTGCAAACTCAGCAAAGCATCAGTTTGAATATAATCCCAATAAGTAATGGGTTTAGCCCAAAGCAAGCCTTCTAAATGAGTGTCTGTTTTTTGATTTATGGCTTGAAATTTTTCGTCAAGACGATCTAAAATTTCTTGTGTTGGGTGTGTTATTTCCATTAAGATTTAACTTTAACTTTAAAAGAATATTTTAAGCCTTTAAAGGCATCTAAGTCAGCTTTTAATGATCCGACAGCTAAACTAGCTTTGATTCGCAACGGTATTTTATTATCGTCATCTGAAATCCAAACTGTTAAACTTTCTTCTTCTTTGAAAACACGGCCAGATTGAACCAGCGGTCTAAAAATCATACAAGGAACAACACCAAATTTAGTATCGATGTCTTCGTTTCCTAAAAATTTGAGTTTGAACTTGGTAATCTCGCCATCAAAGAACATATCAACGGCCACGGATTCTCCGGGTTTCATCCGATCAATGGCCGGATAATTTCTTAAATAATAAAAAGTAGAAACGATGTCTTGAACATTTTCTGTTACCGGATAAACCTTCTCAGATTTGTTTTTGTAGTCTTTGACCAAAACTTTATTGTCGTCTTGGTTGAAAAAACCTTCTTGATCTTTTCGGTAACCGCCTTCATCAATTTTTCTAACAAACTGATACGGCTTACAAGTTTCTTTGTCAAAATAGCTTTCGTATAAATCTTCTACTTTAAAAAAGAATCTTGACATTCCGGTTGTGTATCCCTTTCCAACAGCATGATACACTTTTTTGTTTTGTCTAACGGCTTCTTTTACTTCTAAAGTGGCGTATCCGGCATTAATAAAGCCGTAATGAATTCTGAATTTATACCATTCGCCTACATCAAATGCTCTTTCTTTTTGGTTGCTGAACCCAAAAGTGGTGATGATTAATACAAATGCGATGACTTTTTTCATATATTTTCAAATTGATTTCGCCCCCGAAAGCAATTTCTGTTCCAAATGTACTAAAAACAAAAAAACCCAGTCAAATATGATGACCGGGTTTTTATGCTATTAACCAACCAAAAACTATAAATTATGAAAAAATTTATATAAAAACTTCTGGAAACCACTCCTTCGGTTTTTGTTGGTACAAAGATATGCCGGTTTTTGAAATATTGTCAATAAAAATTCAACTTTAACACGTTGAATTAATAAATCATGCTGTTTTGTGTTTTTGTTTTGAGAATTATTTAAAATTATTAGCTGATTTTTACAAAGTCCCTCTTTTTTCTTGTTCGCGCTCAATGGATTCAAACAGAGCTTTAAAGTTTCCGGCTCCAAAACCTCTAGCTCCCATGCGCTGAATAATCTCGAAGAAAAGAGTTGGTCGGTCTTCAACAGGTTTTGTAAATATCTGAAGTAGATAACCTTCTTCATCAGCGTCAACCATAATGGCCAACTTTTCAATCTCGGCTAAATCTTCTTTCATCATTTTCATGTGGTCGCCCAAACGATTGGGAATTTCTTCATAGTATGCTCTAGGCGGAGCTGACAGAAACTCTACACCGCGCGCTCGAAGACCCGCAACCGTTTTAATGATGTCATCTGTAGCTACAGCAATATGTTGCACTCCGGGGCTTTCATAAAAATCGAGATATTCTTCAATCTGAGATTTCTTTTTACCTTCGGCCGGTTCATTGATCGGAAACTTAATTCTTCCGTTGCCATTGCTCATTACTTTACTCATCAATGCTGAATATTCAGTGTGGATTTGGCTGTCATCAAACGAAAGAAAATTTTCAAATCCCATCACATCTTCATACCATTTTACCCACTGGTTCATTTCGCCCCAACCTACATTTCCAACCATGTGATCAATGTATTTCAAGCCCAGCGGTTCCGGATTGTAATCCGACTTCCATTCAACAAACCCTGGCAAGAAAATTCCGTTGTAGTTTTTACGCTCGACAAAAATGTGAACCGTTTCTCCGTAGGTATATATTCCGGAACGAACCAATTCGCCATGCTCATCTTTTTCAACCGTAGGCTCCATAAATGATTTCGCGCCTCGTTTGGTTGTTTCCTCCCAAGCAGAACGGGCATCTTCAACCCATAATGCAACCACTTTCACACCGTCGCCATGTTTTACGATATGCTCGTTGATAGGAGATTTGCTGTTGAGTGGCGTGGTCAAAACCAATTTGATTTTGTCTTGTTTGAGCACATAACTCACAGAATCTCTCGAGCCGGTTTCTAATCCGCGATAAGCCATCGACTGAAAACCAAAAGCAGTTTTATAAAAGTGTGCTGATTGTTTGGCATTCCCGACATAAAATTCAACATAATCGGTACCCAAAAGTGGAAGGAAATCTTGAGCTCCTTCAAATATTTTTTCTAAACCGTATTCAACGGATTTTACTTCTTTTGACATAATAATAAAGATATTAGCGGACCAAATCTGTCCTAAAGTTGTGTTCTAATTTTACTCTAACCAAGATTGATAGTACTTGTCATCGGCAATTTTCATGGCTTCTTCTGTTACCATCAAAGGCTTGAAGGTATCCACCATAACGGCTAATTCGAGGGTTTCTTTTTTTCCGATGCTTCTTTCAGTAGCGCCTGGATGTGGGCCATGTGGAATTCCGGCCGGATGCAGTGAAATATGACCTGCTTCTATATCGTTTCGGCTCATAAAATCACCATCGACATAATACAAAACCTCATCAGAGTCAATGTTGCTGTGGTTGTAGGGCGCCGGAATCGCATCAGGATGATAATCGTACAAACGCGGCACAAACGAACAAACCACAAATGCATCGGTTTCAAAAGTTTGATGCACTGGAGGCGGCTGGTGAATTCTACCGGTAATCGGTTCAAAATCGTGGATGGAGAAGGCATATGGATAATTATAACCGTCATAACCAACTACATCAAACGGATGCGTGGCATAAACCATATCAAAAATTTCGTCTTTCTTTTTGACTTTGATGACAAAATCTCCTTTTTCATTGTTGGTTTCAAGTTCCTGCGGACGACGAATATCGCGTTCACAAAAAGGCGAATGCTCTAACAATTGCCCAAACCAGTTGCGATAACGCTTTGGTGTATAAATCGGACGGTGCGACTCAACAATAAACAAACGGTTGTCATCGGTATCAAAATCAATTTTATAGATAATCCCGCGCGGAATCAGCAAATAATCTCCGTATTTAAAATCGAGATTACCCAGCATGGTTCTAAGCTTTCCGGTTCCTCGGTGGATAAAAATCAATTCATCTGAATCGGTGTTTTTATAGAAATAATCCGTGGTTGATTTTTGGGGTGCAGCCAAGGCAATATGACAATCTGAATTGGTCAGAACAATTTTTCTAGATTGTAAATAATCAGCCTCCGGATTTACTTGAAACCCGCGCAAACGATACGATTGCATGTTGTTGGCTTTGGCAATTTTGGGAGCAACGCTATATTGACCGCGAATTTCTTTTACTTGGGTCGGACGTTGCTCGTGATAAGAATTGGTGGACATTCCGTCAAAACCTACGGTGCCGAAAAGTTGTTCGTAGTATAAATCTCCGTTGGGTTTTCTGAATTGAATATGTCTTTTATGCGGAATGCTTCCTAGTTTGTGATATATAGGCATAATGAAAAGTTTTTAATGAACGTTTTGATGTTTATACTCAAAAACGTCATCCATCACTCCGGATTTCTCTTCATCAGAAATTGCAGATAAGCCAATAAACCGCTCCAACTATTTTTCATAATAACAAATATCGGAAAAAAACATACCGTACAACGAGTATAGTCATAAAAAAACCCAAATTCTGCTTCATCAACAAGAAACAGAATTTGGATTATTAATCAAACTTAATGTTTATCCTTTACTCAGGATTGTTGAGTTTGCTATGCTTTTTACTATAGCCAAAATAGATTATCAATCCGATGGCCAACCAGCCAATCAATCTGAGCCAATTGGTCCAACCCAAACCATAAATCATCGCCAAACAAACCAATACTCCTAAAACAGGAACAATGGGCACCAAAGGTGTTTTGAATTCACGAGGCATATCTGGATTGGTTTTGCGCAAAACGATAACCGAAATACAAACCAAAATAAAGGCAAACAAGGTTCCGATACTGGTCATATCACCTACAATATCGCCGGGTAAAAACGCAGCAAATAAGCCTACTATAACCATGATCGCCAAATTGGCTTTATAGGGTGTTTTATATTTTGAATGTAAATCTCCGAAAGCTTTGGGCAACAGACCGTCTTTACCCATAGAGTAAAACACACGTGATTGTCCGAGCAACATCACCAAAATCACCGAGGTAAATCCGAACAAAATAGCTACGGTAACAAACTGCGCCAACCATTGATATCCTTCGCCCATGGCAGAAGTAATCGCATTGGCTACTGAGGCTTCTTTTCCGCTGGTTCTGAAAAACTCAACCGATTCTAAACCGGTCAGAACATGGGCAAACAAAATGTACAAAATCGTACAAATAGCCAATGACCCTAAAATACCAATCGGCATATCGCGTTTTGGGTTTTTAGTTTCTTGAGCGGCGGTACTCACGGCGTCAAATCCAATGAAAGCGAAGAAAACTGTTCCGGCTGCTCCGAGAATTCCGAGGATTCCACCAAAATGGTGATCCACTCCGTGTTCATCCGTAAAAATAGATGGCTCAGGAATATAAGGTGTATGGTTTTCAGGATGCACAAAACTCCATCCGAAGATAATAATCATTACTACAATGCTCACTTTGACTACGACTATAAGGCCATTGACAAAAGCAGATTCTTGTGTGCCTTTAATCAAAAGCAAACTGATGACTGCCACGATAAACAAAGCAGGTAGATTAATTATACCGTGAATACCAGAGTCTGAAACTTGTAAAGGCGAGTGACACCACTCATAAGGAATCGGGCTCGTATGCAGCACGTTGACCAGCAGGTTGTTGAGGTATTCACTCCATGCAATACCAACCGTTGCTGCTCCTACGGCATATTCCAGAATCAAATCCCAGCCAATAATCCAAGCAAGCAATTCGCCCATAGTAGCATAAGTATAGGTGTATGCACTTCCAGAAATCGGAATAGATGATGAAAGCTCAGCATAACATAAACCTGCCAATGCACAGCCAATAGCGGCTACGATAAATCCGATGGTAACAGATGGACCTGCATTTTGAGCTGCTGCGGTAGCTGTTCTTACAAACAAACCTGCTCCGATAATGGCGCCGATACCCAAGGCTACTAATGACCAAGCCGTGAGTGTACGCTTCATCCCTTTCTCAGATTCAGCAGCTTCACTGAGCAATTGAGTTATTGATTTTTTCTTCCAAATAGACATAAAAACTATTTTAATCGTTAGTGGTTTTCAAATATATTGTTTTTTCGAGAACAGCAAGTATATTTTTTCAGGGGTTATTAAAACCAAAAGCCCAAACTTACCCAAACATAGCTTTTAGATTGTTCAGGCGACCAAGTGTATTTTATTTCTGCAGGGCCAATAATAGATTCTATTCCGTAGCCAACCGCATATCCGCTGTAATTAATTTTGGATAGCCATTTAGAATTGTCAAACATATTGTCTGAAATATTGGCATAATTGGCAGAAAAGTTAACATGATTCTTTTTGAAAATTTCATAATCAAATGTAAATGCACTTTTGATGTAGGCATCGCCGTTCAAACTCAAAAAGTCATAACCGTAAAAAGGCTTGAAGTTGTTGAGCGGTGCAAATCCGTATCCTCCCAAAACAAAATCAAAAAAGTGAATACTCTCTTTCCCGATGGCAAAACCCATTTCAGATTGATACTTTAAAGTAGCTTTTCTGAAAATCTTTTGCGCAAACCCAAACTCACCTTTAAGAATAGAAAAATTATTAAATGACTTGGTATAGTTTGACGAATAGAAATAATTCTGAAAATCACCTGAAAAATACCATCCTTTTTTCGGAAAGTACTTATTGTCAAGTGCGTCAAATTTTAAATATCCGAAAATGCTTCCGTAATGGCTTTTTTCAAAATAAGAGCCCCCGTCGTCAATTGTTTTTGATTCAATAGTTAAATATTTGTGCTCTAGTCCGGTGCCGACAACAAACTTTTGAATAAAAATACTTTGACAATACAATTGATTGGTAAAATCAGCAAAATCAATATTAAGCGAACCTATATTCCATTGACTGAACAATGCTCCATCATTAAAATCTGTAAAAACATTTCTGTTGAATCTGTTGTATTTTGAGCGAAATCCAAAACTCCAATAAAATCCATTATCAACATAGTAATCAAAATTGTACCTGAGGTTATCACCCAAAATAACGTCTACTGAAGCTACGTCATTTCTAAACAAAATCTTTTTTTGCGTTATATTGAGCAAAATACCGCTTTTATATAATCCATCATAGTGTAAGGCAAAGCGAACATATGACTGCGTAGGATTTTCAACAAGGTGAATATTTAAATCATCAAACTCTTGGTTTTTATCAAGCCTGTATGAAATAGAACTAAAGTTTTGAGTTGCGGTTATATTGTCTATTCCGCGGCGCAAATCGTCAAAAGAGATTTTGCTGTTTTGCTTGAATCTAAGCTTGCCCACTGCGTAAGCTCTGGTGTAGTTTTTTAAAGGATTAATGATGATATTCTTGATATTCAAACTATCCGAGGCGGTATTTTTAATCGGCTGATGAATGTAATCTGTAGCCCCGAAGATTTTAATTTTGTCATACAAAGCCATGGCAGCTTCTTCGCCTTTTTGAACAATTTCTGAACCTTGATCAAAAGATATAACTCCGTAATCATTGATGTCGGGCTTGATGTAAATATCTGTCTTGTTGAGCTTTTCCTTCATTTTTTCAATCATCTGAAGGTTAGAAATCTGAACCAGAATTTTGGTTGCATCACGCAAAGATTTACGATCTTTTAAGTCATCTTGTACATCAACACCAATAATGATATCGGCTCCTAAATTCTTGATGGCTTCCACAGGGAAATTATTCGCCACACCTCCATCAACCAGCCATTTCCCGTCAATTTCAACCGGAGCAAACAAACTCGGAAAGGCGCCGCTAGCCAAAAGCGCTTGCGGTAAATATCCTTTGTCAAGCAACACTTCTTCACCCGTTTCAATATCGGTGGCCATACACAAAAAAGGAATCGGCAATTGATTAAAATCGTGAATGTTTCTAACCCTATTCAGTAGCTTATTGAGTAAATTGTAATTGTACATTCCACGAGAAATAGCCGTTGGTATACCTACTTTCATTTTGTGAACCGGAAGCGTAAAAGCATAGCGCTCGTCGTTGTTTTTTTCGTAGAAATTCTTTGAAGCTCTTGGGATATAATCACTCAACAAAGCATCAAAATCGGTTTGTTTGAAAATGGAGTCAATTTGCTGAGCCGAATAGCCCGAGGCATACAACCCACCAACTACCGCGCCCATACTGGTTCCGCCAATATAATCAACTTTTACACCGGCCTTTTCAAGCACTTTTAAAACCCCAATATGTGCAAATCCTTTGGCGCCTCCTCCACTAAGTACCAACCCGACTTTTGGTCTTGGCTTGACTACATCAGTTTGAGCCCAAATTTGACTTGCCGCAAGAAAAAGTAAAAATAACCACCCAATTTTCTTCATAGAACCATCACGGATTAGAAGTTTGGTAAAAGTCGATAATTTTTTTGGCTTTTGATGCGCCAACTACCGAAGAAATTTCTTGCTCTGATGCTAATTTTAATCTTTTAACACTTTTGAAGTGCTGAATGAGCGTTTGCATCGTTTTTTCGCCAATGCCCGGAATATCTTCCATAGAAGATTGCAAGGCCGATTTGCTGCGCTTGTCGCGATGAAACGTAATCCCAAAACGGTGCGCTTCATTGCGCAAATGCTGAATTACTTTGAGTGTTTCTGATTTTTTATCTAGATACAACGGAACCGAATCGCCCGGATAAAACAATTCTTCTAAGCGTTTGGCAATGCCGATGATGGCCACTTTTCCGCGAAGACCCAGGGCGTCGATGCTTTTGAGTGCCGATGACAACTGACCTTTTCCTCCGTCAATGATGATGAGTTGCGGCAAAGTTTGTTCTTCATCCAGCATGCGTTTATAGCGACGATACACCACTTCTTCCATCGAGGCAAAATCATTTGGTCCTTCAACGGTTTTGATGTTGAAATGGCGGTAATCTTTTTTACTGGGTTTTCCGTCTTTAAAAACCACACAAGCCGAAACCGGATTTGTTCCCTGAATATTTGAGTTGTCAAAACATTCAATATGTCGTGGTTCTACATGCAAGCGCAAATCTTTTTGCATCTGCGCCATGATGCGGTTGGTGTGTCGGTCCGGATCTACAATCTGAATTTGTTTGAGCTGTTCAATTCGGTAAAACTTGGCATTGCGTTCTGAAAGCTCTAAAATTTGCTTTTTATCACCAAGTTGCGGAACCGTGACTTTGATCTGTTCGCCCAAATCAACCTCAAACGGAACAATAATTTCTTTGGATAATAAATGAAAACGCTCGCGCAATTCAACAATCATCAAGCTGAGTAATTCTTCGTCTGATTCGTCGAGTTTCTTTTTGATTTCAGTAGTATGAGAACGAATGATCGAGCCGTGCGCAATTTGCAAAAAGTTGACATAAGCCGCTCCTTCATCAGACACAATTGAAAAAACATCGACATGGTTGATTTTCGGGTTGACAATCGTAGAGCGCGACTGATAATTTTCGAGCACTTCGATTTTTTCTTTGATGATTTGTGCCGCTTCAAACTGCATATCAGCGGCCAATTCGGTCATTTTCTTTTTAAAATCGCGCAAACTGTCTTTAAAGTTTCCTTTGAGAATTTGCCGTATGGCATCAACCTGAGCTTGGTAATTTTCAAGTGATTCGTGCGCTTCACACGGGCCTTTACAATTGCCGATGTGAAATTCTAAACAAACTTTGAATTTGTGATTTTGAATGTTTTGCTCGTTTAAATCATAATTACACGTGCGCAGCGGATACAATTCTTTGATCAATTCTAAAATGGTATTGACCGTCTTAAAATTGGTATACGGACCAAAATATTCAGAGCCGTCTTTGATCATACGCCTGGTTGAAAAAACGCGCGAAAAAGGTTCTTTTTTGATGCACAGCCACGGATAACTTTTATCGTCGCGCAAAAGCACATTATAACGCGGTTGCAGTTTTTTAATCAGATTGTTTTCGAGCAAAAGCGCATCAGATTCGGTAGGCACAACAATGTGTTTGATGGTCACAATCTTTTTGACCAACACATTGGTTTTGGCAATATCATGCACTTTATTGAAATAAGACGAAACGCGCTTTTTAAGATTTTTGGCCTTTCCGACATACAGAATTTTGCCTTCTTTGTCAAAATACTGATAAACGCCCGGGCTGTCCGGAAGCGATTGTATTTGGAGTTCTAATGAAGGTTGCTGCATAAAAACAAAGTTACTTGAATTCTCACAAAAACCAAATGCGCCAACACCTAACAAATATCATGTTTTATGCTCGTTCAAGATGCTAGTTTTGCCCAAATTTCAGCAAATGATTTATTGGAAAAAACGCACGCGCGAACAGCTCAAAACGCGTGTTCAAAAAGCCTTGGAGCAAAACATCAACTTTGCACAAGATATTTCGCTGGGTTATCCGGCTTCAAAACTGGACGGAAAAGTATTTTATGACGACGCGCCTTTTTTAAAAGAAGCGCCTACTTTGCAAACTTTTGTAGCCAATCCGAATCATATTGGCTGTCATACGTTAGGCGAATCTGAAAATGTATTTTGCGGAACCCACGATTTAGAGCGAGAAGTTTTAAATGTGCTTGCCGTAGATGTTTTTAAAGCCCAGCCCCATGATTTTGACGGCTACATTTCGCCCGGCGGAACCGAGGCCAATATTCAAGCGCTTTGGATGTATCGCAACGCCTATATGTATCATCAAAAAGCGAAGTTGTCTGAAATGGTTATTATATCTTCAGAAGACACGCATTATTCTATTCCGAAAGGCGCTAACTTATTACAAATAGATTGGATCAATGTTCCGGTGGATAAAGATTCGCGAGCCATTCAATCTAAAGAGCTAGAAGAACTTTTGAAAAATGCCCAACTAAACGGAAAAAAATATTTTATCGCAGTGGCCAATATGGGCACCACTATGTTTGGTTCTGTTGATGATCCGCAGGTGTATACCGATGCTTTTCAAAAACTAGGCGTGGTATTTAAACTGCATATTGACGCGGCTTACGGCGGTTTTGTATATCCGTTCAGTCATCAAAAATCTACGATGAATTTTACCAATCCGAATATTTCATCCATTACCATTGATGCGCACAAAATGCTGCAAGCACCTTACGGAACCGGTGTTTTTATTTGCCGAAAAGGATTAATTGAAAACGTGCTCACACCAGAAGCCTCGTATGTTGAAGGCATGGATTTAACGCTTTGCGGAAGTCGCTCAGGCGCCAATGCCATTGCCGTTTGGATGATTTTATTTACCTACGGACCGCACGGTTGGTATGAAAAAATCAGCGTTTTACAAATGCGAACGCAATTCTTATGCAATCAACTTGACGAGCTTGGCGTAAAATATTTCAGAGAGCCGCATATGAATATTGTGACCCTTGATGCCGAATATATTCCGAAAAAGTTGGCAGAAAAATTCCATCTGGTGCCGCAAACGCATCAAGGGCAAAACCAATGGTATAAAATAGTGGTGATGCATCATGTAGAAGTCGAGCATTTAACTACTTTTATAGCCGAACTCAAAGCAGTTTTGCTATGCTCAAAAGCGCATTAAGAAAGCAGTATAAAGAACTTCGAAAAAAATTAACCGAAGAACAAAAAGAATCACTGAGTTTGGCCATTGCCAATCAATTGCTGCGTTTGCCTGTTTGGGAGAAAAGCTATTTTCACGTTTTTCTGCCTATTGAAATACAAAATGAAGTCAACACCGAGTTTATCTTGCATTTACTCTCCGGAAAAGGCAAAGAAATTTTGATTTCACGCAGTGATTTTCAGACCAAAGCCATGACGCATTTTTTGTTGACCGACAACACTCGACTTCAAAAAAATGAATACGGAATTCCGGAACCGATCAATGGAATAGAAGTATCGACAGCGCAAATCGACGTGGTTTTTGTTCCGCTGCTAGCCTTTGATCAATTAGGGAATCGCGTGGGTTACGGCCAAGGTTTTTACGATCGGTTTTTAAAACAATGCAAACCTGAAGCCATCAAAATCGGCTTGTCCTTTTTTGAGGCCGTTGATTTAATTGAAGATACAAATCCGGAGGATATTCGTTTGGATTATTGCGTAACGCCTGAGCAGATATACTTCTTTTAAGCTTCTTCTGCTTGCGTAGCCATCGAACTATGGTCTTTGTGGAATGCTTTTCGGTTGAAGACAATCAAAATCCCTACACCGGTTGAAATGGCCATATCGGCTATGTTGAAAATAGCATTGAAAAACTTGAATTCTTTACCGCCCACTACCGGAAACCATTGCGGGAAATGAGTATCTACAATCGGAAAATAAAGCATATCGACCACTTTTCCGTGAAACAAAGTTCCGTATGGTTGGGCTGCAAAAAGTTGGGCTAATTTTCCGTGGCTGTCATCAAAAGCAATCCCGTAAAAAACCGAATCAATGATGTTTCCGAAAGCGCCCGCCAAAATGAGCGCAATGGCTACGATTAAATATTTTGAACCTCCTTTGTTGACTGAATCCCAAAGCCAATAACCAATCGCACTTACCGCAACCAATCTGAACAAAGTCAAAATGAGTTTCCCGTAAGCGCCCGGAATTTCAGTTCCCCAGGCCATTCCTTCGTTTTCAATAAACAAAATCTTGAACCAGCCAAAAACACTGACTTCTTCGCCCAAAACAAAATTGGTTTTGATGTAAATCTTGGTCACTTGATCGACCAATAAAATGATGAATATGAGGAAATACGCGTTACGTAAAGACATTTCTTAATTTTTAGTGCGCCAAAAGTACTATTATTTTCTAAAAAAAACGCCCCGATTGGAGCGTTAATTTTTGGATATTGAAAAGCTTATCTCTGCATGTTTTTGGCCTCGATACTCATGGTAGCGTGCGGCACAATCATCAAGCGTTCTTTGCTGATGAGTTTTCCGGTTACTTTGCAAATTCCGTAGGTTTTATTTTCAACACGGAACAAAGCATTTTTAAGATCGCGGATGAATTTCTCTTGACGGATGGCCAATTGCGAGTTTGCTTCTTTTGACATGGTTTCGCTACCTTCTTCAAAGGCTTTGAACGTCGGCGAAGTATCGTCGGTTCCGTTGTTGAGGTCATTCATATAGGCGCTTTTGATCAAGTCTAAATCGGCCTGTGCTTTTTGGATTTTTTTGAGGATTAGTTCTTTGAACTCTGCCAAATCTGCGTCAGAGTAACGTGTAATTTCATCTACCATAATCTAGCTACTTTGAAATGAATATTCTTGTTTTAATGTCGTCAAATTCAATTTCTGAACCTTCCGAAAGCTGTGCTTCAAAAACCAATGATTCAGTGAGTGTTTCTGCCTGAATGTATGAAAGGTTATTTTGAACGGCTTGTTGCAAACGCGGTTCGTTTTCAAGAACAACGCGGATGGTATCGGTTACTTCAAAACCTGAATCTTTTCGGATATTTTGAATTCTGTTGACCAATTCACGAGCTATGCCTTCGTCTTTGAGTTCTTCTGATAGAGTAATGTCAAGCGCGACGGTAATTCCGTTGGAACTGGCCACCAACCATCCTTCAATATCCTGAGTAGAAATTTCTACATCTTCTAGTGATAAAGTTATATTTTTTCCTGAAATATCAATATCCAAGGAACCTGAAGTTTCGATTTGTTGAATTTGAGCCGCCGAAAAAGACTGTATCTCTTTGGAAATCAAACCCATATCTTTGCCAAATTTAGGCCCTAAAGCTTTGAAATTGGGCTTAATTTGCTTCACCAAAATATCAGAAGCATCATCCATCAGCTCTATTTCTTTGACATTTACCTCAGCTTTGATCAAATCAGAAACCGCCTCAATCTCAGCGCGCTGTTGCTTGTCAAGTATAGGAATCATAACCCTTTTGAGCGGTTGACGCACTTTGATCATCTCTTTTTTGCGCAACGATAAAACGAGTGATGAAATGGTCTGAGCCGACTCCATTTTATGCTCGAGTGATTTATCAACAAAGTTTTCAACGCAAACCGGGAATTCTGCCAAGTGAACACTGTCAAATGACTCGCTGCCGGTAGCTTGAGTCAAATCACGGTAAAGCTTATCCATAAAGAACGGAGCAATCGGAGCGCCCAACTTACTTACTGTAAGTAAACAAGTATAAAGCGTTTGATAAGCCGCAATTTTATCTTGTGCATATTCGCCTTTCCAGAAACGACGACGGCACAAACGCACATACCAATTGCTCAAATGCTCTTGAACAAAATCTGAAATGGCGCGCGCGGCTTTGGTCGGCTCGTAATCAGCATAATACGAATCAACATTTTTAATCAGGGTATGAAGCTCTGATAATATCCAACGATCAATTTCAGGTCGCTCAGCAAGCGGCACCTCTGGTTCGTTGTATTGGAAGTTATCAATATTGGCATACAAAGCAAAAAACGAATAGGTGTTGTATAAAGTTCCGAAGAATTTACGACGCACCTCGGTAATGCCTTCTAAATCAAATTTGAGGTTGTCCCACGGATTGGCATTAGAAATCATATACCAACGCGTAGCATCGGGGCCGTGCTCGGCAATGGTTTGAAACGGATCAATCGCATTGCCCAAACGTTTAGACATTTTTTGTCCGTTTTTATCGAGCACCAAACCATTCGAAACTACATTTTTATAGGATACTTGGTCAAAAACCAAAGTCGAAATGGCATGCAGCGTATAAAACCAACCGCGGGTTTGATCAACGCCTTCGGCAATAAAATCTGCCGGATATGCCTCATGATTATCAATGTACGATTTGTTTTCAAACGGATAATGCCATTGTGCATAAGGCATGGCGCCTGAATCAAACCAAACGTCAATCAAATCAGTTTCGCGGAACATTTTCTGACCCGTCGGCGAAACCAAAACAATCGCATCGACTACATTTTTATGTAAATCAACCAAGTTGTAATTGGCCTCAGACATGTTGCCGATTTCGAATCCTTGATAAGGGTTATCTTTTTGAAAACCAGCAGCGATGGATTTTTCAATCTCGGTGTAAAGTTCTTCTACTGAGCCAATACATATTTCTTCTTTTTTATCTTCGGTTCTCCAGATCGGAAGCGGGATACCCCAATAACGCGAACGCGATAAATTCCAATCATTGGCGTTTTTGAGCCAATTGCCAAAACGACCTTCGCCGGTGGCTTTGGGCTTCCAGTTGATGGTGTCGTTGAGCTCAAACATGCGTTCTTTGAGTTCTGTGACTTTGATAAACCACGAATCAAGCGGATAATACAAAATGGGTTTATCAGTGCGCCAACAATGCGGATAACTGTGTACGTATTTCTCGACTTTAAAAGCTTTGTTTTCTTCTTTCAGGCGGATGGCAATTTCTACATCTACTGATTTTTCAGGTGCTTCGCCGTCGTTGTAATACTCGTTCTTGACGTATTTGCCCGACAAATCACCCAAACCTTGAATGAATCTTCCTTGTAAATCAACCAGCGGCACCGGATTTCCGGCGGCGTCGAGCACGAGCATCGGCGGAACTTCAGGCGAAGCTTCTTTGGCGGCTTTGGCATCATCGGCGCCAAAAGTAGGCGCGGTGTGCACGATTCCGGTTCCATCTTCAGTAGTCACGAAATCACCGGCAATAACGCGAAAAGCATTTTCAGGTGTTTGATACGGCAATGCATACGGCAATAATTGCTCGTAACGAATACCTACTAAATCGGCACCTTTGGCTTCGGCTAAAACAACATACGGTATTTTTTTGTCTTCTGATTTATACTGTTCTAACTCAACTTGACTCTCAGCCGCTGCATATTTGCCGGCAAAAACTTTGGTCAAAAGTGGCTTGGCCAAGATAACTTTAATCGGCTCAAAAGTGTATTGATTAAAAGTCTGAACCAAAACGTAGTCAATCTTCGGGCCGACCGTCAAAGCGGTGTTGCTTGGTAAAGTCCACGGTGTGGTGGTCCAAGCCAAGAAATGAATATCGCCAAAAGCCTTTAAAGAGCTGGGTAATGAATCTTGAACTGCTTTGAATTGCGCCACAATGGTCGTGTCTGAAACATCGCGGTACGTGCCCGGTTGATTGACCTCGTGCGAAGACAATCCGGTTCCGGCTTTAGGAGAATACGGCTGAATGGTGTAGCCTTTGTACATCAAATCTTTGCTGTACATTTGTTTGAGCAACCACCAAACGGTTTCCATGTATTTGGGTTTGTAGGTTACATACGGATCTTCCATATCCACCCAATAACCCATTTTTTCGGTGAGATCATTCCACACATCGGTGTAACGCATAACCGTTCTTTTACAAGCTTCGTTGTATTCAGCCACGGTAATTTTGGTTCCGATGTCTTCTTTGGTGATGCCGAGTTCTTTTTCGGTTCCGAGCTCAACCGGCAAACCGTGCGTATCCCAGCCCGCTTTGCGTTTTACTTGGTAGCCTTTTTGGGTTTTATATCGGCAAAAAATATCTTTAATGGCGCGTGCCATCACGTGGTGAATGCCCGGCAAACCGTTGGCCGAAGGCGGGCCTTCAAAAAACACATACGGTTTTTGGCCCTCACGCGAGGTAACGCTTTTTTCAAAAATGTTTTCTTTTTTCCAGAAATCAAGAACTTCTGACGCCACGGTTGGCAAGTCAATCCCCTTGTATTCAGTAAACTTTTTAGACATGGATTTGCAGTGTAAAAATCAATGCGCGAAAGTAATAAATAGTTGTGAGTTATGCTCTAAAGCGCAGAAGTTTTTGCGTGAGGGATAGAGGCGATATCCTTTTTTTGTGAATTTGATTTTTTTGACCGCTGATTTTTGCCCAAAAAAGATAAAGCCGAAAGCCCGACCCGCAGGGGCACGCCCCATTAAGAAAAAACAGCTTGCAAAACCTCTAGTGATTGTGGCTTTCGAAAACCATCTAAATGATAAGTGTAATAATCGACTATAATTTTGAGTAATTGCTGACGTTCAGACACATGAAAGGTTTGGGCGGATTGGTCAAAATTGAGTTCGATGAGTTTTTTGAAGGTTTCAGTTTCGTATGGATTGAGTGTTCCCGCCGACGATTGCTGTGTAAAAACACCTTCTTGCAAATGAAATAAGGGCAATTCTATATCTGTGCAGTCTGGATAAAAACCCAAATGACGCGTGAGTTCAAGCAGAAATACCAGGTGAAAATTTGATACTTGATCATGGGTGTCTAACCAAAGAAAAGCGGTTTGCAAAAAAGCAAACAATGCATCGTTGGGTGCTTCTTCGCGAATAGAATTTTGCAGCATCTCGGCTAAAAAAAGAGCAATGGTGCTTTTGCGAATATCGGTTGGTATTTGTTCGTAGGCTTGAAACAATTTGATTTCTTTGAACTGTTCGAGCGTTCCTTTGTTTTTGTGAATGGCCTCAATTTCAAGCAAGGTCAACGGTTGAAAACAGGCTATTTTTTGAAGATTTTTTTTTCCGGTAAAAGCATCGCGCACAAAGTATGATTTTAGCCCATCTGAGTGCGTATAGCAACGAACTATCAGGCTTTTTTCTTGATAGCGAACCGATGAAATAACTATAGCTTGTGTTTTAACTAACATGTCTATCGAACAATCATCACTTTCTTGACGGTGGTGTCGGTTCCGTCTTCAGAAGACACAAAAATCATGTACACGCCAGAAGCTACACGGTATTTGCCAAAAGCGGTGGTATCCCATTCTATGGTTCCGCCCTCAGTAATGAATTCTGAAACTAAGTTGCCTTCAATGTCTGTGATTTTAACATGAGCTTTATCGGTTAAGCCGCTAACTTTGACTGTTCCGGAATATTCAGGGCGAACAGGATTTGGATAAACATATACATTACTCAAATTGTTGCTGGCTTCGGTGGCTGTTCCTTTAAAAGAAACCATGCCTTTGGCAGTAGCAAAAAACACTTCGCCGGTAACCGGATTAGCCTCGACATCGTTGATGTTGTTACTCGGTAAAGGTGAGTTGGCTGTTGTAAAATGGTAAATTGTTTTTTGTCCGTCAGACGACACATAAAAAACACCTGAATCAACCGTGGCAATCCATTTGTTGTTGGCTCCGTCTACAAAAATATCGCTGATGGATTGCTCATACAAAAGTTCTTGAGCTAATCCGTCTTCAATAATGATGATCGGGTTGGTTTGCAAAACATCATTTGATAAAAAACTGTCGACACTGGGCAGAACACGCAAACCGTTTAAGGTTCCGATCCATAATTGATTTCGGTTATCAACTGCTACAGCGCGTGCATCAAAAGATGGGAGGTTTCCTCCGTCGGGCGAATTTGAAATGGCCTTGAAAAGATTGTTGTATCTTTCGTTAAAGCCTATGATTCCGTTGCGCCAACTAGTCATCCACTTGGTGCCGTTTTTATCAATTATCATTCTGCCGGATTTAAACTGAGTCGAAGTAGTTACTACATCTTGCATATCAAATGATTGCCATTGTCCATTTGACTTCAAAACTTTTACTCCTTTGGCTATCATACTGTTGGTCATCCATAGGTTTCCTTCGGCATCAAAAACAGATCCGTTGACGCGAATATCATCAGGAACCTGACCCGGAACTGTCTGTAAACCGTTGGGCGCCGTATTGGTTACGTTATATAAAAAGTTAGGGATGTCATTTTCAATTTTGAGCAAACCTGAGTAGTGTGAACTTACAAAAACCTGCTTTTCATTGTTTGGATTTACAGCAATTCTACACAACGAACGGGCGTTTAAAACATCTTGGGCAGATATGTTGAGCCAACCGCTTTTGGTAAGTTTACTAATACCATATTTAGGTAATCCTACACCAAAAAAATTGTACGGATTATAATCAATATCATAACCCCCGAAAACAGCCCATAAATGATTATTGGTTGCTGTTATGGCAAAAACATTATTTCTCAAAGGCCCATCTGGAGTAATGCTGTTAAAGTCAGTTTCAGAAATTGTTTTACTGAAAATTCCGTTTTGCTGGGTGCCGACAAATAAATTATTATCAACCAATCCTGCACAAGTAAATGTAGAAGCTTCTGTAGTAACTTGACTACTCAAAACATCTGACTCAAGAGCTAATGAAGCATTATAAACCAAAACATGATTCGGGGTTGAAATAAGCAAATGCTGATCATTTCCGCGCACATCAACGGCCGACTCGGGCAATTGCGTTACCAACCCGAATGAGCTTCCTTGCCAACGCTGCAAATTACCAGAATTAGTAACCGCAACCAAATTGTTTCCTGTTTTTTCAACAGCCATATAACCTGAACCACCAACATTAAGCCATTGATTGTAATCATTCAAATTGGGATTGGTCAAATCAGCGCTGTAGATTCCATTGGTTTTTGATGCGGCGTATATTCGTCCGTTAAAAACCGCTGTTTGAGCAACATTAATTTGAGAACCACCCGGTCCAATAAAATAGGTATCCCCAAACTGAAGTGCATTGAGATTGTATTGTACGACACCAAAATCACACGAAACATATATAATTCCATCAACATCCATAAAATGATTGATGCGTTTAACGTTTTGCGGTATTGATTTATTAAGAATATCGACCACATTTAAAATAGAACCGTCAAGCTCATTATAGACAATCATAAGCCCATTTTCATATCCTATAAGTATTTTTTTGAGTGATGAGCTGTAGTAAACAGCTGTAATAGTTAACCCTGAAAGCCCGTCAATGGTGTTAAGTGTTTTGATGTTTCCGCTCAGAACATCTTGTATAAGAATTGCGTTTTCAGAAGCAACAATCAGTTTGTTTGAACTCTGTGAGAGGTCGTTGATTTGATTGTATGAAAAGTATCCCTTCCAAGATTTATTGTATTGTGCTGTAGCACCAAAGCTTATACAGGAAATTAAAAATACGGTGATGAATGCTCTCATGAACAAGAATTATTGAAAAACAAATATAGCAGAAAACGAAAAAAGCTTCGATTTAATATGTACACAAAAAAAGCCTTTCTAACAAATGCAGAAAGGCTTCTTGTTTTATGGTGGTGGTTGATTATACAACTCCTTGACCCAACATTGCATCGGCAACTTTAACAAATCCGGCAACATTAGCTCCTTTAACGTAATCAACAAATCCGGTTTCGTCTTTGCCGTATTTTACACACGCTTCGTGAATATCACTCATGATTCTGTGCAAACGTTGATCAACTTCTTCACGGGTCCAGCTCAAACGCAATGAATTTTGCGACATTTCTAAACCTGAAGTAGCTACACCTCCGGCATTTGAAGCTTTTCCTGGTGCGAACAAAATTTTCGCAGCCAAAAATACTTCAATAGCTTCTGGTGTTGAAGGCATATTGGCACCTTCGGCCACACAAATACAACCGTTAGCAACAAGCAATTTAGCTTCATCTCCATTGAGCTCGTTTTGGGTTGCACACGGAAGAGCCACATCGCATTTTACTTCCCACGGACGTTTTCCAGCAACGTACTTTGCGTTAGGATATTTCTCTAGATACTCATTAATACGTCCGTAACGAACGTTTTTGATTTCCATTAAGAACGCTAATTTCTCAGCGTTGATTCCGTCAGCATCATAAATGTATCCTGAAGAATCTGAAGCTGTAACTACTTTTCCGCCTAATTCTGTAGCTTTTTCAATAGCATATTGCGCTACGTTTCCTGAACCTGAAACAACAACGGTTTTACCAGCGAAGCTTTCTCCGCGTGTAGCCAACATATTTTGAGCAAAATACACATCTCCGTAACCAGTAGCCTCGGGACGAATTAACGAACCTCCAAAAGTGATTCCTTTTCCGGTAAGAACTCCTGTAAACTCGTTACGCAATTTTTTGTATTGTCCAAACATGTAGCCTACTTCTCTTCCGCCCACACCGATATCTCCGGCAGGAACATCCGTATCAGCCCCGATGTGTCTTTGCAATTCCGTCATGAACGCTTGACAAAAACGCATGATTTCATTATCAGATTTCCCTTTTGGATCAAAATCAGAACCGCCTTTTCCTCCACCCATCGGCAAAGTAGTCAATGAGTTTTTGAATACTTGTTCAAAAGCCAAGAATTTCAAAATACTCAAGTTTACAGTAGGATGAAAACGAATTCCTCCTTTATATGGACCGATAGCAGAGTTCATTTGAATTCTGTATCCGCGATTAACTTGCGTGTTTCCGGCATCATCAATCCAACAAACGCGGAACATGATTACGCGCTCAGGTTCAACCATACGCTCCAAGAGCATTTTGTTTTGGTATTTTTTATTTTGTTCGATAAACGGAATAACTGTTTCAGCTACTTCCTTAACTGCTTGCATGAATTCCGGTTCGTGTCCGTTTCTTTGTGCAACCAAGTCGATAAATGCATTGATACTTTGTGACATAATTTGAAGATTATAATCGTTTAATGAAATCGTTTTCGTTATTCGGCGACAAATATACATTTTTATGAATTTAACGGTTATATTTTTTTTAGATTCTTACCACAACCTGACTTTCTATTGAAATTAATTGGCTCATGACAAATAATTTTTCATACCAAAAAACCAAAAAGTAAAATTCACCGTTTAATAAAAAATCTTTTTTTTAAAAGTGAATGATGTTTTTATATATTTGTCGAGAATTGAAATCAACCCTATGAAAATGCCCAAGTATCTTTTATTGACCTTGCTTATTGCTTTGGGAGCTACCAAGCAGGTGCAAGCTCAGTTTGGTTTTTCTCATGAAATCGGTGCCATTGCTGGCCCGGTGGCTTTTCAATCAGATTATGGTGAAAGACGTGATTACAACACCAATGCCGGAAATACCGGTTACGGAATTGGTCTTATTCATTATCTAAACTTCTCATACAGAGCCGACTGTAACTGTTACAACCCTGAAACTTATTTTAACGATCACTTTAAACTAAGAAATGAATTGTCCTTCAACAAAACAATGCTTCGTCATTACGGAGAATGGGTTGATGGTGACCGAAAAAAACTTTTTAACAGACAACTTAGAGCTATGAGAGGCTCTACTTCTGTTACTAATATCGGTATGCAATTGGAGTATTTCCCGTTGAGTATCCGCGATTTTACAGCTTCAGTGGGTGCGTTTGCTCCATATGTAAGTTTAGGAGGACAGTTTAGTTTTTATGATCCGAGTGCTCGATCAACTTTGGGTCGTTTAAATCAACCTGCCACTACTCCTGTTAAATACTATAATGCTACCGAAAACGGAACCGGAACTGTCTGGTCAGTTGTGTGGAGTGTCGGAACGCGTTACAAAATCTCACCTTCGTCAGATTTATTAGCTGATTTCAGATGGCAATATTATTTCTCTGATTGGGTAGACGGTTTAAATCCTAATCCAAATATCTACACTGAAAACAAAGCCAATGATTGGTTGGTTTGGTTCAATGTTGGATACATTTATTACATCCAATAATTCCTAGAAATTTTTAATAAAAAAGCCCGATAATATCAATCGGGCTTTTCTTTTTATGTTAGGCTAAGGCCTGCTTTAAATCTTCTATCAAATCATCGGCATCTTCAATACCAACGCTCAATCGAACCAAATCATCGGTAATGCCAATTTCTTTTCGTTTGTCTTCAGGAATTGAAGCGTGTGTCATCAGCGCCGGATGATTCGCTAGTGACTCAACACCGCCCAACGATTCCGCCAAAGTGAATACTTTAAGTTTTTCTAAGAAATCAGTGGCGTCTTTCTTCAAGCCCGAAGTAAAGGTAAATGAAACCATTCCGCCAAAACCACTCATTTGTTTTTTGGCTACTTCGTGAAACGGATGTGAAGCCAAGCCCGGATAATACACTTGTTTAACTTTGGGATGACTGTTCAAGAATGCGACTATTTTTTCGCCATTCTCACAGTGACGTTGTACGCGCAAATGCAACGTTTTAATTCCGCGCAACACTAAATAACTATCCATCGGACCTAAGGTTCCACCGGTTGCAAATTGTTTGAAATGTAATTCATCGCCCAATTCTTTATCTTTAATAATCAAAGCCCCGGCAATCACATCGCTGTGTCCACCCAAATATTTAGTGGCCGAATGCATCACAATATCAGCACCCAAATCAAGTGGGCGTTGCAAATAGGGCGTTGCAAAAGTATTGTCAACGGCAAAAAGAATGTTGTGCCTTTTGGTGATCTTGGCAATTTCAGCAATATCGGCCAATTTCATCAGCGGATTGGTTGGTGTTTCAACCCAAACCAATTTTGTGTTCTGGTTGATGAGCGACTGAAATTTGTCAAAATCGTTCATATCTACAAAGTGGAATTTAATGCCGCTGTCTTTATACAAACGCGTAAACAATCGATACGTTCCGCCGTATAAATCATCCATAGCAATCACTTCGTCACCGGCTTTAAACATACGCAACAAACAATCGGTAGCGGCTAATCCTGAAGAAAAAGCCAATCCGCGCGCACCGTTTTCAATTGATGCCAAAGCGTCTTCTAAAGCCTGACGCGTTGGGTTGGCCGCACGGCTGTATTCATAATCGCCAACGGGTTGTCCGGGCGTTACTTGCGCATAAGTTGAAGTCTGAAAAACCGGTGGCATCACCGCTCCGGTTACCGGCTCATGGTGTTGTCCTCCGTGTATGGTTTTGGTATTGAATTTCATTTGAATTTATTTTTTGCCAAATTTATCTTTAATTGTTGAATGATGCATTACCTTTAATAAAAATATAATTCGAGTATGAAAAAGCTATGTTTTTTGTGCTTTTCAGCATGGGTTTTGACTTCATGTCAATCAGAAATTGCCTTTGAACCGCAACATTATCAGGCGCAAGACAAAGCTAAATGTCTGCCCGAAGAAGGCTGTGCCAAGTTTAGCCTGGACATCATGGCCGCCACGGGTAAAAATGTGGCTTCTGACAGCATCAACAACTCCGTTTTTAAAATGATTCGCCGCGCGATGTATGTGGGTGAAAAACCGCAAGAAGCCCAAAACTATCTACAACTGGCCAACAGTTTTGTGCAAACGCACGAGCAAATCAAAAAAGAATTTCAAGAGCGATTTAAAGAAACCTCGCCATCTTGGGAAGCTACCGGAAAAAGTCATGTGCAATGGCAATCAGACAAAATCGTCAATGTGGTTTTTGAATATTACGCTTTTACAGGCGGAGCGCACGGTTATGGTGGCAAACTCTCACAGATCTTTGATGCGCAAACCGGAAAAACCATTCCCAATCGGCAGCTATTTACCGACAGTTTATCGGTTTTAAACATGGTTGAAGAACAGTTTCGCAAACAGAATAAAATAGCACCAAAAACATCCCTAACCGAGGCCGGATATTTCTTGCCCGAAGATCAATTTGTCTTTCCTAAAAACATTTATTACAACGCTAAAGGAATTGTTTTTCATTACAATCCATACGAAATTGCCGCTTATGTTGTGGGCGATATTGAAGTCGTTTTGCCGTATGCAAAAATGGATCAGTATCTGCGGTTTAAATAAACTTGCGAATACCCATCATGATTCCGGTGTGAACGGCTTCGTGATAATTGTTGAATGCGATGGCGTCTTCGGTTGAATTCATCGTAAAACCTGACATCGAAGTAAAACCATTAAAAGTGGTTCCGCTGAATTTTCCGGATTGATAATCTGCTTGCGTTTGCTCAATAGTTTTGAACAATAATGCGCGAATTTGTGCTACTTCATCTGCGTCAACATCGCCTTCAGGCTTGGTTCCTTTTCGGTATTTCTCGACCATTTCATCGGTAACCATCATTGGCAAACCCGAAAGTTTATACACCAACATTTGCTGCACCACCACAATATGACCGATGTTCCAAATCAGGTTATTTGAAAATCCGTCGGGAATTTTATTGAGTTGTTCTAACGAATAATTGTCCAGAAATGAAAGCAATACGTTTCGGCTGGTTCTGTTGATTTCAAAAGCAGTATTCATGAAGATATTTTTGCTTAAAAATAAGCATTTTGGCGGCAAATGAATTTTCTTTGCAAAAAGAATTTTTATGAATGTTGTCTATTATCTCAAGTCTTGCGACACTTGTCAAAAGATTCTCAAATCATTACCTCAAAACCACGGCCTTGTTTTGCACGATATCAAACAAGAACCACTCAATGGCGAACAAATTGACGCGCTGAAAAATATAGCCGGAAGCTACGAAGCACTTTTTAGCCGAAAAGCCCAATTGTATAAATCGCTCGGGCTCAAAGATCAAAATCTTACCGAGGCTGATTACCGCAAATATTTACTCGAACACTACACTTTTTTAAGTCGACCGGTTTTTGTGATTGACGATAAAATATTCATTGGCAATCAAGCCGCCAGCGTTCAAAAAGCCATAGAAGCCTTATCGTAATGACAGCGCGTAAATGGGCATTGTTGGCAGCACTATCGGTTTCGCTGATCTACGGAATGACTTTTACCATTGCCAAAGACGTGATGCCTGCTTATGTGGCGCCGTTTGGATTTATTTTGCTGCGCGTGGGCGGCTCAACTGTATTATTTTGGCTCGTGGCTGCTTTGCGTCCGAAACAAAAAATTGCGCGCGAAGATTATTTTAGAATTATGGCAGCGGCTTTGTTTGGCGTGGCCATCAACATGCTCACTTTTTTTAAAGGATTGAGTTTGACATCGCCCATATCGGCTGCCGTAATCATGGTGACAACGCCTATTATTGTCTTGATTTTATCAGCTGTTTTGATGCGTGAAAAAATGAAACCGCTCAAAGTTTTAGGTATTAGCTTAGGATTGGCCGGAACTGTTTTGCTCATTGCTTTTGGCAAATCATACAGCGGTTCGCCCAATGCCACTTTGGGTAATTTGCTCGTGTTTATCAATGCGGTTTCATACGGGCTTTACCTGATTATTGTCAAAAATATTATGGCCCGATACGACGCTTTTGTACTGGTCAAATGGATTTATACTTTTGGGCTTTTGATGGTTTTACCGTTTGGATGGTCAGAATTACAGGCGGTTGATTGGGTTCAAATTCCAACTGATTTATACTGGAAAATTGGTTTTGTCGTAGTGTTTTCAACCTTTGGAACTTATTTACTCAATTTGTTATCAATGCGTGAGCTCAAGCCGACCACAGTGGCCGTTTTTATTTATCTACAACCTTTGTTTGCGGCGCTCATCGCCATTGGTTTGGGCAAAGATCACTTGAACAGCGTCAAGCTCATGGCAGCCGCTCTGATTTTTGTGGGTGTTTATTTAGTAACACAGAAAAATACTCCAAAAGCTTCGTCTTAAACCAAGCGGTTTTTGTGTATCTTTGGTTTCTTTTTTACTGAATTTGTATGATACAATCCATGACCGGTTTTGGCAAAGCTACGCTACAGTTGGCAACCAAAAAAGTTACTATAGAAATCAAATCACTCAACAGCAAAGGCTTAGATTTAAACACGAGAATGCCCTCAGTTTACCGCGAAATGGAACTCAATTTGCGCAACCAAATTGCCCAATCGCTCGAGCGCGGAAAAATTGATTTTTCATTGTTTGTTGAAATTACCGGCGAGGAAACTTCTTCAAAAATCAATGCACCCATCATCAAAGGATATATCGCACAAATGCGTGAAATTCTCCCCGAGGCTGACCCAACTGAGCTCATGAAAATGGCCGTTCGTATGCCCGATGCGCTCAAAACCGAACGCGATGATATTGACCCCGAAGAATGGAAACAAATTCAATCGGTAATTGATCAAGCGCTAAACAACATCAATCAATTTCGCAAAGACGAAGGCGTCACGCTTGAGAAAGAATTTTTGCATCGCATTGCGAACATTTTAAACCTCATGAATCAGGCTTTGGCGTACGATGCCGAAAGAGTAGAAACGGTTAAAACTCGTTTGCGTGCGGCTTTAGATGAGCTCAAAGAAAATGTTGATGAAAATCGTTTTGAACAAGAACTCATTTTCTATCTCGAAAAATATGACATTACTGAAGAGAAAGTTCGCTTGGAAAGCCATTTGAACTACTTCATTGAAACCTTAGCCGGAAACGAAGCCAACGGCAGAAAACTCGGTTTTATCACGCAAGAAATGGGTCGTGAAATCAATACGATGGGTTCAAAATCAAATCATTCCGAAATGCAAAAACTCGTTGTGATGATGAAAGACGAACTCGAAAAAATCAAAGAACAAGTACTCAACGTTCTATAATGCAAAACAACATAACATCAATGAAAAAAGGTAAATTGATTGTGTTTTCGGCGCCTTCCGGTTCTGGTAAAACTACTATTGTTCGACATTTGTTGGGCATCTCGGAACTAGAATTGGAATTCTCCATTTCGGCCGCCACGCGCGCTCCTCGCGGACAAGAAATAGACGGAAAAGACTATTATTTTATCTCGATTGAAGATTTTAAAAAACACATCAAAGCCGAAGATTTTATTGAATGGGAAGAAGTGTACCGCGACAACTTTTACGGAACACTCAAAAGTGAAGTTGAGCGTATTTGGGCCTTGGGCAAAAACGTCATTTTTGACATTGATGTAGCCGGCGGCTTGCGCATCAAACGAAAATTCCCTGAAGAAACCTTAGCCGTTTTTGTCAAACCGCCCAGTGTGGACGAACTCAAACGCAGACTCAAAGAACGTTCTACCGAAAGCGAAGACAAAATCAATATGCGCATTGCCAAAGCGCATGTGGAGTTGGCAACTGCTCCTCAGTTTGACAAAATCATTAAAAATTATGATTTAGATTTAGCCAAACAAGAAGCTTATGAGCTTGTAAAAAACTTCATTGCCTAATAATTCAATAAAGAACCATGAAAGTTGGCTTGTATTTCGGAACGTTTAATCCCATTCACGTCGGGCATCTCATCATTGCCAACCACATGGCTGAATATTCGGGTTTGGATCAAATCTGGATGATGGTCACTCCGCACAATCCGCACAAGAAAAAAGAAACTTTACTCGACGATTATCTTCGTCTTGATTTGGTGCATTTGGCTTGTGAAGATTACCCAAAAATCAAACCTTCAGACTTTGAATTCAAACTGCCACAGCCCAATTATACAGTCAATACTTTGGCGCATTTACAAGATAAATATCCTGAGCATGAATTCTCTTTGATTATGGGCGAAGACAACTTGCGTTCGTTGCACAAATGGAAGAATTACGAAGTGATTTTAGAAAATCATCCGATTTATGTATATCCGCGATTAACCCGTTCTGAAGCCGAAAATCTGCCACCAATTCCTGAAATTGCGCAACATCAAAACATTCACCGAATTGATGCTCCGGTGGTAGAAATCTCATCGACAGCCATCCGCGAAGGCGTTAAAAATCGCAAAAATGTTCGCCCTTTACTGCCTGAAAAAGTTTGGAAAGAAATCGATAAAAGCCAACTTTATTATTAAGGCTTAACATTCTCTTATTATTTGTGCGCAAGACTTTGGTATAACTTTGCGCTCACAAAAAACTTAGTCATGAATAATTTTGAATTATACAATCCGGTCAATTACATTTTTGGTCAAGGTCAAATTGCGAAACTTTCTGAACTCACGCCTAAAAACACCAAAATCTTATTGGCTTATGGCGGTGGAAGTATTTTTAAAAACGGAGTTTACCAGCAAGTAAAATCAGCACTTTCAGGTTATGAAATTGTTGAATTTGGTGGTATTGAACCCAATCCTCGCTATGAAACTTTAATGAAAGCCGTTGAGATTATCCGCGCTCAAAACATTGGTTTTGTCTTGGCTGTTGGCGGCGGAAGCGTCATTGATGGTGTAAAATTTATCTCGGCAGCCGTGAACTATTCAGGCGATGCGGCTGATATTCTCAGAAAGCGCCTTTTGTTTAAAGATGCAGCTGTTTGCCTTCCGTTTGGAACTGTGCTTACCTTGCCGGCTACGGGTTCTGAGATGAATTCCGGAGCTGTGGTCACCATTGAAGCTACACAAGAAAAACTCACTTTGGGCGGAAGCGCGCTCTTCCCTAAATTCTCGATTGTTGACCCAACCGTCATAACATCATTGCCCAAAAGACAATTGCAAAATGGTGTGGTGGATGCCTTTACGCATGTCATGGAGCAATATCTGACCTATCCGCACGATGCGCTTTTACAAGACAGAATTGCCGAAAGTATTTTAAAAACACTCATTGAAATCGGGCCGGAAGTGGTTGAAAATCCAACCGATTATAAACTGGCTTCAAACTTTGTTTGGTCGGCGACAATGGCGCTCAACGGACTCATTCAAAAAGGCGTTCCGTCTGATTGGGCCACACACATGATTGGCCATGAACTCACTGCTTTATATGAAATAGATCACGCGCGCACTTTGGCCATTATTGGCCCAAATTTATACCGCGTTATGTTTGATACTAAAAAAGAAAAGCTTGCTCAATACGGAAGCCGCGTTTGGAATTTAACCGGAACGACCGAAGAAATCGCACAAGCCGCTATTGAAAAAACGGTTGCCTTTTTTCACATTATGGGCATGAAAACACGCATTTCAGAAAACGCTCAAAACATTGAAAACACGGCTGATTTTATTGTAAAGCGCTTTGAAGAACGCGGTTGGTTGGCCATGGGTGAAAGACAAAATATTACCCCAGAAAAGGTGCGAGAAATTGTTGAAATGAGCTATTAGTAAAACCTTTCAGAAAATTTAAAAGGCGTTCAGGAACTGATTCTTGAACGCCTTTTTCAACATTAAAACAAAACGTAACTAATCCGTTGTCAAGATTCAATAATTATTTACAGAAACTTGATTTTCCGAATTATGGCTCAAAAATAAAACTATTGTGTTGAATATCAAAATAATACAAGTTAAAGTTTTTTTGTGTTTATTTATTTGTCCAGGAGGCATTTATAGAGATATTTAACTGTTGATTTTTTTTGGTTACTTTTGAAAACGAAACAAAAACTAATCTATTCTTGATTTAGTATGTTTTGCTTACAGAAGCTTTACTTATTTGAGCTTTTCTGATTAAACAAAATGTTCATGACAAAAAATCCAAAATTTGCCGTCATTGGCGGAGGCAGTTGGGCCACAGCTATTGCTAAAATGCTGTGCGTTAATTTACCCGAAATTACTTGGTATATGCGCAACGAAGAGGCTATTAACCATCTCAAAACGCAGCACCACAATCCCAATTATTTGAGTTCGGTTGAGTTCAACATTGAAAAACTCAAACTGACCAGTGATATTAACCAGGCTGTAGCTTATGCTGATTACATCATTTTTGCAATTCCGTCGGCGTTTTTGGATCGAGAACTCAGCAAACTTACTGTAAATCTTCAAGGCAAAGTTGTTTTCTCAGCCATTAAAGGAATTGTACCCGAAACCAGTTTGATTGTGGGCGAACATTTTCAAAAAACCTACAACCTTCCGTGGGAAAGCATCGGCGTTATTACCGGTCCGTGTCATGCCGAAGAAGTAGCGCTCGAGCGATTGTCTTATCTGACTATTGCTTGTCAAGATGCCGATAAAGCCAAAACGGTAGCGACATGTCTTTCGGGCAATTACATCAAAGCCAAAATTACCGACGATGTCATCGGTACTGAATATGCGGCCATGCTCAAAAATATCTATGCGATTGCCGCCGGAATTGCTCATGGTTTAGGCTACGGCGACAACTTTCAGTCGGTGTTGATGAGCAACGCAATTCGCGAGATGAAAAAGTTCATCCGAAAAGTGCATAAAATGAAGCGCAACATCAACAACTCGGCTTATTTGGGCGATCTCCTCGTAACGGGTTATTCGGTGTTTTCACGCAACCGTATGTTCGGAAACATGATTGGCAAAGGCTATACGGTTCAGAGTGCGATGATGGAAATGAGCATGGTGGCCGAAGGCTATTACGCTGCCAAAAGCGCTTGGGAACTCAACCAACAATACGGAGCTAAAACGCCAATTATTGATGCGGTTCACGCTATTTTATACGAAGGAAAAGAAGCCAAGAAAGTCTTTAAAAAATTGACTGAAAAACTCGATTAATTAGCGAACAATTACGCCTTCTTTAAACAAAATAGGCACTTCTTCAAGGGTTTGCTTTCCTAAAGTTCCGGCTTTAAAAGTGTATTTGCGATCGTAAAGCGTGTTACCGATAAAATACGTGAGCATAAACTCATTGTTCAGCGCCAAAACACTGTTTTCAATCATTTCGATTTTAACGGCTGAAACCGCAGGCATTTCAACCAGTGCATGGCGCAAAAGCGAGGTTTTACGCATCTCGCTATTGAGGGTTCCAAATGCTTTTGAAACGACCATTATATCGTGCAAATCATGGTCAGAATCATTGATGAGATATACGTTCCAAACGTTGTCTAAAAAGTCATCGTTCCATTCTTGAATGGCGGCCATGAAAACGTTTTCTACTTCGGGAATGTTGATGTCTTTGCGCATATGAATTTATGGATTCAAGATAATTATTCTAACGTATACTGCTGCCCTAGCCCATTTGATATTAAGAGGAGAATGTCCAGTGGACATTCGGCCTTCGATTAGTGAATGTTAGAAATCAGTTTCTTTAATAAACAAAAATTTGATTCAAACTTACAGCCCTAGCCCGGATAGTAGCGGCATCCTTTTTCTTGCTTCTTTAGCAAGGAAAAGATATAGCGGATAGCCGGAAAAAGCTTCTAAAAAATTAAATACTCGACTTGAATTGCTCTAAGAAACGCACGTCATTTTCGTAGAACATGCGGATATCGCCAATTTGATACAACAACATGGCGATGCGCTCGATGCCCATTCCAAAAGCGAATCCGTTGTATTCGTCGGGGTTGATGTTGCAGTTTTTGAGTACGTTGGGATCAACCATTCCGCAACCCATAATTTCAAGCCAGCCAGTTCCTTTGGTGATGCGATAATCGGTTTCGGTTTTGAGGCCCCAATAAATATCCACCTCAGCGCTCGGCTCGGTAAACGGAAAATAGCTCGGACGCAAACGAATTTTGCTCTTGCCGAACATTTCTTTGGTGAAATATAAAAGCGTTTGCTTGAGATCGGCAAATGATACGTCTTTGTCAATATACAAACCTTCTACCTGATGAAAAATACAGTGCGAACGCGACGAAACGGCTTCGTTGCGGAACACGCGTCCCGGTGAAATGGTTCTAATGGGCGGCTTATTGGCCTCCATGTAGCGCACTTGCACCGACGAAGTGTGGGTTCTGAGCAAAATATCCGGATTGGTTTGGATAAAAAACGTGTCTTGCATATCGCGCGCCGGATGATATTCAGGCAAATTGAGCGCGGTAAAGTTGTGCCAATCATCTTCAATTTCCGGACCTTCGGAAACATTGAATCCGATGTTGGAAAAAATATCGATGATTTGGTTTTTGACCAAGGATATCGGGTGACGCGAGCCAATGGTAAACGGTTCGCCCGGACGGGTTAAATCGCCATACACACCGCGAGCTTCTTGTTGGCTTTCAAACGATTCTTGCAGCGTTTTTACTTTTTCTTCAGCCGATGTTTTGAGCAAATTGATGACTTGACCAAATTCTTTTTTTTGTTCGTTGGGAACGTTTTTAAATTCGGCGAAAAAATCTTTGAGCAAGCCTTTGCTTCCTAAATACTTAATGCGGAAAGCTTCTAAATCAGCTGCGTTTTGTGTGGTAAACGCCTGAACTTGGGCAATGTGTTCTTTGATTTGATCTATCATAATTTGCTTGTAATTTGAGTCTGCAAATGTATTAAAAATGCCCGTAAAGAGCCAAGTTACCAAAAGTTTTTTGCCGCTGTTTAATCAATGTAAGCGCGTTCTAAAAAATACTGCACAATGGCCTCTTTCATGAGCACAGATTGTTCTCCGGCTTTGAGCGGCGGCAATTCGGCTTTGACTTTGTAATGCGGCCAACCCTCGCGATCCACATAATCAAACTCGTAATAACCATAGGGTTCGAGCAAACGACAAATGGCAATATGCATCAAATTGACTTTCTCGTCTTTTTTAAAAGTGCGGTGTAATTGCCCTAACTCTTGTACGCCGACAAGATAGATGATGGCATCCAAATCAAGTATATCGCCGGGTGCAAATTGATTGGATAATTGGGCAACAACGCGATCCCAGCGCTCTTTGAGTTGTGTATCTCTAGACATAAAATCAGTTTGATTTGGTGTGGCAAAGATAATTACTTCAGTGGTAAATTGAGGCGGCAATTCTTATATATTTGCTACTCTGGACTGATCACTTATGAACTTAGTAGACATCTTTATTGGTTTTGCGCTTTTATTAGCTGTTTTCAACGGATGGCGTCGTGGTTTTTTACTAGAAATGCTTTCAATGGTGATTTTGCTTTTGGGCATTTGGGCCGCGATGGAGTTCTCAACCGTAGCCGAATCGGCACTTAAAATTCGCGTATCGTGGACGGGTCAAAAAACGCAGTTGGTTGCCTTTGTCGTTACTTTTGTAGTGGTCGTTTTGGGTGTTTCCTTGTTGGGCAAAGTGCTCACTAAAGCCATCAACAAAACACCAATTGGCCTGGTCAATTGTATGCTCGGAAGCATCGTTGCACTTTTAAAAGCGGTCTTGATGGCTGGTGTCGTGCTGACGATTCTGCAACTGGACTTTGCCCATAAAATGGTTTCAAAACAAGATATTGAAAAATCAATGTTTGCCCAACCGATTCTGAGTTGCTCTAAAGCGCTGTATCCGTCAGTGAACAGTTGGCTGTCAGAACTTCAAACAGAAGCAACAAACTCTGAAGAAAATTAAGGTTTGACTTCTTTAATCGCATTACTCTGAATCCAACCTTCTGAACCGTCTAAAAGTTCTACTTTTTTCCAATCATCGAGCGTTTCGAGTACCATTACTTTGGTTCCTTCGTGCAAAACCACTACATCTGAACCGGCCGTTCGAGGTTCGCTTTTGACCTCAGCGCTTTCGGCAAAAACAATGGCTGGTCGCTCGTTTTGATCGTGACTTTTTTCAAAAACAGCCGAGAGTAAACTGAGTAAAATCAGAAAAATCAATACAAACATACCTACAAAGAAAATGCGTTTGTAGATCGTGAGGCTTGAGAAGTAATATCCGACAAAAAACAACAAAAATAAAGTCGAAAAACCAACACCCATCCATGCCCAACCGTCATAAGAAAGCATCGCTGTAAAATCGCGCAGAAGTTTGGCAAAACCCACTTTGGGCACTTCTTTGATTTCATCAATGGTCATTTTTTGGGCAAAATGCAGATTGTTTAAAATTTCGGCATCGCCCGGACGAAGCGTCAAAGCTTTTTCATAGTTGTATATGGCCGGCGCTACTTTGTTGCGTTTATAATAGCAATTAGCCAAATTAAAGTACAATTCTGCCGACTCTTGACGTCCGTTCAAAACGCTCTGATAAGCTTCGGCGGCAGCTTCATATTGACCTTGTTGGTAGAGTTTGTTGCCGTTTTCAAAATTATTCTGTGCCCAAAAAACCTGAGCCACCAAAATCAATAAAAGAGTTGCTTTTTTCATGGCTTACGAAATTTGTTTTTCTAAATCTGAAATCAACATCACGGCACGATTGTAATCTTGCTGAATAGCTGCCGCTGATGAAGGCGCATAACGAGCCATTTCACAGTTTTCAATGAGCGCCATCAGTGAGGCCGTTGTGTCTGATTGAACATTTTTAGACGCCAAAAGTGCGCGGATGTTGTCTTTGCTCATCTCAGAAGTTTCAATGTGCAATTTGGCCTTCATAAAATTGTGTAAGGCTTTTTCAAGCGCGATATAAAAAAGCTCTTTTTGTCCCAATTGCTTCTGGGCTTCTGACAAGAATTGTTTGGCCAATTTGTTGGATTGACGGATTCTGTTTCCGGCAACATCGGCATCAATGGCTTGTTTTTTCTTTTTGAGCAACACTATGATTGGAATAATCAACAGCGGTAAAAAGAGTAAAACATAAAACAAGGTTGAGCCCAGAAAATCTGAGCGTCCCATTTTGCTGAGTTGCGTTTTAAGTTTGATAAATCCAAATTGCTGATTTGCGCTCACCTGAACTTTGTTGGCGCTCGGAGTATTGGTATCCGCTTGCGCCATTTGTTGACCGCCCGGTCCATCGAGCACATTGATCATAATTTCAGGCGATGTGATGGTTTTGTATCTTGAAGTAGCTAAATCAAAATAGCTAAACGACATCGGCTTGATGGGATATTTGCCTTTGAATTGCGGAATAATTGTGTAGGTGTCTGAAATACTTCCGTTCATGCCCGAAAGCGGCGTTTGCACGTTTTCTTTGTGTGACGGATCATACATTTCAAGCGAATTCGGCACAACCGGTTTCGGAAGCGAAAATAATTTGAGATTTCCGGTGCCCGAAACGGCCACTTTTAAATCCAACGATTCTCCGTTTTTGAGCGTGGTTTTTGACGGAGTAACCGAGAAGTTAAACTTGCCGACAGCTCCCGAAAAATCAGCAGGTTTTCCGGCTTCAGGCAATGGTTTTACGTTGATGGTTTTGCTTCCGGCTGATACGCGTTTGTTGTCATTGACGATTTGAACCTGCCCAAATATGTTGCGGCGGTTGGTGGGTAATTGAACATCGATATCCAGTGATAGCGGTTCGATTTCAAGTTTACCTGATTTCTGCGGATACAAAACGGTTTTTCTGAGCACGACAAAACGATAACGCTCACCGTTGTAGCGCCCTTCTTCGGCCACCAATTGTTTAATGTCAATATTCTGACTCCAAAAATCGTTGTATTTGGGTTTGTTGAGTTCGCGCCAATTGGTGATACCGATGTTGTAGCTAAAATAGAGTTTGTATACTACAGTAATCGGCTCATTGATGTACGGATTTCCTTTGGTGATTTCGGCCACCAAATGTAAAGCATCGTCTGAAGAAACTTGCGGCTCATCATTCGGGTCGCGCGGTTGTTGAACAGCTGCCGTTACATTGATTTTGATTGGATTGGTTTTGTATATCTGGCCATTGATTTCAACCGTAGCTTGTTTGATGGTCAGAGTTCCTTTTTGCATCGGCAACAAAAAATACGAGTACGATTTATTGAACGAACTTCGGCCATTAACCCACGACTGACTCACTTGCTGACTTGGGCCGGCTACAATTCGAAAACCCTCAAACGATGGCGGATTGAAATTGTCTCCGTCGGCATTCATCGAGAAATCAATACGCAAACGCTCGTTGAGGCCCAAAGAGGTTTTGCTGACCTTGGCTTCAAACTGAACTTGCGCCCAGAGCGGGTTAAATGCAATCAAAAAAAGGATTAAAATCTTTTTCATTTTTTTACCAATCTTTTTCGGTTTGCACCGGTCTTCCTTTGACTTTTTTAGCGTTGACTTTATCTTGAATTTTCTTTTCTTCGTTGTTTACGGCATCAAGCAAATTCTGCAATCTTTCTTTTGAAATGCCGCCTGGTTTGGGTTTAGGCTCATTGGGTTGATCTTGATTGCCCGGATTGTCTTTTTTGTCTTGATTGCCGTCTTTTTGATCATTATTCTGATCTTGCTTTTGATCGTCTTTTTTATCTTGATCTTGTTGCTTCTGATCTTTTTGATTGTCTTTTTTGTTGTCCTTCTTATCGTCTTTTTTGTCTTGCTTGGGCGGATTGTCTTTGAGCATTTTTTTGGCCAAAGCAAAATTGTAACGCGTTTGCTCATCGGCCGGATTGTTGCGCAAGGCGTTTTTATAGGCTTCAACCGCGCCGCTATAATCTTTCTCTTGCATCAAGCTATTTCCTAAATTGTGATATGCCTGATGTTTTTGTTCTTTGGTTTGCGCGCTTTTGATGGCTTTAGCAAATGAATATTTAGCCTCACCGGGCTGGTTCTGACGATAAATCGCGTTTCCTAAATTATATGCTGCGGCAGAATTTCCGGCAGATTGCGCTAAAGATTGACGGTATTGAGCTTCGGCCGAAGAATATCCTTTATCGGAAAAATCGTCATTGCCTTGAGCCAAATGTTTGTCTTTTTTTTGAGCGAAACCGGCCAAAGAAAGAAAAAATAAACCATATATGAGTACTTGCTTCATCATTCTTTTTCGTTAAACAGGTTCAACTTCTGAATCCACTCGGTTCTGCGTTCAAGCAAGAAAATATCAACAAACAAAAGCAAAAAGGCAAAACCTAAAAACCATTGAAACTGCGATTGAAAATCGGCCATTTCGGTAGATTCAAATTCGGTTTTTTCAATATTGTCCAAAGCTTTTTTGACATAATCCAAAACCGCCTTGGTATTGCTGCCATTGATGTATCCGCCTTTGGTTTCTTTGGCGATTTCTTTGAGGCTTTGCTCGTTGAGTTTAGTAATAACTACTTCGTTATTTTGATCGCGTTTAAAGCTTTGCACCACACCGTTTTGCTTGAGCGGAATTGGGCCGCCTTTGGGCGTTCCGACACCAATGGTAATGATTTTCATTCCGATTTTATTGGCTTCAGCGGCCGCTTCAGCAGCGCCTTCTGAGTGGTCCTCACCATCTGAAATCAGAATGAGTAGTTTGCTGGTTTTGTGGTTTTTGTCAAAATACGAAGCTGAAAGTTTGATCGCATCTTCGAGTGAAGTTCCTTGCGAAGAAACGATTGAGGTGTTCATGCTCTGCAAAAACATTTTCGATACCGCATAATCACTGGTAATGGGCAAAACCGGAAAGGCGCTTCCGGCATAAGCCACAATTCCGATGCGGTCATTGGCAAGTTGATTGATGATTTGCGAAACGAGTTGTTTGCTTTTCTCTAATCGATTGGGTGCGACATCCTCGGCGAGCATACTCTTAGAAACGTCCATCGCAAAAACAATATCAATGCCTTCGCGTTTGACTTTTTCCATTTTGGTGCCAATTTTCGGATTGACCAAACCCATGATGAGTCCGGCCATGGCCAATAATAGAAAGGCAAATTTGAGGGTTGGCTTAAACACCGAACGCTGCGGACTGAGTTTTTTGACCAATTCCCAATCGCCAAACTCACTCTGTTTTTTGCGCTTCCACCAAAGTTGGTACAAAAACACGAGCGCCATGAGCGGCAAAATGCCCAGCCAATACAGATATTTTGATTCGTCTAATTCGTACATGGCTATATAAAACTTCTAAAAACGGTTTGACGCAAACCAAATTCAAGCAACAGTAACAATCCTGCGGCGCATACCCACGAACGATATTTTTCGTCATAGTCGTAAAAACGCAATTCTTGAATTTCTGTGGTTTCTAGTTTATTGATTTCGTTATAAATCTGTTGTAATTTGTTGTTGCTCGTAGCGCGAAAGTATTTTCCGCCGGTTTTGCGGGCAATGCTTTGCATGAGTTTTTCGTCAATTTCTACTTGCATCATTCTGAATAAAAATTTTCCGTTGGGTGCAATGGCATAAGGGAATTCGGCCATTCCATTGGTGCCGATGCCAATGGTGTATACTTTGATTCCGTATTGCTCGGCAATATCAGAAGCGGTTTCTGGCTCAATAAATCCAGAGTTGTTGACTCCGTCGGTAAGCAAAATAATGACTTTGCTTTTGGCTTTGCTGTCTTTAAGACGATTGACCGCAGTGGTTAATCCCATCCCAATACCGGTTCCGTCTTGTAAAGTGTTGTCGTATTTAATGCTGTTAATCGCGTCGAGTACAATGGCTTTATCACTGGTCACGGGTGTTTTGGTATACGCCTCAGCCGCATAAACCACCAAGCCTATGCGGTCATTCGGGCGTTTGTCAACAAAATTAGCAGCCACCCGTTTGAGTGCTTCCATACGGTTGGGCTTTAAGTCTTTGGCCAACATACTGCCTGAAACATCCACCGCAATCACAATATCAACTCCTTTGGTGGTTTTGGTTTTGTTGCTTACATCAACGGTTCGCGGACGCGCCATTGCTACGATTAATGCACTCAGGGCCAACAATCGAATCACAAATAAAATGGGTTTTAATCGAGCTAAAAGAGATGGTTTTCCGAAACCTTTGAGCGAACTAATCTTGAGCGTTGCTGCTTGTTGTTTGAATTTCCAGATGTACCAACCAAGCGCCAATGGCATCAGCGCAAAAAGCCAGAAAAACTGCGGATTTAAAAAGGTGACGTCTTTCATCTATGGTTGCATTTTTCTGAGTTCGACTGAATTTAAAATGCGTTCACTGATTTGTCCGGCATATTGATCGCCTTCTTCATAAACCATGGTGATTTGTTGCAAACCGCCTTCTTGATTAAACAACAAAACTTCATAATAAAATTTCCCGCTGCTTTTAGTCAATTTGTCAATCATCGAGAATGTGCCATATGACCTCAGACCTTTAAGGCCTTCTTTGGTAGAGAATTCTTCTTGTTTGACAATCATGTTTTGTGCGCCCATAGCTTGATAATACTGCATTGAACTTTCACTGGCTTTGGTCAAATCAATCTCAGTGGATTGTTTGAGTTTGGTGGTTGATACCATGACCATGAATTTCGCATTCAAACTACCAAAAATAAAGCTTTGCATCTCTTTGATGAGTGCCATTCCTTCTGGTGGAAGGGTTTTACTCAAATCAATACGCGTCAAAACTTGTGGTGTTTGAATCGCCACACTTGGATTTCCGTATTCGCTGCTGACCCACTCGCCTTCGAGCAATTCTTTAGAATTATTGCCAATGATGGTGTCTTTTACAAATGTATAGCCTTTGACGAGTACAGCTCCGGTAAAAGCCGCAATAGCAAATGAAATAACAAAAACAGAGACAAACACAATACGTTTTTTTCTGTTCTTGCGCAATTGCTGTTTGATTTGCTCCTGACGCTGCATTTCATTGAGCAGTGATTCTTCTTCAACCACCTCAACCGCCGGAATGGACTGGTCAAGCGTTACGATGGTTTTCTCAATTTTTTTGCGGTCTTCGGCAATCTCAAAATCAAGTGGTTTTGATTTGGCAAACTTGACCAAATCGGCTTGTTGCAATACGCGTTGTAAGTTTTCAACCGTTTCAGGTGTTAAGGTCATTTTCTTTTTGATTGATGCACGTTGCAAAGCTTCTATGAGTTCGGCTGTGGTGCTTTCCATGGCGGGAATTTCAATCGCTTCTTCTATATAATTTCGAGCAATGTTGGTGAGCTCACTGTAGTAGGTTTTGACCTCGCCTTTTTGCCAAAGCTGTTTTTGTTCTAAAGTATTGAGCAACTGAGTAGCTTTTTCAATCGGTGTTTTATAGACTTCTTCTTCAATTTTTTTCTTCTGACGGTTTTTGATGTATCGATAAGCAAACCAAACTGAAACAGCCAATAAAACTAGGGCAATAAACCACTTCCACATCCATGAATAATCTGAGGGCGCTGCAGCAATGGGTTTGATGTCATACATTTTTTGACGAAGCGTATCCACTTGAACATTCTGAACCTCAACACGCAAACTGTCTGAATAAAACGGTTTGTTGTTGATCAGAACTTTTATGCTGGGCAAGGTATATCGACCGCTGTCAAATTGGGTCAACCCGTATTTTTTAATGAGCTCGTAGCGGTTTCCTTGAGCAACCGTATCAATTTTATACGAATTAATCACCTCAAGCGCACCCAAGGTTTTAGGCTCCGGAAAAACAACACGAGCAGCAGTATCAACAGTGGTTTTGAGCGTGAGTTTAAACTCAGCGCCTATTTTATTTTTGGTTTTATCAACCGCTGTAATGACTTGTTTTTGCTGAGCCTGTAAGCTCATCGCACACAACAGTATTCCCAGAATGTAAAGTTTACTTTTCATGCGCTTCAATTCATTATCTTGACTTAAAATAACCGAGTAATTTGGTTACATAACTTTCATCCACACGCGTATCAACGATTCCTGAGCCTGACTTTGAAAATGTTTCTTTGAAATATTGAATTTGTTCGCGATAGTGTTTTTCATACGATTGACGAACCGACGATGAAGCGGTATTGATCCAAGCCACAGTGCCTGTTTCAGCATCTTGCATCGGAACCATGCCTAGGTTTGGCATTTTTTCTTCGCGGATGTCATACACGCGTATTCCTGTAATATCGTGCTTTTTTGAAGCAATCTTTAGGGTTTGCTCGTAATCAGAGGTCATAAAATCAGACAACACAAAAACAATGGCTTTCTTTTTTTGCGTACTCGATAAAAATCGGAGCGCCTGAGCCAAATTCGTTTGGGAACTTTGAGGTTTGAATTCTATTAACTCGCGAATGATGCGCAATACATGTGAACGACCTTTTTGCGGCGGAATGTACAATTCGATTTGATCGGTAAACAAAATGAGCCCAATTTTATCGTTGTTTTGGGTAGCCGAAAAAGCCAAAGTCGCGGCAATTTCAGTAATAATATCTTTTTTAAACTCGGCTTTGGTTCCGAAGTGCTCCGATCCGCTGATGTCTACCATCAGCATCATTGTAAGCTCGCGTTCTTCTTCAAAAACTTTTACATAAGGCTCGTTGTAGCGCGCGGTCACGTTCCAATCAATGGCGCGAATGTCATCGCCGTATTGGTACTGACGCACCTCAGAAAAAGTCATTCCGCGGCCTTTAAAAGACGTGTGGTATTCGCCCGAAAAGATATGATCACTCAATCTTCGGGTTTTGATTTCAATTTTGCGGACTTTTTTGAGTAAGTCTTTGGTTTCCATTTTTTTCAGTTGGCGGTTAACTGTTGTCAGTTTTCAGTGGTTGACTGAGAACCGTTAACTGATTCTAAGGCACTTCAACTTCATTGACAATTTTGTTGATGATGTCCACCGAAGTGATGTTTTCGGCTTCGGCTTCATAGGTTACGCCAATTCTGTGACGCAACACATCGTGCACCACCGCACGCACATCTTCAGGAATAACATAACCGCGACGTTTGATAAACGCATAACATTTGGCAGCAGTGGCCAAGTTGATGCTTCCGCGCGGTGAAGCTCCGTAGCTAATAAGATGCTTGATGCTTTCTAGTTTATATTTTTCAGGCTGACGCGTTGCGAAAATAATGTCGAGGATGTATTTTTCAATTTTCTCGTCCATATAAACTTCACGAACGGTTTGCTGAGCTCTGATGATTTGCTCTACTGAAACCACCGGTGTTACTTTTTCACCGCCACCATTTAAATTTTGACGAATCACCAAACGCTCTTCTTCCATTTTGGGATAATCAATGACGGTTTTGAGCATAAAACGGTCTACTTGTGCTTCGGGAAGCGGATAGGTTCCTTCTTGCTCAATCGGGTTTTGAGTGGCCAATACCAAAAATGGCTGATCGAGTTTAAAAGTGGTATCGCCAATGGTGACTTGTTTTTCTTGCATCGCCTCAAGCAAAGCCGATTGAACTTTAGCAGGCGCACGGTTGATCTCATCAGCCAATACAAAATTGGCGAAAATCGGTCCTTTTTTGATGGAGAATTCGTTTTGTTTGATATTGTAAATCATGGTTCCAACCACATCGGCCGGCAATAAATCAGGGGTAAATTGGATTCGGCTAAACGAACCGTGAACAGCTTTTGAAAGCGTATTGATGGCGAGGGTTTTGGCCAATCCGGGAACACCTTCCAATAGAATGTGTCCTTGTCCTAACAATCCGATGAGCAATCGCTCGACCATGTGTTTCTGACCGACGATGACTTTGTTCATTTCCATAGAAAGCAAATCAATAAAGGCGCTTTCTCTTTCTATTTTTTCATTAATCGCGCGAATGTCTAGCGTTGCGGTTGTTTCTTCCATTTCTAGTGTTATTAATGGTACTGAGGTACTGTTAAAATTGACGGTGCAAATTGAATTTTTTTTCAGAAGCTAGATGTTAAAGAATGGTTAAAAGTTCCCGCTTTCGTTGAATTTTAAGGATGATTTGTGATAGCATTTTTATATTTTTAAGAACTTTAAAATCGTAACTTCAAAGCGCCTTGATGGCTTGTAGATAAAAGCTAATGACCCAAAAAAATCCATTTTCAAAAATAATCGCCGGTACCATGACTTGGGGTGTCTGGGGAAAAAACTTATCGACTGCTGAAATGTCCTCGCTGATGCATGTTTGTTTAGATGTCGGAATTTCAACTTTTGACCACGCCGATATTTATGGCGGATATACCACCGAAGCTACTTTTGGCAAAGCTTTTACCGAATCCGGAATCATGCGTGAAGCTATTCAGCTGATTTCAAAATGCGGCATTCAATATATGGCCGAAAGCAGAAACAACAAAATCAAGCATTACAATTATTCGGCTGAGTATATTATTTGGTCTGTAGAACAATCGCTCAGAAACCTACAAACCGATTATTTAGATTTATTGCTTTTGCATCGACCCAGCCCATTAATGCGTGCCGAAGAAATTGCATTTGCCGTTGAAAAACTCAAATCAGACGGAAAAATTAAAGCCTTTGGTGTTTCGAATTTTACGCCCATACAAACCGATTTAATCAAAAAAGAAGTTGCTGTTGCATACAACCAAATCCAGTTTTCGGCCACGCATTTAGAGCCTATGCTCGACGGTAGTTTAGATCATATGCAACTCAACAATATTACACCTATGGCTTGGAGTCCGCTCGGAACCGCATTTAAGGGTGAAGATGAAAAGTCTGTGCGCGTGAGAAAAATAGCCGAATCATTGGCCGAGAAATACATTACAACTTCTGACCTTGTTTTACTGGCTTGGCTCATGCAACATCCCTCGGGAATTATGCCGGTTTGTGGCACCACTGATTCGGGTCGAATCAAAAAATTACCCTCAGCGATTGAGCTTTCGCTTGAACTTGAAGATTGGTTTGCCATTTGGGTGGAAAGTACTGGAAACAAAGTTCCTTAATTTCTGAGCAATGATTAATAAGCGGCTTTTGATTAAAAATTTGTTGGCTCATCACGATGAGAACAGTTTTTATGACAAAAAACGTCAGCTGAATTTGCATTCGCGTGAAGGCAAGGCAAAATTTCTAAAGCATATTTGCGGACTATCAAATTCTAACCCGAGCAACAATTCATACATCGTTGTGGGTGTTGAAGATCAAGACAACGAAATTGTGGGTGATGATTTCTTTGACGATAGCCGAATTCAGAATTTGGTCAATGCTTTTTTAGAAAATCCACCGACCATTCAATATGAAAATGTGCCTTTCCCAAACTTACCCAAAGACAAAGTAGTCGGATTGGTGACCATTAAACCCAACGGTAAGATATCCTATTTCAAAAAAGGAATTCATACTATTTTGGCCAACACTGTTTTTATACGCATCGGCAGCAATACGATTCCTGCTGAAGGTGATTTTAATCGTAGCCATCAAAATACTGAAACGGTCATTGGCATTGAAAATAATTCGCGCAACAGCATTGGCCATACGCTTGATGGCGTGATTGACTTTATGAATTTTCGGCACAAAGATCTCAATTCAAAATACCGCGTTTTTAAAGAATTGTTTGTGATTTGTTGGGCAGGAATTCCGAAGCGAGTTCGCGAAAAAACATTGCTTTCACGCGTGGATATTGAACTAATCAACGAACAAATCAAACTGTTTTATTCAGCGCTAGACGAGGTAACTATAGAGTTTGATGAAGATAGTTTTACCATTACTGAATATATTCCGTTGGGATTGAATGACCGAACAAGCTATTATGCGCTCGAGCAGCAAACAATTCGGTTCTACGAAAACGGTTATTACAAAATTGACAGAACCTTTTTGTTTGAACCACCTGAATACAACCGAAAAATGTTATATCATATTTACAATTCAACCTTGGCTTTACTCGAAAAGTTATCGAAGAAAATTCCATTAACCGTTAGGGAAAATCGCGACTTAGAACATCTTCCGTCCACGATGATGATTTGTTATTTGAACGGTTTTGACGAGGCCAAACAAAAACTTATTGACGCCAAACTTTTGCTCAAACCTCATCCGAGTATTTATTTGTCTTTTAAAGAAGCATTGCGCGTCTTGAGAAAGATGAAATATGATGCGTCATAGTCTATCTTTGACGATGATTTTTCTAACGAATGTCGTTTTTTTATTTTCAAAAAGAATCAAATAAAAACCTGAAGGCAAATTACTTAAAGTATTATAAACATTGGCTTTTAAATCACTTAGAATTATTTTTCTTGACATGTCAAATATTGTGATTTTACCTATAGAACGTATAGAATCGGACAGAGAAAAAGATTCTGGCAAAAATTCAGAATTATTCAAAGTTATTGAGCTCAACAAAGGAAAATATAAAACACTGCTTGCAGAATCCTGAAGCTGATTTTCGTCAAAAACTTGATAATATACCTTGACAGTAAATTTTGATGAATCATTCAGCGATTGATTAAAATTCAATTCAAACTGATTGTTTAAAAGCGCTATCTTAGAACCAAACCCGGGCACAAACAAAACTTGAAGTATAATTTCAGAATTTGAAACGGCATACTGCCAAGTTTGAAAATAATACAGTTCTTCTGCCTCAGTGAAGAGGTTTACTTGTAAAGTGAAATCATCCGTTTGTGAAATATTGACATGGTGAATATTCAAAGCTGATGTTGACTGAAAATAAAACAACAAGAGTATTATCAAAAAATTATTCATAAACATTAATCAAACTCATTAATTCCGTATAGGATTTCTTTCATTTTACTGCCATTGATTTCAACCGGTTTGTAGGCCACATTAAATTTTTCAATGGCCAAATTAACATCGGCTTTGAGCTTTTTGTACTCAAGAGGCAATTTGGTTTCACAAGTTTTCTCATTTTCGTAGCTGTTTAAAATCACATTGAATTTTTCATAAAATTTTCCGCCTTGATCAATAAAATTATTGTACTGAGCAATGAATTGAAGTAATCGATCAATAGGAAAATCAATGTTTACCTGCATTTTAAACTGAGCGTTTCCGTTGGTAGATTTCATTTTTTTGAGATAATCTTCCATTTTTTGGGTAAGATTCTCCCAATCATCTATACTTCGACAAATCTCTAGAGTTGAAGTATAACCAATGGATTTGGTATAATCTCTAAAAAGAATTTCAATATCTCGTTTGATTTTCTGATTGTTATTTTGCAAAAAAGCTGTTTCAAAATAAATAGTGTTTAAATCATTTTGCATGCGCAAACTAAAATCAAGAATACAATCAACCTTAGCTAATTCAGCTTCTCGCTCTGAACGACTTAGAGATGAAACCAACAGATTCGAAAAAGTTTGTACAATGGACGCTACCATATTAGTACCTAATAATGAGCTCAGTTCAAAGCCGGATTTTTTTTCTCTTTTGCTCGAAACGAGTTCTTTGAGTTTACCGAATTCAGGATATTGATTTGGATTAACCATCTTATTGATTTCATTAAAAGTTATTATGGATGCAAAATGATGGTCGAGACTGAGCACTTTCTCATAAAGAATTTTGATGATTTGGAGCCCTTTTAAATAGCGAACTTTAGCTATCTCTGCTTTGTTTTGTGATTCTAATTCTTGAATTTGTTGCTCTATTAAAGTCTTAGTGATTAGCAAATCAACTTTCTTTTGATCGTCAGAATTAAAAATTAAATCGCGCATTAATTGGTCTAACAAAAATTGTTGCTGTGCTATTTTTTTGTGATAAAAAATGTTGACTTCCTTGATTTGTAGAGACAATTCAAGCAATATCTTTTCAGGGCTAACATCTTCGACAGCAAAAGACGCCTTTAACTCATGTGGCCAAAAAAGCCATAAAGCAAGCATTAAGAAACACTTTCTCATGATCTTGGTTTTAAGATGTTCCGTAATTTTAAAAATTCCTTTTTACGGGAATAATTTCGAGATTAAACGAGCTCCAATCATCAGTTTTGTTGAGCAATTCCATTATTTGACACAGATTCTCAGCTGAAATTTTTGTCCCGTTAAAAGAAGTTATTTGGTCACCTACTTGAAATTTTGTTTGAGACTTTTCTTTACAAGAAATGACTAATTTGCCATTTTGAACAAGCGTAGCATAAGCAAATTGGCGTTTATAAAAATCTTGAAAGTTGTTCTGATTCTTTTTTATGTATACTTTATTGTTACTGTAATCAATAAGCCAATCAAAGCATTGAATTAGTGAAACCCCAATACTTTGTGTTTTAATGGTCGTTGAAACATTAACTTTTGAAGTAAAATCCTGTCCTCCGAAACTGATCTGAACACCATCAAAAATATACTCAACCCCTGAGGTAATTGAAGTAGCTGTTTGAAAAAATGACCCTGAATACTCCGTTTTAGTTCTGTGTTTTAAAACTAAATTTTTTTTATTTGGCATTAATATGCTTCCTGAATATCCGGTGTCAAGCTTAAACGGCAGTTCATGTCCTCCTATTAATAAAAAAACAACGATCTGGTTTGATTGACAATAAGACTTGATTGGTACGAAGTTTTTAGATTTCAGCAGTTGTTCAAAGTGATTTTTTGAAAGATTACAAATTTTATTATTTGTAAAATCAATACAGGTCGGAAATTTATTGTTGACAAAAAAGTCCAACCCTAAAATTCCGGAACAATTGCGATTAAAAGTGTTACAACTGACAATCGGCATCTTAATGTAAGCCAAGGCTTTATTGTAAGATTTAAAAAGATTAGATTTTACGCTCGCCAAAAAGACGCTATGCCTTATCATTCTATCATCGGCACTTTTTAAGAGCCCTCCCTGTAAAAATTTCCTTTGACAAAAATTAGGTATAATCGTTGTGTCAATTGCTGCGGAAACTCTTGAACCTGTATCAAGCATGAATCTTGTTTTATTGTTTTCAATCTCTACATCTACAAAAATCTGCTTGTTAATTAATCTAAACCATTCGGCTCCTTTTATTTGATTAATCTTTTCCTCTTTTGGCCATTTTGAAACCGTACATCCAAAAAGAAGTGTAGTGATTATCAATCCAACAATTGATTTCATATATATGATTTAATTGGGCCGAACTATAATAATCCGGCCCTTTGTTGGCTTTAAAACAATAGAAATTGACAAGTACAATAAACTAATCCCAACTTAGTTTAATACAGTCCCCTACTTGTTCGACGGTTACGACAACCGTTCCGTTTTGCAAACGAGTCTGTATTTTTTTATAACATACCCGACCAGCTAAAGTGCTGCAAAAAGTACAAGACTGCGCTGAGTCAGTCTGTGTTGGTTCTGAAACTTCAGAAACAATGATGTTATTACTGAGTTTGCTGTTTTTAAGATCGATACTAATACTAGCAACATAGTGCTGCTTTGTATTTCCGTTTAAATTCATCCCTTTCAGAGATGCAATGGCAGCGTCAAGATAATTCACAAGCTTTTGATCTGATTCAGAAAGCTTATTGAATTCTTCTTGACTTTCAATACTTTCAATAGTTGCTTTTGATTGTGCAAAACATCCTGTTGAGATGAAAACAGTGGCAATTAAACCTAAAATTAATTTTTTCATGGCTAATAAAAATTTTGAATTAAACTTATCTCTGCCAACACTCTATTGGCATTGATGTAAAATTAGCTAGTTAAAAATCAAATCATTTGCAGATTTTCTGCCTTAGATGTTAAGTGTTTTACTTTATTTTTGTTTCTTAAATTTTAATCTATGCGAATCCTAGTCATTGGCGACATACACGGAGGTCTAAAAGCTTTAAAACAACTTATCGAAAGAGCCAAAATAACCCCTAAAGACCAACTGATATTTCTAGGAGATTACATTGATGGTTGGAGCGATTCAGCTAAACTTATTGACTTTTTGATTGAATTAAAGCAAACACATCAATGCATATTTATGCGCGGAAACCACGACGAATTACTCTGTGCTTGGCTCGATCAAGGTCGCGACAACCCTATGTGGCTCAACCACGGAGGCGCATCAACCGTGGCGGCTTATCAAAAACTTGATCAAGAAACCAAAAAGCAACATATTCTCTTTTTGAAATCGCTTGAAAACTATTACTTAGACCATAAAAATCGATTGTTCATTCATGCTGGCTTTACCAATTTAAAAGGCGTTGATTTTGAGTATTTTCCGAAAATGTTTTATTGGGAACGCACTTTATGGGAATCTGCTTTAGCACTTGATCCAACTCTATCAAAAACCGACACATCCTATCCCAAAAGGTTTTTAATCTATGATGAAATTTACATCGGGCACACACCCGTTACCCAAATCAATCAAACCACCCCTCAAAAAAGAGCTTGCGTTTGGAACATTGATACCGGAGCCGCTTTTCTGGGGCCATTGACTGCCCTTGATGTCGATACCAAAGAGTTTTGGCAAAGCGACTCTGTGGCGTCTCTATATCCGAATGAAAAAGGACGCAATTAGTTCTCGTATATTTTTATCTTTGCATTTTGAAATCTAATTCTTATTAATTATGAAAAAAGTATGCACCCTTTTGGCGCTTTGTGCCTGTTTATTTGTTCAAGCTCAAGCCTACAAAGGCAAAGGCGATATGAAAGCTCAAGTGGGTTTAAACACGCAAGATCATGGAACCGGAATTTTTGCCTCAGCTGATTATGGTATGGGCGAAAACATCTCATTTGGTGTAACCAGCAATTATTTACTTAATACGGTTGAAGTTGATGGCGAAGGACCAAAATTCAAAGATCGCTTTGACCTGAAAGTTCGTTTTAATGCCAATATTGGGAATGTTTTTAAACTCGACAAAAGCATGGATATTTATCCGGGGCTTGATTTAGGACTCAAAAATTTCGGAGGTCATCTAGGTTTTAGATATTTCTTTACCGACGGATTTGGTGTGTTTGCAGAGGCCAATACTCCGTTTGCCAAATACGACTCAAACGTAGAAGGTTTTGAGGAATACAACAATCAATTTGTATTCAACATCGGCGCTAGCTTTAACTTATAATATATGTCTGTAATCGAAAAAAAACTACACGACCGCAGTGGCTCTGTTTGCGAAATTAGCGGCAGCAGCGAAGACTTGGTTGTGTATACCGTTCTCCCAAAAACATCCGAAAGCCTTGAAAACAGCATTTTGATCTCCAAAAAACTCAGAGATCAAATTGAAAATCCAGACACAACTGACCCTAACGATTGGCGTGGCCTGAGCGAAAGTATGTGGAATGAGCATTTGCCGGTGCAAATCGTTTCATGGCGTATGCTGGCCAGGCTTAAAAACCACGATTTGCTCGAGATGATGTATCTTGATGAAGAAGCGCTAGAATGGGCCAAAGTCACCGGCGAAGGCGATGATGACGAAGGCAAAATCATTCATAAAGATTCTAACGGAAATATTCTAAATGACGGTGATTCGGTGGTTTTGATCAAAGATTTAGATGTAAAAGGTGCCAACTTTACCGCTAAACGCGGAGCCGCTGTGCACAACATCAAATTGGTTTGGGACAACGCCGAACAAATTGAAGGCCGTGTTGAAGGGCAACATATTGTGATCTTAACCCAATATGTAAAGAAAACAAAATAGTTTTTCTTGAATGAAACCCAATAAAAAAGCGTCCCCGATAAGAGGACGCTTTCTTTTTATAAGTCTGATTTTATCTTACAAATCAAATTTAATTCCTTGAGCGAGCGGTAAGCTGGTCGAGTAATTAATGGTGTTGGTTTGACGGCGCATATATACTTTCCAAGCATCTGAACCTGATTCGCGACCACCTCCGGTTTCTTTTTCTCCACCAAAAGCACCGCCGATTTCAGCACCGGAAGTTCCGATGTTGACATTGGCAATACCACAATCTGAACCCGCTGCTGATAAAAATGCTTCGGCTTCGCGCAAATTGTTGGTCATAATGGCAGAAGATAAACCTTGAGCAACTCCGTTTTGAATTTCAATCGCTTCGGTCACATCACCACTGTATTTTAGTAAATATAATACCGGAGCAAAGGTTTCGTGTTGTACAATCGCAAAACTGTTTTTAGCTTCGGCAATGGCTGGTTTTACATAACATCCACTTTCGTAACCACCACCTGAAAGCACACCGCCTTCAACCAAGATTTTTCCGCCTTCGGCCACCACTTGTGTTAAAGCTTTGTTGTATGCTTCAACCGCTTGTGTGTCAATCAGTGGACCTACGTGGTTGTTTTGATCGAGCGGGTTTCCGATGCGCAATTGTCCATAAGCCGCAACAATCGCATCTTTTACTTTATCATAAATACTTTCGTGAATAATCAAACGACGGGTTGATGTACAACGCTGTCCAGCGGTTCCAACAGCTCCGAATACAGCGCCAATAACGGTCATTTTGATATCGGCATCCGGCGTTACAATGATGGCGTTGTTTCCGCCTAATTCTAACAACGAGCGGCCCAAACGAGCGGCTACTTCTTGAGCCACTATTTTACCCATACGTGTTGAACCTGTGGCTGATACCAACGGAACGCGCGTATCGCGGTTGAGCAATTGTCCAATTTTGTAATCGCCATTCACCAAACAAGAAATTCCTTCCGGTAAGTTGTTTTCGCGCAATACTTCGGCAATGATATTTTGACAAGCTACGCCGCACAAAGGTGTTTTTTCAGACGGTTTCCAGATGCAAACATCACCGCAAATCCAAGCCAAAGCTGTGTTCCATGACCAAACGGCTACCGGAAAGTTAAAGGCAGAAATAATACCTACCACACCCAGCGGATGATATTGCTCATACATACGGTGTGACGGACGTTCTGAGTGCATGGTCAATCCGTGCAACTGACGCGACAAACCAACTGCAAAATCACAGATGTCAATCATTTCTTGAACTTCGCCATAACCTTCTTGGAGTGATTTACCCATTTCATAAGAAACCAATTTTCCGAGTGGCTCTTTGTATTGACGCAATTTTTCACCAAACTGACGAACGATTTCTCCGCGTTTTGGCGCCGGCATCAAACGAAACGTTTTAAATGCTTCGGTAGCGGCTTGCATCGCTTTTTCGTAATCAGCTTCAGTAGAAGCTTTTACTTTGGCGATGAGTTGACCATCAACAGGTGAATAACTTTCGATGATTTCCCCGCCAGAAAACCAGTTGCTTCCGGTAGAAGTTCCTTCGTTAACGGCTTTGATTCCTAATATTTCTAACGCTTCGGTCATGCCGAATTGTTGTGCAATTGTTGACATATTTTTTGATTTTTTATTTTAGGCTATGCAAATGTAGTCGATATTTAAGAATGTACAATAAAACAAGTATCAGATTAAATTATCCGCACATCGTCAAATTATTTTGGGTTCTTAAATGAATCAATCGCTGGCTAAATATTTAGCGTCAACCGGCAAAACGGTTCCGCAGGCATCACAGGTTCTGAGTTCTTCTGATTGATAGAAATGTTGGTAATGCGGCAAGAAATCTTTCTCAATATCGTGTAATTCAAAATAGACTTCGTAGAGTTTATGGTTGCAGTTTTCGCAATGCCAAAGCAATCCGTCGGTAAAACCTTTTCCGGCACGTTTGCGCTCAATGACCAATCCAATTGAATTTTCTGAACGAACCGGCGAATGTGGCATTTTGGCAGGATGCAAATACATATCTCCGGCGTGCAACTCCATTTCCTTGCGCACACCTGCGTCTTGTACAATCACTTTGATGCTGCCTTCGAGTTGATAAAACAATTCTTCGGTTTCGTTGTAGTGATAATCTTTACGAGCGTTAGGGCCGGCCACAATCATGACGATGTAATCATCAGATTCAACATAAATATTTTTATTACCTACCGGTGGTTTGAGCAAGTGCCGGTTGTCTTGAATCCAACGGTTGAGATTAAATGGTTTCTGCAAAGCCATATTTTAGTTTTTGTGTTGCTAAGATAATTCATAAAAAAAGGACAACCGCAGCTGTCCTCTTGTTTTTACTTTATTTCTTTAATCAAATAAATATACACCGGAAAGTGATCGCTAAAACCGACTTCATTAGCTCCGTGTCTAAGCGGATATCCTTTGTATTGGCCTGTTTTCTGAATGAGATACTGCGGATTATAGATACCGGCTTTCCAATATCTAAAAGAAGCGTAATCATTTCTGATGAGCGGTTCTGAAACCATGATTTGATCAAAAATATCTCCGGCATCACGATGAAATAGTGTAGCGTTTCCTTCACGCGCCATTTGTTCAAACGGATTGTAAATGCCAAACTCTTTAACTTCTTCTTTTTTGCGTTTGGCGCCAATCCCTTCTTTTACACTTTTGTTGTAGGTTCCGTCATTTAAATCACCCATGGCAATGATTTTGGCGTTTGGATTGATTTTGTATATAGAATCCATGATTTTACGACACATGCGTCCTGCAGCTTCTCGAAACGGACTGCTTTTTTTCTCGCCTCCCGAACGCGATGGCCAGTGGTTAACAATTACATTCACCTCTTCACCATCAAGATAACCCGTTACCAACAAAATGTCGCGGGTATAAACGCGTTCACCATTGCCTACTTCTATTTTATCTTTATCCTCTTTATCTTCCTCAGATTCCTTTTCTGTACTTTTTTCAACCTTTTTCTCATCGCGATAAATCATCAACGGAACATTGATTGAACTGATGGGTTTGAAATGTTTTTTCTGGTAAAGTAAAGCCACATCAATACCGCGTTTATCGGGTGAGTCAAAGTGAACAATGCCATAATCAGCAGCGGCTAATTTGGGTTGTTTGACTAAATCTTCAAGCACGCCCCGGTTTTCTATTTCGCATCCTCCGATTAATGTGGGTGAATGCGGATTTTCGCCTGTTCCAATTTCAGAAAGCACACGGGCCAAATTCTCTAACTTCTTGTGGTATTTTTTGGAGGTCCAGTTTTGGGCTCCATTAGGCAACCATTCTTCATCATTATTGGGGTTGTTGATGGTGTCAAATAGGTTTTCAAAATTGTAGAAAGCAACCGTGTGAACTGAGTACTTTTTTTGGGCTTGTGTCAATTGTATTGAAAAAATCACAATCAACAGGGCAAATATTTTGCTAATTCTCATAAATCGAACCGTTAAATTAAGGTCATGCTAAGTATAAATTTCGTGTCAAAAGTATAATTTATTATTAAAAACTGTACATTTGTCGGCTGTTAAGTTTTTATTAATCTTGACAAAACCAGAAAATTAATCTCTTTTATTTTTTATGAAAAAACTTGTTCTCTGTACATTATTTGTCTTGCAAGTGTTTTTTGCCTTTGCCCAAAACTTAACCGGTGTTACCGGAAAAGTGGTAGATTCAAAAACAAATAAAGCATTGCAAAATGTAGTTGTATCTGTTCTAAATTCTTCAATGACTACCCTTACTGACCCTACTGGTAAGTTCTCATTTAACGATTTAACGGCGGGTAGTTTTACCCTTAAAATTGAAACGCAAGGGTATGAAGTTCAGCTGCTTCAAATTGAAGTTGCATCCGGACAAATGCTTGATCTCGGAAATGTGGTTGCCTCTGAAGATATCACGCAAGAACAGCAATTAAGCCTCATTACCATTACCGAAAATGATTTGGGCGATGACAATAGTGGCTCAGAAAGCACCTCGGGCTTGTTACAAGCTAGCCGCGATAACTTTCAGCAAGCTGCCGCTTTTAATTGGGGACAAGCACGTTTTAGAATTAGAGGTTTAGATAACGAGTACGGAACCACCATGATCAATGGAGTGGTTATGAATAAATTATACGACGGAAGACCGCAATGGAGTAATTGGGGTGGTTTGAACGACGCAACCAGAAACCAAGAGTTTACCCTAGGTAGTAGTCCGTCAGATTACACTTTTGGAAGCATCTTAGGTTCGCAAGAAATCAACACCAGAGCTTCTATTTACAGAAAAGGTTCACGTATTTCATTCTCAGGAACCAACACCAACTATGATTGGAGAGCTATGGCTACTCATGCCTCAGGGATGAATACTAACGGCTGGGCGTTTGTGGTTTCGGCTTCAAGACGTTGGGCGCAAGAAGGTTATTTTGAAGGGACTGATTATAGTGCCAATTCAATTTTTGCTAGTGTAGAGAAAAAATTCAACGAAAAACACTCTTTGAATTTTACTTCAATTTATGCACGCAACCGTCGCGGAAAAGTTTCTCCGAATACTCAAGAAGTTATTGACTTAAAAGGCGAAGATTACAACGCTTATTGGGGATGGCAAAATGGTGATAAGAGAAATTCACGTGTAAAAGATATCGAAGAGCCAATTAATATGTTGAGTCATTATTGGAAGATTTCAGAGAAAACCAACTTAAATACCAACGTAGCTTTTCAAACCGGATATGTAGGAAACAGTCGTTTGGATTATCAATTGGCTAATAACCCTGACCCAACTTATTACCGAAATCTACCAAGTTATTACTTGAATTCGCAAGATTATTACTTGCCAGCAGTTGATGCAAACGGTGACCCTATTTTAGATGCAAATGGCAACCCAACGTATACAAATCCTCAAGCGATTACTGCTAAAAACAACTTTTTGGCCGATGGTCAGCTCAATTGGAATGCCATGTATCGCGCTAATTTGTCTCCAAATCAAAACGGAAAAAGTACTTACGCCTTATATGAAGACCGAACTGAAGACAAGCAATGGACGGCTAATTCTATCTTGAATTCTTCTATTACCGACAATATTACGGTTAATGCTGCCATCAACTTCAGAAAATTGACTTCTAAAAACTATCAAAAAATGATGGACTTATTGGGCGGCACTTACTTCTTAGATATTGATCCTTTTTATGCAGGCGATTTATCCCAATCTGACTTGAATAATCCAAACAGACAAATCAAAGTTGGCGATACTTATGGATATAATTACAACCTTCACGCAACAACTTTTGATGGATTTACTCAATTTAAATTCAACTACAAAAAAGTTGATTTTTATTTAGCACAGTCTTTTGCACGCTCTGAATACAGAAGAGAAGGTTTGTACAAAAACGGAATATATGCAAGCAATTCATACGGTTACAGTGACAAAGTAATTTTTGAAAACTTCGGCTTTAAAGGCGGATTGACCTACAAAATTACAGGTCGTCAAATGTTGGATTTTAATGCTGCATACATGACACGAGCACCTTTTTTGAGAAATGTTTTTTCAAACGCACGCATCAACAACAACCTTACACCTGATTTGAGTAGTGAAACCATTATGAATGCTGACGCAAGTTACATCATCAAAACTCCTAAATTTAAATCTCGTGTAACGGGCTATTTTAGTAAAATCATGAACTCAACTGAACTTGCATTCTTTTACGGAGAAGGATTATTTGATGACGATGCGGTGGGCACAGGAAATGAAGATTCATTTGTTAGCGAAATCTTGACCGGTATCAATAAGAAAAACATGGGTGTTGAATTTGGCTTTGAATATCAAATCACCTCGACCATCAAAGCTAGCGGGGCTGCTACTTATGGCCAATCAATTTATGACAACAATCCTCGTTTAAGAGTAAATGATGATGCCCAAGCTAGTTCAACCAACACTAATCCTTTGACTGATTTTGGTTATGCCTATTTGAAGAATTATCGTGTTTCTGGTTCTCCGCAACAAGCGTATTCTTTCGGTTTAGAGTACCGCGCACCAAAATTTTGGTGGATTGGTGCCAACGTAAACTATTTAGCTGATTCATACATGGATGTATCAGCTATTTTAAGAACCAATAACTTTACAGTTATCAAAGGTGGAGGCAATACCACTTATGATGGTGTTACCGAAGAATCGTTGAGAGAAGTTTTAAAACAAGAAAAATTTGACCCAATTACTTTGGTGAATTTGGTGGGCGGAAAATCTTGGAAAGTTAAAAACGACACTTTCGGGTTTTTTGCTTCAGTAAACAATGTATTTGATGTAACTTATAAAACCGGAGGATTCGAACAATCTAGAAAAGCAACTTATCCAGATTATGTAGCTGATAATGCCAACGGAACGCCTTCGTTTGGACCTAAATATTTCTTCGGCTACGGAAGAACGTTCTTTGTTAATGTTTATCTTAACTTCTAATCAAAAATTCTATGAAAAACATTTTTAAATTTTTATTGATTTCATTGGTCTTCACGGGTGTTTTGAGCAGTTGTGACGATAAGACCGATTTGCCTTATGTTGACAAACCTATCTTCAAAGGTAATTTTACAGATGGTTTTACAGGTTGGACTACCTATAGTGAAACGGGGTCACAAGTATGGACAATTGATCCAACATATGGAAATCCCAATCCAAACAACGGATCTGATTTTCCGCCTAACCCATGTGCAAAAATTTCCGGCTATTCGGGTGGAAATAATGCCAATGTTGACTGGTTGATTTCTCCTGCACAAGACTTGTCAAAGTATACTGAGGCTTCTATTGCATTTGACAATGCTTTTAAATTTACTGGACCAGTAATTGAAGTTTATGTTTCCAGAGACTACTCTGGCGCTGGGAGTCCTAGTGTATCAGGTGTCAATTGGACAAAGATTGAAGGAGCAACTTTGTCTACCGGAGAGTATAAATATGCTTTCTCTGGATTGTTGAATATTTCTAATTACACAGGGCCTGGAAATGAAACTGTTTACATTGCCTTTAAATATACTTCAACTACATTAGAATCTTCAACTTGGGAGATTGACAATGTAAAAGTATACGGAAGTAATTAATCAAAAAGTTTTTAAAACATAGATTATGAAAAATTACAAATTCTTATTCGCTTCAGTGGTTTTAGGAGCGGCCATTGGTTGTACAGATCCTGAGCATTATAGTGTTCCTAGCGATTCTGATTTAAAAGATAATTGCGCTAATTTAACCGCAACCACAAGTGTATCATCTGTTACCTCGGCAGCAGCTGGTGCTTATGCAAAATATGAAAATGATGATGTTATTGAAGCTTATGTTACTTCAAGTGATGAAGGCGGAAATTTCTATAAATCAATTTCGCTTGTTTCAACCGATGGTACTATTGGTTTTAGTATGCCTATTGACGATTACAACCTATATACTAAATATGAGCCGGGAAGATTGGTTTATGTACACATGAAGAATCGTTATTTTGTAAAACAAACCGGTTCAACAGTTATTGGTTCGTTGTACAACAACGGGACTCCTGATGATGAGTTTGATGATGAAGTTGGAAGAATCTCTGGTGTAGATTATCAAACTGTACTCACGGCTTCATGCAACGAATATAAAGATGAAGCAAATTTAGCGCAAACAATGACTATTGCCCAAGCTAAAAACGATGCAAACTTGAACAAACTTATCGCATTAGAGAATGTTCAATTCACCGAAGCTTCATTAGGTAAAAAGTATTTTGATGAAAGCCTAAACAATCTAGGTAGTGCAACCAATCATACAATTCAAGACATTCAAGGAAATGAATTGATTTTACGTGTAAGTCAATATGCGACCTTTGCTACGCAATCAGTTCCTAGCAACAGTGGTAAAATTCTTGGCGTCATGACAAAATTTGGTAGTGATTATCAATTTATGGTAAGAACAACTAGAGATATTCAATTAAACAACCCTAATCGTTTAAAACCGCTCATCAATGAATCATTTACCGGAGGTATAGGCTCTTGGGTGGCTTTTAGTGTTTCTGGAGCGCAAACATGGGGACAAATTACTTCATTCGGTAATCCTGGAGCTTGTGCTAAAATGTCTGGCTTTGCCAACAATGCAAACAATGCCAATGAAGATTGGTTAATATCACCTGCTCAAGATTTATCATTATTGTCTGGAGCTACATTATCTTATGATACAGCAACTAAATTCCAAGGAAATGCACTCGAAGTTTTTATTTCAAACAATTACTCGGGTAGCGGAAGCCCATTAGCTGCCGGTGTGACCTGGACTCCAGTAACAGGAACCTTGTCGCCAATAAACGGTAACTACGTTTGGACAGGCTCTGGAAATATTAACATCAACTCTTTTACCGGAGCAGGAAACACCGCGGTATATGTAGCATTTAAGTATACTTCAACGAGTAGTGCTTCTGCCACATGGGAAGTTGACAACGTTAAAATTACAGCTAACTAATATTTAGCATAAAAAAACATCAAAAAGAGGCTTATATAAGCCTCTTTTTTTATTTTCTTTCTGCTGTAAAGCAATACCTGCGCTTATATAATAGTAAGTTACTGGAAACCCAAAACAAGGCGCGAATTGTAGTTCATGTTCGAAATTACTTCTTGAGAAACAATCCAAAATATTTTGTTGCAATTCTGGAGTGAAAAAACAATTTGTAACAATTTTGTGTCATTTTTTTTAAAATTTTTATTTTGACACAAAAGTTGTGTCATTTTTTATTTTTCAAAAAAAATGACACATTTTAACAAAGCAAAAACTGTTTAGCTTTCATTGCTACGGTTCATATTATTTTAGTAAAAGTCATCATAAGAAATACAAAATCTAAAACATAGAGGCTTCAACAATAGCCATCACCGCTTATGATTTGATTTCCTATACTTTATATTTAGTTCCCAAGAACAAAATTCTATCTTAGCAAAACATCCGTACTGGGCTGTGATGCATCCTTCGGTCAACTTTGCGCTAAGCTTTATGTGTTAACGGGTTAAACTTTAATGTAGAATCAGTGATGAATTTTAATATTCAAAAAGCAAAAACCAGCCAAGTTAAAAACATCAAATGCCTATTAGCCGAGCATAATCTACCCATAGAGGATGTTGATGCCGGCAAAATCAAGTTGTTCGTGGTAACACATAAACAGCGCATTATTGGTGTTGTAGGTGTTGAAGAATATCAAAACATTGCGTTATTAAGGTCATTAGCTGTCGATTCAAAATTTCGGAATCATGATCTCGGAAAAAAGCTAGTCAATTCAATAATTCTATATTGCAAATCAAATCAGATCGAAGCGCTTTTTTTGCTGACAACTACTGCCGAAAGGTTTTTTGAAAAACTAGGTTTTGAAATAATTGAACGGGCATATGTTCCTCAAAAAATTATGCAAACCAAAGAGTTTGAAACACTCTGCCCCAACACAGCTATCGCAATGTTTAAAAAGTTAAACTAACACAACCCGGCAGCTAAGTATCTTTTACTGAGTAAGGGCTATAACCCTAAACTATAAAAAAAGAACTAGCTTTATAAAACCACAAACAAAAAGCGGAGCTAATTGCTCCGCTTTAAAGTTATTCAAGTGTGTATTTATTTCTTGACGATTAAGAATTCTGAACGTCTGTTTTGAGCATGTTGCTCTTCGGTACAGTTTTCTTTACAATCAACTTTTGGCTCTATCTCGCCCATTCCTTTACCCGAGATTCTTTCTGCAGGAATTCCTTTTGAGATTACATATTGTACTGTTGATTTAGCACGCTTGTCAGATAGATTTAAGTTGTATACATCACTACCGCGGTTATCTGTGTGTGATTTGGCCAAAATAACCATATTAGGGTTTGATTTAAGCGCTTGAACTAATTTATCTAACTCAAAGGCTCCTTCACGGGTAATATTGGCTTTATTGTACTCAAAATAAATAGGGTTCAACACCACTTCGGTTTCGGTGATGATCGATTCGATAGGTTGCAAAGTAACCGGCATTTCTTTTTTGCCCCCTTTGGTTTTTCCTACCGGGAAAGTATTGCTTTCAAATCCTTCAGAAGAAATTTCTAAACTATAAGCTTTATCACATTCTACATCATATGAGACTTGTCCTTTTTCATCGGCATTTTTAGAAGTGATGACATTGTTTTTATCATCCAAAATAGCCACTTTGGCCCCCGGTATAATAGCTCCGGTTTTAGCATTAGTTACCGTAGCTATGAGTTCAACGCCACATAATGGAGTCGCTAAATAAATATCGTCGCTCTCTGCACGGTTACTTGCAAAGAATCCGATATTTTTATCCTTATTAAATGTAAAACCAAAATCATCTTTCTCGCCATTGATGGGTTGTCCCATATTCACAGCTTCAGTTCCTTTGGCTAAATCAGCAACAAAAACATCTAAGCCTCCTAAGCCTTGCTTTCCGGAAGATGCATAATATAGTGTATTGTTGTCATCTGCAATAAAAGGAAAACTCTCATTGCCTTCAGTATTAATTTTAGCACCCAAGTTAACCGGCTCGCCATAGGTTCCATCAGCATTTACAGCAACTTTCCAAATATCAACTCCGCCAATACTACCTGGCATATTTGATGAGAAATAAAGCGTTTTGCCATCGCGACTCAAGCTTGGATTACTTGTAGAATACTCTTTACTGTTAAATGGCAATGAAATGATTTTGCCCCATTTACCGTTTTCTTTAGTACATACAAAAAGATTGTTCTTTCCTAATTGCAGATTGTTCTTTTTGTCTTTTTCAAATACTTTTTCACGAAAACTATCGCTGGTAAAATACACCGTATTACCATCAGCACTAATGGTTACCGGCCCATCGTGACGCTTAGAATTAAGCTCATTAACGGTAGCCGAATTAGTAAAAGTACCATCAATATTGTAATCAGCTTTGTATATATCTAAAAATGGTTCTTTGTTCCATCCGTAATCTTTACGAGCCGTATTTCTGGCACTGGTAAAATACAGTTGATTATCGTATAGTACCGCTCCAAAATCAGATTTATCACTGTTAATTTCAAGCGGTTTAACCGTGAAATTTTTATGCTTATCTAACAATTTTGGAACATAATTAGGATTTTGCTTGAAGGTAATAGCGCGCTGATCTTTAGGGGCCAAAGCTGCAAATTTTTGCATTTGCTTATTTGACTCTTCATATTTTCCGTTTGATTTAAGCATTTGCGCATAACGATAATAAGTTTCGGCATCTTGCTCTGTTTGCGTGGCTTGTGCATACCATTTGGCCGCTTCAGTCGTATCAAACATATTAAAATAAGTATCTGCTAATTGCTTGTAAACATATGGACTGGTCTTGCCATTCTCAACAAGTTTCAAATACTCTTTAGCGGCAGAAACATACTCATAACGGTTGTAGAGTTTGTCTGCTTTCTGCGTATCGGCGTTCTGCGCTGTCACACTACTGGCGATGGCAAAACTGAGGACTATATATAACTTTTTCATGTTAAGCTTGCTTTAAGAGATTAGAAATAACGAGGTGATTGAGATACTTTTTTCGGGAAATTCAAATCAAATAACAAAATAACCTCATGTGATGAAGTAGTAGCTACTTTTAAATCAGATATTACATGATCATATGCATATCCAACACGCACATTGGGACTAATGGCATAATTAACCATTGCTCCAAAACTATCATCTCTTCGATAGGTCGCCCCCATTTCAAATCGCTCATTATATAAAAAGTTAGTTGAAATATCATAAGACATAGGTGAACCAAAAGCCGTTTTTATCATAGCAAACGGTTTAAATTTCCACAGGTCAGATAACTGAAAAACATAACCACCGGTTAAGAAATAATGAACTGATTCGTTACCGTACTTTCTTCCGTCATAATCCAAATGTGTCGATTTTATCATGTTCGGAACCGAAAAAGCCAAATAATAATTGTCTGTATAGTAAAACAAACCTGAACCAATGTTTAAGAAAGTGTTACTTGTGTTTTTGGCAAAAGCAGGGTCATTCAAATCAGGAACATTATCTTGTCCGATTTCGCTGTATAAACCAACTTTATGAAAAGTTGCTCCCCCTTTCAGACCAAATGCTAAACGATGTTCTCCACCTAAGTTTAGAGTGTATGAGAAATCAGCATAAACATTGTTTTCAGATATAGGTCCGATTTTATCAGAAATCATCGACAAACCCAAACCAACATTTTTACCTACAGGCATTGATCCTGCAGCAGAAAATGTAGAAGGAGCTCCCTCGATATCAACCCATTGTTTACGATACAACAAACCAAAGGAAAGATGCTCCTTAGATCCTGCATAGGCTGGGTTAATCACATTCATGTTATACATATACTGAGTATAGTGAGGATCTTGCTGAGCCTGGGCGCCAAACACAGCCAAAACCACGAGTAACGATGTATAAATTATTTTTTTCATTGTATTACTTTTTGTAAAGTTTGATTTGTTTATTAAATCTTCAATTAACAATCTAATGATTATTGCTCGTGGTTAATATATATCCATCCGGATTTAGATTTCTGTCCATCAATATCAATAACATAGAAATAAGTACCATCAGGTAATTCATCTCCATTATCAGACTGACCATACCATTCATTTACGTATCGGGTTTTACTGTAAACTACTGCGCCATATCTGTTAAATATTTGAAGTTTAGACACATTAAATCCTTCTAAATCAAAGTAATCATTCTTGCCATCACCAATTCCGGTACCTTTTGGTGAAATACCTTTTTGAATCAAACAAGAAATTGTTGTTACTGGCTCAATCTCTGACCCAGAACATCCGTTTACTGTAACTTCACAAGTGTAATTACCTGTTTGTGATACTACCAAAGTAGATGAATTCTCTCCGGCAATGACAGTTCCGGTTTCGTCCTTCCAAACATAAATAGCATCAGCTAATTGAGGAGAAACGGTTAAAGTGTATTCTGAACCAATACAACCTCCATCAACTGTGAATACGGGTTTAGGAACAATCGTAACTTCAATAGATTGAGCCAAAGCACAAACATTCGGAGCAGGGCTAAAGGTATATGTACCGCTCTCTGTAATGGTTGCCGGTGACCAAACACCCGGAATTCCGTTTGGAGACATGCTGTCTAATGTTGGAATAGGGCTTCCTTCACAAATTGGAGGAATGGCAGCAAAATTAGGCGTCAATGTAGGATTAACTGTGATGGTCATGGTTTGGCCTACTGCACACTGTCCGGCATTTGGTGTAAACTGATAGGTAGTAGTATTGTTGTTGTCAACAATGCTTGGATTCCAAGTTCCTGAAATACCTTCAATTGAAGCTGTTGGTAAACTCGGAGCCACCGAACCAGAACAAATATCAGCAATTTGAATAAAAGTCGGTGTAATATTCGGAGGTGTAACCGTGATGGTCATGTCAACCGGAAGAGCACACTGACCAGCATCTGGTGTAAAGGTATAAATACCTGTAGCCGTATTGCTTACTGTAGCCGGATTCCAAGTTCCGGTAATTCCATCATTTGATGTGGCCGGTAAGCTTGGCGCGGTTGTTCCTTCACAGAAAGATGCTATTTGCGTAAAGCTTGGTGTAATACTCGGAGGTGTAACCGTGATGGTCATATCAACCGGAAGAGCACACTGACCAGCATCTGGTGTAAAGGTATAAATACCTGTAGCCGTATTGCTTACTGTAGCCGGATTCCAAGTTCCGGTAATTCCATCGTTTGATGTGGCCGGTAAGCTTGGCGCTGTTGTTCCTTCACAGAAAGATGGTATTTGTGTAAAGCTAGGTGTAATACTCGGAGGTGTAACCGTGATGGTCATATCAACCGGAAGAGCACACTGACCGGCATCTGGTGTAAAGGTATAGATACCTGTAGCCGTATTGCTTACTGTAGCCGGATTCCAAGTTCCGGTAATTCCATCATTTGATGTGGCCGGTAAGCTTGGCGCGGTTGTTCCTTCACAGAAAGATGGTATTTGCGTAAAGCTTGGTGTGATGCTCGGTGGGGTAACCGTGATGGTCATTTGTGCAACCACACCACATTGTCCTGGGTCAGGAGTAAATGTATAGGTGTCAGATGCTGTATTACTAACCGTTGCCGGTACCCAAACCCCAGTTATGCCATTGTTTGAAGTTGACGGTAAGCTTGGCGCTGTTGTTCCTTCGCAAAATGCCGGTATCGGATCAAAAATTGGCGTAATATTTTCTGTTGTTACTTGAATAGTCATCGTGGCTATATCAGCACACTGACCTGCATCTGGTGTAAAAGTATAGGTGTCTGAAGCCGTGTTACTAATTGTTGGCGGGTTCCATGTTCCTACAATTCCTTCATTTGATGTGTTAACAAAAACCGGAGAAGTTGTTCCGGCACAAATTGGTCCAAGCTGAGTAAAGGTCGGAACTGCAAGAGGTGTCACAACAATTTGAACAGTTGTACTTCCTGGTGCAATACAATTAGCCAAGTCTCCAGCAAAACTATAAGTTATGTTATACGGACCTCCTGGTTGAGATGCTGCCAAATTAATTTCACCTGTATTTTGATCAATTACCAATTGAGCTGAGTCAGATGAAAATTGCCCGTTTGGCGTTAATCCGGTAAATGAATTCGTTGGGTTTGGATCTGTAATACAAACTGTTGCAGGATATGAACATGAAGTGACTGGCTGATTCACATTTGATGGAGTAATATCAAATGTAAATGAAGATATACAACCCGTATTTACATCACGAACATAGACCGTATGCGAACCAACAGACAGACCGGTAAAGCTTGTCTCGTTTTGCCATGATCCATTATCAACATTGTACTGATAACCTGAAGTTGGACTGGCCACATAAGTACCAATATTTGAGTAATCTTCTGGATCAATAGCGGTCCAATCTGCAGGATTCCATCCGGTATTTGGTGCTGTCGCTAATTGGTTTCTTCTGTACACATAACCCGGTTGGTTTGAAGGTGTAAATGCCGAACCATCTGATGTTCCCCAATTATCAACTACTACATCGGCTGATGTGGTTAATTTAATATTGTCATCGATATTTACACCGCCACAAGTAGTGAAAGTCTGGTTCGGAGTAATGCCTGGTTGATTTACATCTGTACTAAGTTTTATAACATTAGTTGTATTGTTGTTAATCGTACCTGAAAGTGCTAAATCGCAAGACGCTGTAGCGTTTCCGTTGTTGTATACTTTGAGTTTATAATTGCTCAAGTTGACAGCAGCACCGGTTCCGTTAAAAATTTCAACATAAGTTAACGACCCTGTTTCTGCGTCAGTAATCTCAGAAATATATAAATCCGATGGCAAAACAGCTGTGCCACCTGTTGGAGCGGTAACTTCAATGCTTCCTAATAGGTTCTCACAAGTTGGTTGGGTAATGGTAATTTCTGGAGTTGGTGTAACATTAAACGTTACAATAATGGTATCCTCAACTTCATTCAATCCACACGCACCCGTTACGCGGTAAGTTCCAGATTGATTTACTGTAATTGTTGGACCATTCTCTCCAGGAATTGGTGTTGTTGAACCGTTGTAATACCATTGATACGTACCCGGAACGTTATTCAAGTCAACAACTCCTTCTAGTGCATTCAATGTAATGCTTGTATCACAAACAGATTCATCAGAGCCTAAATCAACACCACAACAAATAGTTTCACCTGAGGCTGGTTCACCAAAATTAGTTTGAACCAATTTAATGAATCCGGCAGCTCCGTTAAAGTTAGTAATCAAGATAACATAAAACTCACCTTGTTGGGCATTAGGGATGCTTAAAGTTTCGGTAAAACTAGCGCTGTAACTACAATCAATGATATTCCCTAATGGATAGAAAGTACTGTTGTTAGGCGGGAAGTTGTCAAACGGACAAGTTGGACAATCAACAAAGGCAATTTGATCACACGATTCTGTAGAAGTAAATGGTCCCCAAGCCACAAAGTCAACATCTAAGTTTTGGCCTGTCGGGTTACCCGCTGCATCAATCGCTGTATTTTGAAGTATATTAAAATACAAAGGTCCGGTTTGTCCAACATGCAAAGTATAAAATGTTGGGTTCGGGTTTGATCCTAAACACGCGATTTGTCCTGTACTGGTGATTCCTGTTGTATTCTCAAAAATATAAGGGTCTGTTGGAGACGAACCGCAGAAAGGAGCTGCATTTTCACAAGTTGAAATTGATTTTACACAGAGGTTAAAAGTGGTCACCTGACTCGCAGCTTCGTTTGACCAAACACGAATGTAATAGGTTTGACCAACAACAAAAGTTGCATTATTACTGGTCAAAGAGTTGGCTGCGCTACAATATTTCAAAGTCAATGCGCCGCAAGTTCCTGAATATACTGCGTGATTTAAGTTGGTCGTTGTTCCTTCAACATTTAACAGTGAAATAAAATGCGTGGTTGAAGTAGCCACAAAACTGAACCAAACATCATCGTTTGAGTTTCCTTGGCATGTGGCCGCTGCAGGTAATGAAGCCGTTGCTCCAATAATATTACCCGGTGTTGTAAGCGTACAAACAGCGGTAAGATTCACAGCAACCGGAATGGCATTAGCACACTCATCATTAGTTGCCGGTGGCGGAGGTGTTTTTATACAAACATTAAAGGTTGCAGACTGTCCTGCTGTAGTACCATTGGTATAAACACGAATATAATACGTTTGTCCAATAACTAATCCTGTTGCAACACTTTGAGGTAAGTTGCTACAATAGATATTGGTTAAAGTACCACAATCTCCTGAGAACAAAGTGTGGTTCAAAGCAACGGTTGCAGAAGCTGGAGTTGGAATCAAATCTTTGATTTCAATCATGTGAATTGCGTTGGTTGCAGTAAACTTGAACCAAACATCGTCATCATTACCGGTACAACCTGTTCCTGTTAATGTTGGTAAGGAAGGCGTAGCACCGAGCGTGTTTCCGGCTGTTTGTAGCGCACATACTTGATCCGGATTTACCGGAACGTCAAGTGCTCCAATACATTCGTCATTGGCTGGTGGTGATGTAATACAAATATTGAAAGCAACTGATTGACCAGCTGTTGTATTTGAATTGTATACGCGAATATAATAGGTGTTTCCTATTGTTAATCCCGTAGCGCCGCTATTGAGTGCTGTACTACAATATAATTTAACTAGGTTATTACAGTCACCTGAAAAAACACTGTGATGTAATGTTGCAGCAGCTGGTGTGCCTACTAAATCTGTCAAGTTAATACTGTGGCTAGTAGCTGTAGCTACAAAACTATACCAAACATCATTATTGGGTTGTCCACAACCTGTTCCTGATAAAGGTGGGGAAAGTATTGGCAATGAAGCTGTAGCTCCGAAAGTATTTCCGGCCACGGTGATTCCGCAGGTTTGACCAGCATTAATAGGTACTGGTGTAGCTGTTAAACACTCATCGTTAACTGGTTTTGTTACAAAGGTAAGTGGTGTCAAAACTGTCCAAGCACTGCTGTCTGGATCAGCACATATTGCCTTAACATAATAAGTATAAGATGTTGAAGGTGTTAAAGGCAAACTGTTGAGTTGCGTTAAATTGTATGAAGTGCCTATAATGCCAGAAATTGTTGGCGGTGTTGGCGGAATATTAGTCGGTGCTGGTTGACCTGTTGGCACTACATACAAATCAAAACTTTGTGATGGAGGAACCGAATTGTCCGTCCATGTTAACAAAGCGCTATTTGATGTAGTAACCGCAGTCATACCTGTTGGTTTAGAACAAGGTGCTGGCGTACAGTTTCCGGTTCCGCTATACAAAACCGTAAGCGGCGCTCCTTCAGCAGGAAGTTTGGTATAAAGCACATCCAAGAATGGGTTTACAACGGTAACACCAATCAAATCAGGTGCTGTTCCTGCAACACTCCAATACAAATCAAATGGAACGCCCGGACACAAAGCAACCGTTACTCCGGCTGCATTGTTGATTTGGTTGGCTCCGAGAGTAGCTACTGTAATTCCATTTTGTCTCACGAGCATTCTACCACCATTCCAGGTATTTCCTGTGGTGTTAGACAACAAGAACTTATAGTTACATTTCGCCGCAGGATCACATGTTACTGTATTGAAACTTGGTATCGTAGCAGGTTGCCATACGCTAGAATCTGAAGCTGAACAAACGGTTCTAACATATACATAATAGATTGTAGCCGGTTGCAAACCGGTTGCTGTAAATGGTGATCCCGGAGCGGTTACATCAAATAATAACTCTCCGTTTCCTGATGGAGGAATAACCCCCGGAGCAGCCGGAGCTGTTGGTCCTTGAGGTGTTAAAACGGCAGGAATCAATAATACTTGCCATTGTGTATCTGTTGGTTGACCATTCGTCCAAGTAATTGGAGCTGTTGTTGTGGTTACACTTGCAATAGTTACCGCCACAGCAGTTGGTCTAAAACAAGTTGGGATGGTTCTAAAAGTTGTAACCGATGTCCAATCGCTTGGACTATCCACCGAACAAACCGAACGAATATAAACATCATACAATGTATCTGGGGTTAACGGTCCGAATGGAGCTGTCAATCCCATTTCAAATGAAGTCGGATCAGTTCCTGGAACCGTATAAGTTGGTATGGTTGTATCGGTTGGAGCAGGTTGTCCAGAAAGAACTAAATAAATTTCCCAACCGGTCGTTGGAATTCCTGAGGTTGTCCAATTAACCGTTGCTGATGTCGTAAAAATAGTAGCTGTAGGAACTTGTACTCCAGTAGGCCTTTGACATTCTGGATTCAAACAATCAACCATTTTAGTAAGCAAAGTGTTGCCCACTTGACTACCACTGTTAGACGTTATTGAATATATAGGTTGGTCAAAGCTGTTTTTAACCAACAAACGAACTGAATTCGCGTTGGTTCCTGCTGTAGTCCACACCAAATCAAATGGCAAAGCATTACATAAAGGAACCGTCACGTTCACTGGGCCTAAGCCTGTAGTGAATGTTGGGCCGATACTTCCAACAACAATTCCCGCTTGTCTGATTTGCATAATAGCGCCTTTCCATCCATTTCCGGTTGAAGTAGTCAAAACAAATGTGTAATTACATTTATTAACGGCCTCACAAACGTCTGTATTGAAAAGGAATGGGCCTGACCATGCGCTATATAATCCGCTACCACAATCTGCGCGTACCCAATATTGATATTGTGTAGCCGGAGCCAAAGGAGTTCCGTCTAGTTGGGTCGTGACCGGGAAGTTTGAATTGGTTACTGCCAAAACACCAGGCCCTGATGGAATCAAGGCTCCTGCAGGTTGTACGGCAACTTCCCAAGCAGTTGAAGTACTTGAGGTTCCGTTAGACCATGAAAGGTTGGCGCTTGTAGTTGTAAATGATGGAACAGATAAGTTAATCGGTGCAACACAATTGGCTTGCTGAACAATTAAAGTATAAGGAAAGTTGGTAGTAGCTGTTGTTGATGAAAGCAACACATACACCGTTTGTCCTGCAGCCACAGGAACTGTTAAGTTTCTGATGCTTGAGTTGGCGTTGGCGACTCCTCCTAAACAAGTCGTTCCGATTGATGAACAAGAACCATATACAAAAACACCCGTATTGGTGCTTCCGAGCGGATTCATACTTACGGCCAACAAGATAGGATCTGTTGAATTATTTTGATAAGAATAAACAACATCATTACTGGCTAAGAAAGCACCTGTCGTTCCACATGAACTTCCCGGCGTATCACCTGTTGTGCTAATGTTGTCACCGTAAATTAACGTATTACTATTGCTCTGATAAGGCAGATTAGAAATTGGAATAGGATCGCTACACAAAGCTCCTTGCGGAGGTGTCGGCACAAGATACGGCCCTACCCAAATACTCGTGCTTTCAGGGCAGACTGAGCGAACATAATATTGGTAATTCGTTCCAGGGGTTAAACCCGTTAAATTGTAAGACCTTGGTGTTGTGGTTGAATTAATCCCTGTAATTGTATTAACCCCCGGTTCTGACGGAATCGCCTCTGGATCAAACCCTGACGGCCCGTAGATTACATCAAAATCATTAATCCCGGCATTAGCTGTCCACTGAAGCGTTGCTGATGTAGACTGAATCGGAGTAACTACACTCAAGGCAGACGGATCTGGACATCTTTGAATAATTCTAACATTGTCTACCAACCAACGGTCTCCTGATGTAGCAGCACCCGGTTGGGTAAACACTTTAACAAACGCAAAATACCTGCTCCCTGTAAAAGTTAAATTAATTATCTTCTCTTCATAATCCAATTGATCAGCAGTTAGCGTACTCAATTGTGTTTCGGTGTATTCCTGCAAAACAGTAAACGAAGCCAAATCATCTTGGTTGGGTGAACTTGACACACGAATTTGGTACTTTGTTCCGGTATCACCGGCTAAGGTTTGTCTAGTAAAAAACCTGAATTGGCTACTAGCAGGAATGGCACTAATAAGTGGCGAAATCAACCACTCTTCTGCCAAAACACCCTGACCTGTGTTTTCGCGATCAATGAAGGCGCAATCAGTTCCTTGATAAGAAGCGTGCGGAGGAACATTTTTCTTCCAGTTCTGACCCGTGTTGGTTCTGTTGTCACGTACGAGCCAGTTTCCTGAAGTTAGCGCCCAAATTCCTGAAGCGTCTGCTGCTGCTGGTGCGCCTTCAAATCCTTCATTCAACTGAGCTTGTCCAACCAGACTGTACAAGGCAACAAAAAAGAATAGAATTAATTTTTTCATAACAATGAAAATTTAGGTGGTTTGTTAAAGTATTGCAATTTTTGAGCCCCAAATTTAACAAAATATATGAAAGCGTTAAGAGAAATTTGCTTTTTAACGTAGATTGCTCAAAAATCATCGGTATAATGCCCATAAAATCAGGTGAAATGTCAGTTTATTGATTAATTTTGCAATCGAAAACGTACCTATGTTAGAGAAAGAAAACATCAATTACGAGCGAACGGTGGTGGTTGGGATTGTGACCCAAAATCAATCAGAAGAAAAGCTCCGTGAATATTTAGACGAACTTGAATTCTTGACTTTTACCGCAGGTGGCGAAGTCATCAAACGCTTTTTTCAAAAGATGGAGCGGCCGAATCCTAAGACTTTTCTCGGAACCGGAAAAATGGAAGAAATCAATGTTTTTGTGCGTGAACACCAAATTGCCACTGTTATTTTTGACGATGAGCTTTCGCCGTCACAACAAAAGAATATTGGTAAAATCCTCAACTGCAAAGTACTCGACCGAACCAATCTGATTCTGGATATTTTTGCCCAACGCGCTGAGACTTCTTATGCTCGAACACAAGTCGAGTTGGCTCAATGTCAGTATTTACTACCCCGCCTATCAGGCATGTGGACACACTTAGAACGTCAAAAAGGAGGAATTGGGCTTCGCGGTCCGGGTGAAACCGAGATTGAAACCGACCGCCGTATTGTGCGCGACCGCATTGCGCTTTTAAAAGAGAAAATCAAAACTATTGACAAACAAATGTCGGTTCAGCGCAGCAATCGCGGGGCTATGGTACGTGTAGCATTGGTTGGATACACCAATGTAGGCAAATCAACTTTGATGAATGTAATTAGTAAAAGCGAAGTTTTTGTTGAAAATAAATTGTTCGCCACCCTTGATACGACAGTTCGTAAAGTCGTGATTCGGAATTTGCCTTTTTTACTTTCGGACACCGTTGGTTTTATCCGCAAATTACCGACACAATTGGTCGAATCGTTCAAAAGCACCCTTGATGAAGTTCGTGAAGCTGATTTGCTTTTGCATGTGGTGGACATTTCGCATCCGGATTTTGAAGATCATATTGCCTCCGTAAATCAAATTCTACAAGACATCAAAAGTCATGACAAGCCAACATTAATGGTCTTCAACAAAATCGACGCCTATCAGCATCAGATCATTGAAGAAGACGACTTAATGACCGAACGCACCCGAAAACACTACACCCTTGAAGAGTGGAAACAAACTTGGATGAATGATTTCGGCCATAAAAATACCTTATTTATATCCGCCACCAACAAAGAAAATTTTGAAGAATTTCGCGAGCGCGTTTATGAAGCAGTTCGTCAAATTCACATTACACGCTTTCCGTATAATCACTTTTTATATCCTGATTATCAAGACGCTGAAGAATAAAAAAGCCTGATGTCATATCAGGCTTTTTTGTTATAGTGGTTTTGATTTAAAAGGCATAATTCACACCCAAACCAAAGATTTGTCGCGTCTGAAATCCGGCAAAAGCATTGTCGTCATAAATCGTTTGAAACACAAAATTGGTCGTCAAATAACGATTGATTTTCATCACAATATTGGTTGTGTAATCTAAATCTACATTTTGCGGTTTGTCTAAATAATTAGAATAAAGGTTCAAAGTATTTTCCAGGGTGACATTTTGCATGATGTCAAATTTGTAATAGCCTGAAGCATAGAAACCGAGTTCGTATCGGTAGCTCTTTCCTTCTTCAACCCCAAAATAGGCTTTATTCGGAAGCGTAAAGTCTTTATCAACAAAAGTAAACTTAGAGGTAAGCGGTGCCATATTAAATTTAAAATTGTCACTTTTCTTCCACAACATACCCGGACCAAAAGTTAAATATCCAGGCGAAAGCATGTTGGTGTTTTCAGTTCTGATTTCTTTACCATTGGCATCTTTAGAGTATACATAACCTTTGGTAAACTGCGTTCTAAAGTTCATAAAAAAGGAGTAATACCAATATCCTCCAGCCTTTTTACCAAAAACAGAATTGTATTCAAAACGGTCGTCGGTTTTCTTTTCAAAATCGGCATTCTTAGTCTGAATCAAACCATAAGATGCAATGACTTTGTTGTCCCAAGTGATTTTGTCTTTCTTGTAATTAAAATCGTAGTTGATTCCGAGGTTTCCCGAAATATTGTTTTCACCACCGGCCAACCAATTGTTGAAGTTAGATTGATTGAACAAAAAAATCAAATTCCCTTTGGTTTTCCAACCATTACTGGTGGTATCAACCGTTTTCTTAACTGTTTTTTCGGTGTTCCCGATGAGCTCTTTCTCTGAAGTTTGGGCTTGAATCAATCCGCTGACCAACAGCGCAAGTGCCCACCATAGTTTCTTTTGCATTTGTTCTTTGTTTTAGAAAGCGCAAAATTAAAAAACCGAGCGAAAAATCTGACTATAAGCGCTTTTATTTTTTGGCTTTGTACAACGGAACGGCCGAACACGCCTCGCCATACATAATGCTTTTGGCGTATTTCTGTATCTCTTGAACCGCCATCAAATAAGCACTCATCGGAACCGGCTTTTTAGAACAACCTTTTAAAATTACTGGTTTGTCTTGATAAATTGAATAGTCAATTTTGGGTAAAACTTCTTGGTATAAAGCGGTTTCTAAATCCTCCAAATTTCCTTGTACAATTTTGGCTGTAAACGGCGAAAGAAAAGTTGTAACCAATACATACGCCCAAGCCGGAATTATGGCATCGGTACTGCATTTAAGCGCTACTAGTTGGTCTTGATGTTGGCTCCAATCATATTCGTTTAAAGCGGTTCGAAATTCTTTTTCCTTGAGCACAAAACCTTCCCAAAGCCATTGTGCTAAATCTATTTCCACACGAACGCCTTTGGTGTAATAATCTTCTAAATCAAAAACCTCAAGTGCGCTGTTGGCTACTCTATTGATGATTTCGTCTGACATGGTTACAACATTCCGAGTTCAAGTTTAGCTTCTTCACTCATCAAGTCTTTGCTCCAAGGCGGATCAAAAGTAATTTCAACTTCGGTAGCTTTTACGTGCTCAATGGATGTCACTTTTTCTTCAACTTCTCTGGGTAAAGTTTCGGCCACCGGACAATTCGGCGACGTCAAAGTCATCAAAATTTTTACTTCAAAATCTTCATTGACCATCACGTCGTAAATCAATCCGAGTTCATAAATATCAACCGGAATTTCAGGGTCGTAAATCGTTTTGAGTTTTTTAACAATGGCCTCTCCTAAGGCATTGGTATCTATCGTGTTTTCCATGGTGATTATTTTTGGGCCGAATAGGCTAAAGCGTACATTTTTATTTGTTTGATCATAGACACGAGTCCGTTGGCGCGTGTGGGTGATAATTGTTCTTTGAGTCCGATTTCATCAACAAAATCAGTATTGGCTGATAAAATATCGTCAGGTGTTTGGTTTGAGAAAACGCGAATCAAAATCGCAATGATTCCTTTGGTAATAATCGCATCACTATCAGCGGTAAAAACAATTCTGCCGTTTTGCAATTCGCTGTGCAACCAAACTTTGGATTGGCAACCTTTGATGGTGTTTTCGTCGGTTTTAAATTCAGGGGCAATGAGCGGAAGTGTTTTCCCTAAATCAATCACATACTGAAAACGCTCCTCCCAATCGTCAAACATCGAGAACTCATCAATAATTTCTTCTTGTATTTCGCGGATATTCATTTTACGATTTCGGTGCTAATTGGTTGATTTTTTCTACCAGTTTTTGAATCTGAGCCGGCGGTGCTCCATGGTCAAAAGTCTGCGACTGATATACGCTGTCGTGGTAGGTAATCTTTAAATCTGCGTGTGGTGCTCCATCATACAACCTCTTTTTGGTCGGCGCTTCATAGGTTGATAATTCTTGAAGTTTGAGTTTCTGAAATTCCTCGACCAAAACTTTCCAATCGGCATCGCTCAATAATTGATCTTTAACCGCAGCATCTTGTTCATCGCGGCGGTTTTTGTACACTGAATAATGTTGGTTTTTCACCACAATTCGTTGGTAAAATCCGCGCGCATTGGCAGTGTAATCAACTACTGTGTTGCTCATGTCTTTTTGAGCATCAGAACCACATCCTTTGCCCATGAGGAGCATTAATAAAAATAAAAATCCTGTTTTCATCATCTTATAAAAGCATTAATCGGGCTTTTTGAATGGCCTCAATCATATAATCAATTTCTTGTTGGGTATTGTAAAAAGCAAACGATGCGCGCACGGTTCCCGGAATTTGATAAAAATCCATAATCGGTTGGGCGCAATGATGTCCGGTTCTAACGGCGATTCCCTTTTTGTCAATAATGGTTCCGATGTCATACGGATGAATTCCGTCAATATTAAAAGAAACCACCGAAGCTTTCTCACGCGCGGTTCCGTAAATTTTCAACCCTTCAATTTGAAGCAATTGCTCCGTTGCATATTCTAAAAGCGTATTTTCATAGGCTTGAATAGTGTCAAAACCCACAGAATTCAAATAATCAACGGCCACTCCCAAAACAATACCGCCGGCAATATTGGGCGTTCCGGCTTCAAATTTATGAGGCAATCCCGCATAAGTTGTTTTTTCAAAACTGACCGTCGCTATCATTTCTCCTCCGCCTTGATACGGAGGTAATCGGTTGAGCCAACATTCTTTTCCGTACAAAATTCCCACACCGGTCGGGCCACACATTTTATGCCCTGAAAAAACATAAAAATCACAGTCTAAATCTTGCACATCGGGCTTTAAATGCGGAACTGCCTGTGCACCGTCAATCAAAACCGCTGCGCCAACTTGGTGCGCCAAAGCAATCATTTCTTTGACCGGATTAATGGTTCCGAGTGCATTTGAAATATGGTTTACCGCTACGATTTTGGTTTTATCGTTGAGCAACGCTTTGTATTTTTCTTGAATCAGCTCGCCTTGCTCGTTCATTGGAATGACTTTTAAAACAGCCCCGGTTCGCTCGCAAAGCATTTGCCACGGAACGATATTGCTGTGATGCTCTAAAGCCGAAACCAAAACCTCATCGCCGGGCTTTAAAATCGAGGCAAAACCGTTGGCGATGGCATTGACTGAATGCGTTGTACCTGAAGTAAAAATCACTTCATAAGCATGCGTTGCATTGATATGATTTTGAATTTTTTGACGAGACAACTCATAAGCATCAGTAGCCTTTTGGCTCAAAGTATGCACACCGCGATGAATATTGGCGTTGATTTGCTCGTAATAATGCTGTATGGCGTCAATAACTACTTTGGGTTTTTGCGAAGTAGCTCCGTTGTCAAAATACACCAAGGGCTTGCCGTGAACGGTTTGAGAAAGTATCGGAAATTCCGCGCGGATTTGCTGAATGTCGGTCATTTACTATTTAGAAAAATTCAAAACAAAAGTAATAAAATTGAAAGTCATACATCGCTAAGAAGTCGTTAATAATTCAATTGTTTTGCTACTTTTACCCGAGTACAAAAAGTCTTACAGATGAGAAAGTTTTTAAAGTTTTTTGGGCTCATTGTTTTAGCCGGATTGATATATGGTGTCGCGGCCAATTATCCAAAACTTGAGTTGATATCGGGCTTTGCGGCCAAAAGTGTCGCTTCGGGTCATTTTATAGACCACCGTTCTTTGGAACTCATCAACCAAACCGACAATGATTTACCGCTGGTTCGTTTGGCTAAAAACAGTTTTGACGATGCCGGAAAATGGGCGCTTTCATCAGTGTACGGACTTAAAGAACGCAAAGCCATTTATCGAGAAGGGTTAGGCGCCACACTCATTGATGATGATTTTGATTTGACATTGCCGTATGAGGTTCCGAATCGTTTGCAGCCGGGCATTCAAAAGCCTTATCCGCTGGGAACTTTACCTGAAAAAGACACCATTTTTGATGATATCGACACCCCAAAACTAAAAACCGCTATTGAAAACGCCTTTGATCAAAAGGGTGAAAAAAGCAAAAGAACCCGCGCGGTAGTTGTTTTATATAAAGATCATTTATTGGGCGAACAATACGCTCCGGGATTTAACAAAAACTCAAAAATTCTGGGCTGGTCTATGACCAAAAGCATCACCGGAACCTATTTTGGTATTTTGCAACACCAACATAAAATCAACATCAACCAACCGGCACCCATTGCTGAATGGCAAAAAGACGAGCGCAAAAAAATTACTTTGAATGATTTGCTGCACATGAACTCAGGCCTTGAATGGGAAGAGAATTACGAAAAGATTTGCGATGCCACTCAAATGCTTTTTCTATCCAAAGATATGTCACGGGTTCAGCTAGAAAAACCACTCATCGGCCCACCTAATCAAAGCTGGAATTACTCATCGGGAACCACCAATTTACTCTCTGGAATTTTGAAAAAACAGTTCAATTCACATCAACAATATTTAGACTTTTGGTACAGCAGTTTGCTCGATAAAATTGGCATGTATTCAGCGCTGGTTGAAACCGACATGAGCGGAAACTTTGTAGGTTCATCGTACGGTTGGGCCACCGCGCGTGATTGGGCCAAATTCGGGCTTTTATACTTGCACAAAGGCAACTGGAACGGCGAACAAATCTTTGATGAAAACTGGGCAAAATACGTGTCAACGCCAACGCAAACTTCTAACGGAAACTACGGCGCGCAATTTTGGCTCAACGACGGCGGGAAATTCCCGGATGTGCCACGCGAAATGTTCTATTGCAGCGGGTTTCAAGGGCAAATGGTGGCTATATTTCCCAAGCATGATTTAGTGGTGGTACGCATGGGCACGAGCGAAGATTTTGATTTCAATGCGTTGCTCAGCGGTATTGTGAATAGCCTCAAAAAATAAACGCAAACCTTATTCAAGTCTGCGTTATCATTTCTTAGTTGCTCAGCATCTCGTGCTCTTAGCAGTTTTATCTATAAATCAAACCCCAAATTCACCCCGAGTTTGGTGGCGATAATTTTGGTAATGCGTTTTTTAAGTTCCGGAATTTTGATGCTTTCAATAACCTCATTTGAAAAAGCATACATCAGCAAAGCTTTTGCTTCTTTCTGCGGAATTCCGCGCTGTTGCATGTAAAACATCGCTGTTTCATCGAGCTGTCCGATGGTACAACCGTGCGAACATTTTACATCATCGGCAAAAATTTCAAGCTGCGGTTTGGCATTAATTGTGGCTTTATCGCTCAGTAAAATATTGTTGTTTTGCTGAAAAGCATCGGTTTTTTGCGCCTCTTTTTCAACGTAGATTTTTCCGTTAAAAACACCTGTTGCACTGTCGTTCAAAATGCATTTGTAGTTTTGATGACTCTCGCAATTGGGCTGCGCATGATGCACAAGCGTGTAGTGATCAACGTGTTGTTTATCGCCAATAATCGTAATGCCTTTCAAGGTAGAATCAATACGTTCACCCAAATGATAAAAGTTTAGGTTGTTGCGTGTGATGTTTCCGCCAAATGAAAAAGTATGCACTGAAACGCGGCTTTCTTGTCTTTGTGCAATATAAGTATTGTCAATCAGATTGGCTGATGACAGGTCGTTTTGTACTTTGTAATAATCAACAATGGCGCGCTTTTGGGCAAAAACTTCGGTTACTGAATTGGTCAAAACCGGGTTTTCGTTCAAACTCTGATGACGCTCAATGATTTGAACATGTGCGTTCTCTCCGACCACCACCAAATTGCGCGGTTGCACCATGAGCGCGTCTTCTTTTCCGGTAGAGAAATAGATGATTTCAATCGGTTTTTCAACCACTTTGCTTTTCGGAATATGAATATATGCACCCTCGGCAGCAAAAGCGGTATTAAGTGTGGTAAGGCTTTCTTCGCGACTGGCGGTTTTATTGAAATACTCATCGATAATCATTTTGTATTTCGGCTTGTGAAGTGCCGATGACATCAAGCAAACATCAATGCCGTCGTGCGTAGTTGCCGATAAAAACGAGCTGTATTTTCCGTCGATGAAAACCACTTTGTAGCTGTCAATTTCGTGCAAAAAGTATTTTTTTACATCGGCAAATTCAACCGCAGGCTCGTGTTTCGGAAAAACCGAATAATCGTTTTTGAGCACAGAATTGAGCGAAGTATATTTCCAAGCTTCTTCTTTTTTGGTTGGGAAGCCTTTGTTTTCAAAATTCTTGATGGCTGCACCGCGCAAATCGTGCAGGTTTGAGTCAACATCAATGTGCTGCTCAAAAGCCATAAAAGATGAGATAAGCTTTTCTTTGAGTTCCATTATGCTTCTTGCTCTTGTTTGATCCAGTCGTACCCTTTTTCTTCAAGCTCTAAAGCCAAATCAGCACCGCCGGTTTTAACGATTTTTCCATCCATCAAAACATGCACAAAATCAGGAATGATATAATCGAGCAAACGCTGATAGTGCGTGATGACCAAAACGGCATTGTATTGGTTTTTGAGTTTGTTGACACCGTTGGCTACAATACGCAAAGCGTCAATATCCAAGCCTGAATCGGTTTCGTCGAGAATGGCAATTTTGGGTTCAAGCATGGCCATCTGGAAGATTTCATTTCTCTTTTTTTCACCGCCTGAAAAACCTTCATTGAGCGAACGCGACAAAAACTTGCGGTCCATTTCTAAAAGCTCTGATTTTTCGCGGATTTTTTTGAGCATTTCGTTGGCCGGCATTTCTTCTTCGCCATTGGCTTTGCGCTTTTCATTGATGGCTGTTTTGATGAAATTCGTCACCGAAACGCCCGGAATTTCTACCGGATACTGAAACGACAAAAACACACCTTTGTGCGCGCGCTCTTCAGGTGCTAATTCTGAGATATCTTCGCCGTCGAGCGTGATTTGTCCTTCTGAAACTTCGTAGTTTTCGTTTCCGGCAATAATCGAAGAAAGCGTGCTTTTTCCGGCTCCGTTCGGGCCCATAATGGCGTGTACTTCACCAGCTTTGATTTCAAGATCAATGCCTTTTAATATTTCTTTGTCTTCAACACTTGCGTGTAGGTTTTTTATGTTTAACATCTTTTGAATGTGATTTTAAAATTTAAATGATTAACCCACTGATCCTTCCAGCGAAATTTCGAGTAGTTTTTGTGCTTCTACGGCAAATTCCATCGGAAGTTTATTGAGTACTTCTTTGCTGAAACCATTCACGATAAGCGCAATGGCTTTTTCAGTCGGGATGCCGCGTTGGTTGCAGTAAAACACTTGGTCTTCGCCAATTTTTGAAGTCGTGGCTTCGTGCTCAATTTTGGCCGTAGCATTCTTGCTTTCGATATACGGAAAAGTATGCGCTCCACAGTTGTTGCCCATGAGCAAAGAATCGCATTGTGAAAAGTTGCGGGCGTTATCCGCTCTGGAACCGATTTGCACCAATCCGCGGTAGCTGTTTTGCGATTTTCCGGCAGAAATTCCTTTGGAAATAATGGTTGACTTGGTGTTTTTGCCCAAGTGAATCATCTTGGTTCCGGTATCAGCTTGCTGAAAATTATTGGTCACAGCAATCGAGTAAAATTCACCGATTGAGTGATCACCTTTGAGCACACAACTTGGGTATTTCCAAGTTACGGCTGAACCGGTTTCAACTTGTGTCCAAGAAATTTTGGCGCTCGTCTCACACAATCCGCGTTTGGTGACGAAATTAAATACGCCGCCTTTGCCTTCTTTGTTGCCTGGATACCAATTCTGTACCGTTGAATATTTAATTTCAGCTCTGTCTAGCGCTATGAGCTCTACCACCGCTGCATGCAATTGATTTTCATCACGCGTGGGCGCAGTACATCCTTCAAGATAAGAAACATAACTGTCTTGATCGGCTATAACCAGGGTTCTTTCAAACTGACCGGTTCCGGCTTGGTTGATGCGGAAATAGGTAGAAAGTTCCATCGGGCAACGAACGCCTTTGGGAATATAACAAAACGAACCGTCAGAAAAAACGGCTGAATTCAAAGCTGCGTAAAAATTATCTTTCGGCGGAACAACCGTTCCTAAATACTGACGAACTAAATCTGGATATTCGCGAATGGCTTCAGAAATCGAACAGAAAATAATGCCTTTCTCGGCCAAGGTTTTTTTAAAAGTAGTGGCCACTGAAACTGAATCAACCACAATATCCATAGCCACTCCGGCCAAAGCTTTTTGTTCGTCCAATGAAATTCCGAGTTTTTTGAAGGTTTCCAAAAGTTCGGGGTCAACCTCGTCTAAGCTATTGTATTTGGCTTTTTTACTGGGTGCAGAATAGTATGAAATAGCTTGAAAATTGGGCTTTTCATAGTGAACATTGGCCCACTCCGGCTCGGTCATTTCTTGCCAAGCGCGAAAAGCTTCTAAACGCCAATCGGTCATCCATTCAGGCTCTTCTTTGCGCTGTGAAATGGCTCTGATAATATCTTCATTGAGCCCGACAGGAAACGTTTCAGATTCTATATCCGTATAAAATCCGTATTCGTACTCTTTGTTTTCGAGTTCAATTTTTAAATCGTCTTCGGTGTATTTTGACATTTGATTGTGGGTTTATAGTGAAAAAGATTCTCCGCAGCCGCAAGTTCTGCTGGCGTTTGGATTATTGAAAACAAATCCTTTTCCGTTGAGTCCGCCCGAATATTCAAGCGTGGTTCCGACCAAATACAAAAATGATTTTTTCTCTACGGCAATGCGTATTTGATTGTCTTCAAACACTTTGTCGTTTTCTGAAATTTCTTTATCAAATTTCAATTCATACGACAAACCTGAGCATCCGCCGCTTTTGACACCTACACGCACAAAGTCTTTGTGGGCATCAAATCCGTCGTCTTTCATCATTTCAACTATTTTTTTGCTGGCCGATTCTGATACTTGTATCATAGCTGATTTTGATTTTGTCTAAATTAACGGCAAAGATACATTAAAATAAACGTTTTGCCAGAGCGGCATTTGATTTTTAAATACAATCTTAACATAGAAAAAAATAATGCCGGCGGTATTTCAGAGTGATTTTACGTAATTTGGTCAACTTTAAATAATCAGATTTATTGGTCATGAAATTACATTCGATTGAAACTGGCAATTTTAAATTAGACGGCGGTGCTATGTTTGGCGTAGTTCCTAAAACCATTTGGAGTAAAACAAATCCGGCTGACAACAACAATTTAATTGATTTAGCCGCACGCTGTTTGCTTATTGAAGATGGTAATCGTCTGATATTGATTGACACCGGTTTGGGCAACAAACAATCTGAAAAATTCTTTGGATATTATTCGCTTTGGGGCGACCACAACCTAGATAAATCTCTACAAAAAGCTGGTTTTCATAGAGATGATATTACTGATGTGTTCATGACGCATTTGCATTTTGACCATTGTGGCGGAAGTGTACAGTGGAATAAAGACAAAACCGGTTATGAAGTAGCTTTTAAAAATGCTCGTTTTTGGAGCAACGAAAACCACTGGAAATGGGCTACAGAACCCAATGCTCGTGAAAAAGCATCTTTTTTGTCTGAGAATATTTTGCCCATGCAAGAAAGTGGTCAACTCAACTTTATCAAAAGAAATGAAAGTGACTTTGTTGCTGAATCAGAATTAGGTTTTGGGGTTTTCTTTGCTGATGGACATACCGAAAAAATGATGATTCCACACATACAATACAACGGAAAAACCATTTGCTTTATGGCGGATTTATTACCTACCGCCGGGCATATTCCGTTGCCTTACGTCATGGGATATGACACTCGGCCACTGCTCACGCTTCCTGAAAAAGAAAAATTCCTAAATGCTGCTGCTGACCAAAATTATTATTTGTTTTTAGAGCATGACGCGCACAACGAAATCATAACGGTTGAAAGAACTGAAAGAGGTATTCGTTTGAATAATGTTTTTAAATGTGGTGATGTTTTATAACCTAGTTTATATGTACTAACCATTCTCAGGCTTTATTTATCAGGGTTTTAACGAGATGTTAAATTTTATTTGATATATCAAAAGTTTTTTACTTTTACCTCATGGAAAGACTTGAGACCATTAATTTTTATCTTTTAGACAAAGCCATTCGCACCTACCGAATGTATTCTCAAAAGAAGCTCAAAGAAAACGGCTATAAAATTACGGTTGATCAATGGCTCATCATAAAAGTTTTGATGGAAAATCCGGGTATTTCGCAACAAGATATTGCCGAAAAAGTTTTTAAAGACAATGCCTCGGTAACCCGCATTATTGAACTGTTGGTCAAATCAAAATATTTACACCGTAAAGTCAATCCAAAAGACCGAAGAACTTCTATTCTAACAGTAACATCCGAAGGTGAAGACATAATTGAAAAAGTCCAAAATTTAGTGTTGCAAAACCGAAGAGTTGCGCAAACCGGTCTAACCATTGAAGAGCTGGAAAGCTTGAATGCAACACTCAAAAAAATCATCCATAATTGTCAATCAACTCAATAAACAACTACTCTTATGATTAAATTAATTTATGTGGTAACGCTTTGGGTCATTTCCACTTTTATTTTTGTACTATCATTATTCTGATTATTAAAACTTAGCTTGCTTTTTCCAGGGTCAACGCGGCAAAAATTTGCGTGATAAATTATTGTTAACCAAGCTATTTTGTTTAAACGAACCTGATTACATTTGAACCTCATAAAAATTAATAAAATGAATTTATCAAGATTAACCTGCGTTTCATTGGCTCTCGGTGCTGCGCTTCAATTGTCAGCTCAGACATCAAAACCTACAACTTTTACCGCTAAAAAAGCACCCATGACAGAAAATCAGCTCAAACGCTGGAGTCATTTAGATTTATCTAAAGACAGTATACCAGGAATGAGTGTTGATCGTTTGTATGCTGAACTAGTTAAAGGGAAACCGGGTAAAAAAGTAATTGTAGGCGTAATTGATTCGGGTGTTGATATTGATCATGAAGATCTCAAATCAGTGGTTTGGACCAACAAAAAAGAAATCGCGGGCAACGGTATTGACGATGATAAAAACGGATATGTAGATGATATCCATGGATGGAATTTTTTGGGTGAATCCGGAAATGAAAACCTCGAAATGACTCGTCTTTTGAAAAAAACGGACGACGGCTCAGAAGCTTACAAAAAAGCCCAAGAAGATTACAACAAAATGATGGAAGAAAACTTGCAAGGCAAACAACAAGTTGACTTTCTGTTTAAAGTAGATCAAACCATTAAAGACTATCTCAAAAAAGATTCGTACACATTAGAAGATGTAAAATCAATACAGAGTACTGATCCAATGGTTTCAAGAAGTAAACAAGTCATGATCAGTGTGATTGGCCAAGCCGGACCTGGTTTTGCAGATGAATTGAAAGCATACAAAGACCAAGTGTATGACATGCTCAACTACAACCTCAACAAAGATTTTGACGGCAGAAAAGTGCTGGGCGACAATGCCGACGATATGAGTACAAAATTCTACGGAAACAACATCGTTTATGGCCCAGACAAAGAACAAGCGCTTCACGGCACACACGTAGCCGGAATCATCGCGCAATCGCGCAACAACAATTTAGGGGGTGACGGAATCGCCAACAATGCTGAAATTATGGCGGTTCGTGCGGTTCCAAACGGTGATGAATACGACAAAGATATTGCTCTAAGTATTCGTTACGCAGTAGACAATGGAGCTAAAGTGATCAACGGAAGTTTCGGAAAGAGCTTTTCTCCACATAAAGAATGGGTTTATGATGCCATTAAATATGCTGAAAAAAAAGACGTTTTGATTGTACATGCCGCCGGGAACGACGGTGAAGACATTGATGTAGAAAACAATTTTCCAAATGACTCAGATGATAAAAAAACTGAGTTTGCCAGTAATGTTATTACAGTTGGCGCCTTGAACTATGAATATGGAGAAAAAATCATCGCTCCGTTTTCAAACTACGGAAAGATTAACGTTGACGTATATGCTCCTGGCATGAAAATCTATGCAACAACACCGAACAACACCTACAAATATGAGCAAGGAACCTCAATGGCGTCGCCAAATGTAGCTGGAGTTGCAGCAATGATTCGTTCATATTTTCCGAATCTAACGGCCAAACAAGTCAAGTATATTTTGATGAATTCAGGAACCGCCATTGACATGAAAGTTGAAGTTGCCGGCAATGCTGAAGATAAAAAAGCCATGTCTGAAATTTGTACCTCTGGCAAAATTGTCAATGCGTATAACGCTTTTAAAATGGCAGAAAAAATGTCGAAAAAAGCACCTAAGAAAAAAGTTAGAGGATAAATTTTGACCTCATAAAAAGCCTGATCGATGATGTTTTCGTTCAGGCTTTTTTTATTTTTAACCCCAAAGAAAAACAATCATTATGAAAAAACATTCTTGGTTATATGCCTTTTTGTTGGCTTCGCCTTTGGTTCAAGCGCAAAGTAATAGTTATTGGCAACAGCAGGTTGATTACAAAATGAATGTAGTCATGGATGCAGCTAAATATCGTTATCAAGGGCATCAAGAATTGGTGTATACCAACCATTCACCCGACACGCTCAAACGCGTTTTTTATCATTTATACAACAACGCTTTTCAGCCCGGAAGCGAAATGGACGCTCGCTTACAAGCCATTGCCGACCCTGATCGCCGGATGGTTAAAAAAGTAAAAGTTGACGGAAAAGAAATCAAACAAAGCCGCATTGCACAGCTCAAAGCTGATGAAATTGGTTATCTCAAAATAGCAAACTTCAAACAAGACGGTGTGGCCGCTGTTGCTAAAGAAGTCGGAACCATTCTTGAAGTTACATTGGCCAAGCCGATTTTGCCCAATAGCTCAACGGTTTTAAGCCTTGATTTTGACGGACAAGTTCCGGTACAAATTCGTCGTTCGGGCCGGAATAATATTGAAGGCGTAGAATTTTCAATGGCGCAATGGTATCCGAAAATGGCTGAGTTTGACTTTGAAGGTTGGCATGCTGATCCGTACATTGCCCGAGAATTTCACGGAGTTTGGGGTAATTTTGATGTCAATATTACCATCGACAAAGATTATATTTTGGGCGGAAGCGGTCTGCTCGTCAACAAAAATGAAATCGGCAAAGGTTATCAAGATGCCGGGATAACGGTGACTTATCCGAAAAAAACCAAAACCTTAACTTGGCATTTCAACGCGCAAAATGTACATGATTTTACCTGGGCGGCCGACAAAAATTATCTGCACGACATACAGCAAGTTCCCGGCGGTGCCACGATTCATTTTTTATATAAAAACAATCCAAAAATCATTGACAATTGGAAGAAAGCCGAGCTTGAAACCGTCAAACTCATGCAGTTTTACAACCAAACCATCGGAAAATATCCATACGATCAATATTCAGTGATTCAAGGCGGCGACGGCGGAATGGAATATGCCATGTGTACTTTGATTTTGGGCGAGGGCACTTATGACGGACTTATTGGTGTGATTGGTCATGAAATGGCGCACTCGTGGTTTCAGCATGTATTGGCTTCAAACGAAAGCAAACACAGTTGGATGGACGAAGGTTTTACCTCATTTTTAGAAGATTTGGGCATGAATGAAATAGCCGAGAAAAAAGCGGCCAATCCGCATGCGGGCTCGTACGACAGCTATTATTTCATGGTCAATTCAGGTAAAGAACAGCCGCAAAGCACGCATTCTGATCGCTACGATTACAACCAAGTGTATAGCATCAATGCCTACAGCAAAGGCGATATTTTTCTGTCGCAATTGGGCTATTTGATTGGGCGCGACAATCTGATGAAAACGCTCAAGCGATACTATTCAGAATTTAAATTCAAGCATCCAACGCCCAACGATATCAAACGCACCGCCGAGCGCGTTTCGGGCGCCAACCTCGATTGGTATCTGACCGATTGGACACAAACCACCAATACAATTGATTACGGTATCAAAACCATCGAAAGTGCCACAGATAATGTTCCGAGAACCGGCGTAACCCTCGAGAGAATCGGGCGCATGCCGATGCCTTTAGATATTTTGGTTGAATATACCGACGGTAGTCGCGAGTGCTTTTATATTCCGCTGCGCATGATGAGTTTTGAAAAAGACAATCCGGACGCGTCGGTTAAAAGAACGGTTTTGCCTGATTGGGCTTGGGCCTACCCGACTTATTTCTTTGAAATTCCAAAGGCTCAATCATCGATTCAAAAAATCACCATTGACCCAAGCGGTCTGATGGCCGATGTCAAGCGAGACAACAACCAATATCCTAAACCCGAACCGGTTAAAAAATAAAAATCAAGCGAGCCCGAAACAGCTCGCTTTTTTTATAGGTTCCTTTGTACCTTTGCGCAGAATCAGCGTATATGAAATACACTTATCCGAAATCTGAAAAACTCAAAAGCCAAAAAGTCATTGAAAGCCTTTTCAAAGAAGGCAAATCTGTGGCTAAATATCCGTTACGCTTGGTGTATGTTGGGCTGAATCCAACAGAAGAAAACCAACATTTTGTAGGGGTTTCGGTATCAAAAAAATATTTCAAAAAAGCAGTTGATCGCAATTACTACAAACGCTTGCTGCGTGAGAGTTATCGTTTGAATCAACAATTGCTCAAAGAAAAACTGCAAACGCCCATGGCCATCATGTTGTTTTACCAAACAAATCAACCCATGAGTCTAGAAGAAATGCAGCATAAAATGCGCTTGCTATTTGAAAAATTTCACACAAACAACAACGAACAATAGACCAAATCCGTTGTTGTTTTGACGTTTAACGAATTCTCAAAACGCATTGTTTTTCTGGGTTAAACCGTTATATTTGAACCCGATTGCCCAAAACCTTTGTCGGGTATAAAAAACAGGCTATGCTTTCATTGATTAAAAAAAAATACATCCTCCCTACTCTAGCTTCAGCTTTCTTACTTGTTGGCGTAGGTTTTAGCCTTAAAGAAGACTATTTTGAAGTAGCCAAACAGATTGAAATTTTTACCAATTTATACAAGGCCGTCAATGCCAATTATGTAGACGATACCAATCCGGCGGAGCTCATGAACATTGCCATCAAAAGCATGTTGGCTGATTTAGATCCATACACGAATTACTTCAACGAACAAGACATCGTCAAATATAAAATCAACAACACCGGCGAATATGCTGATATTGGCGCATTAGTCACCCGAAAAGACGATCAGCTCATCATCAAAGAACCCTACAAAAATATGCCTGCTGACAAGGCCGGACTCAAAGCGGGCGATGCTATTATTCAAGTGGGTGACATTGATTTAAGCGATTTTAAGGATGATGCTTCACAATTGCTTCGTGGTGGAAAAGGCACAAAAATCTCCATCAAATACATCCGTCAAGGAAAAACACTTTCAGGCCAAATTGAATTGGGAGAGGCAAAAACCAAAGCCGTCCCGTTTTTCGGAAAAATTGACGACAAAACCGGGTATATCGTATTAACACAGTTTACCAATACCGCTTCGTTAGAAATCAAAGAAGCCTTTGAACAACTCAAAAACGAAGGCATTGAAAAATTGGTTTTAGATTTACGAGACAATCCGGGCGGTTTGCTCAATGAAGCGGTGAATATCTGCAACTTTTTTGTACCGAAAGACGAAGTAATTGTCACCACCAAATCAAGAATCGAAAAACACAACAACACACACAAAACCACACGTGAACCTATTGATACGCAAATTCCATTAGCCATTATTGTCAACGGAAAAAGTGCATCGGCCTCAGAAATCGTATCGGGCGCTTTGCAAGATTTAGACCGAGCGGTGGTTTTGGGTGCGCGCAGTTTTGGTAAAGGATTGGTGCAACGTCCGGTTGATTTGACCTACGGAACCCAACTTAAAGTGACCATTTCGCGCTATTACACTCCGTCTGGCCGCTGTATTCAAGCGCTTGATTATGCGCACAAAGACAAAGACGGAAAAGCCATCCGTACCACCTCAGATAAATACAATGCGTTCAAAACCAAAAACGGAAGAACGGTATACGATGGCGGCGGAATTTTACCCGATATTGTTTTGGATGAAACCAAGCTGAGCCCAATGACCGAAAAGCTAATCGCCAATGACGGAATCTTTGATTTTGCGACTGAGTATTACTACAAAAATCCAAACTTGGGACAAACCATCCCGACTATTACCGATGCTGATTTTGCTGAGTTTAAAGCATTTCTCAAAAGAAAAAACTTCAATTTTGACTCAGAATCTGAAGCTGCTTTAAAAAACACTTGGAAAGCTGCGCAAAAAGAAAAAGTGGATGCCGGAATCCAGACCGAATACCAGCAATTACTCACCGCTTTGGCGCGCAGTCAAGAAGCCCAATTGACTCAAAATCAAAAGGAAATCAAGAACTTAATACTAGACGAGCTGCTCAAGCGTTATCAGTACAAAGAAGGACTTTATCAATACTACATCAAAAACAATCCTGAAATAAAACGAGCTGTAACTGTTTTGGCCAATCCTGCCGAATACAACAAAATTCTCAAAAAATAATGATTCGGATTTTAAGAATACTTCCTTTATTGATTTGCGCTTTGGCATTTGCTCAGGAAGAAAAAGTACAATCAGTTTACTTTGAATTTAATAAATTCAACCTCGATGAAAAACAAGGTCAAGCCGTGATTGACTTCATCAAAAACACTGATTCTACCCGCATCGAATCCATCGAAATTTTTGGTTATACCGACGATGTCGGAAAAGACGATTACAACTTTAAGCTTTCGACCAAAAGAGCCAATACCATTCAAGAAAAACTCAACCAAAGCGGAATCAAAAACAAAGTCATTGTAACCATCGAAGGAAAAGGGCGCATTTTGATTGACGATGATTTAGTCGAGAATTTACCCGAAAAACGCTCTAAAAATCGCCGCGTTGATATTGTGCTAAACTTAAAACCACTGCCTAAAATTGAACTTCCGGGGTTTTATACTACACTACAGAAAAAGCATATAGTAGGCGATCACATCTATCTTGAAAATCTACTTTTTGAACGCGGCAGCAGTAAGCTTACCATTGAAGCCAAAACGCAACTCGATAAATTGTCTAAATTATTGCTCAAATACAAGGCGCTCGAGTTTGAAATTCAAGGTCATGTTTGTTGTACACCGCCCTATCAAAAAGAAGCGATTGACCGTGAAACCCGCAAGCGAAATTTATCATCAAACCGCGCAGAATCAGTTTACAAATATTTGGTTTTTAAAAAGATTGACAAAAAGCGTATGACTTTTAAAGGCTACGGAAACTCGGTTCCGCTGGGCAAAGGTTCAGAATATGACCGCCGTGTTGAGCTTGTGATTACCAAAGCTTAGCCGCGCGTCATGCGAATGTGCTCAATATCATCTTCGAGATAAACATCGCTCACCACAACAAATCCGTGACTTTCATAGAATTTCTGCAAATATAATTGCGCTGAAATGGTGATTTTTTGCGTATTAAAATACACTTCAACCGCATCAATTGCCTCGCGCATCAGTGTGTGTCCGTGTTTTTCTGTTCTGTTTTTTTGAGCCACTACTACCCGGCCAATGGACGCGTCTTCAAAATAATCTCCAGCCTGAAATAAGCGCGCATACGCAATTATTTCGTTTTCAAGCAAACCCATCAAGTGAATTGCATTAGCGTCTTTGTTGTCGATGTCTTGATAAACGCAGTTTTGCTCCACAACAAAGACTTCAGAGCGCAATTGCAGCAATTGATATAGTTCGTTTAGAGAAAGTTCGTTAAAACGCTTTATTTTCCATTCTAGATTTGAGGTCATTTTCGGTTGGTCTTTTTTAAGAATTCTACGGATTTGATGATGGCTTCCAGTTCAAACATAATATCGCGTTTGGCTTCTGACGGATCATAGCAAAAACCTTCTATGACTAAAATTCGCTTTCGGGAGCGATCAATCAAGTGATAATTGATGAATGGCCCCGACATATAATCGTTTCGCAACTCCCAAGTTCCTTTGGTTTCATAGGTTTCACGTCCGGCAATACGCGTTCTGAACAAATAAGGCGCATAAGAATTTTCGGTAATCATCGGGGAGTTGGTGCCCATTCCACGAATGTATAAACTACCTATAGAATCACGGGTTTTGATGATGCTTTTGGTAATATTTCTGCTGGTAAACAAATTGCTCATCGGAATCTGATAAATCAAAATACTGGCGTTTCCACTGGTGATTTCTTTTTTGAGCCAAACAAATTTTCGCCGCTGTAAAACATATTTGAATCCCTGCGGAATATGAATGTCAATGCCAAATTTTCGCTGAATTTTTTTGGTCAGAATTTTTGCCGTATCAATAATTCGCTGATTTTCAAAAATCTCGGTATTATGCATTCTGCGAATAATTTCCGGAGCGTGCTGCTCAATTTGCTCCAGCAATAACGCCGTGGTTTTGGCCGAAATATGAATCACATTCTGCGGATGCGCAAACTCATTCTGAACAATTTCAAACTTGGTTTCGGTTTCTTTTTTAATGATGATGATGTTGCGTGAATTGGTTGTAAACCCCTCGAGCAATTTGAGCGGATATTGGTTGATGGTAAACATCGGTTCTTCTTGTGGCAAACCAATCACCGGACCTGCAAATTTATTTCGGATGCTATCGCCCACTTCGCCGTTCCAGAGCGGATCATCAATAATCACCGAGATGGTATTGATAGGCCCGGACGTTTTTTGATGCGTGCGATCGGGCTTTTTCATGCAAGCTGTTGCAAAAGCCAAAAAAATAATCACAAAAAAAAGGGCTTTTTTCATCCGTTGTTGGTTTGAAAGAAGCCCTAAAATTAATGCTTTTGAATCAACTCTATCCGTTAATTTTGAGTTTCATGCCCGGTTTGAGTGAATTTGAATTGATTCCGTTCCATTTTTTGATGTCAGAAACCGTTACTCCAGGGTATTTTTTGGCAATGCTAAACAAAGAATCTCCTTTTTGAACATAGTAGTGTTCGTCTTTTTTGTTCTTATTGCTTTTATCTTTCTTAGAAGATTTTTCAGCTACTGCCGTATCATTATTTGTTACTGCTTTTTTGGCAACAATAAGTTTGTCTCCCAGATTAATCTTGTTATCTTCAAGATTATTCCATGCTTTTAAATCAGCGACAGAAACGTTGTTTTTGTGAGCAATGCTACCAAGATTATCACCTTTTTTGACGGTATATTCAACATTTTTGAATTCTGAATTGTCGGCAACCGCTTCTTGATTTTCAGCTTCATTATTAAGGGTAATCTCAGAAACTTTCAATCGGCTTTCTAACTGAATATTGTTATCTTCAAGATTGTTCCATTTTTTTAAATCTTCTACCGAAATATTATTTTTTCTAGCAATGGTTGAAAGATTATCGCCTTTTTGAACTACATAAAAATTATCGTTTGCATCTAGCTCAGTTTCTTTTTTATTTCGATCACTATTAGCGATGGCGGTTTCTGATTTAATCGGTTTTTTAACCACCGTAACCACACGTTCATTGGTGATTATTTTTAAGCTTTTGCCCGCAGCAATGCTGTTGCCTTTGATTTTATTCCACTTTTTCAAGTCTGCTAAAGAGACGTCGTTTTTGTCAGCAATTTCGCTTAAGTTATCCCCTTTTTTGACTTTATAAAAACGAGTTACATCTTTGTAGGAAACCACTTTTTCTTCTTTAAAAAGCTTGGTTTCTTTAGGTGTCGTCTCGACCAAAGCGGTTTGAATTTGCTTCGCTTCAGCTTGTTTCACAGCCACCGCAGTAGAGTCGGTTTTGGTTTTCTTCACGCGAGCCGCAATGCGTTCGGTAGTGACAATTTTTAGATTTCTTCCCAGTGGAGCCTTGTTGCTTTTGAGTTTGTTCCAACGCTTGATATCAGAAACAGCTACGTCGTATCTATCGGCAATTTCACTCAAATTATCGCCGCGGCGCACTTTGTGAAATTTCGTTCGCGTAACCGAATATGATTCACCAGAACTTACAGAATCTCTAGAAGCCCATGCTTGCTGAAATCTTGAATTAAAAGGTCGCTCTCGTTGGTCTAACTCATGCTGAATGTAGGCATAGATTTTATCTTCGTTTGACGTAAAGACAGCAATTTTATCATTGGGCAAACGCAAATAGTAAGCGTTGTCGTGATAAGCCGGAACTACGTTGAGTTTGTATTGCGGATTGAGCATTTGAATCTGCGTGATCGGCATATCTAACAAATCGGCGATTTGCTTGAAAGTCATTTGCTTTTTGATCATGATGGTATCAGTAGCAAAATGCTTTACAATAGCGCGGTCTGGTTTGATTCCGTGTTCTTTATGGTATTCGTAAATATACATCGTCGCCAAGAAAGCAGGCACATAACCTTGAGTTTCTTGCGGCAGATATTTCCGAATGTTCCAAAAGTTTTGGTGACCGCCAGAACGTCTGATGGCTTTGGCTACGTTTCCAGGTCCGGAATTGTATGATGCCAAAACCAAGTCCCAATCGCCAAAAATCTTGTACATATTGGTCATATACTGAGCGGCTGCTCCACTGGCTTTTATGGGGTCAATACGGTCATCAACATATGAATCAATTCCTAAATTATATTGCTTTCCGGTATGGTACATAAACTGCCACAGACCCGTAGCGCCAACGCGAGATACGGCTCTTGGATTCAAAGCTGATTCTACAACTGCCAAATATTTGATTTCAAGCGGAACATTTTGTTTGGCCAAAGCTTCTTCAAACATTGGGAAATAATATTCCGAAACAGCCATCAATCGCTCAAAAGCTTTTTTGCGATTTTTAAGGAACGATTTAATGATGTTTTCTAATCCTTGGTTGTATTCAATATTGAACGGAGATTTAGAATCCATTTCTTTCAGACGAGCCTTGAGTAAATCTGTTGATAGTTCGTAATCAACTTTTTGATCCAGGTTGATGGTTTTGATGTCATTCTCAAGATCATTGTAAATGTCTAAACTCGTTAGCTCTTTAAGCCACAAGCTATCAACGCACGAAGCAAGATTGTCTTTGACAAATGTTTTTTTGATGGAATCCAAATACGAGATATTGCCCTGTGGTTTGGTGGCAATATTTTGTGCAAAAGCATTGGCAGCAAAAAGAAAAAGGGCTGCCCAAGTGATTTTGGGTATTCTCATAGTTTTATTTCTGGGTTTTCAGAAGGCTGAAAACGGTTGTCTCTTTCGGTTTACTCGGGTTTTCAGGGTAATTCCTGAGCACAATCAATTATTTATCAAATGGTTGTACGCGGCAAAAATAGGAATCTTAAATTACATAATCCCTATTGAATAACTTAAAGTTGTTATAAATATTGCCTAACTGCTCTATAAAAAAGGCATTTTTTGATTAATCCATAATAGCAGCAATGCCCGGAAGCGTTCTTCCTTCAAGCATTTCGAGCATGGCTCCTCCACCGGTTGAAACATAACTCATACGAGGTTCAAGACCGAATTGCTTTACAGCCGCTACTGAATCACCGCCGCCTACCAATGAGAATGCACCCGCAGCTGTTGCCTGCGCAATCGATTCTCCTAAAGCAATGGTTCCATGGGCAAAATTAGGCATTTCAAATACTCCGAGTGGACCGTTCCAAAGAATGGTTTTTGAGCTCTTAATAACTTGCTCAAATTGTTCTAATGATTTTGGTCCGGCGTCTAAACCTTGCCAACCGTCTGGAATTTGTTTTACATCAATGATTTGCGTCTGTGCATCGTTGGCAAAAGCATTGGCCGCAATCACATCAACCGGCAAATGAATCTGTACATTTTTCTCGCGCGCTGCTTCTAAAATATCAAGCGCCAACTGCAATTTATCGTCTTCACAGATTGAATTTCCAATTTGGCCACCGAGCGCTTTGACAAACGTAAAAGTCATTCCGCCGCCAATAATCATGTGGTCAATTTTGTCGAGTATATTTTCAATAACCGTGATTTTTGAAGACACTTTTGATCCGCCTAAAACCGCAGTAACTGGTTTTTCGCTGTGTTTTAAAACGCGGTTCAAACTTTCTATTTCTTTGGCCAACAAAAGACCAAAAGATTTATCATTCGGAAAAAATTGAGCAATAATCGTCGTTGAAGCATGTGCTCTGTGCGCTGTTCCAAAAGCATCATTCACATAAATATCGCCCAATGAAGCCAACGCTTTTGAAAAAGCAACGTCACCGGCTTCTTCTTCAGGATGGAACCTTAAGTTTTCAAGCAATAAAACTTCGCCAGGTTGCAGATTCTGCGCTGCTGTAGAGGCTTGTTCACCAATGCAATTTTCGGCAAACTTTACAGAAACGCCCAAAACTTCTGAAGTTTTAGCAACAATGTGTTTTAATGAATATTTGGCTTCAGCTCCTTTCGGACGGCCTAAATGCGACATCAAAATAACGCTTCCGCCACCGCTTAAAATATGATCAATGGTGGGTTTTGCTGCCTCAATACGAGTAGCATCGGTTACCTGAAAATTTTCGTCTAAAGGCACATTAAAATCAACGCGAATGAGCGCTTTTTTGTTTTTAAAATCAAAATCAGCCAAAGTCTTCATAAAAATTCATTTTTAGATTGGGGCAAATATAGACTTTTAATTTGGCGCAGAAAAACGAGCGGTCGCTTTCAGGCTGTTAACTTTTGCTATATTTGCTCATGCTTTTTTCAGAAATTCTCGGACAAGATTACCTCAAAAATCACCTCACCAAAAGCGCGCTTTCGGGTAGAATTCCGCATGCGCAACTTTTTCTCGGGCCAGAAGGATCTGGAACTTTGCCCATGGCGATTGCTTATGCGCAGTTTATTTTGTGTCAAAATTCAGGTTCTGAAAACACGGGCGGAAACGAAGCTTGTAACTTGAAGTTTGCCCATTTTTCTCATCCGGATTTACATTTTATCTATCCGAACGTCACCACCGAAGAAATCAAATCAAAACCCAAAAGCCTTGATTTTATAACCGAATGGCGCGCTTTTTTACAGCAAAATATCTACGGAAGTTTGTTTGATTGGTACCAACATCTAGGCGTTCAAAACAAACAAGGCGAGATTAGGGTAGAAGATGCCGAAGACATTGTCAAATCATTAGCGCTCAAATCATACGAAGGCGGATACAAAGTGGTTATTATTTGGATGGCCGAAAAGATGAATACAGCCGCTTCAAACAAACTGCTCAAAATGCTGGAGGAACCTTCAGACAAAACGCTTTTTATTTTAATTGCCGAGCATGAAGAAGATATTATTCAGACCATTTTGTCGCGTTGTCAAGTATTGCATTTTAGCGCCATTCCAGAAAAAATAATCGCTGATGCCTTGACTGCGCAACACGATTTAGACCCGAGAACAGCTGCAAAAATCGCACATCAAGCGCAAGGAAATTACAACAAAGCACAACAAATTCTCAACGAATCGGGCGAAGATGTGGTTTTTGAAAAATGGTTTGTTGATTGGGTCCGCGCGGCTTTCAGAGCCAAAGGAAACGCGTCAGCCATTCAAGATTTGATTCAGTGGAGCGAACAAATTGCCGGATTAGGCCGCGAAACGCAGAAAAAATTTTTAAGTTATTGCATTGAGTTGTTCCGTCAGGCTTTGTTGCTCAATTATCAGACGACGAGTTTGGTATATATGGAACCCAAAATAGAAAAGTTTAAACTCGAAAATTTTGCGCCTTTTGTTTCCGGAAACAACATTCAGGATATTTACAAAGAGTTATCAGACGCCATTTATCACATTGAGCGCAACGGAAATGCCAAAATTATCTTGACTGATCTTTCAATAAAACTCACGCGTCTCATTCACAAATCATAACGTTTATGGTATATGCTGCCCCGATTTTAGTTGCTGTTTTTTTGGCGGTTACTTTTTTGCAATCGGCTTATGAAAAAGTCATGGATTGGAAAGGAAACATTGCTTGGCTCAAAGAACATTTTGCACAAACCATACTCAAAGACCGAGTTCCATTGGCCTTGTTTCACGTGCTGGTTTTAGAATTAATTTCTGGAGTTCTTTGCTTGGCCGGAAGCATTCAACTCTACGCGAACCACAACAAAGTCTTCGCTTTATACGGCGGAATTTTTTCGTGCATCACCCTGACGATGTTGCTCTTCGGACAACGGTTGGCCAAAGATTACGACGGCGCTCGAACCATCGTCATTTATTTTGTACCGGCGGTTTTAATCGTGTATTGGCTGAGTTAACGCTACAAACTGGCGCGAAACATTTTGAGTTCATCCCAAGTAAATTGATCGCCGTATTTTTCTTTGAGCGGATTCAATGAAGCTTCGTTATAACCTTTAAAAGCTTCGGCTAAAGCTATTCGCTTGTCTTCAGGCAAAACATCTTCAATAGAAACCGCTTTGAGTTCGATGAGTTTGGCCATATGCGTGGCGATGGTTTGCGGGGTGAGTTTTCGGACGCGCGCAATTTCTTTCAAAGTATTTTGCTGATGCCACAGTTCAAGCGTTTGCAAATAGGTTGATTTTTTGGGCTCTTTGATTTTCTTACTTTTTGTTGGTTTTTCAAGCTCATTTTCTTCTTGATCTATTAGTTGGGCGTGCTGCTCAAGATATTGACTTCGAGCCCATTCTAACTTGCGAATGCGATAATTTTTTAGTTCATCGGTTTGTAGATTTTCTTTTCTGATAGATAATCCTTGTGCCATGATTTGAACTAGATTTTTAGCACGCATGAGTTCAGAAATAGCTTGATTGTGATGCATTTCTAATTCGATTAACTCATCATAAAAACCTTGTGCTTTTCGGGCATGTCGAACGATTTCAAGCGTCAATAACAAATGGGTAAACAGTGCATCTAAAACCGGAAAAAAATAATCATACGCCGCCAATATTCGCTCTTCTGTATACTTGAAGTCAATAGGCTGGACACTAAAAATTCTGTTGAGTTGTTGCTGAAATTTTTGCGACGGATTGCTCAATTGTTCTATTTTATCGAGCTGGTTTTGTGCCCAAATGGCGTGTTTTGCTTTTTCAGAATTGGGTGCTTTTTGCTGATAACTAAAGCGATGATGGCGCCAATGCTGAATTAAATCAGTCCAATCAAAAGCCTGAATTAAATATTGCTGAATGTATTTTTGGGTTTCAAATCTAAGTTCGTCTTTAATTTCATCATCGGTTAACTGTCCTGAACTATACTGAACAACGTCTTCATCATTGCTAAGGCCGTTCATTTTGAGTGGTGACAGCAACACTAAACCTTCTAAAGATCTCAAACGCGACAAAGCCACATAAGCCTGTCCGGGCATAAAAACCTGTGAAACATCAATGGCTGCTTTGTCAAAGGTGAGCCCTTGACTTTTGTGCACTGTAATGGCCCAAGCCAACCGAAGCGGATAATGAACAAAAGTGCCCAAGACTTCTTCTTTTATATCACGAGTGGTTTCATCAAGGGTGTATCGGATGTTTTGCCATTCGTATTTCTCAACAGTTATGGTCAGAGATTCTTCCGGAAAACGCACGAGAATTTCTTCGTCTGAAAGCGATTCGACGATGCCCATCTTTCCGTTGTAGTATTGTTTTTGTGCTGACCAATCGTTCTTGATAAACATAACTTGCGCACCGATTTTGAGTTCTAAAGCGGCTTCAATCGGATACATTTTTTCAGGAAAATCACCCACAATATCCGGAAAGTAAACCGTAGATTCACCCTGTAAATCTTGAAGCGATTTCTGATTGATGGCATCGGCCTGAGCATTGTGTGTTGTGAGTGTTATGTAGCCTGATTCCGGATTGGCTTTGAACTCAGGTTGCACATATTGTTGCAGCATCTGCCAATCATTTACTTGTAATTCGTTGTTTCTGAGTTGATTGAGAATTCGAATAAAATCAGAATCTGACTGGCGAAAAATCTTTGGCAACTCAATATAAAGCGGCGGTTGTCTTTGGGTAACCAAGGCGTGAAAAAAGAATTTTCCGCGATAAAACTGCCGGAGTAATTGCCATTCTTGATCTTTGACCACTGGCGGAAGCTGAAACAAATCGCCAATAAACAAAACCTGAACCCCGCCAAAAGGCTGTGGGTTTTTTCGAACGTTTTGCAGGGTAAAATCAATCGCGTCCAAAAGATCGGCGCGCAGCATGCTTACCTCGTCAATAACGAGCAAATCCATGCTTTGTAAAACGGCTTTTTTTGTGGCATTCATTCTAAAATGTCGCGACAAAGTAGCCTTGGTTTCATAATTGACAAAACCCGATAGCTTAGGCGCATCATCGGTGGGTAAAAAAGCACCAAAAGGCAATTGAAATAATGAGTGAATGGTAACACCCGCTGCATTGAGTGCTGCTATTCCGGTAGGCGCAACCACAACGGCTTTTTTGTGGGTGGTTTGCATAATTTCACGCAACAAAGTGGTTTTTCCAGTTCCGGCTTTTCCGGTTAAAAAAATACTTCGGCGCGTTTGGTTGATGAATTGAAGCACGTATTGGGCTTCGGCGGATAAAGAGTTCATAGGCGTATATATCTGACGGTAAATATAATAGATAGCATTTATTTAGAAATACGCTGCAAAAAATTATTAACTATTTCTGAAGATTTAACAGCGCCTTGATCATTGAGGTGATCGGCATCATAAAAGTCTTCATCGTTGAATCTTTTATCTGCGAATAAATTGAGATAATAGGCTACTCCTGGGTTTTTTTGTTCAAAAGAAGTGCATGTTTGTATGATTTTATTTAGCTTTTTAGGGTTTAAATAACGCTCATAAACCCGGGTTTGCGGCATGGAAACAATCAGAACCTTAATGCCTTTTTGCTTGCACAGATTTATCATTTCTTGAATCCGACGGGCATTAATCGTGAAGTCGGTCAATCCGTCTTCTTGAATTTTGGCTCGTTTGGAAGCAACTTGCTCGGCAGGAATTCTATCTTTTTGCAAATAATTATTGCCCCATCCGTTCAAATCGCAATCCAGAATTGTTCTTTTTTTAATGTATCTTTTGATTAAATCTCTGGTTTTATAGGGGCTTTGCGTTAAAGTGAGCAAGTAATTTCTGGGGTCAAACGGATTGATACTTGGAACATCTACATGCATAAATCGAGCATATAAAAATTTACGCCAACCATCATCACCTGTGTTGTCTAGCTGACTCAAATTAGTGTATTCAATACAAAAAACAACTTGTTTGAGTTTGGGTAAACGATTAACATATTGATTGAACAAAAGTTGATCAAAGTATATCGTCTGACTAACGTTGGATAGGTTAAAAGTGGGTTGACTAAAATATTTTGGGTTTAATCCGTACAAGCAGTGTGAGTCACCAAAAAGCAAAACTTCAATTTGATTTTTTTGTTTCTCAATAGACTTTTGTTTGAGGGTGTAATTGTTTGGAACTTGTCGTAGAAAAACTTCAACAGCCAATGCAGCTATCAAAAACAACCCAATCAAAAATGATATTTTAATAACAAATTGCCTCATTAAGGTTTGCAAAAAAAGCCTTCACAATGAATCATGAAGGCTTGATTTTTAATTATTTAAATTTTATTTTTTGATTTCTTTTTTCTCGTCAGAAGCATATTCTTCATTGAGCAATTTGATCACTTCTTTGGTAATGTCATACTGATCTTTAGCATATAAAATAGATACATTCGTGTCGCCACTGGCAAAAACATAATCGTAGCCTTTTTCTTTGCCGTATTTCTTGATGTATTTTTTAACATTGCTGACCAATGAATCCATTTCAACACCGCTTTCTTCTTGCAATTGTCTGAGCATCGCATCTTGCGCATAACTGAGTTCTTGTTCCTTTTTTTGCAAACGAGCTCCGTTGGCTTGAGCCCATGCTTGACCATTGGCTTGGGCATTTTTCTGAAAATTAGCCGCTTCAGACTTGAATTTGGCCACTTCAGCTTGTAGTTCTTTGCCCATTTGATCAGATTTGTCTTTATATTTCTTTTCGATGTCTTTGGCTTTTTGATATTCTTCCATCAGTTTTGAAGTATCAACATAAGCCGTTTTGAAATCTTTTGAAGGAGCAACACTTTCATTGCTTTTGTTACAAGAAATAAACAAGAGTGAAAGCGCTAAAATTAGGGTGAGTTTTTTCATGAGTAGAATTTGTTTTCTGTAAAGTTCAAATGTAAAAAAATATTGTTGCAAGTTGCTTTTAAAGGTGAATAAGTATAGACTATAGAATTTAATTTTAAAATAATGTTTTATTATCAAAACCGGCCTCTTATTAGGCTTTTTGACGGGTTTTCTGTCTTGATTTAAGAACAACTCTATTTGTAGTGACAAAAGTCAGTCTAAACGGCTGTATGGCTGCTTTTGGGTTTTTTAATGATGTAAATGTGTGATGAAAATTCTTTGGTGCGCATTCCTGATAGATTAGAGCATAATCCAATCCAAAAACCTTGAATCATATTCATTTTACCGGTTTTGTATTTTTCAGACAACAACGAAACATAAAATGAATCAAACCACATCGGTTTTACTTGAACCAATTCTAAACCTTGGGCTGCAAACAACGATTGAATAGACTTTTTTGAAAAATGCCATAAATGCCTTGGAACATCATAAGCCGCCCAATGATTTTGATAATGATGTGCATCAAATGATTTGTAATTCGGAACAGCAATGATGATGGTTCCGCCAGGTTTAACCAGTCTTTTTAATTCGGTGATTTGAGCTTTTACATCCGGAACATGTTCTAAAACATGCCACATGGTAATAACATCAACCGAATTATCTTTTAAATCTTCAGTAGAGTAGGTGAGTTCAACGCCTTTTTGCAAGGCTATGTTTCGGGCTTTTTCATTGGGTTCATATCCTTTAACCTGCCATCCTGAGCTTTTGGCAGCAGCTAAAAAATCTCCGGTTCCGCAGCCAATATCCAATAAAATTCCTTTGTTTTTTTGCTCTGCTAAAACCAATTTGAGCTTTTGCTGAATGGCTGTCTTCTTGATGAATTGATAGATTTTTTCAAACCAAGAACGTGAAGAATCTGTATGTGAAATATAATCTTCACTTTCGTAATAACTACCCAATTCATCTGAGGTTGGCTGTGGAGTAGTAGCCAACAAATCAATTGAAGTATCTAGGTACAAACTAAATTCCTTCTGAGAAACTGAGTAATCTTTAACTTTTAAATAAAGCTCTGATGAAGTCATATTGATTATTGATTGTAGTATTCGTCTTTTAGATTTTTTAGATAATTAACCGCAATATTTTGAAGTAAAGAATCATCTGCTAAGCAATCTTGATGATCGCTGTTCACCATTGAAAAAGCAATAAACTTTCTCTGAATTTCAACCGTTGCATCATCAGGTTGCAAATTTATTACTGAAAAATTAGAAGAATCGAAGTATTTTTCGAATTCAGAATTATCGTACAGAATAATTTTGTATCTATTTCGGTCAATAGTAACTGAATATTCGAGACTATAATAGTTTTCTTTTTTAAATTTCATTGAAAGAAATTTTTCTATAGTCATGTTTTTGGTGTTGTTTTCAAAAATAAAAGCGGTTAATGGTTTAGGGTTTCCAAAAACTTCTTTGCCGTTAGGAACTAATAAATAGTCTTCAATTTGAATCGTAGCTTTTCTAGCTACACATGAAATAAAAAAAACACTGATGACAAAAACCAGCATTTTCCCTTTATTTATGGTGTGTACGAAATGTCGTTTCACGTGGAACATTATTTATCTTCCCATGTAAATCAGCAAAACAGAAATGTCGCTTGGAGAGACACCGCTAATTCTAGACGCTTGAGAAATGGTTACTGGACGAATCTTTGTAAGCTTTTGTTTGGCTTCAATTGACATAGATTTGATGAGCGAATAATCAAAATGCTCGGGGATTTTCACATCTTCTAAGCGAACCAATTTGTTGGCATTGTTGCGTTCTTTTTCAATGTATCCTGAATATTTAACTTGTATTTCTGCTTGTTCAATGATCTCACGGTCTAGTTGATTTTCTTCAATAAAAGCAGTAACCTTTTCAAACTTGAGCATATCGTCAAGGTTGATTTGCGGTCTGGAGAAAACTTTAAACATTTTATCAGACTGATTCATTGGCGTACTTTCATTAGCCAATAAAATAGGATTAGCTTCTTCAGGTGTAACACTTGTTTCTTTAAAAAACTGAACCATTTTCTCAGACTCATTGAATTTATACTCCATTCTTTTAAGTCTCTTTTCACTGGCCAAACCAATATTATAAGATAACGGAGTTAGTCGAGAATCAGCATTGTCTTGACGCAACAATGTTCTAAACTCAGCTCTAGAAGTAAACATTCGATAAGGCTCTTCGGTTCCTTTTGTGATTAAATCATCTATGAGAACACCAATGTAAGCTTGATCTCTTTTTAGAATAAACGGTTCTTGTTCTTTCACTTTTAAAGCAGCATTGATTCCCGCCATCAAACCTTGAGAGGCTGCTTCTTCGTAGCCCGTTGTACCATTTATTTGTCCTGCAAAATACAAACCTTCAACCAATTTGGTTTCTAGTGTATGCTTGAGCTGAGTAGGAGGGAAGTAATCATATTCAATAGCATAACCTGGACGGAAAAATTTGACTTTTTCAAAACCAGCAACAGAGCGCAATGCTTTATATTGAACATCTTCAGGTAAAGATGTAGAGAATCCATTGACATAAACCTCAACAGTATCCCATCCTTCAGGTTCAATAAAAAGCTGATGGCGTTCTTTATCTGCAAAACGGTTGATTTTATCTTCAATAGATGGGCAATATCTTGGCCCAAGGCTTTGAATTCTGCCATTAAACATAGGTGAGCGATCAAAACCTTCTCTGAGAATATCATGAACTAAGTTTGAAGTATAGGTCATATGACACAACTTCTGATGTTTTAACGGTTGGGTAATATCTAGATAAGAAAACTTATCTGGGTTAACATCACCGGGCTCTTCGTACATCTTTGAATAGTCTAACGAACGACCGTCAACTCTCGGAGGCGTTCCTGTTTTCATACGGCCCGATTCAAAACCAAATTTAACCAAGTCTTCTGTAATACCAAAAGCGGCACTTTCGCCTGCTCTTCCGCCGCCAAATTGCTTTTCACCTATATGGATTAATCCATTTAAAAAAGTTCCATTAGTCAGAACAACTGTTTTAGCTTTAATTTCAACACCCAAAGAAGTTACAATTCCTTGAATCTTGTGATTGTGAATTAAAAGGCCGCGAACCATTTCTTGATAAAAATCGAGATTAGGAGTTTGCTCCAGCATTAATCTCCAAGTTTCTGCAAAACGCATACGATCACTCTGAACGCGTGGCGACCACATTGCAGGCCCTTTAGATTTATTGAGCATTTTGAACTGAATAGCTGTTTTATCAGAAACAATCCCAGAATAGCCACCAAGAGCATCAATTTCACGAACAATTTGCCCTTTAGCAATACCACCCATCGCAGGATTACAAGACATCTGAGCAATGTTCTGCAAGCTCATAGTCACCAATAAAGTTTTACAACCCATATTAGCGGCGGCAGCAGCAGCTTCTGATCCGGCATGCCCAGCACCAACAACAATTACATCATATACTTCCTGAAACATGATTGCTATTTAAGTGGTTGTTCCACGTGAAACATTTTAATTTTTTCGTCTTCTTTTAATCGCATTAAAGATTCATCCTTTTTGCTTTTGTCTTTATAACCACAGTAATGAAGTACGCCATGCACCAAGACTCTTTTCAATTCTTCATCAAAAGAAACTTTAAAATCTTGAGCGTTTTCTCGAACACGGTCGATGGAAATGTAAATATCGCCATGTAATTCATTTCCTACAGAGTAGTCAAAGCTGATGATATCAGTCAAAGTATCGTGACTAAGATAGCTTTTGTTGATTTCAAGCAAATAATCATCTGCACAAAAAATATAATTTATATCACCTTCTTTCTTGTTTTCAGAGACGATAACTTTTGAAAGCCAAGCTCTATGTAGCTTAACCTGTTTTAATCTAAATGGTGTTTCGTAGTTAAAACTAATCATGAGTTTTAAAGTATTCCTGAACCTTTTGGTTAAAATTAGGGCGCAAAGGTAAGGCTTGTCTGTTTAATATTTCAACACTATTGAGATATTGTTGCAGTTGTGTTGGCAAAGCATTCGTTGTATTATTAAACTCTTTCTTATTGGTCTCTGATTGACGCTTTTTATCCTCACCTTGTTGTTGAACAGCTTTCTGGAGTTTGAGCAACTCATACTTTAAATTAAGAACTTTTTGCAAAGTTTCATTGTTAAAGCCTTTGTTAAGTAATTGTTTTTCAAGCTCTTTCATCTGATTCAATGCGTTCTGACCAGAGCCGCCAATGCCTTGCCTTTCTAATTCTTTCTGGAGCGCATCTCGCAATTGCTGTTGCTCCTTATAAATTTCCATAATGGCATCGGCGTTGCCATCACCATCTTCACCTTTTTGTTGACCATCCTTACCTGGTGAAGATTGATCTCCTTTATCTCCGCCACTTTGACCGGACTTTCCGTCCTTGCCAGACTTTCCGGATTTTCCAGACTTGCTTTCGCCGGGCTTATCACCTTCGCCTTGACCTTCAGAAGAACTTTCGCCAGGTTTTACACCTTCACCTGGCTTATTTCCTTTCTTCATGCCTTTTTTCATCTTTTCGCCCAAACCTTCTTGCTTTTTAATAATATCAGGCAATTGCATTCCTTGACCTTGACCAGGTTTAGGTTTACCCATACCAGAACCAGACATTTGCATTTGCATGCTGTTGAGCAAATCACTTAAGAAATCAGCTAATCTATTAGCAGAAGTTACCGCATACTGTTGATGTGAAGTTCCTTTGGGTATTTGAGCATCAGCTAAACTTTCAATGGCCTTATCCATATTGTAATGAACGTTGCCAACTTCTTGCGTGATGTTGTCTGAAAATTTTGGATTTCTGAGCGACATGGCAAACAAACTATCATCAACATGCTTGAACTGTTGTTTGAGATTTTGCTGGATTTTCAAATTCTTATTAAACGACGGAGAACCTCGCTTTAAACCTTTGAACTGCTTCATCACATCTTCTTGCGAAAACGAGTAGGCGAGCAGGTTATCTAAAATCTGGCGAAGCATTTTCACGTCTTCATCCATCTGCTCCATTTCGTCTTGCTGCATGCCTTCTTGCATCTTAGCTGACATTTGCTTCATTTTTTGGGCAGCGCTTTTCTGCTTCGGTTTGGCTTTATCTTTTTTGTCTTTCTGAAGTTCCTCCGAAGCCTTTTTCATGTCTTCATCAATGCTCTTTTGTTTTTCGGCATCGGTCGGAATCTCCATCGGAGACTTTAATTCTTTGTTGTCTTTTTGTAAATCTTTGAGCTCTTCCTGAATCTTATCAAATTCTTTGTTGATTTCATTTTGCTTTTCAGCTGAATTCTCCTTTTCGTTCTCAGCTAATTTATCTTGCTTTTCACCCAAATCTTTAAGCTTATCTGCCAATTGTTCAGCCTTTTTACTCACGTAATAGCGCTTGGTAAGCTCGAGCAATTGCTCTAAATTTTTGGTTTGATTCTTACTGGTTTGCTTGAACTCATCTATCTTTTGCATGAGTTCTTCATTCTTGATTTTGTCAGTCAATTCTTTGAGTTCATCCAAAAGCTTTTTGTTCTTTTCGAGTTCTTTATTGTTCTTTTCAAGACGCTTCTGAAGTTCTTCTTTAAACTCATCTTTTTTATCAGATTTGAACTTGTCGAGATTCTCTTTCATCTTTTCAGAGAACTCTTTCATCATTGCGTCTTGTTGCTTTTGACGGTTGATAAAATCGTTGATCTTCTGCTGATCTTTAAACTCTAAATTGTCTTTTTCTTTTCCGGATTTTTGAATTTTCTCGAGTTCAGAAATCTGCTTGTCTTGGTTCTTGAGCGATTGCTCTAAACCATTGATGTTGCTGTTTTGTTGTTGCAACATCTGATCTTGCTTTTCAGATTCAGTGGCTACACGATTCGAAAAAACCGATGATTTACTGCTTTTAAAATGATGAACCGCATCATTGTCAAAAATCTCAAAATAGTATTCATAAGTAACGCCCGGTTCTACCTGAAGTTGGCTCGGAAACGAGAATACAAATCGATCGTACAAATCATTTTTCACCGGAATCGTTCCGCGGCGGGCGGTTTGCGGTTTGCCAATTTCATAATAAACAATCTGCAAACGCGATAAGCCGTAATCATCTGATACTTGCCCGATCAAATACTTCTTCTCGGTTTTAATACTATCCGGCGCATGTCCAACATCAATGCTCGGATATTGATCTTTCACCACCGAAATCTGATAAATGAGTTTTTCGTAGTGACGCACTTTTTCGTTTGAAGTCAAAATTTGGTAATCCGTCGGTTCTAAAATAGATTTTGAATAACCAAACTGATTTTCATTTCGGATGAATAAACCTTGCGTGTTTTTATCTTGCCATTCCACACGACTCGTGGCTTGGGCGTTTATTATCCAGTTAACACGCGTTCCTTCGGGTACCACAGCATTTCCTGAACCTTTGATGATTTCAGACTTGCGATGCAAATAAGACGGAAACTGCAATTGCATCTCAAAATTGGCAATCGATGGAACCGTCACTACGCGCAGTTTATAATCGTCAGAAACCACCGCGTTGGCTTGCAAGTGAAAATCAATATCCGCTACCGGTTTGCTGAACTTATACTGAAAAGTTCCGGGCTGAACCGTCTCCATAAAATAACTTTCGTCACCCAAATAAATCATCACATTTTCAGGAATCACGCGGCCTTTGGTTTTGAGCACGAGTGTAAAATCTTTGTTTTGCTCGGTCTGCAAAAGCGGGTTGACAATTTCAAACGCAAAAGGAGCCGGCGGCGTAAAAGTTTTCTGAAAATGCACCACTCGATTAAAACTCTGTGAAATCACATTGCTGTTGCCTGACAAATAGAAAAAAGCAAACAACAAAACCGGAATCAAAGCCAATGGTAAATATTTTCGGTTGGCTTGGATGTTGATCGCGTTGGTAAATGGAATCGGTTGTAAGCTTTGCGCCTTCTGATCTATCGAAGCCAACAAGAGTTCGGTATTGCTTTCTTGCGTTGAGAGTTGCAAAAAGTTCGTCAACTTATCACTAACTTCTGAAAAGTGATTTCCGATGATGGTTGATGCCTGAGTATAATCAATTCCTTTTTGAAATTTGAATAGCTTAAAAATCGGAAACAATATATACCGCAAAAGCAAAAACACTTCAACCGCCACAAACGTCCAGAACAATAGCGTTCGGCCCAGCGGTTTGAGCCACAGAAAATACTCTACAAATAATGTAAACAGAAAATAAATTAATCCCAATCCAACAAAAAAGAGGGCGCCTCTGATGAGTTCATTGAGGTAATACTTTCGGATAAAAGCTTCTAATTTCTGATAAATAACGCGGGTAGAATCCAAGGTTCAAGCGCAGTTTTGGTTACAATCGCTAAAAATACAATTTTAAACGAATCGAAAAACTTAAAAATTTATCAATACGCAGGCTGCTTTCAATGCTTTTTGAAGTGTATCTTTGCGCAAATTTTTAAGTCTATGTCACAACCTGTTCGCGTTCGTTTTGCGCCAAGTCCGACCGGTCCGCTTCATATTGGCGGAGTCCGCACGGCTTTGTTTAATTATTTGTTTGCCAAAAAACACAACGGTACTTTTTACTTGCGTATTGAAGATACCGATCAGAATCGTTTTGTGCCCGGCGCCGAAGCGTATATTTTTGAAGCACTTGAATGGTTGGGCATTTCACCTGACGAAACCGTGGGCAAGAACGAAAAGTTTGGTCCGTATCGTCAGTCAGAACGAAAAGCCATGTATCGTCAATATGCAGAACAGCTCATTCAAACCGGTTGGGCGTATTATGCTTTTGACACGGCCCAAGCGCTGGATGCTCATAGAAAACAACACGAAGCCGAGGGTAAAACCTTTATTTACAATTGGCACAATCGTGAAAAATTAGATACTTCACTGGTTTTATCAGCCGATCAAATCCAAAACAGAATTGACGCCGGACAAGATTACGTGATTCGTTTTAAAACGCCGGTCAATGAAACTTTGCATTTGCATGATATTATTCGAGGTGATATTCAGTTTGATACCAACTTGCTCGACGATAAAGTTTTGTTTAAAAGCGATGGTATGCCAACCTATCATTTGGCGAATATTGTTGATGATCATCTGATGGAAACTTCGCATGTTATTCGCGGTGAAGAATGGTTGCCTTCATTGCCGTTGCATCATTTGTTGTATAAAGCTTTTGGTTGGCAAGCACCTGAATTTGCACATTTACCACTGATTTTAAAACCCATCGGCAACGGAAAACTCTCAAAACGCGATGGAGACAAAATGGGCTTTCCGGTATTTCCGCTGGAATGGAAAACAGAAGAAGGCACCTCGTCGGGCTATCGCGAAAAAGGTTATGTGCCTGAAGCGGTCATCAACTTTTTGGCTTTACTAGGTTGGAACGACGGAACCGATCAAGAAATTTTTAGCCTGGAAGAACTCGTTCAAAAATTTGATTTAAACCGCGTACACAAAGCAGGAGCGAAGTTTGATCCGGAAAAAAACAAATGGTTCAACCATCATTATTTGATGTTGCAAGACAACGCTTCATTGGCCAAATCATTTGCGGTGATTCTTCAAGAAAAAGGATATAATGCTTCTGAGGGAAAACTCACACAATTGGTTTCACTCATTAAAGAACGGGCGAATTTTGTTTCAGAGTTTTGGGAAATGAGTGATTTCTTTTTTGTGGCACCAAATATTTATGACGAAAAAGCAACCAAAAACTGGAATGCCGATACCGCCGAGCTCATGAGCGAAATCATTACGGTCATAAACAACATTGCTGATTTTAGTTCTCAAAACATCGAAACCATAGTTAAAGAATGGATTTCTGCGCGTGAAATCGGGATGGGTAAAATCATGCAACCTTTGCGCTTGAGTTTGGTGGGTGCGCTCAAAGGCCCGCATTTATTTGATATCATTGAATGGATTGGAAAAGAAGAAACCACCCAACGAATTCAAAAAGCAATAGAAACTTTATAAAAAAAGCTCCCGATTTGGGAGCTTTTTTTATAAATTAAATATGATTTGTGCGTTAATGGTTCCCAGGGTTCCCTTGAAATTTCGGTTCCCGTTTTTGGCCAACAAATCATCATCTTTATTGAGTTTGTTGAAGAAATTGGTAAAGCCGTATTCATAAAAGACCAAGGCGCGTATTACTTTTCCGCCGCCTGAAGCGCCTAGGTAAATTTGGCCACTGGCCGGAGAAACATCAATAATATCTTTTGCTTTTAAAACGGTTCCGGACAATTGTTTTTCTTCATCTGTTCCGGATATATGCAACTTCCCGTTGATCTGAACTTGCGGTCCAAAATCAACCGAAACATGGTCTTCTACCACATTATAACTAAATAACAATCTAACTTTTACACCTTGAAAATTATATTTCACGCGCTGATTGTAATCAGCCTCGAGTGAGAAATTATTTGAGAAAAACTGCATGCCGTATATCATGCTCCAATCATTGTAGTAATTTCCGCGCACCGAAAGTCCGCCGGCAAAACCGCTCTCTGGTTTGGCGCTAAAGTTACTGGTAAACAATGAAGTTTGTGAAATCCCGCCTGAAATTCCAATGCGATTTCCGTCTTTATTCTGAAACTGACCAAAAACTGAAAACCCTGAAAGCATCAGTAATGCAAAAATTTTTTTCATGTGTGAAAATGTTCTTGATTTAGATGTAACAAACATACATTAAATTTCGTAGAATGGCTTTTTAACTTAAAATTTATCCATATGCCATTTCTCGTAATTATTTTGTTTATAGGCTTAGTCCTTTTACTCTCATCTTTCTTTACTGTAAAGCAACAAACTGCCGCAGTTATCGAACGATTTGGCAAATTTCACAGCATTCGAAACTCAGGTTTGCAACTCAAATTACCCATTATTGACAGAATTTCAGGTCGCGTGAATTTGAGAATCCAACAACTCGATGTGATTATTGAAACCCAAACCAAAGACAATGTGTTTGTTAAAATGAAGGTTTCGGTTCAGTTTAAAGTGATTCAAGAACATGTATATGAAGCGTTTTACAAACTTGAATATCCGCACGATCAAATTACAGCTTATGTTTTTGACGTGGTGCGCGCCGAGGTTCCGAAGCTTATTTTAGATGATGTTTTTGTTCGAAAAGATGATATTGCCATTGCCGTAAAACGCGAATTAAATGAAGCGATGATGGCCTATGGTTACGACATTATCAATACTTTGGTGACTGATATTGATCCGGATATTCAAGTAAAAAATGCTATGAACCGCATCAATGCTGCTGAACGTGAAAAAACCGCAGCTCAATTTGAAAGCGAGGCACAACGCATCAGAATTGTTGCCAAAGCCAAGGCTGAAGCCGAAAGTAAAAAACTCCAAGGTCAAGGTATTGCCGATCAAAGAAGAGAAATTGCCCGCGGATTGGTTGAAAGCGTTGAAGTGCTCAACAGTGTTGGGATTAACTCACAAGAAGCATCAGCTTTGATTGTGGTGACGCAACACTATGATACTTTGCAAGCCATCGGTGCCGATACCAATTCTAACTTGATTTTGTTGCCGAACTCGCCTCACGCAGCCACCGACATGCTCAACAATATGGTCGCGAGTTTTGCCGCTTCCAACCAAATTGGGGAACAGCTTAAAAATCAGCCAAAAAAAGTGAAAGATAAAAGCAAAACATCGTCTGATTACAATCCGTCAGACACTTCAAATCCTGAAGAAACTTCTACTTAATTTGACACAAAACACAATAAAAAAGAGGCTTAATCGCCTCTTTTTCTGTTTAATATCCATTGCAAAATAAACGGAAATGCGGTTTTTAGAACACTTCCAGCCAGTCCGCTTAATATGTGTTTGTTAAACCAAGCTAAATAGGAAATTTGCTCGCTTGGAAAAACATTTTCTTTTAATTTTTGTACACTTAGCGAAGCTTTTTGATAGTGAAGTTCGCGCTCAATTTTAAGCATTTCAAGTTCGCGTTCAATCTCGTCGTAAGAGCTATATTTTTGGGTATTCATGATTAATCGTTAAAGAAAATTTCTGAAAAACGTTCCAAAATCGGGCCTTCGACAATTTTGTCTTTAACGCTAAAAAGCAATAAAGCTAAAATGAGATAAACACCGGCCACCAATAAAAATCCTAGCGGATACGATTGCATCCAAGCGCCTAAAGCCAATGCTCCGGCAATAGAAGCAAAGAGCAAAACAACCAGCAAACACAAAGCAATTAGTAAAAACTTGACCATCAACGTGGTAGATTTCATAGCAACTTTAAAACCCCAGAGTTTGTAATAAGCTACAGTGGTTTCAACATACGCTTTGGCGTGCTCTTGAAATTCTTCGGTTTGTTCTTTGATTTCTTCAAAAGCCATTACTTCTGAAATTTGGCGTTCTGTTGTTTTAACTCGGCTAGTTTTTGTTCAAGATAAGTAATGGCTTCTTCAGCTTTATAACTCGAACGCGACAATAAATCATCCATAGATTCTTTGAGGTCAACTTTGGTTTGATCTAATTTTTCTTTAGCCTCGTTTTCTACGGTTTGGAACTTTTCTTTCAAATCATCTTTGAGATCATCTAAATTGTCTTTGATTTTTTTTCGGGTTTCAGCTCCTTTGTCGGGAGCGAACAAAATTCCGAGACCAACTCCAATGGCGGCACCCAAAAGTAAGGCTACCAAACCTTCACTATTTTTTCCTGACATGATTTTTAATTTAGAAGTCTAAAGTTACGAAATTTCTTTTCTGAGCTTTGTTAAGAGAACTCACAAAAGGCAAAATTTAATTTAAAGCGATTTGAGCAACATTCACAACTAAAAATATAAAACCACCTTGGTTTTTTTTAAAATTCGCTTAGAATAAATTTATGGATGTCAGTTTTAATAGTGTTTGTTGATGATTTTTATAATTTATATAGTTAATGATAATCATTAAAAAACCCGCCTTGTAAGCGGGTTGATTATAGAATTTTTCAATACATGATTATTCTTTGTTTTCAATCTTAGCCCATGTATCTCGAAGACCAACTGTTTTGTTAAAAACTAATTTTTCTGAAGTTGAATCTGGATCGACACAAAAATAACCCAATCGTTGAAACTGATAAGCGGTTCCGGCTGATGCATTTTTTAAACTTGGTTCCATATAACCGGTAATCACTTGTAATGAATTTGGGTTGATATAGGTTTTAAAGTCAATGTCTTTATCGCCATCAGGATTTTCATGTGTGAATAATCGATCATAAACACGAACCTCAGCTTCAAGAGCATGCTGCGTTGAAACCCAATGAATCGTTCCTTTTACTTTGCGCATACTGGCTTCGGTTCCGCTACCAGACTTACTATCAGCATCATAAGTACAGTAAATTTCGGTGATATTTCCGTGAACATCTTTCACTACACTTTCGCCTTTAATGATATAGGCATTTTTAAGACGAACTTCGGTTCCGAGGGTCAATCTAAAAAATTTCTTGTCGGCTTCTTCTTTAAAATCTTCGCGCTCAATATAGAGTTCTCTGGTAAATGGAACTTTTCTGTAACTCAACACTTCAGCTTCAGGATTGTTCTCGGCATCGAGCCATTCATCTTGACCTTCAGGGTAATTGGTAATCACCAATTTCACCGGATTAAGCACAGCCATCACGCGATCAGTGGTTTTGTTGAGTTCTTCGCGCACGCAAAATTCAAGCAGCGAAACATCAATCAAATTGGTTCTTTTAGCGATGCCAATTGTGTTGGCAAAATTGCGAATGGCCATCGGTGGATAACCGCGTCTGCGCATTCCTGAAATCGTACTCATACGCGGATCATCCCAACCGGTCACGTGATTTTCATCAACCAATTGGAGTAATTTTCGTTTAGAAACTATGGTATGCGAAAGGTTTCTTCGGGCAAATTCACGTTGCTTTGGGCGGACCAATGTGTCATCATAAATCTGATCTAAAAACCAATCGTATAATTCGCGATGCGGCAAGAATTCAAGGGTACACAACGAATGTGAAATCTGTTCTAAATAATCACTTTCACCATGTGCCCAATCATACATCGGATAGATACACCAATCATTGCCTGTTCGGTGGTGGTGCTCGTGCATGATGCGATAAATAATCGGGTCGCGCATGAGCATATTCGATGAAGTCATATCAATTTTAGCGCGTAAAACATGCGTTCCTTTCGGGAATTCTCCGCTTTTCATGCGGGTAAAAAGATCTAAATTTTCTGCAACAGAACGATCTCTGAACGGTGAATTGGTTCCCGGTTGTGTAGGCGTTCCTTTTTGTTGTGCCATATCTTCAGACGATTGGCTATCAACATATGCTTTGCCCTTCTCAATGAGTAAAACGGCCCAATCGTAAAGCTGCTGAAAATAATCAGAAGCATAACATTCACGATCCCATTGAAAACCCAACCATTGTACATCGCGCTTGATGGCATCAACATATTCTTGCTCTTCTTTGGATGGATTGGTATCGTCAAAACGCAAATTAACCGGAGCGCTATAATCAAGACCCAAACCAAAATTCAAGCAAATTGCACTGGCATGTCCTACGTGCAAATATCCGTTAGGTTCAGGTGGAAATCGAAATCGAAGCTTGTTGTTTGGCAGACCGTTTTTTAGATCTTCCTCGATGATTTGTTCTATAAAATTGAGTGATTTTTCCTCAGTTGACATAGTAAAAATTTAGAGCCGCTAAGTTATAAAATAGTTGCGAAGTTCAGCGATGATTTGAAGCTGGTTTTCAATCGCAGTAAGAAATATTTTATACATTTACCCAAGTTAACAATCGCTAAAAACATGGGTAATATCAGACTAAAAAACATCAGAGTTTATGCCTATCACGGATGTTTAGCCGAAGAAGCCAGAATTGGTTCAGACTACAGTGTTGATTTGGAAATCAAAACTGATTTGCGAAAATCATCTATCTCAGACGAGCTTTCAGACACGGTTGATTATGTAACACTCAACAAAATAGTAGTTGAAGAAATGGCCATTCGTTCAAAACTACTCGAACATGTCGGTCATAGAATCATCACGCGTATTTTCAAAGAATTGCCAGAAGTTTCGAGAATTGTTTTGGGTGTTTCAAAACTCAATCCGCCCATTGGTGGTGATGTAGAAGCAGTTACCATTATTATGGAAGAATACCGCAATTAATCAGAAATAGCGGGCTTTGCGCAATAAATTATTTTTTGTGAATTGAATTTTATTTTAAAAATAATTTACTATGTTTGCCCCCGAACATCAGGCGTCGTGGCCGAGTGGCTAGGCTGGGCTCTGCAAAAGCTCCTACTCCGGTTCGAATCCGGACGATGCCTCAACAAAAAACCGCTTCAAAAGAGCGGTTTTTTTATTGGTATTATTCTATCTTTTCAAGTGCTTTTTTGACCAATTTCTGATCGCTCGGAAACCATCCTTGAAACATCAATGTCAGTCCGAAAATAATCAACAATACACTGATAACCTTTTTGATTTTAAGAATATTAGTAGGCGTCATTTTACTTCTGAGTTGCTTGGCTAAGAGTATTTTTCCGATGTCAACCACTAGATACGAAAGTAAAACTGCCGAGAAAAAAGTCACCATTCGTCCCGTTTCTAACTGCAATTTTGGTCCGATGGTAATCAAAATCAAAAACCAAAAAAGCAGTACGCCCACATTGATAAAATTCAAGAAAAAACCCTTGATAAATAAGTTAAAATAATTGATTTTGATGAGTTCATCAACAGCTATTTCATCAACATTCTTACTGACTTTTTTGAGTTTAATAAACGAGGTAATGCCATAAGTAAGCATCATAATTCCACCAAAAATAAAAATAGCCGGATCGTTTTTAATGCTTTGAATAAGCTTATAACTACTGAAATAAGCCAATGCGATGAAGATTACATCAGCTAAAACAACACCCAAATCAAAGACCAAAGCAGCACGGAATCCTTTGACAGCACTGGTTTCAAGTAAGACAAAAAATACAGGACCAACCATAAAACTCAGAAAAATACCGAGTGGAATTCCTGTAAAAATATCTTGTAACATCTAGGTGGTTTTTTGGTAAAAGTAGTAATTTTTATTTACCTGCTTCGCGAATCTCGCCTCCCATAACGACTTTTTTGTCGATGTTTTTAGGTTTTCCGAATATAGTCACTTCGCCACCGGCGCGTACTTTGGCATCAACATATTCTGAAGCGTGTATTTTTGCTTTTCCTCCAGCGTTAGCAGTTACTGTTGTTTTTAATGTATGCATGTTTTCAGCAGAATAAACAGATCCTGAATTAACCAAAACATCTTGTTCATCAGCTTTTCCACTGATATTTACTTTAGATCCGTCATTTAAACGCGCTTGTAATTTGTTGACCTCAAGGGGTAAATCAACCGATCCACCTTCTTTGGCAATCAAACTGAAATCTTGAGCGTGAATTACTGATTCGCTCCCTATATGTGAACCTTCATTGACCTCAACAGCATTGATAGAATTGTAATAAACAGTTGCTGAAACTTCATCACCGCTGAGCATTTTGGTAAGTGGCATTCTGATTTTGAGTTCACCGTTTTTATTGATGAGTTCGACCTGATTTGAGCCTGAACCATTGAGTAAAACTTTGTTCTCAGATGACGGAATCAAAATCACATCAATCTGATCAAAGACATTTACTTTATTGAAATCACCAACTTTTTTTTCTTGTGACCAACCTAAAACAGAGATAAAAATAAAAGCTAAAGCTATTTTTTTCATGTTATTCATTTTTACGGATGAAGTGAAAATCGAGTTGTTTTTTAACCAAATCAGCATTCTTAACCTTAACGAAAACCTCGTCTCCTAATTGTAGAATTTTATGCGAAACTTCGCCCACCAAGGCATATTGCTTTTCGTCAAAAGTGTAATAATCATCTTTGATTTCACGAATACGACACATGCCTTCACATTTGTTTTCAACAATTTCAACATAAATACCCCATTCAGTCACGCCTGAAATCACACCTAAGAATTCCTGATCAGCGTGGTCTTTCATATACTTCACTTGCATGTACTTAATACTGTCGCGCTCAGCGTTGGTGGCCAATGCTTCCATGTTGGAGGCATGTTCACATTTTTCTTCATAAAGCTCTTGATCAGCTGATTTTCCGCCATCGAGATAATACTGCAAAAGTCTGTGCACCATCACATCAGGATAACGGCGAATCGGCGAAGTAAAATGTGAGTAATAGTCAAAAGCCAAACCGTAATGACCAATATTTTCGGTTGAATATTTAGCCTTGCTCATACTTCGAATCGCCAATGTATCAACCAAATTTTGTTCTTTTTTACCGATGACATTTTGCAAAAGTAAATTGAGCGATTTTGAAATATCAGTTTTAGATTTAAAATTCAAGCTGTATCCAAATTTTGAAATAATGCCTTGCAAGTTAAAAAGCTTGTCTTCATTAGGCTCGTCGTGAATTCTGTATACAAAGGTTTTCTTTTGTTTACCAATAAACTCAGCCACTTTTTTGTTGGCCAGTAGCATAAATTCTTCAATGAGATGGTTGGCGTCTTTTGAAACTTTAAAATAAACACCTATGGGTTCATCTTGCTCGTTGAGGTTGAATTTTACTTCGACTTTATCAAATGAAATGGCACCGTTGGCCAAACGTTTTGAACGCATAATTTTAGCCAATTCATCGAGTTTTAAAACAGCTTCTATGACCGGTTCATCAACCGTATACGATTGACCTGTGAGTGAAACTTCAACCGGAATCACCGCTGATTTACTTTCAATAATACTCTGCGCTTCTTCATAAGCAAATCGCTGATCAGAATAAATGACCGTTCGGCCAAACCATTGGTTGATCACCTGAGCTTTTGAGTCGATTTCAAAAACCGCTGAAAAGGTATATTTTTCTTCATTCGGACGCAGTGAACACGCAAAGTTTGAGAGCACTTCAGGCAACATCGGAACCACACGATCCACCAAATAAACCGAAGTTCCGCGACGCTCGGCTTCTTCATCGAGAATCGTCCCTTCTTGCACATAATGCGATACATCGGCAATGTGAATTCCTATTTCGTAATTTCCGTTGTCTAGTACTTGAAACGACAAAGCATCGTCAAAATCTTTGGCATCTTTTGGATCAATGGTTAAAGTCAGCACTTGGCGCATGTCGCGTCTTTTGTTGATTTCTGCTTCTTGAATCGAAGTATCGAGCTTTTGTGCATAGTTTTCAACCTCGGCCGGAAATTCATAAGGCAAACCGTATTCAGCCAAAATAGCGTGAATTTCGGTATCGTGTTCACCGGGTTTTCCGAGTACTTTAATCACAGAACCAAACGGGCTGTCGGCTTTTTTAGGCCAATCGTCAATGTTGACTAAAACCACATCGCCTTGCTGAGCTGCTCCGATTTTATCTTTTGGTATAAAAATATCGGTATACATTTTAGCATTAGCAGTAGTCACAAAAGCAAAATTCTTTTGAATATCAATCACGCCCACAAATTCGCTTTTGGCGCGTTCAAGAACTTCAATCACTTCACCTTCAGGCTTTTTTCCTTTTCGTCGGTTGTAAACATATACTTTAACCTTGTCTTTATCTAAAGCGTGGTTCAGATTGTTGGTGGGTATAAATACGTCTTCTTCAAATTCATCGCAAATAAAATACGCAGTTCTACGCGAGGTCATATCAATCGTGCCTTCGTAGTAATCTTGGCTGATGGCTTTGACTAAATAACGTCCGGGCTCAGATTCAATAATGACTTTTTGAGCAGCTAAAATTTTTAAATCTTTGATGATTTCGTTGCGACTTTTGGTATCGTCTACTTCTAAAATCGCAGCTATTTGTTTGTAGTTAAAAGGCCGGTTGGCATTTTGTGAGAGTATCTTGAGGATTTTCTGAGCAAATGATTTGTCTTTTTTACCCAGTTTTTTATTTTTCTTTCGCATGTTCATTCTATATGGTTCAAAGGTAATGAATATCTGAACTCAATTACCGCTAAGCGAAGGTCTTAAAATTAAGATAAGAATGAGTTCATCTTAACATATCATTGGCGCATAAGATACTTATAAACAATCCTGTGAAATCAGTACTTTTATATACCATAAAAACAAAAAAAGCCATGCAAGAATTTATCACCATTGCTGTTTTTAACTTCGCTCATGAAATCACGATTCTTAAAACTATTCTCGATCGCGAAGAAATTCCGTATTTGTTTCAAAACGAAAATCTAGTATCTATTGATCCACTGGCCAGCATCGCCTATGGCGGAATCAAATTAAAAGTGCATCCAAACGATCAAGAAAGAGTACAACAAATTATCGATGATCTGAATCGACCCAAACTCAACATCGTTTAACTTTTCAACAACTATTATAAAATCAAAAAAAATCTTTGAATTAAAATTTAATTTTATGATGGTTATTATTGCTTGTTAATTGTTGAAATAACTTTTATTAAAAATGCATGGTTGTGAACTTAACTTTTTTTATCAGGATTTTTCAACAGTTTTTTAGCATTTCAAATGCTTCATTTTGAATGGAATTTTAAAAACAATCAACAGTTGTTGACAAGAATTAAACACCTAAAATTGTCTATAAATATTTTAAAAAAAGATGTTGATAATTGACCTAAAACGGCGCATAAATTTTCTAAAATTTCATTACTTATTTTTTGGTTTTTTCATTTTAATTTTGGTTTGTGAGTTTTCAAATTTCTACCAAAAAAACTTCTGATTTTTCTTGATCAACTTTTCAACACAACATGTTAAATTAAAGTAAACTGAATATCAGGCTTTTGTAAAAAACAATTAACATCGTTAAAAATCAACTTTTAATAAACATTCAATATTCTGAAAAACAGAATCTTAGTAAAAAAAAGATTTGATTCAGAAGATAAAATGCCGTTTGAATTTTAGCTTTTGTACACTTATATATTGTGTACCTTTGTCAGAGCAATTCAAATCAACACTTCATGAAAATTTCTATCGGAAACGACCACGCCGGACCAGAATACAAAAAAGCCATTGTGGCGCATCTCGAGCAAAAAGGCCACACCGTTATCAACCACGGAACCGATACTTTTGATTCGGTTGATTATCCTGATTTTGGCCATCCGGTTGCATTTGACATCGAGCAGAAAAATGTTGATTTCGGAATTGTCATTTGCGGCTCCGGAAACGGTATTAATATGACGGTAAACAAACACGCCGGTGTTAGGGCTGCTTTGTGTTGGACCAAAGAAATTGCCGCTTTGGCGCGTCAGCATAACGATGCCAATATCATCAGTATTCCTGCGCGTTTTACGTCAGTAGTTCAAGCTGTTGAAATGGTTGAAACCTTTCTATCCACAGAATTTGAGGGCGGACGACATGCCTTAAGAGTCGGTAAAATCAGCTGTTAGATTTTGATTTTGGCGTTGCGCTGCCCACCGCGAGCGGATGGGCCACGCCGCGCACTCGGCAGTCGCTACCCTCATGCTTCGGGTGAGCTCCAACAAAGCCTCGATTGCTAATGCGAGACGCGTGTACTTTTGAGTTTTCATCTCAAAAGAATGGTTATTTTTACGCGCAAACTTTTTTGATTTATGAACCTTATTCAATACATCCAAAATCAGCTTTCTCAGCCATCAGTTAATACCAAAAGCATCCAAACCACACTCACGCTTTTGGCCGAAGATTGTACGATTCCGTTTATTGCGCGCTACCGAAAAGACCAAACCGGAAACCTGGATGAGATAACCATCGAGCAAATTGCCAAAAGCAACAAACAATACGCCGAGCTGGTCAAACGCAAAGAAAGTATGCTTAAATCTATTGAAGAACAAGGGCAACTAACACCCGAACTCAAAGCCAAAATTGACAACAGTTTTGACGCCCAAGAACTCGAAGATTTATACCTACCTTATAAAAAGAAAAAGAAAACCCGCGCCGATGTGGCTCGTGAAAAAGGCCTCGAACCGCTGGCCAAAATCATCATGGCACAGAATGCCGACGATCTTGATTTTATCGCCTCTAAATATATTAACTCGCAAGTGCCCAATGAAGATGAAGCCTTGCAAGGTGCACGCGACATTGTTGCAGAATGGATCAATGAAAACCTCTATGTGCGTAAAAATCTGCGTCGTTTATATCAACGAAAAGCGCTGATCAGTACAAAAGTGGGTAAAGACAAAGATCAAGATGAAAATGCGCAAAAATTCTCGCAATATTTTGATTGGTCAGAGCCTATTTCAAAAGCGCCTTCACACCGATTATTGGCCATGTTGCGCGCCGAAGCAGAAGGTTATGTCAAGCTTTCGGTGGCCCTGGATGAGCCTTCTGAGGCTATTGATTTTATTGAAAACAACACCATCAAAAACAACCGCGCAACCGCGCAGCAACTCAAGCTCGCCATCAAAGACAGTTATAAACGATTGCTTGATCCGGCTATTTCAAACGAGACTTTACAAGAAGCCAAAACCCGCGCCGATATCAAAGCCATTGATGTTTTTGCACAAAACCTAAGTCAGTTGTTGCTCGCGCCGCCCTTGGGTGAAAAGCGCATTCTAGCTATTGATCCGGGTTATCGTTCGGGTTGTAAAGTGGTTTGTTTGGATGAAAAAGGCGATTTGTTGTATAACGAAACCATTTATCCGCATCAGCCACAAAACGAAACCACTTTGGCTATGAAAAAAATTAAATCCATGGTCAACGCTTATCAAATTGAAGCGATTTCTATTGGTAACGGAACCGCAAGTCGCGAAACCGAAACCTTCATTAAAAAAATCGCTTTTGACAGACCGTTGCAGGTTTTTGTGGTTTCTGAAGCCGGCGCGTCAGTGTATTCAGCCAGTAAAATTGCCCGCGATGAATTTCCGAATTACGACGTAACCGTGCGCGGTTCGGTATCCATCGGACGACGATTATCAGACCCGCTGGCCGAACTCGTCAAAATTGATCCAAAATCGATTGGCGTGGGACAATACCAACATGATGTAGATCAAGCCCGCCTCAAAGATGAGCTTGATACTGTGGTGGTTCGCTGTGTGAATTCAGTGGGTATTAACATCAATACCGCGAGTAAATCACTGCTGGGTTATGTGTCGGGCATTGGTGAGAAAATGGCCGAAAATATTGTACAATATCGTTCTGAAAACGGCCCGTTTCAAGACCGAAAAGAACTTAAAAAGGTTCCGCGTTTGGGCGATAAAGCGTTTCAACAAGCCGCTGCTTTTATCCGCATTAAAGACGGAAAAAATCCGTTGGACAATTCAGCCGTTCACCCTGAGGCTTATTCTGTAGTTGAAAAAATGGCTAAAGATTTAAATATCCCGCTGGGTGATTTAGTGGCCAATAAAGATAAAATTTCTCGTATCAATCCTGAACAATATACCAATGAAACGGTAGGAATTTTAGCAGTAAAAGACATTTTGAAAGAGCTAGAAAAACCGGGACTAGATCCGCGAAAAGCGGCCAAAGTTTTTGAATTTGACCCGAATGTCAAAAACCTAGACGATTTACGCTCAGGTATGATTCTGCCGGGTATTGTAAACAATATTACGGCGTTTGGTTGCTTTGTTGATATTGGCCTTAAAGAAAGCGGTCTCGTGCATATTTCACAACTCAAGCAAGGTTATGTATCTGATGTAAATGAAGTGGTGAAGCTGCATCAGCACGTTCAGGTAAAAGTTTTAGAAGTTGACCAAGCGCGCAAACGCATTCAACTCAGTCTGATTTTGTAGTGCGAAAATACCCTTAAAAGATATTCACAAATAAGCAAGTACAGATGTTGCTAAAATCAGACTGACTAATTTGACTTCCGTTTTGTTTTACGGTGTACGAATTAGTTCCGCCTGATACACTGTATTCTAAGGTGTACAAATTATTGTTAGCCCACTGAAAGTCTTCAAGATTTTGATCAGCAGTATAGTAATCTTCTGTACCATTTCGGTAGATTTTACTACCGTTTAAAGCAAAAATCCCGCTTCCGAATTCACTAAGTTTTGTAAATGACCCGCTAGTATCTGGGTTTATTACAGCATCAGAACCAATTTTCTGATAATATGGGTGTCCGTCTTTGTTGCCAAATACATAAAGACCGTTTATGCCCAGAAAAAAGCCAAAATCTTCTGTATTTGTGTAGGCGGTAAAAGTACCGTCAACATACATTCCTGATTCTAAAGTTGGATGCGTAACCGAAAAATGCCCTACGCCTTCTTGCCAACCCATTCCGGTAATGATATAATCAGCATCAGACAATTCAGCAACTTGAGTTCGCTCGCCATTTTTCCAATATACTAAGCGATAGACGTTTGGGGTTACAGATAAATCATGAATTATTCCTGAAATGTATAAATCAGAATCAATTATAGCCATGCCGCCAATTGAAATAACATCAGAGGTATTGGTGGCATAGGCTTGATGCAAGTCGGTTAAAACACCATTAACCCATAGTAATTTATGGGTGTAAATATTAGCCCCATCAGTGTATTCTCCACTACCTAAAACATAAACTTTTTGACTTTTAACCACTAAACTATCAACGATTGATTGATTAAAACCAGTATCATCCAAGTTGATTATTTGATTGTTTTTCCAGTAAACTGCACGGTTGTCTTTTTGCCCTCCAACGTATACATCTGTAGTTGTGTCGTGGTTGTTTACCGCATCACGCTCAGAGCACGAAGTAATGACGAAGCTTAAAACTAAAATTAGGCTGTAATAGAATCTCATGACGGGTTGTTTATAAAGCATAAAAAATCCTGAGTTTATACAAAAGCTCAGGATGGTTTTTATTTATTTTCTTCTTTGCTATTGGCTTTATCATCGCCTTTGGAAGCATCTTTAAATTCTTTGATGCCTGTTCCTAAGCCTCTCATGAGTTCAGGAATTTTTTTACCTCCGAACAACAAAAGAACTACCAATAATATAATTAGGATTTCTGTAACGCCAAATCTTCCCATGGTTTTAAAATTTTAGCCGAAGCATTAAAATAAATTAATATGCTGGCAAAGATAAACAGAAATTCTCTTAAAAAAGGGCATTGATTGGCAAATATTTATGACAGGCTCAGGGCGCAGATTTACTTTACAGCAGCGGTTTAATTTCTATATTTGTCAACTAAACTAGTCATATGTCAGAAAAAAGACTCAAACGGCAAGAACTCCGCAAAAAACTCTACACCAAAAACCGATTGGTTATTTTGAATGAAGAGTCTTTTGAAGAGGTTTTTTCTTTGCGTTTGACTTTGATGAATGTGTTTGTAGTTGCTGGTTTAGGTGCCATTCTCATCATTTTTTTTACCACTTTTATTATTGCTTTTACTCCGCTGCGCGAATATATTCCGGGTTATGCTTCTGACCAACTCAAACGCGATGCAACCCGGTTGGCATTAGAGTCAGATTCGCTGGTGAATGCCGTTAAAAAAAATGAAGCTTACTTAAGTTCCATCAAAAAAATACTTACCGGAGAACTCGAATTGGCTAAGTTCAACAAAGACTCGATTTATGCTAATCTGCCAGAAAACACCAATGTTGAAGATGTAAAACCTTCAGAAGCAGATTTGCAATTGCGCGACGAGGTGGCCCGTGAAGACAAATACAATCTGTTTGAAAAGGCGCAATCTAAAACCGGAGTTGTATTATTTGCTCCTGTGAAAGGTTCGATTACCGAAAAATTCAGCACCCGAAATCGCCATTATGCAGTTGATGTTGCGTTGGCCAAAAATACGCCCATCAAAGCCATGCTCAACGGAACTGTGATTTTTGCCGATTGGACTCCCTCTACCGGAAATGTGGTTATTATTCGTCACAACAACGGATTCATTTCGGCTTACAAGCATGCCGCTTCACTCACCAAATCACAAGGAGATATTGTTAGAACCGGTGAAGTCATTGCGCTAGCAGGTTCAACCGGACAAGAATCAACAGGAGTTCATTTGCATTTTGAACTCTGGAAAGACGGATATCCGATTGATCCAACCCAATTCATAGAATTTGAATAAGATGTCTGTAAAATCAATCGCCGCCAAAATATTCGCTCAAATTGTTCATGCGCAAACCCAAAAATGGGCGCAACAACCCGAACAAACCCAGCAAAAAGTTTTCAAGCAACTCATAGCTGCGGCGCGCGCAACCACTTTTGGTCAAGATCATCTTTTTGATCAAATCAAGACCTATGAAGATTTTGCCCAACAGGTTCCGGTACGCGATTATGAAGCGCTTAGGCCATACATAGATCAAACCGTTTTAGGAAAATCCAACATTACTTGGCCCGGAAAACCGCTTTATTATGCCAAAACATCAGGAACTACTTCGGGTGCGAAATATATTCCAATCAGCAAAGAATCGATGCCGTTTCATATTGAGGCCGCGCGCAACGCAATTTTGGCCTATATTCATCAAACCGGAAAAGCTGATTTTGTCAATGGCAAAATGATTTTCTTGCAAGGAAGCCCAACACTCGAAGACAAAAACGGCGTGCAACTCGGAAGACTTTCAGGAATTGTGGCGCATTATGTTCCGAAATATTTACAAAAAAACCGTTTGCCCAGCCTTGAAACCAATTGCATTGAAGATTGGGAAACCAAAGTCGATGCGATTGTAGAAGAAACCATCTATGAAGATATGGCAGTGATTTCAGGTATTCCGTCGTGGGTGCAAATGTATTTTGAACGGTTGCAGCAAAAAGCACAGAAACCTGTGGGTGAGCTATTTAAAAACTTCAACTTATTCATTTATGGCGGCGTGAATTATGAGCCTTATCGCGCCAAATTTGAAAATCTTATCGGCCGAAAAGTGGACAGTATTGAACTCTTTCCCGCTTCAGAAGGTTTTTTTGCCTATCAAGATTCACAAACCGAGCCCGGACTTTTATTACTGCTCAATTCGGGCATTTTTTACGAGTTCATCAAGACCGATGAATTTTTTGCCGAAAACCCAAGAAGATATACCATTGGCGAAGTTGAACTCGGCGTTAATTATGTTTTGATCATCTCAACCAACGCCGGACTTTGGGCATATAATATTGGCGATACCGTGATGTTTGTCAGCAAAAAACCGTATCGATTGGTGGTGACTGGCCGCATCAAGCATTTTATTTCGGCTTTTGGTGAACACGTTATTGGCAAAGAAGTCGAAACCGCTTTGCAATTAGCCACTGCCAATAGCGGTGTGCGGATTAATGAGTTTACGGTGGCCCCACAAATTTCGCCTCAAAATGGTTTGCCCTATCACGAGTGGTTGATTGAGTTTGAAGAAGAGCCGACAAATTTGAGCGAATTATCAGAGCAATTAGACTTTTTTATGCGCCAACAAAATGTTTATTACGACGATTTGATCGCCGGAAAAGTACTTCGCCCGTTGGTGATTACTCCGGTTAAAAAAGGTGGTTTTCAACAATATATGAAATCCATCGGCAAATTGGGCGGACAAAATAAAATTCCGCGTTTGAGCAATGACCGAACGATTGCCGATGCGCTTTTAAAAATCGAAAACTATGATTAAAAGAATTCTGATTTTTTTATCGATTTGTTTTGTTGCGAATTTGCGCGGACAAATCTCGGGCGTTGTGCTGGACAGTATTACCGGAGAAAAACTTCCACTGGTGAATATCTCAGTTTTGGGTGAAAACAAAGGAACCACTTCTGAACTTGACGGAACATTTTCTTTAGGAGAAAATGCCGGAAAAAAATTGGTTTTTTCGATTTTAGGCTATCAAAAAAAGACGCTTCAAGCCCAAAACAACATGCGCGTTTTATTACAAGCCGATGAAATTGCACTGAGTGAAGTAGTGGTTGAAAATCGAAAAAAAACCAAGAAAATTGAAATTGGTCCAGAAGCACCAAGTATTTACGAGGCATATAATCGAGGACCTCGAACCGACACCCGTTTTTTTGAGTATTTATCATCATATAATAAAGCCCGTTATATTGACGCCATCATCGTGCGAACTGATAGTAAAGTCAAAGAAGCCCGTTTTATCATTCATTTATACGAACCCGATAAAAATGGTTTTCCGGGTAAGGAGATGTTGAACCAAAACTTGGTGGTTTCGGTAGATAAAGGCATCAAAAACACCTTGTTTAGATTAGAGAAATTTCACCTCAAAATGCCCAAAACAGGTTTGTTTGTTGGCATTGAAAAACTCATGATTGAATCAAACAAACTAGAAACGGATAATCCGTATCAATCGGGGGTATATTATCCGCTTATTTTGTATAGTTCAGCCGAAAAGGATAAGATATTTAGTTATTCCGGCGGACAATGGCATGTTCAAACCAAGCAAAATCAAGAAGGCGTACTCGAAAAAATAAAAACTTCAGAGCCTGCAATTAGTTTGATTCTGACCAATTAAAAAAATAAAACCTTACATTTGCGGGTTAATAATAACAACAACAAACAAAAAGAAAGACGGAAAATCTATTTTCAGACACGAAAAAAATAGAAAATTCGTTAGTTAACAAAATTTTGAATGAAAGAAATTAAAAATATCGTACGCTCAAGAGCACAAGAATCATCAAGTGCGGTTGAGAAATTGTACATCACTATGCGCCATTTGTTTAATCGCGGTTTTTATAAACCTATGGGTGTCTCAGGCGAGACACTTCGCGAGGCGCTTTTATCCCTTCGCCCTGAAATTTACGGTTCTATTGCCGAAGAAAAAGTCGAACTCAACGGCTTGTTATACGTTATTGAAAGATTGCCTATTGGCATTGAAGAGTGTCGTTTTATCAACTTAACTTCTGACGAAGGCTACTCAAAATCACACTTCAAAGCGATTGTTCCGCCCAAGCGTCGACGCAATTGTTATCGTATTGATGACGAGCAAATGAATGTTGAAATCACACGAGGCCGTTCAGATATTTATGACATTCTCACGCATTTGACTTTTATCTTCATCGAATCGCACAAAATAAAAGATCGCGTTTTGATTGATGATACAGGTGAAGTAACCCGCGATTGGAAAAAATTAGAACAAGCGGTTGTTCAAGGCAAAAAATTATCGCAGGTTGACAAAGAAAAAGCCATTTCACATACAGCCAATATTCTAGGGCGCACTTTTGCTGAGGTTTTGGATATTTATGACGCTTTTGGAACCGCTGACAAACCCGATCGTTTCTTGCATGTGATTTATTGGTTGGGCAAATTGGCTTTAGAAGAAGTGGTTGAAAATAATAAACGCACCATTACTTTTAGTCCGATTTTGCGAGAGCGATTAGGGCATCATATTCACGGTGAAATTTGGGCCAATCGCATCAAAGATGTTTTGATGGAAAACGGTTTGCTCGATCGCCCGATCCACATCATCAGCGCGAATATGCATAGCGTCATGAACTCAATTTTTGCCGTTGATGTGCTCAAAACCAAACTCAAAGATCAAACAGATTTTGCCATTTATGAAGAACTCAGCAAATCTGGAGCCGATAAATTGCGCGATAAAGTTTCAGAAGTGGCACTCAAACACGGAATGATTTCATTACCCGATACTTCAGGAACCAACATAGATGTTCAGATTTTTGATACTGCCAAAATTGATTGGAAGAAAACATCGTTCTCGAAAGCTAAAATATTAGGCTTAGCGCCGGTCATCATTGTAATGGATTATGCTTTTGGCGAACAAGCCTACGAAACCATTGACGAATTGCTCAAACCTTATCAAGAAACCAAAATTAAAAAGGCTTTCTTAAATGTGGAATCAGTATCGATTATGGGCAAAGCGGGCATTTTGCAAGGCGATAAAGGCGATATTATGATTCCGTCGGCACACATCAATGAAGGCACCGGCGATAACTATCCTTTTGACAATGAACTCACAGCGGCTATGCTTTCTGGAAACGGAATTCCTGTTTTTGCCGGCCCAATGGTTACCGTTTTGGGAACTTCGTTGCAAAATAAAGATTTGCTCAAGTTTTTCCGCGATTCTACTTGGGGCGTGATTGGTCTTGAAATGGAAGGCGCTTATTATCAAAAAGCCATTCAATCGGCCTCAAAAATCAGAAAAAGCATCAATCCGGATGTAAAAGTAAGATATGCCTATTACGCATCTGATAATCCGCTCGAAACCGGAAGTACTCTGGCCTCAGGCGGTTTAGGAACCACAGGAGTGAAGCCTACTTATTTGATTACGATAAAAATATTAGAACAAATTTTCAATATTAACTAGCAATAATGAATTCAACAGAAAAAAATAACGCAACTGACCAAGAGATTGATTTAGCAATGGTTACAGACAAATTAAAATCCATTTCTGGAAGTATAAAAAAAAGTATTTATGACCTCATTCATTTTTTTATCAAAAAAATAGTTGTCATCGGAGCTTTATTTGTTATAGGTGTTGGGCTCGGGGTTTATTTTGATAAGTCATATAAATCATATGACACCCAGGCTGTAGTTGTTCCTAATTATGGAAGTTACGAATACTTGTATTCAAAAATAGAACTTATAGATTCAAAAATTAAAGAACGAGACACTGTCTTTTTAAAAAAAATTGGCGTCAAGGCATGTAAAAACTTAATCCAAATCCAAATAGACCCAATTATTGATGTTTATCAATTTATAAATATTTCACCAGAAAAAAACTTCGAACTTCTAAAGTTATTATCTGAGGATGGTGATATGAATAAAATTATAAAAGACGAGATTACTAGTAAAAACTATACTTATCATTTACTAAAATATACTACAAATAAGAAGTGTTCAGAAGAAGAAATACTCACACCTTTATTGAAATATTTAAATAACGACCAATATTACAATAAACTTAAAGAGACTTATAACGGCAATATGCTCGTTAAAATTAAGGCTAATGAGCTAATTATAGCTCAAATAGATGGTTTTTTAAACACTTTTTCTTCGCAAGTTGGAATTGGAAGCAAAAATGATAAATTGGTATACTACAACGAAAACACCCAGTTGAATGATGTAATTAAAACTAAGAATGATTTAATTACTGAAATAGGGACATTAAAAAAAGACATGGTTAGTAGTGACCAAGTAATAAAGAAAGTTAGTTGTATTTCTAACTTAAAAAGTAAAGGCTATATCAGGGGAAAATTAAAACTTATCTTCCCGATATTCTTTATATTTATTTATACAATAGCGCATTCTGCATTAGGTTTCTACAAAACCCAATCAAAGCTCTCTCAAAATAATTAATTTATTATGAAAGGAATCATCTTAGCCGGAGGCTCAGGAACTCGGCTGCATCCGCTTACATTGGCGGTCAGTAAACAATTGATGCCGATTTATGACAAACCGATGATTTATTACCCGCTTTCAACTTTGTTGTGGTCAGGAATCAATGAGGTTTTGATCATCTCAACGCCGCATGACTTACCCTTATTTCGACAATTATTAGGAGATGGAAGCAAGCTTGGTTGCCGATTTGAATACGCAGTTCAAGAACATCCTAACGGATTAGCGGAAGCTTTTATCATTGGTAAAGAATTTATCGGAAACGACAAAGTGGCTCTGGTTTTAGGTGATAATATCTTTTACGGAACCGGATTATCCGAACAACTTCAAGCAAATAATAATCCTGACGGAGGCATTATTTATGCATACCATGTTCAAGACCCGGAAAGATATGGAGTGGTTGATTTTGATCAACATGGGCAAGTACTTTCAATTGAAGAAAAACCCATTGAACCAAAATCAAATTATGCAGTTCCGGGAATTTACTTTTACGATAACGATGTGGTTGAAATTGCAGCCAATATAAAGCCTAGCCACAGAGGAGAGCTTGAAATTACTGATGTCAACAAAGAATACCTCAAACGGGGCAAACTTAAAGTAAGTATTCTTGATAGAGGAACAGCTTGGCTTGACACCGGAACGTTTAATTCACTGATGCAAGCTTCACAATTTGTTCAAGTCATCGAAGAGCGTCAAGGTCTTAAAATCGGTTCTATTGAAGAGGCAGCCTTTAAAATGGGATACATCAGCGCAGATCAATTAAAAGCTTTGGCGCAACCGTTACTCAAAAGTGGTTATGGCGCACATTTGTTAAGCATTATTTAAAGTATGAAAGTAACTCCAACCGCTTTAAACGGATGTTATATTATTGAGCCTAAAGTTTTTCCAGACCCAAGAGGATATTTCTTTGAGAGTTTTAACGAAAGAACTTTTTTTGAAACTACCGGATTACAAGTTCACTTTGTTCAAGACAATCAATCTTTCTCAAGCAAAGGTGTTCTCAGAGGATTACATTACCAAACCGGAGCGCATATGCAAGCCAAATTGGTTCGTGTTATATCAGGTGAAGTTCTTGATGTAGCAGTTGATATTCGAACAGATTCTCCTACCTACGGACAGCATGTTTCGGTGGTATTGACTGCCGAAAACCACAAGCAGCTTTTTATTCCGCGTGGTTTTGCCCATGGATTTTTGGTTTTAAGCCAAACAGCCACTTTTTTTTATAAATGCGACAACTTTTACAATAAAGAATCTGAAGGCGGAATTGCATACAATGACCCAAGTTTGTTTATAGATTGGATTTTGCCTGAAAGTGAATTGATTTTATCTGAAAAAGATTTGTTGCAACCCTGTTTTGCAAACGCGAAAAAACTATGGTAATAGCAGTCACCGGAGCGTCCGGACAGCTCGGACAAGCAATACTAAAAATATCAACTCAATTCCCGGAGCATCAATTTTTCTTTTACAACTCAGCCGAAGTTGATATTACCCAAAAAATATTAATTGAAAAAAAATGGTCTGAAATTAACCCGGACTATTGCATCAATGCTGCCGCATATACCGCAGTCGACAAAGCTGAAAGCGAGATAGAATTAGCTTATCAAATCAATGAAACGGGTGTAAAAAACTTAGCCGAGGTTTGCCAAAAGTTTCAAACCACGCTAATTCATATTTCAACTGATTTTGTTTTTGACGGAAAACAAAGCAAGCCATATTCAGAGACTGACCAAACGAACCCAAAAGGCGTTTATGGAGCTTCAAAATTAGCCGGAGAGCAAGCCATTGCAGCAGTTTGTAAAAAGTATTTCATTGTTAGAACCTCGTGGTTGTATTCATCTTTCGGACATAATTTTCTTAAAACGATGTGTAGATTGGCTGCTGAAAAGCCAGAAGTTCGCGTTGTTAATGACCAAATTGGTTCACCGACCCACGCCCTTGATTTGGCACAAATGCTTTTGAACATAATCAACCAACCAACAGCTCACTATGGCATATACCATTTCAGCAATCAAGGAAGTACCAGTTGGTTTGGTTTTGCGCAAAAGATTTTTGAAGTATATCAACTCAAAACACCATTACTCCCGATAACAACCAAAGACTTTCCAACACCGGCCAAAAGACCTAAGTTTAGTGTTATGGATAGTACTAAAATACAGAAGGAATTCACCTATAATATTCCAAAATGGGAAGAATCGCTTGTAAAGTATAAAGAATAAAAAAAGGAGAAAAACTTGCTTCCTCCTTTTTCAATTTATCTTTTAATCAACTTGATTACTCTTGTCTTATTTTCATGTATAAGCTTTAAAAGATAGGTTCCTGCAGGCAATCCAATCAAGTCAATCTGTCCACCAAGTAAATTTCCTTCGCGGATTCGTTTTCCATCAATAGAAAAAACTTCAAAAAGAGCGGTGTTGATTCCATTAACTTTCACAAAATCTACAAACGGATTTGGATAAACGAACAAATTCTCAAAATCCGAAGAATGATTGTTCATAGATTCATCCACGGTTAAAATCAATTCAAAAGAAGTTGATCCCCCAGAATTATATGCAGTAATTGTGTATACAGTAGTTGATGTTATTTGTGTAGGTGTTCCCGAAATCTGCCCGGAATTAACATCAAAAATCAAACCTTCAGGTAATTCAGGCTCGATAGTGTAGTGGGTTACAACACCAATTACAGAAGGCCATAAGTCTATCATCGCTTCGTTTATATGAAGAATAATAGGCGAATTATAACTCAAAGCTGAAGGTGCGATATCATTCACGGTAATCGAAACGCCGAACGAAGTTGATCCGCCGGAATTGAAGGCTGTCACGGTATAAGTTGAAGTTGCTGAAACCTCAGTTGGCGCTCCTGAAATCACACCCGAAGTTGTATCAAACGATAATCCCGATGGTAAAGCCGGCGCGATGCTAAACGAAGTCACATTTCCAGTAAAAGTCGGAATCAAATCTATAATCG
>NZ_JAHCDK010000002.1 GCF_018413465.1 Flavobacterium sp. CYK-55
GTCACCCCGAGCGCAGTCGAGGGGCACTCAGAAACTCAATATCTCTTTTATCCAAAAGCGCAGTGGTTTCTAGCGCAGCGTTTCCCGAATGATTAACGATTAACGAATTTTGAAGTTTTTGAATCGTGTAATCGACAACCATCGCTTTTATCCTAAAGCCAGCGGTCTGAAGCAAAGCGTGTCCCAAAGCGCAGCGGTTATTCCTTGTCACCCCGAGCGCAGTCGAGGGGCACTCAGAAACTCAATATCTCTTTTATCCAAAAGCGCAGTGGTTTCTAGCGCAGCGTTTCCCGAATGATTAACGATTAACGAATTTTGAAGTTTTTGAATCGTATCATCGACAACAATACGTTCTATCAAAAAGCGCAGCGGTCTATAGCCCCGCGTGTCCGTAGGCGCAGCCGTGTCTTAAAGCGCAGCGGTCTGTTTAAAAGGTTTAAAAAGTGCAGGAAGTTTAAGAAGTTTAGTTGAAGCCCCATTCGTAATTCGTAATTCGTAATTCTTAATTCGTAATTCGCAATTCTCACAACGCAACACACAAACAATAAAGGCTTATCTTAGTACAGAATCTAAATTTGAAACAAACGCATACCCATGAAGTCGTTATTTTTTGTCTGTACGTTGCTGTTTAGCTTGGCTCCGAAAGTGTCGGCGCAGATATTATTGCCCAATGAAACCAACCTGTTTTCATTTAAAACCCACAACAACAAAACGGTTACCTTGGCGCAAGACAAAGACCAAAAATACATGGTATACCGATTTGGAACTCCTGAAAAAATAGAACTCGAATATCCTGAAAAAGAGCTGAAAAGCTACAACAAGTTTAAGTATTCATTTTATATGAGAGGCGGCGGAAAAATGAACGAAGGCATGGATGTCAATTTTGTATCGTTTATACAAGGTGATTACAAATATGTGCTCTACGCAACGTACTACGCCATCGATGAAAAATCTGAAATAGGCATCAAAGTCATCCACCTCAAAACCAACAAAACCACCAAAATCAAAGGCCAATTAAAATCACAAAAAGGCAGTTTGATTGATTTTAGATACAATGAACTTTTGAGCATTGACGATCAACTTTACGAATAAACGTGTTTTAAGAGCGCTGGTTCAACGCAAATAGCACACGTCTATGTGGATATAAGTCATTTTATAATCATTAAAAATCAAACCAAAATGTTTACTGTAGAGCAAATCAAAGCTGCGCATAGCAAAGTAAAATCAGGAGCCGACTTTCCGGCCTACATTCAAGAAATCAAAGCCCTGGGCGTTACGCACTATGAAGCCTATGTGTCTGATGGGCATATAGATTACCACGGTGCCGAGCACACCGCCCAAGTACCCGAAAAATATGCACCTTTAGCCATTGCAAGCACCCCCGACCTCAGCACCTTCAAAACTGAATTACGAGCACACCAACAAGGCCAAACCGACTACTTGACTTTTATTCAGATGTGCGCCACCACCGGCATTGAAAAATGGAAGGTGTGTATGGAGCAAATGACCTGTACCTATTTTGATGTTTCGGGGAATGAGGTGTTGGTAGAGGCGATTCCGTTTTGAGGGGCTGAGGTACTGAGTTACTGAGTACCTGAGAAGCTGAGCCGCTGCGCTTCATGAATGAGGCGTATTTTAGCAGGCGTTTTACATTTCAATCAGAACTAAATCTAATTCACTTATTTTAGAAAAACCTTTGTCAGCACTAACCAATGGAATGTCATAAACAATACATGATGCAGCTATTATGGCATCCGGAAGTTTGATGTGATATTTTCGTTTTAGTAGAATAGTTTGTTCTTTAATTTTTGTATTCCATTCAATTTGAAAACAATCATTAAGCAACATTTTCAATTTGGCTTCTTCAGACTTAGTAATTCCGTTAAACCCAAGTAATTCTATTTCAGAAACAAATGAAACACCAAAGTTATACTCCAAAAACGGTTCAACAATTAAATTTCCTTCATGAAGATAAACCAGGAAATTTGTATCAGCAATAAAATCAATCTTCATTTTCCCTTGCTGAAGTTTGATATTCTAAGCCGTCAATATCGCGTTTAAGTTTTCCGAAATGCTTAGCCAAGTTACCAGTCGTGTTTGATTTCTTCAATTTCTCACTAAGAATTTTTGAAGTGTTCTTTAAGTTTGATTTATCTATTACAACTGTCATAACACGTTTGTTTTTTTCAAAAATACAAAATTATTTATATCAAGATAACGATTCGTCAAAAATGCCTTTGGATTGAGTTCTTGAGTGCCTGAGTGCCTGAGAAGCTGAGCAGCTGCGCGGAATGATTAACGATTGAAGATTAACGAACTTTGATTTTTGAAGTAATTGAATTCGTGTAACCAACAACCCACTACACATTTAAAAAGTGTAAAAGGCTCAATAAGTTGATATTGAAGCATCATTCTTAATTCTTAATTCTTAATTCTTAATTCGTAATTCGTAATTCGTAATTCGTAATTTATCCAGCGTAGCGGGCGTTCTTGTCACCCCGAGCGCAGTCGAGGGGCGAGTGAGCCCCTGAGTGCCTAAGCAGCTGCGCGGAATGATTAACGATTGAAGATCAACGAACTTTGAATTTTGAAGTTTTTGAATCGTGTAACCGATAACCCACTACAGGTATAAAAAGTGTAAAAGGGTTAAGACGTTTAGTTTGAAGCAATATTTGCTGAGTGCCTGAGCTACTTAGTGCCTGAGAGGCTGAGAGGCTGCGCGGAATGATTAACGATTGAAGATTAACGAACTTTGATTTTTGAAGTAATTGAATTCGTGTAACCAACAACCCACTACACATTTAAAAAGTGTAAAAGGCTCAATAAGTTGATATTGAAGCATCATTCTTAATTCTTAATTCGTAATTCGTAATTCGTAATTCGTAATTCGTAATTTATCCAGCGTAGCGGTCGTTCTTGTCACCCCGAGCGCAGTCGAGGGGCGAGTGAGCCCCTGAGTGCCTGTGCAGCTGCGCGGAATGATTAACGATTGAAGATCAACGAACTTTGAATTTTGAAGTTTTTGAATCGTGTAACCGATAACCCTCCACGCGTTTAAAAAGCATACAAGGTTAAAGAAGTTTAGTTGAAGCCCCATTCGTAATTCGTAATTCTTAATTCGTAATTCTTTCAGCGCAGCGACCCTAAATCACAACCTGATTTTCTGAACTTCTAAACAATTTCTACCAGAAAATGATATCTTAGCGTTACATCCGCAGTGAGCGGCTCTGTACAGCAACTATATAAGCCATTTCGAATGAACAATACAACTTCAACAAAAAAGTCAATTGTATCAAAATTAACTTTTCACAAACTTGATTGGTTAGAAAAGGTGACACTATGTATGGGTTTGTGGTTCTGGATTTATCCCAAGCCCTATACATTACTTTTTACAGCGCTACTCATTATTCCAATTTTAGGATTAATCCTCAACGGATTAAACGGAAAACCAAGCATTGCCAGCCTGGTAGAAATAAACACCAATGAAGACGGAGATGACAAATATGACGTTGCTGATTTTATTGATTTTGCCGCCATCGTAATATTTATTAGGGTATTAAAAGATTACGAATTTGAAGACTTTTATAGTTTAATGATTCCCGGAATGATCGGATTCATCATCATGATCATTATTGTTGTAGCAACACACAAAATAATCGTTGATAATGGCAAGAGCAAGTTGTGGATTTACGGTTCGCTCACCTTTAATATATTTCTCTATAGTTATTCTGCAACCTATGGAATCAATTGTACTTATGATTATTCTAAACCTCAAGTATATGAAGCCCAGATACTTGAAAAAAGAATCTCAAAAAGCAGAAAGAACACAAGCTATTATGTGCGTGTAACACCCTGGGGGCATCACTATGACTCTGAAGAAATATCTGTCGCGCCAAGCCAATATCAGGCGCTTCAAACAGGGCAAACCGTAAAAATAGATCTAAAGAAAGGGGTTTTTAATATTCCTTGGTATGAGATTGAATAAAACGATTACTCGGAAACATAGCAACTGAACACCTGAGTGCCTGAGCGGCTAAGCTTTATGAATGAAGCGTATGCTATGAGCCATTCTGTTAAAAATCCGCAAAACATTTCAATTTATACCATAGTTTGGTATATTTAGCAAAAATATTTTGTTATGGCAAAAAACACATCAATATTACTTGGAGATCATTTTAGTAATTTTATAAATAGTGAAGTTGCATCAGGGCGCTATAGTTCAGCAAGTGATGTAGTGAGATCGGCACTCAGACTATTAGAAGTTGAAGAGAGCAGAACTAAGTGGTTGCAAAATGAACTTGAAATTGGAGAGAAAAGTGGATTCGTTGAAAATTACGATCCCAAAAAACATCTTGAAGAAATCAAGAGAAAGTATTTATGAAATATAGAATAACCGAAGCTGCTTATCGAGATTTGAATGATATTTGGTTCTACACATTTCAAGAATGGTCAGAAAATCAAGCTAACCAATATTTTGAATCAATAATTCAACAAATCATACTGTTTAGTGAAAATCCGAGTAAAGCAAAGAAGCTGGCAAAAGTAAAGTCTGAATACTATTATTTTCGTGCATTATCTCATTATGTATTTTTCAAATATGGAGATCATCAAATCGACATCATTAGGATTCTTCACAAAATGATGGATTTCCCAAAACATTTGGAATAAGAACGGCTCATAACCGCGGTCATGACTTATGGCTTTATTTTCTTAGCTTCTCGCCTATTTTTAACGAACAAAATATCTTAGCGAAGCGTACTCTGCTCACTTTTCTACAACGCGCGCCTAGCAAGAGAACGTTAGCGCCCATAATTTAACAGAGAAATTAGCTTTTCGTATAATATTGTACATATATTTGTACAAATTATACAATTATGGTAGTAGCAAATATTTCAGATTTTAGAAAAGATATCAAATCATATTTCGATCGTGTTGCAAAAAATTTTGAAACATTGATTATTAATCGTGGAAAAGATTCCGGTATCGTTATAATGTCACTTGAAGAATACAATTCTTTAATGGCTACTAATCATGAATTATCGTCAAGAGCTAACGAAAAAAGATTAGATTCTGCAATCGAAAAATTAAAAACCGGAAAGTCATTTTCAAAAGATTTAATCGAAGAATAATATGAAATATGTTTTTGTAGATGAATCTTGGGAAGATTATTTATACTGGCAAAAGATTGACAAAAAGAAAGTCAAAAAAATAAATGACTTACTAAAAGATATTTCAAGAACTCCGTTTGAAGGTTTGGGAAAACCTGAGCCTTTGAAACATAAATATGCTGGATTTTGGTCGAGAAGAATTGATGACGAGCACAGATTAATTTACAGGTTTCAAGACGACGAAATTCAAATCGTTAAGTGTAGACATCATTACGATTAATTATTACGGGCACTAACCCACTACACATTTAAAAAGTGTAAAAGGCTCAATAAGTTGATATTGAAGCATCATTCTTAATTCATAATTCATAATTCGTAATTCGTAATTTATCCAGCGTAGCGGGCGTTCTTGTCACCCCGAGCGCAGTCGAGGGGCGAGTGAGCCCCTGAGTGCCTAAGCAGCTGCGCGGAATGATTAACGATTGAAGATCAACGAACTTTGAATTTTGAAGTTTTTGAATCGTGTAACCGATAACCCACTACAGGTTTAAAAAGTGTAGAAGGTTTAAGAAGTTGAGCTGAAACAGCCGTGAAACAGACAATCCACTACAGGTTTAAAAAGTGTAAAAGGGTTAAGAAGTTTAGTTGAAACCCCATTCGTAATTCGTAATTCATAATTCGTAATTCTCACAGCGCAGCGGTCCTACAGCGCAGCGGTCTTACAGCGTAGCGTGTCTTCTCATCCCCTCATCCCCTCATTCAACACACAACATTCAGCATTCAACATAAAAAAACTTGTCTCCGTAAGAAAAATCACTACATTTACCCCACTCACCACTTTTACTACCTCATAACACCGCTACTCAAATTGACTTTTGAGGGGTGGGTATTGTTGTGGGGATAATCTTGATTTAAGAATTAGAATTGGGAAATATAAATTTAGTTTGCTGCAATTATTATGAAATTTTTTGTCTATATATTAACCACACTACTACTAGCAATAGCATGTAAAAACACACCGAATGATTCAGTGAATTACGATTCAGAGGAAATCGAGATGTCAGACATTCAAACTGATGATGATGCCCAACAATACTATGACCAAACTGGCAATTATCCAGATGGCACATATTGCTCAGAGGTAGAATATTATAATCCAAATACAGGAACACGAAACACATATGACTTAGATGTTGAAGTCGAAGATGGAGAACTTACTGTTATACATTGGCCAAACGGTGGTTGGCTTGATGAAACACATTTTTACCCTGAAGACATAACAAGTGGTCAATGCGAATTTACTTCTGATAGAGGTTATAGATACACAATAACTCTTGGTGAATTTGGAGGTTGCGGATATACTGACGATTACAAAATAAGAAATGATGTAAATAGTGAAGTTGAGAGCACTACATGTCCCAATTGTGGCGATGAAAAAAACAGCTATGATGATTATTGTGATAGTTGCCAGAAAGAAAATGAGGAAGAGAAAGAATAAAATTATAAATGTGCATAACAATACATAAAACCATAGTGTAATTCTGTTGGTTTAGCATTTCTTTTTCCGTCAAACACACGTAACACACTGACAAAAAGACGATTGAAGACTTAGTTTAAAAATAGTCGAGATTAATTCTATGGAAAAACATTATGTTTTAAGAATCCGAAAATAGTTTCCAATAGAAAGTTAAGTTTTTTAAAAAAATATCGGGTATAAATTTGGTAAATTTGCGTTATACATAATAAATAATGGCAAAAGCAGACTATATAGTATCGTTAATAAAATTACATTACAACAACGAACCTGAAAGGTTTACTACGGTAGCGTTGCAGATAGCTGCACACGAAGCCAAGCTAGGTCATACAATTGTTGCTAATGACATTAAATCAATTATTGACAAGGCAAAGGAAGCCAAACATAAAACCAAAACATTTGCACCCGACTTACAGGGTTTGATACAGGAAAATGTTCCTGCAGTAAAACTGTTAGATATTATTGCTACTGAAGATATTAAATCAAAAATAAATCGCATCATTTCTGAATTTGTACAGCGGGATAAATTGCGCAGACATGATTTGGAAAATCGCAGAAAAATTTTACTGTCTGGCCCCCCTGGAACGGGCAAAACCCTAACAGCCTCAATCATTGCCAACGAATTAAACTTACCTCTTTACACAATTCTAATGGATAAAATGGTGACAAAATTTATGGGCGAAACTAGTGCAAAACTTCGCCAAGTATTTGATTTGATAGAACAACGTCAAGGTATTTACCTTTTTGATGAATTTGATGCCATTGGTGGTGAGCGGAGTAGAGATAATGATGTAGGTGAGATGCGAAGGGTATTAAATTCGTTTCTTCAATTTATTGAACGTGACAATTCCGATAGTTTAATTATTGCCATTACAAATAATAAAGAACTATTAGATCAAGCCTTGTTCCGCAGGTTTGACGATGTTATTTTATATCACTTACCTAGTTTAGAAGAAAAAGAGGAATTACTGAAAAACAGACTTTCACAGTTTACAAAAAAAATTAAGTTTAAAGATTTATTACCTGACATAAACGGGCTTAGCCACGCTGAAATTTCACTTGCTTGTATCGATGCTATAAAAGAAACCATCTTGAATGAAAAGCAACAGATGAACAATAATTTAATTTTAAAAGCAATCAAAGATCGTAATTCAGCTTATTACAAATAAGTTTAAAATATGGCATTATATAAACACTTCTTCATACAAGGAAATATAAATAGTGAAAAATATAGAGCACCATCTACAATGGGAGCGAAACCTCGTATACCCGTTCGTGACAGGTCAGCTCAAAGTCAAAAACTTTTGAATCAGTTTGCAGAAATTTGGCAACAAAAAAACCAAATGCAAGAACAGCGAAGTGCTGAGCAAATCACAACAAGAGAAGGAACGTATATCCAGTTTACAAGTGCAGCAGACAACGACTTGATTAGTAAAAGTCTTGAAAGTATGCGAGGTAAAAAGTCAGAAAAATGGATAAGGCTTTTAAATATTAAAACTGAATTATCGGAACAAAATCAAATTATTACTAAGGCTATTATTTATGTCCCAAATGGAAAGGAAGGACATTTCATCAAGAAAATCCAAGATTATCAAAACAAAAATTTTAGAGATACCGAAAATCCACTTAATGCAGATTTAGTAAATAGCATCGAAGATATCAGCATAGCCCTACTTGAGGGTTTATGGACAGATAATCCAAAGCTTATTCCAACAGATTCGGCTAAATGGTGCGAAGTGTGGCTGAATGTGAACACAAAAGACAACCAAGAAAAAGAACAAATTGCACAGTTTCTTAGAACGCTAGAAAGCATTGGAATAGAATATAAACACAATAGCATTGTTTTTCCTGAAAGAACCGTTTTATTGGTAAACGCAAATCGTGAACAGTTAATTGAGTTGATGCTACAAAGTGATTTATTAGCAGAGTTCAGAGCAGGACAAGAACCAGCAGGATTTTGGGTAAACGAAAGCCGGATTGAACAACAAGCATGGGTAGATGATTTGTTGCATAGAATACAAATTGTAGATAGTAATGTAAAAGTTTGTCTCTTGGACACAGGCGTAAACAATGGGCATCAACTTTTGCAGCCGCTAATTGATAATAACAATACGTTGACAGTTGATAATTCTTGGGGAACAAACGATCACGCCAACGGTTCAGGACACGGAACACTTATGGCGGGTGTTGCTGGTTATGGACAAATGGAACAAGTGCTTACTTCAACCAATACTGTTCCGCTTACACATCAATTGTGTTCAGTAAAAATTCTACCCAATCAAGGGCAAAGCCCCCGAGAATTGTGGGGAGATATAACTTCACAAGGAATTTCAATAGCCGAAATACAAAATCCTAATATGGTTTTGGTGTATTGCATGGCGGTAACATCACAAGATGACACAGATAGAGGTAGGCCTTCTTCGTGGTCAGGAGCTGTAGATAATCTGGCTTATGGAGAAGGTGAAAGCCAACGCCTGATAATCATTTCGGCAGGAAATGTAACTGATGAAGAAATGTGGCAAAATTATCCCAATTCAAACTTTACATCTTCTATTCAAAATCCTGCCCAAGCTTGGAATGCATTAGTAGCAGGAGCATACACGAATAAAATTCAGACAAGCGACCCAAATTTTCAAAATTACAAACCTGTTGCAAACGAAGGGCAACTTTCACCTTACAGCTCAACTTCACTAGTTTGGGAAAAAAAATGGCCAATAAAGCCTGATTTAGTTTTTGAAGGTGGAAATTTATTAAAAGCTCCTGATAATAGTATTTCGAGACACGAAGAAATGGAGCTTTTGTCCACATCAAAACAGTTTAATACAAGAAGTCATTTTGATACGATTTGGGCAACAAGCGCAGCAACTGCTAAAGCATCTTGGTTTGCAGCAAAAATTGCTTATGAATATCCAAACGCTTGGGTAGAAACTATAAGAGGTTTAATGGTTCATTCTGCTAATTGGAATGAAGCCATGTTTCATCAATTAAATATTCGCAAAACAAAAAAAGGAGATTATATAAATTTATTAAGAACTTTCGGATATGGCATTCCCGATTTAGATCGCGCATTATACAGTCAAGAAAGTGCCTTGACCTACATTGCACAAGAAACTATCCAACCATTTAATTACAAAATTAAGGACGGAAAAAAAACGAATGATAGCGAAACAAATGAAATTCATTTTTTCAATCTACCATGGGCAAGTGATTTACTTTTGCAAATGGGTGAAACGCCAGTAAAATTGAAAGTTACACTATCCTATTTCATCGAGCCCGGAGCAGGTGAAATCGGTTGGAAAGATAAATATCGTTATCAATCACATGGTCTGCGTTTTGATGTTAACAACGTAAATGAAAGTGAAGACGATTTTAGGAGACGTGTTAACATTGCTGCTCGGGAAGAAAACGAAGAAGTTAACGGAACAGCAGGGAGTAATCGCTGGACAATAGGAACAAACAACCGAAGTACAGGTTCAATACATTCCGATTATTGGGAAGGAACAGCAGCTGCCTTAGCAACCAGCAATCACATTGCTGTCTATCCTGTTATTGGTTGGTGGCGTGAACGCAAACATATAGGTAAAGTAGAAAATCAAACTCGTTATTCTTTGATTATTTCTCTTGAAACACCTACCGAAGATGTTGAGCTATACACAACTGTTAAAAATATGATTGAAATACCAATTGAAATTAATATGAGATAGTTACAAAATTAATATTAATTATCATCACTAAGTACCCCCCATGACCCTCCTCCCTCACAATTCCCTCATCATCTTCGGCGGCATCGGTATGATGTTTACGGCCGTGGTTTATCCGTATATCCGACATGTGGTTTTTGATTGGTATAATGACATCAAAAAGCTCAAACCGCTCAACCAAGAAATTGCCAAAACCTATGGCCGCTATATACAGGGCTTAAACTTTTCGTTTGGGCTCATCACGATTTTGTTTACCGACGAGCTCAAAAACCAAACCGGGCTGGCGGTGGCCTTAACCGGTCTGATTGCCGCCTACTGGACGGGCAAGGTGGCCACGCAATTTGCCTATTACCCGATGTATGAAATTCCGAAAAAACCTATTTTTAAAATCGGTGAGGTACTCATGAACACTTTGTTTATTTCGTTTTCCCTGATTTTTATCGCTTTGTTTGTGAGCAATTTGATGGGATATCTGAGCGCACGATAAACCCCTAGTACAAGTGAGCACCGGAACAAAGCAATCCAATAAACTTGATGTTTTATAGTGGCTTTTGAATCGGGTGGCTACATTAAAACAAAAAACTTATCTTAGCTAGGCATAGGCTGTACATGAATTTAAAACCGCAGCCATGTATAAAATATTCGTTAGAACTCATAAAACAACACATGTATAGAATCCTATTTTTATGGTTATTTATTTCATTAGTTTCATGTGGCCCGGGCGAGCTGATTGATGAACACAAATCAAAATCATATTTTATAAATTCTTCTGGGGACATTATTTATTGCACCAACGGAAATTATCTGGCTTTTGGTACAGAAACCGTTGATGCTGATAAAGCATCATTCAAAGTGATTGAAGATGCCTTTGCCCGAGATAAAAATTACATATTCTACAAAGGCCTCAAGCAACCGCAAATTGATTATCATAGTTTTTACCTTGAAAAAGGAATCCCAAAAGACAAACAATCGGTGTATTTGATGGATTTCAACCGACTTAAAAAAATTGAAAATGTTGATGCCCAAACCTTTGAGTATTTATCAATAGACACACTCAACAATTGTTTGTCAAGAGATAAATTCAACTACTTCTTGAATCTAAAAAAGCTAAAAGTTGATAGAAAAACATTTACTTTTCTGAATGATACATTTGCCAAAGACAAAGATTCTGTATATGCCTATTTTAATTGTTGGAAGCTACAATCTTTGTTGCCCAATAATCAAAAAATAGAGGTGCTCAATGAGCGTTACATCAAAACCAAAAATCAACTGTATTATGTCAGTGATTTTGAAAAAGCTGAGCTACTTTCAATCAACTACACAAATTTTAAATACATCAGAGTCGTTGATAAAAACATCATCTGTGTGAACGATGACGTAGTTTATGATGGCAAAAAGTTCAAAGATAAAACGGCCGATGCAAAATCATTTGTAGTTTATTTTCCGGGGACTATGAGCTTTTATACTAAAGATAAGAATAGTGTGTATTACGATCAAGTTAAAATTCCGGGAGCCGACCCAAAAACATACAAACCCCTGGTGCTAGGCTTCGGAAAAGATGACAAAAATGTTTATTACGAAACCAAATTACTCCAAGGAGTTGATGCGCACAGCTTCAAAGAAACCGGTGAATATTCAACCATTTTTGGTGACAAATACGGACATTTATTCAACAGCGAAGGAAAAAAACTGTAGCCAAAACCTATAACCAAACACCAACCCCATGAAACAAAAAAAAGGCACCAACTTCTTCTTCATCGTCATAGGCCTCATTACCGGCAGTAAACTGCTGCAACACTTTGACTTTCAAACCCTGAGTTTTCAAAAACCGTGGATTGATGCAATTTACCTGATTACTTTTTTGGTCATGGTTGTTTTGATGATCAAAAACCTGATCAAAAAGCCTGAAAATAAAAAATAGACGTGTTTTTTTGCCGCTAAATATTCCAACAACCCATAAGTATTTATGTTATTCTTAGGGCAACTTGGCAGCAAAAACCGCTGCCAAGGCCCCTGTTTTAGGCGCTGTACTGCCTTAAAACCGGCTTTGGTGTACGCTAAAAACCAACGACCAAAAACAAAATCACAAAAATTTGAATTAATGGGTTCAAAAAAGTATCTTTGAATTTGTAAACGCCAATGACAATAAAACGTCATGAAGTAAATAGTATAAACCATCTAAAACCATACCCACCATGACTGATTTTTTGTTAGACTCAGCCTTCCCTTTTCTGGACATCATTTTTGGAATCGTTATGCTCTTAACAGCCTTCAAGGTCATTAACCTGATAGACGACGATGTAGTTTTAAAAAAATACAGAGTGTACATCATTATAGGCGGACTTATTTTGATCTCGGGCGGAATTATATACTTCTACTTAGAATATGTTTCTGAGTAAAATTATGTTCAGATTATTGTTTGAAGCAAACGGTACAACCGAGTGCCTATGCGGTTATTGGTTTAGACCCGTTTAAACCCATGCTTCAAACCCACCTGCCATCATAAGGTTGCACCGCCGGCGCGCGCGTTTGGCTCGTGCCGCACCCACTTTTTTTATACCGCTTATACCAACGCCACAGCGCCCAAATACAAGCTGTTGGCGCATTTCTGACCTGTTGGGTTGGTCATACTGATCCAAATATGAGCGGTATTGCCTACCCAGGTGGGCGGAAGCTCATATAAAAACACGCCATCGGCACGCATGGCGGCTTGAGTGCGGTAGGCAAACACATCGCGTGCGGGGTTGTACACCACCACCAGCAAGCCATCGGTAGCTTTGGCCTGCCCCAGCCCGCTGTTGTCTTGCCAGGTAAACCGCAGGGCAGCCCCTGCCTGTGCTGCTACGGCGGGTTGGTCAACGCCCAAGAGTTCGCCCTTGCTGATGATGACTTTGGGGTAATCAATTTGAAAGTTGGGATAGGTTCCGCTCAGCGCCTCAAGGCGGTGGTAGGTAAATGCTTGATTGAACCGCGATTTAGAGCCTGAAGGCGCCCCGAAATAAACCGCCAATACCTCCTTGATTTGCGCCAAAAAGTGCGAGGTCACCGCAAACCGGGCGCGGACCTCTAATTGGGCCGGGCTGGCTTTGCGGTTGGATTTTTTAGGGCGACTGCGCATGACGTCTAAGCCGCGCCAGTTATAACCTACGATGGTTCCGATGGTGCCTGAGAATCCGCCCAGGATGCCTTTGTTGAATATGCTCATGATTTCTAAAATTTAAAATGAAACAAACTGTTTTTAATGGGTTGGCCACCCCATCGACCCCCGAAGTTAAAACAGCCGTTCCGAGCACGCAAAAAAACGACCGAAAATGACCGAAAATGACTGAAAACGACCGAAAACGACTGAAAACGACCGAAAATGACCGAAAAAAGGCTAAAAGCAAACGAAAAGACTTACAAAAATAGCCCCAAAACCCACGCATTCGTTTTAGAGGGCACCGAAACTGCGTTTGTTTGAATCAAACTCGGGTTTTGTTTGACTGTTGTTTGTAAAATAGGGGTGTTTTACAAACATGATTCAAAGAAGAGTCAAAGAAGAGTCAAAGAAATAGACACGGCTGCGCCTGCGGACACGCTGCGCTGTGAGAATTACGAATTAAGAATTACGAATTAAGAATTACGAATTGGGAATTACGAATTACGAATGGGGAATTACGAATTGAGAATTACGAATTAAGAATTACGAATTACGATTGGGGCTTTAACTAAACTTCTTAAACCTTTTACACTTTTTAAACCTTTGAAACAGATCGCTGCGCTGTGAGCAGAAGGCTTTATTTAGTTCGCTTTAGTTTTATTGGATTTTGCCTTGTATCAAAAACATCGGCAATCTTTATCAACTTTGCTTTTTTATCAATAGAATAAATCAGTTTGTAGTTTTTAAAAACTAAATATCTATATTCATTTTCTCTGTCTAATAAAAGTTCTTCACGTTGGCTTATTTCAGGAATCAATAATAACTTTTTCGGTTCTGAAATAATTTTTTGCAATAAACTTTGTGCAACTCTTACACTAGCATTTTCACAATAATATTCATAAATTTTATCCAATTCAATTTCGGCTTAATCAGACCAAATTATTTGAAATGCCATTATTTATACTTTTTGAGAAGTTCAGAACTAGTTTTAAATTTTCCATTTTTAAAATCTAATTCAGATTTATCGATTCGGGAATTTAGTTCTTCAATTGACATTGGAGTTATTGTCGGAGATTTTCTCGAAGATTTATTTTTGAGCAAACTTTCAAATTGAGAAATTACTTCTTCATTTTGAAGTTTCAAAAACTTTTGTACAAATTCAATTTTTCTAGTTTGCAAATCCATAATTAAATATTTGAATCCAAATTAACAAATTATGTAAAAAACACGTAGATATTTTTGCAACGAATTTAGTTAAGCTTTCTGCTAACTATACGCTAGCCGCACGAAAACTCATTCATTGGTTTTAAGTGTTTGTTTGCATAAAAAATTTATCTTAGCAAAGCATACTACGCGCGGTTGCGCAAGGTTTGCATCAATGCTTCATGGCCTCTAAAACGTGATCAACTATTCAAATGAAAAAAGCACTGCTGTTTATTTTTGGTTTTCTCATCATGGGTTGCAATTCTGATGATCAGAGCTCAACCACTCCTGAACCCACCTATCACATCAATGAATATTATTTCAACCATATGATGTATCCCAACGGAGTAATGGAAAATTTAGACAACCTTGTCAAGATTGAATATGACACCAACTTGAATATCACCCAACGAAAAGGAGGATATACCGCATTTGATCCGGCTACAGGTTATGCCTTTATTTTTACTGATGTTCTTTATGACCAATTAACCTATTCGTCCAACCAAATATTCATTGAGAAAAAGACCACTTCAACGTTCTCAGTTCCTAAATTTGAAAGAAAAATATTTTTAGACAACCAGCATAGAATGATCAAAAAAGCAATATTCAGAGAATTTGATTTGACGCCCCGAGATACCTTCTATTATTCATACAATGCAAACGGAAAACTCATAGAATCAAGAAACGGAAACATCAATAGTGTTCATGAAGTTTCAAGCTTCTATTATAACTCGGCAAACAATCTCGATAGCATTGTGACCCAAAAGTACCAGGCAGCAACACTACAATCTAAAGTTGTAGAAGAATTTTCAAACTATGATTCAGCAGCAAACCCGGTAAAAAATCTCTTTCTTTTTGAAGAAACATTCTACAGATCGCTCACGCAGAATAACTTCAGAAAATACGAACGAAAAGAATACGATGCAGATGACCATTTGACTTTTTCGTCATTTAAGAATTGGACTCTCATTTATGACGAATCAGGAAACGTTCAGTTTGAAAGTCATTAGGAGCTCTGCCAACACGTATAAAACAGTTAATGAGTGACTGAGAGGCTGAGTGCCTGAGCAGCTGCGCTCCACGAATGAGGCGTTTCTCTTTTATATTGTTTTCCTGAATAATTTTTTGAAACCGTCGTGTAAAACCACATCCCTTCTGTCCTAAAGCGAAGCGGTCTTACAGCGCAGCGGTCTGTAGCGCAGCGTGTCCGTAGGCGCAGCCGTGTGGTCTGTTTAAAAGGTTGAAAAAGTGTACAAAGTTTAAGAAGTTGAGCTGAAACAGCCGTGAAACAGAGAACCCACTACAGGTTTAAAAAGTGTAAAAGGTTTAAGAAGTTTAGTTTGAAACATCATTCGTAATTCGTAATTCTCAATTCGTAATTCTTTCAGCGCAGCGATCTTACAGCGCAGCGGTCTTACAGCGCAGCGATCTTACAGCGCAGCGGTCTGTAGCGCAGCGTGTCCGTAGGCGCAGCCGTTTCTCTCATTCCGACGCAGGAGGAATCTCACTATCTCCCCTGCTCAGGCACTCAGCCGCTCAGCAACTCGAAATTTTGACTTACCGTGTAGCTTATAAATCAAAAAAAGCCCTGTGTGTGTCAGCAACAACAGGGCTTCAAACTAACCAAAATGTAAGAACCGCTTATTGCTCAATAGCTTCGAGCCAGTTCTTAAAAATGAAACCTTACATTTACGACTATACAAGATTTCAATTTACCAATTTAGGACTTTACTCATGGGAAATGCACTTTTTAACTAGTAAAGCCCTTTGATAAATTGGTAGTTTTTTTCTAATGGATTTTCTTGGTTGTTTACTTCTTTTGATTTGACAATTTGTGTGGCGACACTTTTGATTTTGATCAAAAAGTAAATACACATGCCCACAAAGAGCAAAATCATAATGGCTAAAACTTGAGTCATATTTTTTTGTTTTTAAAATTGTTAGTTATGTCCTGACCGATACCTCAACAAAAGAAACATACCCATTGCAATGAGTACCGGCACCCAGAAGAATATTTTTAATTTCATTTTACTTTTTTATTGTCAATATATACTCGGCCAATTGGTCAAGCTGTTCTTGATTGAGTTGGGCTGCAAAACTTGGCATCTGCGGATAATCAGGGCGTTTTTTACCGGGATTTTTAATCCAACTTTGCAAGCCGTCTTTGTTGCCTTTATAAATAGAATTCATTTCAATAATCGGCGGTCCTACTAGTTTTTCATTGGGTTTGTGACAAGCAGCACAATATTGATTGAATACATTTTTCCCTTTGTCAGCTAAGGATAAATTAGCGTTTTGTTCAGAGGCTTGCTCTTTTTGGCTTTCAACAAGCGCTTCTTTTTTGCGTTTTTGGAATTCTTCGGTGCGCAGTCGAACCAATTCTCGGTGTTTTTCAAGTGCATTGGCCCGATATACCTGACGGCCTGAACCCATAAACAAAACCGTAACAGACATGAGTATCAAAACTTTCTTGAAATCTTTATCGATGGTTTGTTCGTTGCCGTTGATTCCTTTCCACATCATCCACATGGCGGGTATGGCTATAGCAGCACCGGTAAAAATAATAGCGATTAAATTCCAACCCAATCCTTTAGAAGGTAAGGTCAAGAGAACAATTGGGCCAATCAAAAACTGAATGACCGAAGCCACCAAAGCCAACGAATAACCTTTTTTCTTGAGTTCAAATCGGGTGAGTTGAGTAAAAATTGTTTCGAATGGATAGTTTTTTCGGCCCATATACCAATGCAAAAACAAACCTGTAATGGAGAGCGAGGCCATGATGAAGTGCAAATACCTCGGGAACACGTTGGGCAAAAGCAAGGCGCTAAAAAATCCTTTGACCGTTCCCCATTTTTCAGGAAACAGCATCAGGTTGATGTTGGTGAGGAAAATCAGCGGAATAAACAAAAACAAAGCTACCGAAACAGCCAGAATCGAGATGTGTATGGCTTTGTGTTTTTCTAAAGCTTCCCAAGTAAACTTGTGCAAATAAGTCAATAAAAAAGCTACGGTGACCAGTGGTACGATGGCCAACCACATGAGTCCGGTAAGCGCATTGGCCGAATAAAAATAAAGGCTGTACAACGTGTTGATACACAACAAAGGTGCAATACCCATAACCACCGCCATACTTTTGTTGACTGTTATGGTCGAGGCAATTTCATGGGCCAGTGTATCGTATTCTTTATTTTTTAACCCTTTGATTTGTGCCATCAAAGTAAGGATAGAACCACCCACCATCAGATTGACAAAAAGGATGTGCACTAAAAAGGAAACCACCAACAAAACCACCAGCAACCACTCAGGTAAAGGTAATGGCAAAGGAAGGTCTCTGGGTACAGGCGTGGTTTGCCAAAAAATCAACAAGCTTGCGAACATATCTATTTATTTTCTGTTTTTTAATAAGGCTTCGGCGGTATGTTCAGGATTGATTTGAACTCCCTCTTCTTGCGCACCCGAGTATACATCATCGGTTTGTTGCAAATAGCGGATGTAGGTTGCCAGCGCATCGGCCTCGGCATCATTCCCCGGAAATTCGGGCATAAATGTTCGTCCGTTGTGCATGTTTTTCATATAACCGGCCATTGAATTTACATCGAGCGGTTGGTTAAAACCATACATTTTTTCATAGACATACACAATGCTATTCACGCCTTGTGTGGTGTGGCATCGGCTGCAAGCAATGGCAAAAACGTTTTTACCGGCTTCAAGTTTATTGTTGGGTGTGACTTCATGCGTTGAAACATAGGTGGCGTGTTTGAGTACACCGTCTTTTTTAAAAACCACATAATCGTCTTTGAGCAACAAGTTTGAATACATATACTGACTAATGACATACGGTTTTCTGATGAATTCGCGCACGCGTTCAAAAAAGCCCAGATAACCAATGGCAATCACCACCGGAACCACAACATAAGCCGGTTTGAGCCACTGAGTTTTCAAGATGCCAATGATTCCGATGGCTAGGGTAACCAACACGCCTGCCAATGCCACATAAAGCAACAAGTCATAGTACTGAGCAAATTCTAAAGTTCCTACCGCCGTGCTGAGATTGGCGGTCATGGCTTCAGGCATCACTTTATAGTAGATGTACGCGCCCATGAGTGAAATTGGTGCCCAAAACAAAATCCATTTAGAAGCGTATTTTACAGCGGTCAATCGCAACTGAGAGCCCGCTTGGGTAAATAAGGTAATAAGAAACATGCCGAAGATGCCTGCAACCAACATGGCAGTGGGTGTTCTGAAGAGCAACTGCGGCAAATAAATCGGGTTGGTAAAACCATTGAGTAAGGTATGATTGGTTTGCCAGTTTCCGGGATCCATCATAAAACCTAAAATTGAGACAATAATAGCCATGGTAACCCAAGAGAATACACTCAGATACCAGCCAAATTTGATGTGTCTTAACTTGGCCTTGAGTGAACTATTGCTGTTTTTCCAGGTCAAGAAATAAATCATAATAAGAATGACTTCGGTAACAAACACCAACCATTCAACAAACCAAGCCCAGAAAAACACGCGAATCAAGCTTCCGATAGAACTCGGGCTCACCAGTGCCACCGAAACCCATATTCCTACTCCGGTCATGGCTCCTAGAGTGGTGGTAATGATAAACGCCACCTTCATGATTTTATAAACCATTTTGTCCCACTCCAGATCGGTAATCTGGTCTGTGCCGCTTTTTGAAACTCCGCGTTGTTCCAGCCATGTTACAAAGGGCATAAAACCCACCGCCAATCCGTGGTTGATGATGACGTGCAAAATGGCAATAATGGCAATGAGCATGCGGTTGTTGAGCCAGTCTAGGTGAAAAATCGGAAAATCCATATGATTCGCATTTTTTGAATGATGCAAAGTTGAAATCAATGTGTGAATAGTCCTAAAAAGAAAAAAGCAGGATGTTTAGAAAAACGTTCCTGCTTGCTTTGATAAAAGTGCTTTTTTTGTTGTTTTTTGCATCCTTTGATTTAGATTTTCAATCCTAGTCATTCAATTTTGGTTCTTCTGCAAATACATTTCAGGATTTTTCTTGAATTCATCCTTACACATTTTGGCGCAAAAACCATAGAGTTTTCCCTTGTATACTGCGGTATCGCTTACACCGTATTTGGTGATGTCCATTTTACAATAAAAGTCGATTTTGTTGGCGTATTTTAATTTATTAAGAGGATTTTTGGGATCAAGTAAACTCTCAGATTCTTTTACCGCAACCGGCGTTTCTTTTTGGTGACAGCTGATTGCTGCTGCTATGATTAATAGGTAGATGATTTTTTTCATTTTTTCGAGTTTTTGGTCATAGCCGATTTATAATAATTACTTACTTCATTCCAATTAATCACATTCCAAATGGCAGTTAAATAATCGGCACGTTTGTTTTGGTATTTCAAATAATAAGCATGCTCCCAAACATCAATGGCTAAAATGGGCATGCCTTTGTTTTCGGCAATGTCCATCAATGGATTGTCTTGATTGGCTGTCGTGCAAATGGCTAATTTTCCGTCCTGACCCACATACAACCATGCCCAACCAGAGCCAAATCGAGAAGTTCCCGCCACATTTAATTTATCTTTTAAAGCATCTAAACTTCCAAAGCTTTCACGGATTGCCTTTTCTAAATCGGCTGACGGTTTGGTATTTTTTTCTGGAGTCAGAATTGACCAAAAGAATTCGTGGTTGAAATGGCCGCCTGCATTGTTCCGGATTGCAGGACTTAACTTCGAAATGTTAGCAAAGATCTCGGTAATGTTCATTTTTTCGGCATCGGTGCCTACGATGGCTGCATTGAGGTTTTTTACATACGCCGCGTGGTGTTTGCTGTAATGGATTTCCATGGTTTGTGCATCGATGAATGGTTCCAAGGCATTATAGGCATAAGGCAATGGTTTTTGGGCAAACTGTGCTGATGCGGATACGCAGACGAGCAAAAGCAATGATAAGAGTTGAATTTTTTTCATGAGATTAGTTTTTTGTGTTATTGTTTTTCTTTTTGTGTTTGTCAAACCATGCGAACATTTGATCAAAGCTGTCAAATTGCGAAAAAGGCAAGGAATGACTGGGTTCGTTATAAATAATCATCGCATATTCCTTGTTGTATTCCTGTAGTTTGGCAGCCATTTTTAGTCCGTCAGCGCAAGGCACTTTTGGGTCTTGTCTGGAATGCAAGATCAACACTGGCGTATTTATTTTATCTGCCCAATAAATGGCGGAACGGTTTTTTAAAATTTGAATGCTGTCTGTTTTCCAATTCGGAAAAACCTTTGCAAAACCTAGATAATTCAGCGAGGAATCATCATCGGTCCAACCTTCAACAAACTCTTTGCGGTCTTTAGCCCGACTGACCCAATCGCTTGTTCCGGCGGTGACCACCATAGCATTCAACTTCATTTTTAGTGAGGCTTGATAGGTGTTTTGTCCGCCACGCGAAAATCCGTACATGAAAACATTGGATGTATCTATATAAGGTAAGTTTTCATAAATGGTTTTTAGGTTTACAATATCATCCACATCAATGCCTCCATGTTGGTCATATTTTCCGTATTTTCCAGCAAATCTGGTTTTACTTGCAAGTACAACATAACCGTTTTCTGCCATTTTGTAAAAATCTACTAAGTTGGTTTCTTCGAGATTTCCGAAGTTCCCCATACCACCACGGTTATATATAATTAGTGGGAATTTCTTTTTGTTGGGCTTAACGGGCTTGTACAGCCAAGCTTCGACCGTAGCAGTATCGCTTATGTATTGCAATTGCAGGCATTCAAAAGCTTTGGTTTTCCGAGCTTTTTCATAAAATTGGGCATCATAATACCATTTGTAAAATTGGGTTTGTTTTTCGTACGACGTTTCAATTTTAATTTTGCCAACAATTTGAAAATCACTTTTGCCAGTCTGTGCGCAAGTAATGCTGGTTATCAAAATAAAAATGAACTTTAGGTAACTACTTTTCATCATTTAACAACTTTCTTTTTTTCGGAATTGTTCCGGTGTGACCAAGGTTTGCTTTTTGAAAAAAGTAATGAAATACGAAACGTTCTCAAACCCCAAATCATGGGCAATTTGGTTGATGGTCAGGTTGGTGTAATGCAAAAGTCGTTGTGCCTCAATGGTGATTTGCTTTCGGATGATGTCACCGGCTGTTTTTCTGACTTCGCCTTTACAGATTTTATTGAGATAATTTGTGGATACATGCAACTTTTCGGCATAAAATGAAGGCAATTTATTTTCGCGAAAATGCAACTCGACTAACTTTTCAAATTCTTTGACCTTATCGTTTTTGGTGTTGTGCGTTTTTACCGTTGAACTCGGATTATACACGCGTTCAAGTTGCACCAAGAGTATATTTAAATAGGAGCGCAACACTTTGTTTTTGTCTTTCAACACAGCGTTATATTCGTAGGCAAAGAGTTCAAAAAAGGTTTGTAAATGCTCATTCTGAAACGTACTGAGCGACATATAAGGTTGACAATCTTTTTCAAAAAACGAAAAGTCATTCAGCGCATTGTTGTTATAACGCAGCGAAAAAAAAGTTTCGGTAAATGAAATCATTTGCCCATTGGTTTGGGGCGGTAAATTAATTTTTGAAATGCAGTTGGGCTGAATAATAACAACTTTCGGGCAGTTAAAATGAATTTTATGATGGTCAACCTCAAGAATTCCCGCGCAGGAATCAATAAATAAGACCGAATAAAAATCTTGTTGATGCGATTCTTCCACAAACGGATATCGGGCAGTAAAGCCCTTTAGGGAATCATAAAAAATATTGCCGTTATTGTTGCTAAAATCTGCCAAAGTGCAATTCAAGATGGTACTTGATCGCATAATGGTGAGATTTTAAGTTCATAATTGCTAAGAATTAAGAAACTAACTCAGGCGGATCATCAACTGAATTGAGAAAAGAGAAGTAAGTGGCATCGGTTTTAAAACCAATGACTTCTTTTGTAGTAAAGATTTGAATTTTCGGGCATTCTAGGGTTATGTATTCTGGGGCGGTATAGAGTACTTCTTTCTCTATGGTAGTGAGGCTTTTTTTGTTTTCTTTTTGTTCTTTGTTTAATTCGTTGTTCAGATAACATTGACCTTTACAAACAGGAATTTTATCAAATCTATTGATACATATATTGTTAGCAATATATTCTCTGTTGATTTGAAATGAAGAAATAATCCATAAGCTTTTGGTGCTTTGGATGGTGAAAATAAAAAGTAAAAAATAGACAACTCCTTTTTTCATTTTGCAAATGTACAGTATCTATTCGTTTAATAGTACTTTAATGTCTTTAATCAATCGATTGGTTTCTTGTGGATTTGTTCCATCATACACACCTCTGATGTGTCTGTTTTGGTCTATTAACAAGAGCCCGCCCCCATGCACCAATCCACCGGGTTCTTTGGCATCAGGATAAGCAGTTGTAAAATAGCTTTTTGTTGCAATACTAAAAATACTGTCTTTATTGCCTGTTACAAAATGCCAATTCTGGTTTAAAGCTAATGAATTACGATAGGCTTTGAGCCTTTCTATGTTGTCGTGTTCTGGATCAATGGTGTGTGATAAATAATTCACTTTGGGGTTATTTTTATAGACATCATAAACCTTATTGAGTTCGAAATTCATCTTCGGGCAAATAGTCGGACAGGACAAAAAAATAAAATCCGCAATGTAGATTTTACCTTTGAAAGTTTCATTGGTAACAATCATACTGTCTTGATCAATAAATGAAAAGTCTTTTATTTTGGGATAAATGGTATCATTTCCGCGCACAACAGGTTGGCCGAGAAACGGCAGTTGTTCTTGTTTTTTGTTACATCCTAAAGCAAAACAAATGAGTAATGTTGCTACTATATTTTTCATTTTGTAAAGATACATATTCGGAGCTTTTTGTCATTCATTGGCAGTTTCTCTTTTTAAGCACCTTCGTGAAAAGGAATTCTGCACCCCACAACTTCAGAACTTCTCAGGCACTCAGCAGCTCATACAACATAGAACATTCAACATAAAAACCACCCTTCTGTCCTACAGCGCAGCGGTCTACAGCGCAGCGTGTCTCTCATTCCGACGCAGGAGGAATCTCTATAAAGAGGCTGAGTGCCTGAGTACCTGAGCAGCTGCGCTCAATGAATGCGGCGTGTACTATTGATAGTTATGTTTTACTGAATGTTTTTTGAAACATCCATGTAAAACCACAACCCACCACACGTTTAAAAAGTGTACAAAGTTTAAGAAGTTTAGTTTGAAGCTTAATTCGTAATTCCCAATTCGTAATTCGTAATTCTTACAGCGCAGCCGTATCCCTCATTCCGACGCAGGAGGAATCTCAGCAACTCAGGCACTCAACGGCTTAAAATAAAACCCCTAACTTTACCACCACACAAAAGTTTCAAAGCAGCACCTCGTATGACCCACTACCAAAAACTCCAAAACATGTATCTATCCGGGCCCATCAACCGGGCCACATACCCCAGTGTTCAGATGGAAGTTTCAGAAGGCCAAGCGGAGATTACCCTTGAGGTACAACCCGAGTATTTTCATGCGGGGCAAAGCTTGCACGGTTCGGTCTATTTTAAGATGCTCGACGATGCGGCTTATTTTGCGGTGAATTCGGTGGTGACTGATGCCTTTGTGTATACAGTTGCCTTTAACATTCAAATCTTACGGCCGGTGAAAAGCGGGAGGATTAAAGCGGTGGGCACGCTCAAGTTTGCGTCTAAAAATTGGTGGGTGGCCGATGCCGTTTTGTATGACGCCAAAGGACGCGAGGTGGCGCGCGGCAGCGGAAACTTTATGAAAAGTGCCCTGAGCTTAGAAAGTGTTGAAGGGTATCAATAAAAAAATCCGGTATTGACCTAAGCCTCAACCGGATTTCATTAACAAAAAAATTACTCAAATTACTCTACTGAAAATTTTCGGGTTGACCACAAACCTTCGGCTGATTGCACACGCACGAGGTACATACCCGATGACAAAGTTGAAACATCAATTTTTGATTGGGTCGAAGAGATGATTTTTTGACCTTGTATGTTATAGATTTCAATTGAATCAATCTGCTCAACCGACTCAATATTTAGGTATGCACGCGCAGGGTTTGGATAAAGCTGCATTTCAAAATCATTTTCAAATTGAGCCACACCCATAGCATTGGTGGTAAACTGACCTTCGGCATAATGATAAACAATGTCCGGAGTAAAATCGCCTAAACCAATTCGATAAGAATACGTTGTGTTGGGCAATAAATTTTGAACTTGAATACTGTTAGCGCCCAAAGTTGGATTGTTACTGATGTACACTTGGGTATCAAGATCAGAATCGTATTCTACACCGGGGTTCATGACAATTTCAGCAATTTGCATCGGAGCATTTCCTACCGAATCTACGTAGAAATTAATGGTCACCGAATTAGCCGTAATATTACTCTGGTTTACCCCTAAAATGGCAAACTTTGAGGTAGTTGTAAAAATTCTTGATTGTGTGTCAACTCCGGCACTGTTGGTAGCGATAATGCGCAACCAATACGACTGCTGTGCGGCAAATAATCCGTAGCTGGTTGAATATGATTGTACGGTGTTTCCGGTGGCACTACCGCCTGAATAAGTAATCATAGGCGGATTGGTTAAATCTCCTTGCCCCACCTCAAAAGTAACTGAGGTATTCCCGCCATTGGCATTCAAATCATACGAAGCCTGGAATGAACTCGAATCAACAAAGGTAATGTCAAAATTGGTGACTGTAGGAGCTGTGACTAAATTGGCTTGGGTGGTAAAGCTTCGCCAAGACCCTAAGGTGGTTCCACCTGAATTGGTGGCTTCAACACGGTAGTAATAAGTGGTTCCCGGTTGCAAACCTGTTAAGGTTTGGGTTAAGTAATAAGCGCCTGTTCCAGTAGCCGAAGGCCCGTTCTGAACCAAATTGATGTTGGCAAAATCAGTTCCGTAGCGAATTAAGGTGGTGGTGGTGGTGCCAAACGGATTGACATAATATTCAATACCGGTTGCATCTTGTGTTGTATTGAATGAGTTTACACTGCTGATGGTCGGTAACGATGCAATTCCCGCCAAAGTATTGACCTCAGATTGGCTCAAGGCAAAATCAAAAATCTTGAGGTCGTCAATGGTAGCATTCATTCCGAACAAAGCGTTGTTGATAAGCTTACCTACTGAAAAAGTAGTTCCTGACGTGTTCCAAGCGGCGGTATTGGAAATAATCTGTGTACCGTTGACATAAGCTTTTAGGGTGCTGTTGCTGTAGGTTACGGTATAGTTATACCACACTCCGGTTGAAGGTGCAAAAGCTCCGGTAAAATCGCTGCCCCAGCCGTAGTGAACCAATTCATTCAAATTGCCCGGATTGCCCTGAACAAGTCCGTATGCTTGGCCTGAGGCGGCTGATCCGTATCCGTATAAAAATTGTCTGTTTTGTAGGTTGTCAAACTTTACCCACATTGAAATTGATCGGGCAGCTGAACCCTGCGGCAAGTTCGGAATTGTGGCTTCTAAGTAATCAACACTTGTGCCCGCTCCGAGTTGTTTGGCGCTGTTTGGGTTTCCGTTTCGATCAGCCACATAAGTTGACCCATAATTACCTCCAAATACAATTGAATTGTTTGAATTGTACATGGTGTTGTTGAACGTAAAATGGTGAATCGGATTTTGTGCCTGTGCCAAAGTGGTCATCAGGCCCAACCATAGTAATTGTAATTTTTTCTTCATAATGTTAGATTTGAAATTCAAGACAAAAATATTTTTAGGGTACTTTTTTTTGATGGTTGACTTCACCAACGGTTGATATGAATTCACCAACCGTATTTTTTTTGATTATTGCGCAACCACAAATTCTTGTTTGTTCATAGAGGCATTGAGCTCGGCGCTCCAACCTGAATCAGTACTCAAAGTGCCTGAGCTAAAACTCTCTGAACGCTTGCTGCGTGGGTTTAGGGTTGTAACGTATTTTCCGTTGCGGAATAACTTAACCGGTCGGTCAGATTTGTTATTTAAATAAACTACTATTGAACCTGAAGATGATTTGCTTGAGCTGCCGGAGCGCGGAATTCCGTTGGGGTATAGCCTTTTCATTTCGGCGGCCCATTCTTTGTCAAGGTCGTTCTTAAAACGCTTAAAACCTTGTGCGTACAATTGTGCAAACTGATTGGCAAACGCGTGTAAATCGTCAGCGGTGTAGGTTTGTGCTTGTTCTTTTTTGTCGGCGGTATAAAACAACATCAAGTTCTGAATTTTTACATCGTCATATTCTGTTTTGTTTTGCTCACCGCGATTGTGCAAAGGCATATATCGGTTATTGCCCACCAAAAGGATGCCCGGCTCAAGCTGCATGATATCGGCATCTGCAAAACTGACCAACTCGGCAGCTCCGCGTTCATACGGGTGCTCATTATAATCTTTGGGTTTGTAATTGGTATAATAAAAATGTTCACTGCTGATGCGTTCAATCAGGGCCGGTTGCTTGAATGAATTTGAAATGCGCAAAACAGCGTCTAACGGATATGAGGTTCGCCCCCAAACCAGCGGTCTGATTTTTTGATTGCCTGATTGGTAAGCATACTGACTTTTGGCTGATAGTTCCATTTTCTTTTCGTCAAATTCAAAAAGAAATTTCTTGAGGGGCACCTTATCGCCTGCCTCATTCTCGCCATAAATCACTTGTGAACAATAATAAACCCCTCCAAAACCATAGGAGTCTTTTTTGATGCTTTGCTGATCTAGAAAATTCTGTGCTGCATCTTCATCAGCACGGGTTTGATCTTTTTTTGAAGCCGAACCTTCGGCCGATTTTACTTTGTCTTTGAGTTTTCCGAGTAACCCTTGCGCGTTGGTTTGCATACCTTGACTCAAGGCTAAAACCAACAATCCGACGGTTAATTTAGTTTTCATCATCTGAAGTATTTTTGGCCAAAATTACCTTTGAAGCAATCACTTTCGGGGCACTTATTTCACCAACGGTTGTTTTGACTTCACGAACGGATAAAATGGATGACGCAGCAATGGCTTAAAAAATGTATTTTTGAAAAAAAACAATTCTATCCATGAAAACAATCATCGTTGACGATGAACCCAAAGCCCGTTCAATACTGCACAACCTAATTACCGAGCATTGCAAAGGAATCGAGATTGTAGGCCAAGCCCAAAACATTAAAGAGGCCGTTAAACTCATCAACAGCCAAACGGTTGAATTGGTTTTTTTAGATGTTGAAATGCCCAACGAAAATGGTTTTGCCCTATTTGATTATTTTGAAAGACCAACCTTTGAAACTATTTTCTGCACTGCCTACAGCGCATATGCTTTGAACGCTTTTGAAGTATCGGCTATTGATTATTTGCTCAAACCGGTAAGCATTTCTAAGCTACAAAATGCTATTGAAAAAGCCATCAAATCACGCGGTCAGAATCAAATTCTTGAACGTGTCAATGCGCTTCGTGACAACATCACGGTGAATCAATTGCAAAAAATAGCGCTACCGCTCTCAGACGGTTTATTCTTTATTAAAGTTGAAGACATTTTATATTTTGAAGCCGATGGTTCGTATACCTATGTAATCACGCTTAAAGACAAGTATATGGTTTCAAAAAAAATCAAAGAGTTCAATGATTTACTCGAAAACGACCATCGTTTTTATCGCGTCCATCGCTCGTATTTGGTTAATATTCAACAAATCAAAAAATACAGCAAAAAAGATGGAGCCAATTTGGTTTTTGAAAACAATCAATCCATTCCGGTGGCCCGTGAAAAACGAAGCGACTTTGACCAATACATCGGAAACCTCAGTGTATAGTATGATGCGTACCCCTATTATGATGTTGCTTTTGTTGACATCAATTCATCTTTGGTCACAAAATGAAAAAGTAGTGTTGCAAAAAAAAATAAAGCAACACACAAAACTTGATACCTTAAAATGTAATCTTTGGGCCGAACTAATTGAGTTAGAAGAAGACCCAGCTATTTGGCCCAAATATAACCTTGAGCTCAAAAAAATTCTACTGCAAATCATTGCCGATCAAAAGCTTCAACAAACATCCCCGGAATGGTATGTCCGAAAACTCTTTACGGTTTTAATGTATGAAGCCCAAGATGCCAAATGGCAATACGGAAATAATGCTAAAGCGATTGCTCTTGAATTTGAAATGCTCAAATATGCCCAAAGTATTGATGATGCTAAAATGATTTGCCAATCATATATTGAAATTGCAGCAACTTATATTGGACAAAAACTGTATCCCGAAGCACAGCAGTACCTTGAGAAAGCACTGGTGGTTGCGCGAAAAAGCAAAAGCGAATCTGAAATAGCTTTGGTATTAAATAACCTCGGACAGAACTACAATGATTTGTTGCAGCCTCAAAAAGCGATTCCGTTGTTGCATGAAAGTTTGCAATTGGCCCAAAAGAACAAACTTAAAATCTGCATCAATATTCAAAACAATTTGGGTGTTGCTTATTATAAACTAAAACGCTTTGACTTGGCGGTTGATCATTACAAACAATCGCTCAAAATAAGCCAAGAATTGCAAAACACTTCAGGGATAATCATCAGTTATTTAAACATTGCCAACAGCCTCAGAGATAATAAACAGTATACAAACGCCATTGAATATGCCGAGCAAGCATTGGCATTGAGTCAAAAAATCAATAGGATTCCCTATGTTGAGGCAGCCTACAAAATGCTCACCTCGTTGTATGAGTTAAGCCATCAACCCCAGAAAGCTTTGGATGCTTTTAGAGCATCGACCATTTTAAAAGACAGCATCATCAACGACGAAAACAAAAGTGCCATTCTTAAAACCGAGTTCAAGTATGAAAACCAAAAAAAAGAAGCACAGATTAAAGCACTTGCGCAACAAAAAAAGATTGTTGAGCTAGAGAGTAAGCGTCAAAAAACTTGGTTGTATGTTTCGTTGTTTGCTGCGTTTGTTTTAGCACTGATTGGCTATTTGATGTTCTTGAGATACAAAACCAAAAAGCAAAATGAGTTGCTCAAGGTTCAACTTGAAGAGACTCAGAAAACCTTAGAAGCCGAGAAGAAATCAGTGCAAAGCGAACTCAAAGCACTCAGAAGCCAAATGAATCCGCATTTTATTTTTAATGCGCTCAACTCAATTCAAGAACAGTTTATGTATGGTGATCGCGTGCTGGCCAACGAACAAATGGGCAACTTTACAACCTTGACCCGACAAATTTTAGATATATCGCGCAAGAAATACATCTCGATGGCTACTGAAGTTGATGTGTTGACCAAATACTTAGAGCTTGAAAAAATGCGCTTTGCAGATGATTTTAGCTATGAGATTACCCTAACCGATGAAGTAGACGAAGATTATCATCAGATTCCGCCGATGCTCGTACAGCCTCTGGTTGAAAACAGCATCAAACACGGCTTACTGCACAAGTCAGGCCCTAAAAAAGTAACGATTTGTTTTGATTATGATGAGGCCGAGAACACGCTGATTTGCACGGTTGAAGACAATGGCATTGGTCGTGAAAAAGCCTTGGCCATCAAAGAGAGTAATACTAGAACGCATCAATCATTTGCTACCCAAGCCACCGAACAAACGCTTGAATTGTTGGAAGGCGAAAAAAGCACACTACACTATGATGATTTGATACAAGCAGGTGAATCAGTGGGTACGCGGGTTACTTTAAAAATTTCTTTGGCTTAGTTGTACTGCTCCTGAAATGCATCGAGCAAAAATTCAGGCGATACCATACCCGTAGCAGATACTTCCATGGCTTGCAACACGCGTTTGATTCCGTTCGGGTTAAGCCCCATGGCTATGCCGATTTCTCGGATTTTTTTCTGTTCATTGCCGTGCAAAACACCATCGCAATGCATGAGCAACGCAAGTCTATAAAACTGTTGGATGCGCTCAAACTCTGATTTAATCACTTCAGGGTATTGCTCTTGGTGAAACAATTGTTTGAGTTCATCGCCACCTATTTGAAGTTCTCCGGCCACCAATTCAATGAATTGATATTCTCTGGGGTGCAGCTTTCCGTCTACAATGGCAAAAGCAATCATATCAGTCACCAAATGAAGTCTTTCTTTGTGTTTGTTCATGCGGCTAATGTAAAATATTTTGCGCTTTCTTTGAAGAGGGTCATAAAAAAACCCGCACTTTACGAAGGAAAGCACGGGTTGCTATTAACCACCAACGTTATGAAAATTAAGCAATTTCGATGAGTCTTTTGGGTTTTGGAAGCGCTTCTTCTTTTTTCGGAAGCTGTACGTGCAATACGCCGTCTTGGTAGCTGGCGTTGATGCTGTCAGCATTGACCGTTTGCGGCAAAGTAAACGATCTTGTAAATGAGCTGTAGCTATACTCGCGACGGGTGTATCGTGCGTGGGTGTCTTTTTGTTCGTTTTCGGTTTTGGTTTCAGAGGCAATGGTGAGCACATTGCGATCAATCTCAATAGAGAAATCTTCTTTTTTCTTGCCCGGAACAGCGAGTTCTAAGACAAATTCAGCATCGGTTTCTCTGATGTTCACGGCCGGTACCGAGGCCAATGCATTTTGCGAGCCGCCAAACCAATCCGGTTTTAAGAATTCATCTAAAATAGACGGAAAATACTCTAAGTTTCTTTTTACTAAGTTCATGATGTTTTATTTTTAAGGTTCAACTTATTTTGTTTTGGGCTGTTTTTGACAAATGATGTACCAACTGATTTTGAATGTCATTTTTTCATAAAACATCCGCCGTACAATGAAATTTTGACCGTTTTAACAACTCTTTAACTGACTTAATATCAGTTGGTTTAGCACAAATAACCGTTGTGCAATTATTCATTATCTTAGCACAAAAGACAACGCCTTGAAAACGCTCAGAATACAGCTCGTGATTTTGGTTTTGCTGTGGGTGGGTTTACCGGTCTCGGCACAAGAAAACCGCAAACCTTCGACCGCTTCGGCTCAAGTATCAACCTTTGTGCTCGAGGCGCCACAACTCAACACCCAACGCAAGATTTGGCTGTATTTGCCCCAAGATTACAAAACCTCCAAAAAACGATATCCGGTAATCTATGCTCATGATGCGCAAAACTTGTTTGACAGCACAACCTCTTTTGCCGGCGAGTGGAACCTTGATGAAAAACTCGACAGCCTCAAAGCCCAAGTGATTGTGGTGGGCATTGAAAACGGTGGGGATAAACGCCTTTCTGAGCTTACACCCTACCCGCACGAAAAATACGGAGGTGGTAAGGGCGATGCTTATTTAGATTTTATCGTACACACCTTAAAACCCAAGATTGATGCTGAATACCGCAGCCAACCTCAGGCCAAAAACACCGTCATCATGGGCAGCTCGCTCGGTGGGCTGATATCATTTTACGCCTTGCTCAAATATCCAAACGTGTTTGGCAAAGCGGCGGTGTTCTCGCCTGCCTTTTGGATCAACCGCAAGCCTTTGCTCGATTTGATGCAACAAACCCAAAGCTTTAAAAGCAAAGTGTACTTTTTGTGTGGCGATAACGAAGGTGACGAAGATATGATCCGCGATTTGAACACCGTAGAACATTGGGTCAATACACAGCGTTGTTCGTGCAAGAGGCTCAATAAGAAAGTCATCGTCAAAGGCGGACAACACAATGAAAAATTATGGCGCGATGGTTTTGTAAAAGCGTATCTATGGTTGAAGTAAGAAAAAAGACCGCTGCGCTGCAAGAACCAAGACCGCTGCGCTGTAAGAGAAAAGAATTATGAGTATCTTAGCCGGATATCTGTTTCAGTGAAGCGATCTTAAAATCAAAAAAAATGACCAACAACGATATTTTTAAAAAACTCCGCGTAGCGCTTATGTTGCGCGATGACCAAATTGTCGAAATTTTAGAATTGGTTGACTTTAGAATGTCAAAAGGCGAAATCGGCAACTTCTTCAGAAACGAAGACCATCCTAAATATATGGAATGTGGCGATCAGGTTTTGCGCAACTTCTTAAACGGTTTGGTAATTTATTTGCGCGGCACCAAAGAAAGTCCGAAAGACCCGATGGCGGTGATCCAAGAGAACAAAGCCACGGCTGCTGCACCAAGACCTAAAACCGATGCAAAGCCTCAAGCCATAAAAGCAAGCACGGCCAAGCCGAAAGCCTTTAAACCCAAAACAGCTAAACCCGCCAAAAACAAAAAGCCCGGACTCGGTGAAGTCATGGGCAAAGTGCAATTCAAAAACGGTAAAAACAAAAAATCCTGAGCATTAAAACACTCAGGATTTTTTACATATTAAATTTTAAAAAACTAGTTCAAAGCTTTCTTTACCTGATCGGCCGCTTCTTGAAACTGTACCGCAGATAAAATAGGCATGCCTGAATTGTCAATCATTTCTTTGGCCAACTCGGCGTTGGTTCCTTGCAAACGAACAATAATAGGCACTTTAATGCTGTCCCCCATGTTTTTGTAGGCATCAATAACGCCTTGCGCCACACGGTCACAACGAACAATTCCACCAAAGATGTTGATGAGGATTGCTTTTACGTTCGGGTCTTTTAAGATGATTCTAAAAGCCAACTCAACGCGTTTGGCATCAGCGGTTCCACCTACGTCTAAGAAGTTAGCAGGCTCAAAACCGGCATATTTAATCAAGTCCATCGTAGCCATCGCAAGTCCGGCACCGTTTACCATACAACCTACGGTTCCATCTAAATCAACGTAGTTCAAACCGGCTGCTTTAGCTTCAACCTCAATTGGGTTTTCTTCACGCACATCGCGCATTTCGGCATATTTCGGGTGACGGAACAAAGCGTTGTCGTCTAAGTTTACTTTGGCATCAACGGCAATGATTTTGTTGTCAGAGGTTTTCAAAACCGGATTGATTTCAAACATCGTCGCATCGCATCCTACATAAGCGCTGTACAAAGCTTGTACAAACTGAGTCATTTCTTTAAAAGCGTTTCCGCTCAAGCCTAAGTTAAAGGCAATTCTGCGCGCTTGAAAACCTTGCAATCCTACTGATGGATCAATTTCTTCGGTAAAAATCAAATGAGGGGTTTTCTCAGCCACTTCTTCAATGTCCATACCGCCTTCGGTTGAATACATGATCATGTTTCTTCCGCTGGCACGGTTGAGCAATACTGACATGTAAAACTCTGAAGTTTCGCTTTCGCCCGGATAATAAACATCTTCTGCAATCAATACTTTGTGTACTTTTTTACCGGTGGGTGGCGTTTGTGGCGTGATGAGTTGCATCCCGATGATTTGTTCTGACAACTCTTCTACTTGTTGTAGATTTTTAGCCAATTTTACACCGCCGCCTTTACCGCGACCGCCCGCGTGCACTTGGGCTTTGATCACGTGCCATCCGGTTCCGGTTTCAGCCGTGAGTTGTTTGGCCATAGCCACCGCTTCTTGCGGATTGTTGGCTACGTGTCCGCGTTGTACTTTTACACCAAAACTGGCGAGAATTTCTTTCCCTTGATATTCGTGTATATCCATATTGATTGTGCGTTAGACTTATTAAAAAGTGTGACAAAAATAATAAAAAGCATTCTAAGTTTGATGGCCTTTTTACAGATAATTTTAAGATTTTTTAGGAGCTCTTTCCTGCTGTCCGCTATATCTTTTGTGCTCGAAAATTTCTTATCAAAAAACGCTGCAGTTAGCACAAAAGGATGCCGCTGCCATCAGGGCTAGGCTGCGCTTGCCTGTTACTACAACGTTAGCGCAAGATTTCTTGCCTAGAATATTTGCACAAGCCAACCAAGCGGTTTAGATTTGCTTAAAAACCAAGCTCATGCAACCTTCTGAACTTACCGCTCTGGCCAACGAATTTGGCTGCCCTTTATATGTCTATGACGCGCACAAAATACAAGCGCAGTATGAGCGCCTGACCAAAGCTTTTGCTAAAGTGGAGCGCTTGCGTGTGAATTACGCCATGAAAGCGCTGTCAAATATTTCCATATTGCAGTGGTTCCAACAAATGGGCGCCGGGCTTGATACGGTATCGATTCAAGAAGTGCAGTTGGGTTTGCACGCAGGCTTTAAGCCCGAGCAAATTATCTTTACGCCCAACGGTGTTTCATTTGAAGAAATTGAAGCCGCCGCCGCGCTGGGCGTACAAATCAACATTGACAACTTATCGGTGCTCGAGCATTTCGGGGCTAAATATCCGGAGGTTCCGGTGTGCATTCGCATCAATCCGCACGTGATGGCCGGTGGCAACACCAATATTTCGGTGGGGCATATTGACAGCAAGTTCGGCATCTCGATTCATCAATTGCCGCATATGCTGCGCATTGTTGAAAATACCGGTATGCGCATCAACGGTATGCACATGCATACGGGCTCAGATATTTTAGACATTGAAGTGTTTTTATACGCCGCCGAGATTTTGTTTGACACCGCCATCCATTTTAAAAACCTAGAATTCCTGGATTTTGGCAGCGGATTTAAGGTTCCGTACAAAAAAGGCGACATTGAAACCGATATTGAAGAACTCGGCCGCAAACTCAGCAAACGCTTTTTGGCTTTTGAAAAACAATACGGCCAACCGCTGACTTTGGCCTTTGAGCCGGGCAAGTTTTTGGTGAGTGAAGCGGGTTATTTCTTGGCCCAAGTAAATGTCGTCAAACAAACTACTTCAACTGTTTTTGCTGGGGTTGACAGCGGTTTTAACCATTTGATTCGCCCGATGCTATACGGCTCACAACACCATATTGAGAACCTCTCCAACCCCAAAGGCAAAGAGCGTTTTTATACCGTAGTGGGCTATATCTGTGAGACTGATACTTTTGCCAACAACCGCCGCATAGCCGAAATCAAAGAAGGCGATATTTTATGTTTCAGAAACGCCGGAGCTTATTGTTTCTCGATGTCATCAAACTACAACGCGCGCTTTAAACCCGCCGAGGTTTTATACAAAAATGGCAAGGGTTATCTGATCCGCGAACGCGAAACTTTAGACGATTTGCTGCGCAACCAGATTCTGCTGGCTGAATAAAATTATAGCTTGTAGATTTTTTGGGTCATGATTTGACCGTCGTGCATCCATTGCAACACATAAAAACCCGGGGCTAACTGCGGGTTGACCTCTATCCTATTGCCCTGAATTTTAGGCGCATCCATGAGTTGACCTAATTCATTGTAGATTTTAGCCTGCGCCAGATTTGCATTAATCCCGCTGATGAATAACTCACTGACAAAAGGATTTGGATAGACCACAACTTCTGCGGTTTCAAAAGTATCTTGCGCTAAAGGCGTGCAATTGCCCACTGCGGTAAAATTGGTGAATCGTTTGAGCGATGAAGTTAAGATAGCGGCATCGTCATTATTTGATACATCGCGACACAACCAAGCGCTTCCGGTAACGGTGCTGTTGCATTTGGGCATGAGCGCAAAACCTTCAAAGTTTTCGTTGCCATCGCCGGCGGTCGGGATAAAATATTCGGCTACGGTATGAAAAGCCGCATTGGCACTGGTGGCCGCTGACAAAGTCATATCGGTTACTTCAAGGTAATTATCATCAATATTGTGTAGTATATACAGCAAACCCGTTGAGCGATCAAAAGCCAAATCGCAGCTTTCTTGGCGAGCGGTTTGGTACTTTCCGACATAGGCAAAATCATCGGTCACATTCGGATTGAGGTCAAACACCCAAATATAGCCGCCGTCTTGATGCGCAATAAAGAACAGTCCGCCCGCGCCTTTGGTCGAGGTATACAATTGTCCGGTAACCGAACTGGTAAAACCAATGGCGGTTAAATAACTGTCGGGGATAAAACAAATGCCCTCGGGGCCGGTGTTTCCGGTGTCTTGCATGGGCGATGGTGCGCTGAGTAAATTCCAAGAACGCGATGGATTAACCGTAGAAAACGAACTGTTGTGGGTATACTTTTGAATTTCGTAGTTGTTCTCATCCATCACATAAAACTCATTGGCCGATAAATTGGCTTGGGTAATGCCTTCGGGGCCGCCCGATAAGGTTTTACTGCCGATTTGTGAAAACACATTGTTTGTAGGATTGTATTGCAACACGCGCACGCGTCCGTTGTTTTGCACGGCGTATAATCGGTTGTTGATGGGGTTCCAATGCAAACCGCTGAGTTCATCGATTCCGGCCGCATCCATTATAGTTGTGAGGTTGCTGCCAGCGCTCCACGAGCTAGCCGGCCAAGCTTGTTGTGCCTGCCCTTGTACAGCAAAAAACAATAGAACAAACCCAATATACCAACGAATCATAAGCTTTTTAATTGTTGTCAATTACCTCGGTGAGCACTTCGGCTTGGGTGGCATTCGGGAAAGCAACGCCTATTTTTTGGGCAATCGTGGGCGCAATTTCCGTGATGACTTTGCGATCAGCAGTATGCCCGGGCTTGATGTTCCATCCGTAAAAAATAAGCGGCACATGCGTGTCGTAAGTATAGGTGGTTCCGTGTGAGGTTCCGGTTTTTCCGTATTCAATATAACCCGGTTTGTCCAGGATGACCAAATCACCGTTTTGGGTAACGTCATAACCTTTGGCAATGCAATCTAAATGATCATCTGCACCGCTTTGGCTCAGGATTTCTTCTTCAGAATAAACGCGTTTCACCTGCGGTTGGGTCATCAGATAATTTTTAAAAGTTGTTTTGACATCCGATAAGTTCAGGTTTTTAGATTTTAATTTTTCGTAGTCAAAAAAAACATTGAAACTTGAATATTCTTTAATCAAATCAACTCCATACGTATCGTTTGAAAATTGACGCAAACCTTTGGCTATGTCTTTTGGATCGATGGGTGATACATTGTATTTATGGTCAGCTAAAAACTGTGCATTCTCGGCACCGGCATGATCAGCCGTGAGAAACATCAAGTAATTGCCTTTACCTACTTTTTGGTCGAGGTAACTGATCAAATCAGCCAAGGTCAAATCAAGTCTGAGGTAGGTATCTTGCAATTCTATAGAGCGCGGCCCGAGGATGTGCCCGACATAATCAGTCGAGGAAAAACTCACGGTTAGAAAATCGGTTACTTCATCTTGGCCCAATTGTTCGGCCTCAATGGCGCGCTTGGCAAACATTGCGAGTAAATCATTGCCAAACGGTGTGGTCCGAATCACACCAGCGTCATTTTTGTCATACATCGCCTTTAAATCATACGGAAATATAGGCTTGTCCACTTTGTATAATTTGCCTTCATACGGGTTGTCGTCGGGTAAACTTTCGTTATAGGTTTCAATCGGTTTGAGCAAGTTCCAAGGTTGGCTGAGAAAATCCATGTAGTTTTTCTCGGCATTGAACTTATTGACCCAATCAGGCAAAGCGGTTCCGTAAAATGTACTGGAGATGAAATTGCCGGTTTTGCTGTACCAAAAAGCCCAATTGGCAAAATGTCCGGCGGGTAATATAGCACCGCGATCTTTGATGCTCATGCCAATGACTTTTCCTTTGAAGTTGGTGGCTAGTCTGAGTTCATCAGTAATGGTGGTGGCCAATAGGTTTTTGGGTGACATTTTTCCTTCATCGGCTTTGCCTTCGCCGAGCATCTGAACTGCATCGTCATCGGTACAATAGCGCTCTTTGCCCAAACTGCGGCTGAACCATTCGTTGCTGACAATTCCGTGCTGTGCAGGTGTAGTTCCGGTATAAATTGAGGCATGCCCGGGAGCCGTATACGTAGGCAAATAGTTGTAATGCATATTGCTAAAAACATAGCCTTGACTCATGAGTTTCTTGAATCCGTTAGCCGAAAAATCAGCAGCAAAACGATTGAGGTATTCGGGCTTCATCTGATCAACCACTATGCCGACCACTAATTTGGGTTTTTGCTGGGCCTGTGCAATTGAAGCTATTAAAATCAATAAGCAAAAGTATTTTTTCATGCTCGAGTTGTGTTTTTGAATTGCAAAGATAACATTCTAATTGACCGCAACCCCAGTTATCTAAAAACAAAAAGTGTCGCTATCCCTAGCGACACTTTTAACCCAAATTATTAATTACAATATATATTATTTCAAAATAATAAATTCACAACGTCGGTTGATGGAGTGTTCTTGTTCGGTACAAGTGTCACCACAATTGACGAGCGGTCTTGACTCGCCATATCCTTTTGAACGCAATCTTCTGCGCTTGATTCCGTTGTCAACCAAATACTCGAGCGTTGAAGCGGCACGACGGTTTGACAACATAATGTTATAGGTAGTTGATGCACGCGAATCAGTGTGTGCGCCAAGCTCGATTTCCATTTCAGGGTATTTTTTGAGCAAATCAACCAATACATCTAAGATTCTGGCCGCATCGGGTTTGATGTCCCATTTGTTCAAATCAAAATAGATGTTTTCAAGAACAATCTCTACACGACCATCTTGACGTTTGGTGATGATTTCTTCGGCATCGTCATAGCATTCCATAAACAATTCAATGGTGTAGCGCAGCTTGCCATCTTCATTGGTCATGAACTCTTCGCTGTGCGGAATATAGAAATCACGCGTAGCTTCAATGCGGTATTTTTTGTTGGGCTCGGTAGCAAAAACATAGTCGGCTTCAGCGCCTACCACCATTTGACCAATCAGAATGTTGTTTTCATCATACAACGACACCATGGTTCCCGGTAAGAGATTTTGGGTGTTTTTATCGCGTACATCGCCTTCAACAACATAGCGTTCTTGGTTTTCGGTACGCGTAAAACTGTATAGGTTATCACCGCCTTTTCTATTGGATGAAAAATAACCCAAGTTGCGTTTCTCATCTACCACATAACTAAAGTCATCCATAGAACTGTTGAGCGTTTCGCCCAAGTTAATCGGTTTGGCAAACTCGCCGCCTTGGAAGGATTTACTCATAAAAATATCGAGCCCGCCCATGCCTTGATGACCATCTGAGGCAAAATACAAAGTTGATCCATCATTGGAAATTTCAGGAAATTGTTCGCGGTGAATGGTGTTTACGGCTTTTCCTAAATTAACCGGTTCGCTGTAGGTTCCGTCTTCTTTCACATCAACATAAAACAAGTCAAATGAACCCATTGAGCCGGGCATATCACTCGAAAAATATAATCGTTTGCCGTCTTTGGTGAGTACCGGATGCTCGCAAGAATATTGGTCGCTGCAAAACGGAAGCGCGGTAATGTTGGTCCATTTTCCGTCAACGAATTCGGCTTTATATATTTTGATGTTGGCAATTTTTTCCGAACCGATTTTAACCATTTTGTCATTGGTTCGGTTAAAATACATGATGTGTCCATCTTGGCTGAACGTGGGATTACTCTCGTGGGTTTTGGTATTGATTTCTTTAGGGAAAGGCTCAATATTGGCCAGCAATCCTTTGGCATTGATATCGGCACTAAACAAATCGAGATAAGCGCGTTCGTTCCATCCGTATGATTTGCCTTCACCGGCACGCAAAGATGCAAAAGCAACTTTATCACCGTAGAACACCATTCCGAAATCGCCGTTTGACGTGTTTTTGGACATGGTTTGCACCTCATAGTTAAAAGGCACATTGGTTTTGAGATTGGCTATGAACTTGAGCGTATTGACATTGTATTTTAGGTATTTGGCCATGATGCCATCGCCTTTTTCATAATCGCCTGAACCCATCAATGCGTGGGCATATCTGAAATAGTATTCCGGATAAATGCTGTCTTTGGCTTCAAGCATCAGTTTTGCGTAGACACGCGCTGCATCTTTTACTTGGGAGTTGTTGTAATAACAATCACCTAAATTTTGAAGTACATGCTGGTTGGGTTCAATTTGTTCATACAACTCGGCCGCTTTTACATAGGAACGCTTGTTGAACAAAGCGTCTGCCTTTTTTTCACGACCTTTCTGCGCATAAGCCGCAGTGTGTAAACAGAGAATCAGTATTATATAACCGTATTTTTTCATGCTTGTCTCGAATTAGAAGAACCTTGGTGATTTTTCATAGCCTTTAGATGCAAAATTCGATGTATCTAAATCAAATAATAAAAATATCTCGTGTGAGCCTGAGTTGTATCTGCCCAAATTTGATAAGGTATAATCATAAGCATAACCAACCTTTAAATTCGGTGTAATATTTATGCCCACCAAACCGCTCACAGAATCATCAAATCGGTATCCGGCGCCAACTTCAAAATCGTTAAAAAATAACAAGTTGGCAGTAACATCAAGTGATAAAGGAGCACCTGAAACGCCTTTGGCCATAAATGCCGGTTTAAATTTTAAGTTTGAATTCAGATCAAAAACATAACCTCCGGTTAAGAAAAAATGTGTTGACTCAACTCCGGTGGCGCGAACTCCGTCTTTGGTTTCAATATGCTTTGAGTTGAGCAAATTAGGTACTGATAAGCCCACATAATAATGATCACTAAAATAAAATGCACCCGTACCAATATTGGGAAAGGTTTTACTGATGTTTTCAGAAAACGCATTGTCCGGGTTAGGGTCAGTATATTGAAATCCGTTGAAATCAACATCAAACAAAGTAACCCCGGCTTTGATACCAAAAGATAATTTGTTGTTGTCTGATACCGGAATTACATAAGCCACATCAGCATAAATATTGTTTTCATGAACTACATCGCCAATCACATCACTCACTATTGAGAGTCCGGCCTCAACGCGCTTGGCAATAGGAGAATGGACAAATGCATTGGCCGTTTTTGGTCCGCCTACTGCTCCAACCCATTGGGTGCGATACATTCCGCCTATGTTGATTACACCCGGATTATCGGTTGCGTATGCCGGATTGACCGAGCTCATATTGTACATATAATGGGTAAACTGCGGATCTTGCTGAGCCGAAGCTAAAGTAGACATCAGGAAAATGCCGATAAAAACTATATAAAAAATGGGAGTCTTTTTCATCTTGTATTTCATTTATCTACTTAAATAAAGTCGTCCTTGTTTGTCTTTTGTAGTTCCGTCATTGAACTCTAACACGTAAAAATATACCCCTGTAGGAACTGTGCTGTTGCCCAAATTAACTCCGCCTTCATTGTTGGTTCCGTCCCAATTAGGCGTATTGATATCGCCTTTGTATAATATGTTTCCGTAACGATTGTAAATCTCAAGTTTGAACTTCGGATACTTGGTAGACAGATTCTTGATTTCAAAAGTATCGTTGACGCTGTCATTGTTTGGTGAAAAACCGTCCGGAATCAGGATATCATCACAAGGATCAAGAATAACGGTAACGGCCAAACGGGTTCCGCTCTCACAACCGGTAGTTGATTGATAAGCGGCATAATAAATCCCTCCATCAATAAGCGTAGTAGTTGATACGTATAAGTTTCCTCCTGTTGGTGCATCATACCAAAGCACGGTGTCGGTTCCGGAAATGTTTGACGTTAGATTGGCAATGGTTGGATTGGTAGGGGCACAGAATTTATTACCACCGTCATTAAGCGTTGGTGTACCTACCACCGGAGCAATATCAAAATCAACAGGCGTTAGTCCGGATACGACATTTGAACAATTATATTCAGAAACTATCTGTGTGATATCAACTGTGACTGTACCTGCGTTTGTCAATTCAGAGGCAGGAACATCAAAGGTTGCCGTACCACTTGCAACGGTAATTTGCGCAGTACTTGTTGTGGTAGAAGCACCTGAAAGTTCATAAGTGATGGTGTAATCGCCATCGGCAAGATTAAGTGCCGAGTTGACCGTAATAACATTATTATCACCCAAACATATATCAGAAGCTGTTAACACAGCTGCACTCAAATCAGGTATTGGGTATACATTAAAAGTAGTTTCGGCATCTTCGGTGGTGTTATTACATCCGCCGGATAAGCTTACTATAGACGTAATTTTAAAATTGTATAACCCGGTAACATTTAACACCGAAGCCGGAACATCAAACTGACCGGAACCTCCTGCTATAGCAATGACAGCTGTGGTGGCTGTGGTAGGAGTTGCTTGTGGAATTTCGTATACAAACTGGTAATTCCCATCGGTCAAACCGGTAGCGCCCGAAATCAATACTGTAACGCTATTTCCTGAACAAACATCGGCTATACTCAAATGAGAACTATCCAAGTCTGAAGTTGGTCGAACAATAAAATCAGCACTCACACTCGGATTAATCGGTACGGTACAGCTGGTTACCGAGTTGGTGATGTTTGTAAAAGTAATACGTGTGTTACCTGTATTTGAAAGGTCGGCAGCACTAATGGTCATAATTCCGGTTCCGCCCGAGATGATTACTGGGGTTGATTGATTGTTCAATACGTTACTGATCGAAAGGTTGTAATTCAAGGTGTAAGAACCATCAACCATATTGTTGAAGGTTACCGTTACATTATCGCCCAAGCAATTTGGTGACGAGACCTGAATGTTGGCACCTGTGAGTACCGGATTTGGCAATACCGTAAACAGAACCGTTTCAGTATCACTGCCACAAGTATTGGTAACCGTATAGGTGTATGTATAAGTTGCGACAGGCAAAGTGGTTACATCAACTATGTTGTTTACAGTAACTGAATTACTATCGGTCCAAACCCCTCCGGTTTGTGGCGCGTTGAGTAAACTATTTAAATCAATGGTGAGTTGTGAATTACAAACATCCTGATTTGGCAAAGCTGTACCTGCATTTGGAATCGGATTTACGGTAACGTTAACCGTTGCTGTATCATTGTCACAAGGGTCATTACCGCTGAGTGTATAGGTATAAATGGTCGCTGCATCAACCGCTGGGTCAAACACTCCAGTTCCGCTAGCCATGGCCGGAGACCAAGTTCCGCCAGCTTGAGCGGTAGGCCCTAAAAGTGTAAACAAATCAGCAGCAGCATCGGTAACACAATAGGTAACTGCTGCGCTAACTCCAGCCTCTGGGCCAGGTACAATGGTTATGGTTAAAGTTGCTTGCGCCGGATTACAGAATGGTGCGCCCACAGTATACACGTAGTTTCCGGCTAAATCAACTGCAGGGTCAAACATATTGGTTCCACTGGCCAATGCCGGTGACCAAGTTCCGCCGGCTTGAGGAGTACCGGCCAATTGTGTAACCAAATCAATAGGAGCTGCATTTGAACAAATATTAACAGCATTATCTTGCCCGGCATCCGGAACAGGGTTTACCTGTACCGTTACAGTAGCCGTGTCGTTTTCGCAAGGGTTGTTTCCGCTTAAAGTATAAGTATAGACCGAACTCAGATCAACTGCCGGGTCAAATAAATCAGTACCGCTGGCAAGTGCAGGTGACCAAGTTCCTCCGGTTTGAGCCGTTGGTCCTAAAAGAGGAAACAAATTAAACGTTGGGTTGTTGACACAAACGGTTACTGAAGCATTAACACCTGCCTCAGGACCTTGGGTAATACTTACGACCACTTGAGCAGATGCACTCGTACATGGAGCTGTTCCGGTTACTGTATAAGTATAGGTTCCTGCCGTGTCAACTGCCGGATTAAATTGATTCGTTCCGCTGGCCAAAGCTGGTGACCAAGTTCCGCCCGACTGAGGTGTTCCTCCTAAATAGGTGGTTAAATCAACCGGATCAATATTTGAACAAAGATTGGCAGCTCCGTTGGTTCCGGCATTAGGTTCAGCAACATAAGTAATAAAAACCACTGCTGTATCATTGACGCAAGGCGGTGTACCGGCCACTAAGTATTGATAACTTGACGCTGAATCAAACTGCGGATCAAAAATATTGGTTCCGCTGGCAAGCGCTGGTGACCAAGTTCCACCCGGTTGTGCATTAGGACCCAACAAAATGAACAAGTCTTGCGTTGGCCCATTGGTACAGGTAGTATAAGCAGCATTGCTTCCCGCTACAGGAGGTTGCGTAACTTGTAAAGTAGTTGAACCCGATAAATTTTGACTACAAGCCGGCGGGTTATTCATGACTATACTCACCAAAGTAAAAGTAGTGGTAACAGTAAGTGGTGTATTGAGTGTAAAGGTTCCCGATGCGCCAATAATGATGGTTGCGTCAGTAGTTCCGTTGTTATAAGTGACTGTTGAGTTTGGCGTACCAGTGAATAAAATGGCAGCCGATGTTCCTGAACATACCGTTCCACTTGATGATATGGTGGCCGTTGGCAACGGATTGACTTGAACCGTACTCGATGCCGAATTGCTTTGACAAGTGGTGGCTAAATTTGTGATGATAACGGTATAAGTTCCCGCAACTGTTGTATTAAATGAATTGACATTTCCCGGATCGGTTGCTCCTGAAGGAACGGTCCATGCAAAAGAATAATCGGTCGAAACTCCAGAACCTGGTATTGCAGTAATGGTAGCTAAACTACCCAAACATACTGAAGGATTATTGACCGTAACGGTTGGTTGTGGATTGACGGTTAAAGTTCCTGAAACACTCAAACTTGAACAACCACTCAAGATATTGGTGATAACCACACTGTAATTACCCGCAACAGTTGCACTAAATGAAGCTACATTTCCGGGGTTGCTTGCTCCGGCTGGAACTGTCCAAACGTATGAATAATCTGCTGCCGAGCCTGAACCCGGAGTTGCCGTTATGGTTGCAGACTGCCCAGAACATACCGCAGTACTATTGACCGAAACGGTTGGTTGTGGATTATTGGTTACCTCGCCAGAGGCGCTTTGACTGACGCAATTGGTTGTAAGATCGGTAATAATAACACTATAAGTTCCAACTACATTGGTGGTAAATGTGGCAACATTGCCCGGATCAGAAGCTCCTACCGGTACCGTCCATGCATATGAATAGTTTCCGGTTGCCCCCGGAGTTGCTGTTACAGTAGCATCTAAGCCAGGACAAATGGATGGACTGTTAACTGTAACTGTTGGCAAGGCACTGATCGTAACTGTTGCAGCACCGGTGGCACTTGAACAATTGGTTACCAAATCAGTAATCACAACTTCATAGGTGCCGGCAACAGCCGTTGTAAAGGTATCAACATTGCCCGGGTCAGTTACTCCTGATGGAACCGTCCAAGTATAAGTATAAGTTCCCGGGATTACCGGTGTTGCTGTAATTGTTGAAACTCCTTGCGCACAAAGCAGCGTACTGCTCACTGTTACAGTTGGTAATGGATTCACAATCAAAGTACCTGAACCCGGCAAGCTAGTACATGTAGTAGTTGTATCGGTAATCACTACCGAATACGTTCCGGCAACACTCGCATCAAATGAAGCTACATTACCCGGATCAACAGCACCGCTCGGAACGGTCCATGTATAAGTATAAGTTCCGGCTGCGCCCGGTGTAGCTGTTAAAGTAGCTGTTTCACCTTGACAAATTTCATCGCTGTTAACCGTTACGGTTGGCAACGGGTTGAGCGTAACAATACCTGAGGCAGCAGCACTTTGACAATTGGTTGTGGTATTGGTTGCTACAACCGAATAAGTTCCGGCAATAGTTGTTGTGAACGAAGCCGCATTGCCCGGATCAGCAGCTCCTACCGGTACCGTCCAAACATAAGAATAGGTTCCCGCAGGATTTGGCACGGCAGTAACCGTTGCCGGCTGACCTGCACAAACGGTAGGGTTATTTACAACAACCGTTGGCAATGGGTTAATGGTTAAAGTAGCACTACCCGGATTACTTGGACAAGTGGTCGTTGTATTGGTAGCAATTACCGAATAGGTTCCGGCAACATTGGCACTAAAACTGGCTACATTGCCCGGATTAGCAACCCCTGAAGGCACAGTCCAAACATATGAATATACCCCAGCTGGGTTTGGAGTAGCTGTTACTGTTGCAGATTCTCCCGGACATATCGGTGGGATATTTACCGTTACTGTTGGCAACGGGTTAATCGTTACTACTCCTGTAACACTCACACTGGAACAAGTAGTTACCGTATTGGTAATAACTACACTATAATTACCAGCCACAGTTGTAGAAAACGAAGCTACATTACCGGGATTGGTAAATCCGGCCGGAACGGTCCAAGCATAAGAAAATGTTCCCGGCTCTCCCGGAGTAGCAGTTACGGTTGCTGTTTGACCAGCACATACTGAAGGGCTATTTACGGTAACCGTTGGTCGTAAGTTAATGGTTACTGTACCTGAAGCACTATCACTTGAGCAAGTTGTAACTGTATTGGTCACTACAACACTGTAAACACCCTCAACCGCAGTTGAAAAAGCAGCTACATTGCCCGGGTTAGTTGCTCCGGCTGGGACTGTCCATGCATAAGAGTAATTACCTGCAGATGGATTAACCGTGGCTGTCAAATTAGCAGTTTGACCAAGACAAACCGAAGGACTATTTACTGTAACTACCGGTTTAGGATTGATTGTAACAACACCGGTTGCACTTGAACTGACACAAGTTGTAGCGGTATTGGTTATCACCACACTGTAGTTTCCGGCAATTGTTGTTGTAAAGGTTGGAACATTACCCGGATTAGCAACACCTGAAGGCACCGTCCAAGCATAAGAATAAATACCGGCCGATCCTGGTGTAGCAGTTACCGTAGCGTTTTGTCCCGGACAAATAATTGAACTATTGACCGAAACAGTTGGCAACGGATTAATGACCACTGTTGCTGATACACTATCGCTGATACAAGTAGTATTTAAGTCGGTAATTCTCACGCTGTATACACCGGCTACCGTAGTTGTAAAAGTAGCTACGTTACCGGGATTGACTGCCCCTGAAGGAACCGTCCAAGCATAAGAATACGAACCCACAGCTCCGGGCGTAGCCGTGACTGTAGCACTTTGCCCAGCACAAACCGGTGGGCTAGAAACGGTAACTGTTGGCAAAGCTATTACGTTTATAGTCGTAGATGTACCTGCCAAACTAGCCGAACATACAGGCGGACCTTGTGAGGCCACGCTAACTAAATTAACAACGGATGTTGTAGTATAGGTATTGGTTAAGGTAGCAGCACCTGAAGAATTCAAAACTATAGTTTGATCTGAACCTCCACCTATATTATAGGTAACTGTAGCGTTAGGCGTTCCGTTGAAGTTGATGGTTGTTGATGTTCCGGAACAAATACTCGGATTTGTTACAGATACAGCGGCAGTTGGCAGCGGCAAAACATTGATTGTTACCGTAGATGTAATTGTTGGACAAGCAACAGACGAAACTGAATAGGTAAAAACATACGGACTACCCGCCACAGTTAACGAATTGATATTTACTGTACCTAAATGACCGTTGGTTGTAGTTAAAGGTCCGGTCCAAGTTCCCGTGGTATTGGGAATACCGGTTAGGTCGTCAAATAAATTAAAGGCCGGATAAGTCGGAATATCTGAAATACATATACTTCGAACCCCATTCACCCCAGCGTTATTGGGCTGAAGTATTGTAACATCAACCTGAAAGCGACTTGTACTTTCACACGGAGGATCAACACTAGTAGCAAAATAACTCTGACCATTTACAAGCGGAGTTGTTGAAGTTAAAGGAGTAGCTGAAGATATAGTTGCATACCAACGAATATTTCCGCTGGGTTGCAAATTGGATACCGTTGGAGGATTCCCGGGCGTATTACAAAATACCTGATTGGGATTACCTGTTGGAACCGGAACAATTCCGACATTTACAAAAACCGAAAGCCTTGATGTTTCACAACCTGTATTGGGATTGGTCTGACTAGCATAATAAATAGTCCCGTCAACCAATTGTGTCGTTAAAGCCAAAGCAGTCCCTCCTGTTGGTTGATCATACCACTGTATATTGTTCCCCGCCACGACCAAATCAACCAGAGTTGCATCTTCAGGAATTCCGACACAAACTCCTTGAAAACTCAAACCAACAGGCGCCGCATAAATAGTAACTACGACACGTGTTCTGCTCCCGCAGGTACCGGCGCTGTTGTCAGCATAGTAATCTTCGCCATTAACAAGTCCGGAAAAAGAAGCCAAAGGAGTTGTAGAGGTTTCGGTAGCAAACCAAGCAATGCCTCCACCGGTATCGGTAGCTTGCAAACTTGCAACAGTTGGCGATTCGACATCGCAAAAGGACTGATTTAAATTGGATACTGTGGGGCATTGTCCAAAGGAATTTGAAACAAAACCGAGACAAGCCAGCACAAGATTAATTTTCAGCAGTTTTTTAGCACGAGTAAAAATTCTCATAAGCATAAGGATATTGGCCAAATTTTGAAACAAAACCAAGCGTATAAACTTTGCTTAAAACACAGATTTAACACCTTAATAAACACGCCTGATTTATGTTTTTTGTAAACCGGATAAAACACACCAGAATACGAACACTATATTAGCGCATTTACAGAAGTTAATATTTTCTATTTTTTAATGTTATTAACAAAATGATTAACATACTGTTGATAACAAATAAATGAAAAATTAAACGTAAAAATCTGAAAAACAAATAAATAAAAAAAGTAAGCTCTGATTAAAAGTAAGAAAATATACGATTAACGGCATTAAATTAAGGTTTTTAACAATTAGATATTGTTAATAACTATGCCTGAAATGGATGTAGATATAAGAAAAAAAGAAGAATCTAAACCAATAAGATTAATCCTAAAAAAGCACTTATTGATGGTTTTTATCAATGTGGTTTACGATATTATAAACCACGATAAAATCTTTCTGATTGATGTATAATTGCTTTCGGTTTCCTTGATTTTTTCGGGTGATGATGGATATAGTAAAAGGCTGCCCATCATCATCTGAACAGCTAAAAGCATTGATGATATCGGTATCATTTTCTTCCTCAGGTTGATACTGAACAATATTATACAATTGAACCTCTTGCGAATAAACAACAAACCTGTTTTTATTGGTATCGAGCATGATAACAATTGATGCTTCTTTTAAATCAGACCATTTACCCCATTCACCGCGCTCATTGCGTTCCATAACACTAAACCCGGTGGTCAAAAATTTGTACACTTGAGCCTGAGCAGATGAAGCCCATGTAGTCAACACCAAAAAAACGAAAATTCTAAATACACGCATCATAAAATTATAATCGAAGGGTTTGCATTTCTTTTTGTACTTGTTCAAATTCTTCAAGTACATTTTTTATAATAACTTCAACCGGTAATATGTCATCTATAAGACCGGCAATTTGGCCAATTTCAAGTTCGCCTTCAATCAAATCGCCTTCAAACATTCCGCGTTTAGCGCGAGCCCTTCCGAGCAATTCTTTGAGTTGGTCTACCGTAGGGCATTGAGCGTAGAGCTGTTGTAAATCGTCAAAAAACTTATTTTTAATCAAACGTACCGGAGCTAATTCTTTGAGTGTAACTAAGGTATCGCCTTCTTGGGTTTGCACAATGGTTTGCTTGAAATCATCATGTGAAGATGATTCAACTGAAGCCGCAAATCGACTGCCCATCTGTACACCATCGGCACCCAGCGCCATCGCTGCATACATACCGCGACCGGTAGCAATTCCGCCAGCAGCAATAAGCGGAATCGAGATATTTTTTTTGACCATCGGAATCAAAGTCAGCGTTGTGGTTTCTTCACGACCATTGTGACCACCGGCTTCAAAACCTTCGGCTACCACGGCATCAACACCGGATTCTTGCGCTTTTAAAGCGAATTTAGAACTACTCACCACATGCACGACTGTTATACCGTGTGATTTAAGTAGCGATGTCCAAGTTTTTGGATTTCCGGCTGATGTAAAAACAATCGGAACTTTTTCTTCAATAATAATCTGAATGATTTCTTCAATATTCGGGTACAACATCGGCACATTGACCCCAAAAGGTTTGTTGGTTGCTTTTTTACATTTTTGAATGTGCTCGCGCAAAACATCCGGATACATTGAACCGGCACCAATCAAACCCAAACCTCCTGCATTACTCACAGCACTGGCCAATTTATAGCCGCTGTTCCAAATCATTCCACCTTGAATAATGGGATATTGAATTTTAAAAAGCTCGGTGATTTTGTTCATTATTGCTTGATTATTTTACCCGATGAAACAAAAGATGCAGTTTCAAGATTGTACACATACATACCCGCTTTGAGCGATGCCAATGAAATTTTTGATGTTGACTCAGTGATTTCTTCGGTTTGTACCAACTGACCTATATTATTGTAGATGTTGAGTTGGGCGGTTGTTATTCCTGATGGTAAAGTTACGTTTACGGTTCCGAAAGTCGGATTCGGAAAAACCGTCAATTTGGTTGTACTGGATGGATTAATCCCTAAAAACTGTTGCGCCAAGGCCACAGCTATACTAAAATCAGGAATTCCATAACCATATTCATTATCCGGGTTAGCAAAACGATCGGCCGATTGCTTAACAAACGAAACCACTTCTTCTTGTGACAACTCTGGTACAGCACTCCAAAATGTTGCAATCATACCGGCAGTAATGGGGCCTGAAAATGAAGTTCCGTTAGCCGTCACAATATTTCCGGAAGTATCTGACAATACTGAAGCTTGCCCTTGCGCCATGACATCGGGCTTGATTCTACCGTCAAAAGATGGACCAATAGAACTAAAACTAGCACGGCTGCGATTAGAACGAACCGCTCCAATGGCCAAAACGTTGTTGGCTTCGGCCGGAACACCTACATGTGGCTCATCATTATTGCCTTCGTTTCCTGCACTGGCCACAACCACAATTCCCCGCGTAAAGGCGATGTTAGCACCTTGTGATGCAAAAGCCGAATTTCCGGTCATATCTTCATAAGTATGTCCATAAGCCGGATTGTCAAAAGCAAAGTATCCTAAAGAAGAGGTAATAATATCGGCTCCAACTCGGTCAGCTTGTTCGGCTGCTTCAACCCAATTGCTTTCTTCAACCGGATTTTCAGAAGTAACATCTTCTGTAATGTATAAATAATATTGAGCATCTGGTGCAGTACCTACCAATTCACCGTCAACATATCCGCCCATGGTTGAGAGCACCATAGTTCCGTGGCTGTTGTTTGTATAAAAGTTATCACTCTTGCCAACATAGTCATATCCACCTAAAATTTGATTGTTGTTTCTGAGCCTGTCAAACGGAACAGCAGTATCTACACCCGGAAAACCAGCATCAAGTACTGCAATAACTTTTCCGACCCCGGTGTAATTTTGTTGGTGCAACACATCACCATTGAGCATATGAATTTGGTTGAATGAATTTCCGTAGTTAAAGTTCACTAAGGTTTCCATTTGTTTTTGGACCGGTTTGGGTCTGATAGGAACAACTACACCTCTGTTGTTGAGCGATGTGTTGGCATAAAAAATATGATGTACAAATGGCAATACAGCCAAGGCTGCAATATCATTAGCCTCACCACGTACATGCACACAATTAAGCCATTTTGATTTGGCCATTACAGCTATACCGGAAGCTGCCGCAATTTGATTGATGTAATTTTGACTTATGGGCGCGTCTTTGATATCAAGTGCAATGTTTTGTGCAGTTCTTCTGTCAAGCGATCGCTGCGAGAGTTCACTCAGCGGATTATTGAAAAATGCAGTAGCACCCGGCTTATCACTAAAATAAACCCAAGCATCTTCTTGCGCCCAACTATGCGTGGTGAGCAAAAACATCAGTAATAAAGTAATCTTTTTCATAGTATAGCGGTTAATAGATTTCAAACTTACGAAATTACCCCGGAACCCAACAACTCATCCTCTTGATACCAAGCTACAAACTGACCGGGCGTAATGGCTGATTGAGGCTCATCAAAAGCAACGTACATACCGTTTTCAAACTGATGTAAAGTAGCTTCTTGCAAAGGTTGACGGTATCTGATGCGGGCTTTTACTTTTAGTGTTTGCCCGTTTTCAAGACGCAAATCTTCACGAATCCAATGCACTTCATGGCCTTTGATGTAGAGGGCTTTTCTAAACAAACCCGGATGATTTTGACCTTGACCTGTGTAGATTGTATTGTTGACTACATCGGTTGCAATCACAAACAAAGCTTCAGGAGTTCCGCCCACGTTGAGTCCGCGGCGTTGTCCGTTGGTAAAATAATGAGCACCTTGATGTTTGCCTACTACCTTGCCCATTTCTGGGGAATAAGCAATCGGCTGGGCTTCAAAAGCCAGCATTTCTTCAATGGAAACACCTTCGGGTTTGGCCATATGGTAGATAGATTGTTGTGCATCAACTTCAAAAATAAGCCCGTCTTTAGGTTGTAGTTTTTGCTGTAAAAACTCGGGCAATCGAACCTTGCCGATAAAACACAAACCTTGCGAATCTTTTTTATCAGCGGTTACCAAATCCATTTCAGTAGCAATGGCGCGTACCTCTGGTTTGGTCAATTCACCAATGGGGAATAAAGCTTTTGAGAGTTGTTCTTGCGAGAGCTGACACAGAAAATACGATTGATCTTTGTTGCCATCAACCCCGGCCAGCAATTGATATAGGGTTTGTCCGTCCTTTTGAATAGTTCCTTTGCGGCAATAATGTCCGGTGGCTACATAATCGGCACCCAAACTCAAAGCGATTTTCATGAATACATCAAACTTGATTTCGCGGTTGCACAAAACATCCGGATTGGGTGTGCGGCCGTTTTCATATTCGTTGAACATATAATCAACGATGCGCTCTTTGTATTGCTCGCTGAGATCAACCGTTTGAAACGGAATACCCAGTTTTTGCGCTACCAACAAGGCGTCATTGCTGTCTTCGAGCCACGGGCATTCGTTAGATATGGTTACAGAATCGTCATGCCAATTCTTCATAAAAAGACCAATCACTTCATAGCCCTGCTGTTGCAACAAATAGGCCGCAACACTTGAATCTACTCCGCCCGATAGGCCTACCACTACTCTTTTCATATGCATGATAATTATCGGGCAAAATTAAGAATAATTTCGGCTTGTGTATGGGTATTAACAAAGCTTATTTTGCTTGGGGTGTTGCCTTGTCTTCGGCTGCTTTTTTTGCGCGTAATTGTGCCAATTTATTGGTTTTTGACTTGCTCATGTTTTCTTCGTGATCGAGCTTTCCGTCTTTGTAGAACTTCCAAATGCCGCGTTTTTTTCCTTTGTTGTAGTTGCCTTCTGACGCGATTTTCCCGACCGCATCTCTAAAAATTGCTTTGCCGTCATACTCGCCGTTTTTGTAGTTGGTTTCTTCAAGCACAATGCCGCTTTCGGTGTATTTTCGGTACGGACCTTCTTTGATTCCGTTTTTGTAAATGATTTCTTCGGCAGGTTTACCACCGATATAATAAACGGTTCGTTTGCCTTCAAGCTTTCCGTTTTTGTAGTTTTCAAGTGTAAATATTTCAGTAGATGCTTTGTGATAGTATTTCCAAAGGCCTTCATACTTTCTGTTAACCTCTTTGCCTTCGCTGATTTTGTTGTTTTTCTGATCATAAAAAATGGTATACGCAGAACCATCCGCAGCAAATTCACGCGTGGCCACAACAACATGCTCTGGTGAATCTTCAAAAAACTTAAAAGTTCCGGTTTCTTTTCCGTGATTAAAAGTTCCTTCATAACGAACGCGTTTGCTTTCGGGGTACAATCCGTGCCAAGCACCGTGTCGCTGACCTTTTTCATCAAGTTTATTGGTTTCGGATTGCGCAATGGCTGAAAAAGCGATGAATAGAAAGCTGATAAAACAGTTAAGATATTTGAACATATGTTTTAAAAATTTTGAAGACAAAAATAGTAAACGACAAAAGTAGATGAATATTTTTTTGAATTGTTGAATTGCAAAACAGATTAGAAAATGGATTTAGCTTTCTAAAAACAAGAAAAAAAACAATCTGCTGAAAATCTATTAGTTGCGTAAAAATTAAACAATTAATAAATATTTGTTTTGTTTATATTTTTTAAGATTTTTTTAAACAATTCATACTTTTTGTTTAATAGATTCGCAAAACAATTAAACAAATTTATTATGAAAAAAACACTTAAAAACAGTTTAGTGATCATTCTGGGAATCACTTTTTTATCAATCACTTCATGCAGCAGTGACAGTGATTCATCGTCAAACACGCCTGACAACACCATCACAGGTATAGCCAGTAGAACTTCGAATTTATCAACTTTAGTAGCGGCTCTTAACAAGGCCGGTTTGGCGGCTACTTTAAAAGGAACTGGCCTCTATACTGTGTTTGCACCAACTAATGATGCTTTTGATGATTTCTTGGCCGAGAACGGTTATGATAACCTTGACGCAGTGCCGGTAGCCACTCTAAAAGAAATACTGCTCAATCATGTAGTTAGTGGCGAAAACACCTCTTCTTCCCTATCCACAGGTTATGTAAAAACGCTTAGCAAAGGCAGTGCTTCATCAACGAACACTTTGAGTATGTTTATCAATACGGCCAGCGGTGTAAAAATCAACGGAATTTCTAATGTAACAGCAGCCGATGTAGATGCGTCAAATGGTGTTGTTCATATTGTTGATGCAGTAATTGGTTTGCCAACCGTTGCAGCTCATGCTAAAGCCAACAGTAACTTCACAACCCTAGTTAGTTTGCTCAACCGACCAGGCCAGCCAAACTTTGAGAGCGTATTGTCAAATCCGGGCACCTATACTGTTTTTGCGCCCACCAATGATGCTTTTACTGCTTTAAATACCGAACTTGAACCAACCGGAGGAATCGCAGCTGTATCAGCTGACAACATCACCAAAATTTTACAGTATCACGTTGTGAGCGAGGCTAACGTTTTATCTTCACAATTAACAGAAGGTCAAAACATAACACCTATCTTAACACCTTCGCAAACTTTTCAGGTTTTATTATCGGGAGGGGCAAAACTCAAAGACGCATCCAACAGACAATGTAACATAATTGCCACCGATGTTCAATGTTCAAACGGAATCATACATGTTCTTAGCAAAGTACTGCTACCAAACTTGTAATTTTAGTTAGTTTGTTTTTGTGAAAAGCCTCTGCAAAGTGAGAATAGCGGAGGCTTTTTTTTATGAAATGCCTAAAAATTACTTAATCTCTTTTTCTTTGAGCAAGCGTTGCAACTGCGTTTTTTCGCGAATGGGCAACTTGGGTTCAAGCTCGGTAAACATCTTGCGGTATTGATCATCTTTGAGCAATTTACGGATGTTTTCTTTACAAAAATTCACAAACTGCCAACGGTGATTTCCGGTTCCGTAGGCCAAACTTTTGAGTACATCTTCAGTAAAAAGCTCTAAACTGATGAGTTTGAGCAAAGCCAATTCTTGTATACCCGAATCATAATTGGTTCCGGTAAACTGCAAAAGCTCGAAGTAAATTTTTGATTTTTCATCCGCCTTATCTGTGGTTAAATAAGCCAAATACAAATGCATCAAACGTAGATTTTGGTCTTGAAAACCGATCCATTTTTTTGATTTATCGATGTATCGTACGCGCTCATTCGGAAAGTTTTTCCACAAGAAATACAAAGCAGCTTCGCGGGTTTCGTAGGATGCATCGTCGAGTAAAGTTTCATAATTAGCTCTGAACGATTCCGGAATTTCTTCAAGCGAATTGGCCACCGCTTGACGCACTTTTATATCGCCGGTTTTGATCGCCGCTTGCAACAGAAATTCTTTTTCGACAAAAGGCTTTTCAGTTGCTTGATACACAAGCAATTCTTTGATGGGGAAATACGCTTTTGAGTTGAAAATGTCTAAAATTTGTTGGCGATTTTGTACCAAATCCAATCGGTGATCGCGCAAATCGTAATATTGTTTGACGAATGTATTTTTGAGCAACAAAGTATCGGCATGCGCAGCCGGAAACTGAGCTGACTCTAACCACAATTTCTGAAACGCAACAACATCAAACGACGAAACTTTTTTGACTTCGTCCAAGAAATCATCGGTGGTCACGTTTTTAAAAGCGTATTTCTTGAGGTAATTCTTCACAGCCAAATCAAACTTTTTCGCACCGATTTGTTCGCGCAAAACATGCAACGCCCACGCGCCCTTTTGATAAAATGTCAGTGAACTCGCTTTGGGGTTCAGCAACGGAATCGTATCGGTCTTGGCGGCTTCAATCAATTGACGAGAAGTTTTGTACAATTTGTTGTAAAAATAATCGTCACCAAAAACCGAGCGTTCGGCGAGCAGAGCGTAATAAGTCGCGAAACCTTCTTGTAACCAATGGTCTTTTCCGGATTGCGCCGTAACCAAATCGCCAAACCACTGATGCGCCAATTCATGCGCGTTCACATTGAGGTAATTTCGGTCGTTATAGGCTATACTATCAACCACAAAATCTCTTGAAAACAAAGTAGATGAAGTGTTTTCCATGCCGGCATACAAGAAATCACGCACCGGAATTTGGCGATAAACCTTCCATGGATAGGCCACGCCAATGGTTTTTTCAAGGTAATCAAATATTTTTTTGCTGTAGCGATAGGTGGGTTCAACTTTATCAGCATCCTTGGTTTCATAATACATCTCCAGCGGAATACCCGAAGCTGATTTTTCGGTTTTTTTCTGAAAATGCCCGATGGCCAACATCACCAAATAACTGCTCATAGGCTCATTCATGCGGTATTTCCAGATGATATCGTTGCCTTGCGCTTGTTTTTCAAGCAAAACTCCGTTCGAAATGACTTCGAAACTCTTGTGAAAAGCAACGTCCAAACTAAACAGCGCTTTATCATTCACATCATCTATACACGGCAACCAATGGCTTGTGTTTTTGCCTTGTCCTTGTGTCCAGATTTGGCCTTGAACTTCTTCGGGTGTGTCATTTTTATGGGTAAAATCCCAGTTGACAAAATACATGGCTTGCGTCGGAAAAGCCTCATAATCAAAACTCAAAACATTTTTACCAACCCGCAAACCTTCATAGAGCAAAAGTTGTTTTTTGTTTTCTTTGAATTGGACGTTTTCGCCGTTTAGTTTTACATGGGTAAAAACCATTTTTTGAGCATCGATGCGAAGCGTGTCTGTACTTTTAAAAAGCTCAAAAGTGTATTTGGCTTGCCCGGTTACATTTCGTTTGACGGGATTGATGCTCAACGCTGCATGAATGGTTTTAAAATCAACCACACGGGCCGGTTGTGCCCATAAAGTCAAGGTAAATAAGAGGAAAAACACGATTTTTTTCATGCGCAAACAAATGTCATGGCAAATATACACAGAACGCCTTTGCAGCTTGTTATGCGTTTCTTAATTTTCAAAATATACTTATCTTCGTCGGGGTAAAAGCCGTTAATTTTTAATACAAATCGACATGTCTGAGTTGTTGCAAACCCCGATTGAATACCTCAAAGGCGTTGGCCCGAGTCGTGGTCAATTGCTCAGAAAAGAATTGGGTATTCACACCTATGCCGATTTGCTTCAGTTTTTTCCGCATCGATACATTGACCGCACGCGTTATTACAAAATAAACGAGCTGCGCGAACAACCCACCGAAGTACAATTGGTAGGCAAAATTATCCACATCAAAACCGTTGAACAAAAGCGCGGTAAAAGACTCGTAGCCAACTTTGTAGACGAAACCGGACAAATGGAGCTCGTGTGGTTTCAAGGTCATAAATGGATCCGCGAAAATCTGCCGCTCAATGTGCCGATTGTGATTTTTGGACGATGCCAATTATTCAACCATCAGTTTTCGATGCCACACCCCGAGATTGAGCTTTTATCAGAACACCAGCAAAATCTGCGCGGCGCCTTACAAGCGATGTATCGATCCACCGAAGCGCTGTCTAACAAAGGTTTTACACACCGAACTTTTGGCAAACTTGTACAACAAGCCTTGCTCGAAACCCGCGATTTAATAGCCGAAACTTTGCCCGAACACCTACTGAGCGCCTGGCAACTCATGCCCAAAAAAGAGGCCATGCTTCAGGTGCATTTTCCGCGTGACAACGACGGATTATCCAAGGCGCAATTCAGACTTAAGTTTGAAGAATTGTTCTATATTCAGCTGCAACTCATCAGCAAAAATCTGATTAGAAAACACAAAATAAAAGGTCATGCTTTTAACCAAGTGGGCACTTATTTCAACGAATTTTACCAAAATCACTTGCCATTTGATTTAACCGGAGCGCAAAAACGCGTGCTCAAAGAAATCAGAAATGACATGGGCCAACCCGCGCAAATGAACCGTCTTTTGCAAGGCGATGTGGGCTCGGGCAAAACCATCGTGGCCTTTATGAGCATGCTTTTGGCACTAGACAACGGTTTTCAAGCTTGCCTGATGGCGCCTACCGAAATTCTGGCCAATCAGCATTATATCGGGCTCAGCGAATTGGCCGATAAAATGGGCATCAGCATTAAAATTTTAACGGGTTCAACCAAAACTGCTGAGCGAAAAGTTATTCATGAAATGCTTGAAAGCGGTCAACTCAAAATCTTGATCGGAACGCATGCTTTGCTTGAAGACAAAGTACAATTTCACAATTTAGGATTGGCCGTTATTGATGAACAACACCGATTTGGCGTAGAACAGCGCTCAAAACTTTGGAAGAAAAACAGCATTCCGCCGCATGTGTTGGTCATGACTGCCACGCCGATTCCGAGAACTTTGGCGATGAGTTTATACGGTGATTTAGATTTATCAGTCATTGACGAATTGCCGCCGGGGCGAAAACCCATACAAACCGTCCATCGATTTGACAGCAATCGGCTCAAGGTTTGGAAATTCATGCGTGATGAAATAGCGCTCGGGCGACAGATTTACATTGTTTATCCGCTCATTCAGGAATCTGAAAAAATGGACCTCAAAGACTTAATGGACGGCTACGAAAGCATCTCGCGCGATTTTCCGCTGCCTGAGTACGCCATATCCATCGTGCACGGCAAAATGAAACCTGCCGACAAAGACGCCGAAATGAAGCGTTTTGCACAAGGAAAAACCAACATCATGGTGGCTACCACGGTGATTGAAGTAGGCGTAAATGTGCCCAATGCAAGTGTGATGATTATTGAAAATGCCGAGCGATTTGGCTTGTCGCAATTGCATCAGTTGCGCGGACGTGTGGGGCGCGGTGCCGATCAGAGTTACTGTATTTTGATGACTTCGCACAAACTCAGCGCCGACAGCAAAACCCGACTTGAAACCATGTGTCGCACCAACGATGGTTTTGAAATTGCCGAAGTAGATTTGAAATTGCGCGGTCCCGGCGATTTGATGGGCACCCAACAAAGTGGCATTCTGAATTTGCAAATTGCCGATTTGGTCAAAGATCGCGACATTTTGCAACTGGCGCGTCACAGAGCCATAGAGATTTTAAAACGCGATGCTCCGATGGAATTGCCCGAACATAGTGTCTTGCGCAAAACGTATATTGAACTCACCAAAAAGAAAAATCTTTGGAATCACATCAGCTAAAAACGGTTGTTAAATAAAGTTTAACAGGCCGGCTTTTACCGATTCTAAAAACTACATTTGACCGTCATAAAACAATCCTTTTGTGAGGAATTTCAGCCTATGAAAGTAAAATACATCGCATATGCCCTACTGTTGGTTGGTTTAGGAAGTTTAATTGCCTATCGAATTCAAACCAACAAAAGCCAAGACGAATCAGGTAAAGACAAAGGCCCAAAAAAACCCATCAAAGTAACCGGACTGGTTATTGAACCACAGATTTTTGACAACGAACTCTCGCTCACCGGTGCGCTTGAAGCCAACGAACAAGTTGAAGTGCGCAGTGAAGTTTCGGGCGTGGTACAGAGCATTCATTTTCAAGAAGGAAGCCAAGTTCAAAAAGGACAAGTTCTGGTTAAAGTCAACGATAGTGAATTGCGCGCGCAACTGCGTCAAGCCAAAACCAAAGAATCTTTGGCCGCTGAAAATGAAAGACGCGCCAAATTACTGCTCGCCAAAGAAGCCATCAGCCAAGAAGAATATGACATCACTTTGGCCGACTACAAATCAGCCCAAGCCCAAAGCCAACTCATTGCAGCGCAACTTGACAAAACCAGTATACGTGCGCCTTTTTCGGGTAAAATTGGTTTGCGTTCAATTTCGCCAGGCGCTTATCTCACGCCTTCTTTGCTCATTGCTAAACTCGTCAACACCGGGCAACTCAAAATTACATTTTCAATTCCCGAAAAATACGCTGGTCAGATTCAAAACAACACCGTTTTAAACTTTACAGTGGCCAATTCAGACCAAGTATTCAAAGCCAAAATTTATGCGCTTGAACCCGGCATTGAAGCTACTACACGAACTTTACAAGTGCGCGCCTCAACCGAAAACGCCAACAACAAGCTCATTCCGGGCACTTTTGCCAACATTATTTTACCGCTCGATAAAATCAAAGATGCCGTCATGGTGCCGAGTGAAGCGATTGTTCCGGTGCAAAAAGGCAAAAAAGTATACATCGTTGAAGGAGGAAAAGCCATCGAAACTATGGTAACTACGGCCACCAGAACCGATGCATCTATCTTGGTTTTAACCGGACTCAAACCCGGCGACACACTCATTACCAGCGGTGTGATGGCACTTAAAAACGAGGCGCCCGTTCAAGTGAAACTCAAATCATAACCCATGAGTTTATCCACGCTAAGCATCAAACGACCCGTACTAACCATTGTCTTGAATCTAACGTTGATTCTCTTTGGTGTTATTGGGTATAAATTTCTGGGCATTCGCGAGTTTCCGTCGATTGATCCGGCGCAGATTTCTATCCGAACCGATTATGCCGGAGCCAATGCGGACATCATCGAATCGCAAATTACCGAACCCATTGAAAAAGCCATCAACTCGATTGACGGCATCAAAAACATCACCTCGTCAAGCGTTCAAGGAACCAGCAACATTACCGTTGAGTTTAACCTGAATAAAGACCTCGAAACCGCTGCCAACGATGTGCGCGATAAAGTAGCCATTGCCGCCAAAAGCTTGCCTAAAGATATTGATGGTCCGCCGGTGGTTTCAAAAGCCGATGCGAATGCCGATGCGATCATCTCGATGACCATTCAAAGCGATACCCGAAGCCCGTTGGAGCTCAGCGATTATGCTGAAAACGTTATTGGGCCGAGGCTCGAAACCATTCCGGGCGTGAGCGGTATTCAGATTTGGGGACAGAAAAAATACGCCATGCGCTTGTGGATTGACCCGATTAAATTGGCATCTTATGGTTGTACGGTCTCAGACGTCAAAAATGCTCTTGGACAACAAAATGTAGAACTTCCGTCGGGAAAACTCACTGGAAACAGCACTGAACTTACTGTAAAAACCGTTGGAAACCTCAGCAAACCTGAAGAATTCAACAACCTCATCATCAAAACCGATGGAGAAAAAATCGTTCGTTTGAGCGATGTCGGTTCGGCTGCACTCGGCCCTGAAAATCTCGAAACGCAAATGTCGCAATCAGGTTTACCGCTGGTAGCCGTGGCGATTGTGCCGCTTCCGGGGGCGAATTATCTAGACATTTCAAAAGAATTCTACAAAAAATTTGAAGTGCTTAAAAAAGATTTACCCAAAGATATTCAACTCAACATTGCCATTGACAACACCGTTTTTGTCAAAAAATCAGTGCTTGAAGTGGCCGAAACCTTAGGCATATCGATCTTGTTGGTGATTTTGATTATTTACTTGTTTTTCCGCGATTGGGCCATTGCGTTCCGACCGCTGATTGACATTCCGGTATCGCTCATAGCCACTTTTTTTATCATGTGGTTGTTCGGATTTTCGATCAATGTACTGACGCTTTTGGCCATTGTGCTCGCGACCGGTTTGGTGGTGGATGACGGAATTGTAGTGACCGAAAACATCTTCAAAAAAGTTGAAGAAGGCATGAGCCCGATTGAGGCGGCCATCAAAGGCTCGAATGAAATTTTCTTTGCGGTTATCTCTATTTCAATCACGCTGGCGGCGGTGTTTTTACCGGTGATTTTCTTAGACGGATTTGTGGGCCGTTTGTTCCGCGAATTTGGTGTGGTGATTGGCGCCGCGGTGCTTATATCGGCCTTTGTTTCACTGACTTTGACCCCAATGCTCAACGCTTATTTGATGAAAGGCGGACATCAGAAAAAATCAAAATTCTACGAACTGACCGAACCCATTTTTGAAAACATCAACCAATCCTACGCTGTATCGCTTAAAAAATTCATCGGCCACAAATGGATCAGCTTTGCTATTTTGGGCTTTTGTTTTGCGCTGATTTATCTGTTTTTTAATATTTTACCTAAAGAAACCGCGCCTTATGATGACCGCAGTTCACTCGTGATGGTCACCACTACAGCCGAAGGTTCTTCGTATGATTACACCAATCGTTTTATGCAAGAATTGTCACGCTTGATTGACGATTCAATTCCGGAAAAGAAAGTGAGTTTGGTGATTACCGCACCCGGATTTAACGCTTCGGCTACCAACAGCGGTCGCGTGCGCATTGCTTTGGTGGATCCTGAAAAACGAGAACGCTCGCAGAAAGAATTGGCCGAAAAACTCACCAAATGGACTAAAGGTTATCCCGATGCCAAAACTTCGGTGACCGAGCAGCCGACCATTGCCGTGAATAAGCGCGGTGGGCTTCCGATTCAGTACATTATTCAAGCGCCGAATTTTGAAAAATTGCAAGAGAAGATTCCACAGTTTATGGAAGAAGCCGCCAAAGATCCGACTTTTGCCATGACCGATGTGAACCTCAAATTCAACAAACCCGAAATCAACGTAACCATTGATCGCGAAAAGGCTGAAAGTCTGGGTGTTTCTGTTTTAGACATTGCGCAAACGCTGCAACTTTCGCTCAGCGGACAGCGTTTTGGGTATTTTTTGATGAACGGAAAACAGTATCAAGTGATTGGGCAATTTGACCAAAAAGATCGCTCAAAACCACTTGATTTGACTTCGATGTTTGTGCGCAATACGCAAGGCCAACTCATTCAAATGGACAATGTGGTGCATATTGACGAGAAAAGTAATCCGCCGCAATTGTATCACAACAACCGAAATATGTCGGCTACCGTGATGGCCGGATTGGCGCCGGGCAAAAGCATCAGCGATGGCATTGAAGCCATGAACCGCATTCGCGAAAAAGTACTCGACGATAGTTTTACCACCGATTTAGGCGGAGAATCGCGCGATTTTGTGGAGAGCAACTCGAATACTTCGTTTGCTTTTGGTTTGGCTTTGTTGCTTATTTTCTTGATTTTGTCGGCTCAATTCGAGAGTTTTATTGATCCGCTGATTATTATTCTGACCGTTCCGATGGCCGTGGCCGGAGCATTGTTCTCGCTTTGGTTGTTTGGTCAGACTTGGAATATTTTTAGTCAAATTGGTACCATTATGCTCATTGGTTTGGTCACCAAAAACGGAATTCTGATTGTAGAATTTGCCAACCAATTGCGCGAGCAAGGCATGGAGAAAACCCAGGCCATTTTGCACGCCGCAGAATCGCGTTTGCGCCCTATTTTAATGACGAGTTTGGCGATTGCCTTGGGCGCTTTGCCGATTGCTTTATCACTCGGAGCAGCCGCCACGAGCCGCATTGGCATGGGCGTGGTGATTGTAGGCGGAACCATTTTTTCGCTCATCCTGACTTTGTTTGTGATTCCGACTCTGTATTTAATGTGGTCGCGCGTGCGAAAACACCGCGCTGAATTTGACCAAATGGACGCTTATGAAAAATAGTCTGACCCATCTCAAAATCTATAGTTTTCTGATCCTGCTGCTCGCTGGTTCGCTGCAGGCACAATCTGTATTGACTTTAGAAGACGCCGTTAAAATAGCTTTAGAAAACAATTACGCCATTCGCATCGCGCGCAATCATGCCCAAGTAAGTCAGACCAATGTAGCAGTTGGAAATGCCGGAATGTTGCCCAAAGTTACGGCTTCATTTACAGATACCAACGGCATTCAGCATTTGTCACAAACCCGCGCCGACGGAACAGTAAATACGGTGGATAATGCACACAGCAGCAACATTAGCTACGGCGCCAACCTTGATTGGACGGTTTTTGACGGCTTTAAAATGTTTGCGCGTTATGACCAACTCAAAGCACTGCAACAACTGGGCGAAAGCCAAATGAAACTCAAAATTCTCGATCGAATTGCAGCCGTAAACAGTTTGTATTTTGATTTGGCACAACAGCAATTACAACTGGCTGCACTTGATACCGCTTTGGTGATTTCAAAACAAAGATTGACTTTGGCGCAAAACCGCTACAGCATTGGCAAAGCTTCAAAACTTGAAGTGCTCAATGCTCAAGTTGATTTGAATGCCGACACTTCTGCCCTGCTCAAACAAAAAGATTTGTACGGGCAAACCAAAACGCAATTCAATGAATTGTTGGCGCGCGATTTAAAAACTGATTTTGCAGTGGCTCAAGACATTCAAGTTGATCAAAAACTCGAGTTGATGCAGTTGACTGAATTAGCGCAAAAACAAAATCCGGAGCTGGAATCCATCATCATCAGTAAAAAAGTAGCCGAATTGCAACTCAAACAAGTCAAAGCCAATCGTTATCCGACGGTAAAAGTCAATACCGGATACAACTTTAGTGAAGCCAAATCAGAATTGGGTTTTACAACGCAAAGCAGCGCCCGCGGGCTCAATTACGGTTTGAGTGCAACCTTGAATTTGTTTGACGGAAACAATCAAAACCGCAATGAGAAAATCGCCAAATTAGCAGTTGAAAATGCCCAACTCGCAGCCGATCAACAACAGCAAACCATAGAAACACAACTCAATTTGGCTTTTCAGAACTATCAAACGCAATTGCAATTGAGCGCGCTTGAAGAAAAAAACGTACAAATCGCGCAACAAAACCTCAACATTACCCTGGATAAATTCAGAATCGGAACCATTACCACATTTGAATTCAGAACCGCGCAACTCAATTTTGTCGAGGCCAAAACCAGATATTCAAACACGCTTTATCAAGCCAAATTGGCCGAGATAAGCTTGCGCGAGTTGGCCGGAAATCTGACTTTTTGATTAGATTTGCATCAAACAATCCAAAACAAATGATATCCTACAACACCAAAGACTGGTTTACTTTTATTTTTAAATTCCACAAGGCAGATACGTTTAGAACTTTGCTGCCGATTATGCTCGCCATTGGTATTTATGCGGGTTTGGTCGGATGGCTCGAGGTTGAATACTGGCAACTTTCTGAGACCAGTTACATCAAAAACATCACGCTCATGCACGGAATGCTGGGTTTTGTGATTTCATTGTTGCTGGTTTTTAGAACCAACACTGCTTATGACCGTTGGTGGGAAGGCCGAAAAATGTGGGGCGCTTTAGTAAACAACAGCCGAAATTTCGCTTTGAAACTCTCGGCCATGCTGGGCGATGAACACGACCGCACCTATTTTAGAAAAATGATTCCGGGCTATGCGCACGTTTTACACAAACACTTGGGCAACGAACAAACCGGAAAAGTGCTTTTTGACGATGTTGACCTAGAACTTGATCAACACAAACACCGCCCGAATCAAGTAGCGCAAATGATGTTTGCCAAAATCAACGATTTGTATCAATCAAAAAAAATTACGGGCGATCAACTGATTATTCTCAATGCCGAAGTACAATCGTTTACGGATATTTGTGGCGCTTGTGAGCGGATTAAAAACACACCGATTCCGTATTCGTACAGCGCGTTTATCAAGAAGTTTATCTTTTTTTATGTGATGACTTTGCCTTGGGGTTATGCCTTTAGTTTGGGCTATTACGTGGCGCCGGTTGTGGTTTTTATCTTTTATGTTTTGGCTAGTTTAGAGCTTATTGCCGAAGAAATTGAAGATCCGTTTGGCGGCGACACCAATGATTTGCCCACGCAAAAAATCACCGAAAACATCAAAAAACACGTGGGCGAATTGCTGTAGTTTACATACAAAAAAAGTGTATCTTAGGCTTTGCTAATTAAATGCATATGCCTTCAAAAGTTTTGCTCAACAAACCCGCACTCACCCACGAAAAGTCACTCAAAACTTTGGTGGAAAACCGCACCATTTTTTCATTAGAGCATTGCGAATTGAACATTTTTGAAACCTACGAAAAATCAGATTTGGTTCCGCTGAAGTTTAATGATTTGGTGGTGACCAGTATGCTGCGCGGCAAAAAAGTGATGCATTTGTTTGACGAACCTTCGTTTGATTATTTGCCCGGCGAAACGGTGATTGTGCCTTCAAACGTTGAAATGAAAATTGATTTTCCCGAAGCTACAACGGCCAATCCGACGCAATGCATTGCCTTGGCGATTGATCATGAAATCATTAGTGATACGCTGCATTTTTTAAACGAAAAATACCCCAAAGAAGGCCAAAACAACCTCTGGAAACTCGACCACGAAAACTACTTTTTTTACAACAATGTTGAGCTGGCCGGAACCATCAACAAGCTCATTAAAGAATGCATGGGCGATGCGATTACCAAAGACGCACTGGCCGATTTAACACTGCAGGAACTCATCATCAGAATCATACAAACCCAAACGGCTCGACGGTTTGAAAACGAAAAATACCTCGATATCAACAGCCCGATTACGCCTTCGGTTGAATACATTCGCAAGAATATTCGCGAGAGCATTAACCTGAAAGATTTGAGCGATAAGGCTTGTATGAGCACGACTTCATTTTACCGCTATTTTAAACGCGAAATGGGCATGAGTCCGATTGAGTTTATTTTGAACGAAAAAATCAAATACGCCAAAAAACTCCTGAGTAACCCGAATGTGCATGTCAATGAAGTGTCGTATGCCACGGGCTTTGAAGACTGTAATTACTTCATCAGATTGTTTAAAAAATACGAAGGTGTTACGCCCAAACAGTATCAGCTGATGAACTTTAATCCGTAAATTTTAAATCGGATAAATTTTGGGCTTCCTCAGCCGAAAACAAGCGCGATTGCGTGAGAAACCGAACGCCCAAAGGAATTTCTAAAGAAAAACTCGAGCCTCTGCCCGGTACCACATCAATGGTGAGTTGGGTGTGTTTCCAGTATTCAAATTGGTCGCGACTCATCCAGAATTCGCAGTGGGCAATCTCGCCCAAACAAACATCAGACGAACCTACTTTGAAGTCGCCTTTTTCAAAACACATAGGTTGTGAACCATCACAGCAACCGCCGCTTTGGTGAAACATCAAATCGCCGTAACGATCTTGCAATTGTTGAATGATTTGAGCCGCTGCCACAGTAACGGTAACGCGTGGTGTTTTCATAGGATAATTTTGAAAGGTTGAAGTTTCAGTGGTGATTGAGCTTATTGATGTGCGACTGCCCTAGCCCCGATTGAAGCGGCAGCCTTTTGGCGGTTTCTTAACCGGCAAAAGCTACAGCGGAAAGCGGGAATGAGCTTCTGAAAAACAAAAACCATCCGAAGCCGAAACCTCGGATGGTGCACCAACAAATTAAATGAATCTTAAAAGAATCCAAGTTTGTTTTTGTTGTATGAGATGAGCATATTTTTGGTTTGACGATAATGCGCCAACATCATTTTGTGCGTTTCGCGTCCGAAGCCCGATTTTTTGTAACCGCCAAACGGTGCGTGCGCCGGATAAGCGTGATAACTGTTGACCCAAACGCGTCCGGCCTGAATGGCGCGCGGCACTTGATAAAGTTCGTGGGCATCGCGAGTCCAAACACCGGCTCCTAAACCATAAAGCGTGTCGTTGGCAATTTCAATGGCTTCTTCGGTGGTTTTAAAAGTAGTCACACATACCACCGGACCAAAGATTTCTTCTTGAAAAACGCGCATTTTGTTGTGGCCTTTAAAAATGGTCGGTTGAATGTAATAACCGCCGGCCAAATCACCGCCGAATGAGTTGACATCGCCGCCAGTGAGCAGTTCTGCGCCTTCTTCTTTTCCGATTTTGAGATACGATTGAATTTTCTCGTATTGATCATTAGAGGCTTGTGCGCCCATCATGGTAGATGGATCGAGCGGATCACCGCAAATAATGGCTTTAGTGCGAGCAATAACGCGCTCCATGAATTGATCGTAGATACTTTCGTGCACCAAAATACGCGACGGACAAGTACAAACTTCGCCTTGGTTTAAAGCAAACAATACGGCGCCTTCAACGGCTTTGTCAAAGAATTCATCATCGGCATCGGCCACAGACGGAAAGAAAATATTCGGTGATTTTCCGCCGAGTTCCATGGTTACCGGAACCAAGTTTTCAGAAGCGTATTGCATGATCAATCGACCTGTGGTGGTTTCACCGGTAAAGGCCACTTTATTGACGCGCGGTGAGGTAGCCAAAGGTTTTCCGGCTTCAATACCAAAACCCGTGACTACATTGAGTACACCCGCAGGAATTACATCCTTGATAAGTTCCATGAGCACCATAATCGAAGTAGGCGTTTGTTCGGCCGGTTTGACGACCACACAGTTTCCGGCAGCGAGTGCAGGTGCGATTTTCCAAGAAGCCATAAGCAGTGGAAAGTTCCAAGGAATAATTTGCCCGACCACACCCAAAGGCTCGTGCAAGCATATGCTCACGGTGTGCTCATCGTGCTCGGCAATGGCGCCTTCTTCTGAGCGGATAACACCTGCAAAATAGCGAAAGTGATCAATGCACAAAGGTAAATCGGCGGCCATGGTTTCGCGGATGGCTTTTCCGTTGTCAATGGTTTCAACCGCAGCGAGATAGGCAAGGTTGGCTTCCATGATATCGGCAATTTTGAGCAACATATTGCTGCGCGTGGTAACCGAGGTTTTGCTCCAGGTTTTGAAAGCTTCATGGGCAGCATCGAGGGCCAAATCAATGTCTTCTTTGGTGGATCGAGCGGCTTGGGTAAATGCTTTTCCGTCAATAGGTGAAATGTTTTCAAAGTACTCACCTTTGACCGGAGGCGTGAATTTTCCGCCTATAAAATTGTCGTAGTGCGACTTAAATTCGGGTCTTTTTGTTGCTTGACTCATAATTTTAATTTTTTGGTTGTAGCCAAAAGTAGTTTCAAAGCCGAGCTCACTGATAGCACATTTTTTACATTTTACAGCACAAATTAATCAATGTGTAATTTTTACATGAGAATATTTAAACATCACAAATAATCTTATTAATAAATCAAGAATATGATAATTACTGCGGATGAAAATTCGGGGCATGACGTCTAAAAATATATTTTAAAATAAACGCGCAATGAGTATATTTGCAGCCTTAATTTGCATCGATGAAAATCTCATACAACTGGTTAAAACAATTCATTAAAATTGATTGGAAATCTGAAGAAACTGCTGCCCTACTCACCGATTTAGGTCTTGAAGTTGAAACGGTAGAAAAATACCAATCAGTCAAAGGCGGACTCGAAGGTATTGTTGTAGGTCATGTTTTGAGCTGTGAAAAACACCCGAATGCCGATCGTCTCAAAGTAACGATGGTTGATTTAGGCGAGGGCGCTCCGGTACAAATTGTATGCGGCGCAGCCAATGTAGCAGCCGGACAAAAAGTTCCTGTGGCCACCATAGGTTCAACTTTGTATGATGCCGACGGAAATGCGTTTGTCATCAAGAAAGGTAAAATTCGCGATGTAGAAAGCTTCGGAATGATTTGCGCCGAAGACGAAATTGGTTTGGGCAACAGCCACGACGGGATTATGGTTTTGGATGAAAAACTCAAACCCGGAACTTCGGTAGCCAAAGTTTTTAAAGTAGAGAACGACGAAATTTTTGAAATCGGCCTCACGCCCAACCGCGCCGATGCGATGAGTCATTTAGGCGTGGCGCGCGATCTGAGAGCCGGCATGATTCAGAAAGGAAATCACGTAGAGTTGATTACACCATCGGTGAGCAATTTTAGAATTGATAAAAGAACCCTCAAAATTGATGTTAAAGTTGACAATACCAAACTCGCGCCTCGTTATTGCGGTGTGACTATTTCGGGCGTGACGGTCAAACCTTCTCCGGAATGGATGCAAAACCGACTTAAATCAATCGGGCTTACACCCAAAAATAATATTGTGGACGTGACCAATTACGTCATGCACGAACTCGGTCAGCCTTTGCACGCCTTTGACGCGGCTAAAATTCACGGAAAAGTGATTGTCAAAACCGTTGAAGCCGGAACCAAATTTGTGACATTAGACGAAGTTGAACGCAGCTTGCACGAAGAAGATTTGATGATTTGCGACGAAAAAGGCCCGCTTTGTATTGCCGGTGTTTTTGGCGGAAAACAATCAGGTGTGAGCGAAACCACCACCAATATCTTTTTAGAAAGTGCCTATTTTAATCCGGTGAGCGTGCGCAAAACAGCCAAACGCCACGGGCTCAATACCGATGCTTCGTTCCGTTTTGAGCGCGGCATTGACCCAACCATTACCGAATATGCGCTCAAACGTGCAGCTTTACTGATTCAAGAAATGGCCGGCGGCGAGATTACTTCAGATGTGATTGATATTTATCCGAAGAAAATTGAAGATGCCACCGTGTTTTTGAATTTTGCCAAAACCGCGAAACTCATCGGCCAAGAATTGCCCAAAGAAACCATCAAGAAAATCTTGGCTTCGTTGGATATCAAAGTCAACAGCGCGACTGATGGCGGTTTGGGATTGACCATTCCGGCGTATCGCGTAGATGTGCAGCGTGAAATTGATGTAATTGAAGACATCTTGCGCGTATATGGTTACAACAACATCAACTTTACCAAAAAACTCAATGCAACGGTAGCCAATTCATCGCGAACCGAAGATTATAAAGTGCAGAATATTGTTGCGGCGCAGCTCAACTCTTTTGGTTTTCATGAAATGATGGCCAACTCGCTGACCACAGCAGAATATGTATCACTCACCGAATCATTGAGCGCCGACCACAACGTAACGATGCTCAATCCGCTGAGTAATGATTTGGCCACGATGAGACAATCATTGTTGTTCTCGGCTTTAGAAGCTGCGGCGTATAACATCAACCGCAAAAACCAAGATTTGAAGTTGTTTGAGTTTGGAAAAACCTACCACAAATTGCCGTCAAATTATCAGGAAAACAAGCATTTGACGTTGCTTTTGAGCGGAAATCGCCATGCCGAAATTTGGAACAACGCCCAAAAACCAACTGACTTTTTTATGTTTAAAGGTTATGTTGACTCTGTTTTGTCGCGTTTGGGCATTGAAAAAATCAAATCAGTTCCGGTAGAGGTTGATTTGTTTGCCGAAGGGATGAGTTATCAAGTGGGCACTGAAGTTTTGGTGCGTTTCGGAACCATCCGCAAGAACATCCTCAAGCATTTTGACATCAAACAAGAAGTATTTTTTGCCGATTTTCATTGGGATGCCGTTTTGAAACTCATCTCAAACAAAATCAAGTTTGCCGATATTCCGAAATATCCTGAAGTGCGCCGCGATTTGGCTTTGCTGGTTGATGAACAAGTTTCATTTGATTCGATTTATCAAACTGCGCGTCAATCAGAAAAATCATTGCTCAAAGAAGTTCAATTGTTTGACGTTTACACCGGAGCCAATCTTCCGGGAGGGAAAAAATCATACGCTGTGAGCTTTACTTTGCAAGATGATTCAAAAACGTTGACCGATGAGCAAATCGAGAAAGTAATGAGCAAATTACAGAAAAACTTTGCCGCTGAACTCGGTGCGGTTTTGCGTTAAATTATATATTTGTAACACAAATTCTAACTAAGATAAACATGAAAATCAAAACATTAGCCATCGTACTTTTTGTACTCGGACTCAACTCGGTTCAAGCGCAATCAACTTTTGACAAATGGCCGGCCATTAAAGCTTTTCACGCGGTAATGTCACAAACGTTTCATCCGTCAGAAGAAGGAAATTTAGAGCCCATCAAAACGCGTTCTGAAGAATTGATGAACAGAGCGGCCGATTTATTAAAATCAGATATTCCGGCTGAATTTAAAACACCGGGCATTTTGGCATCGGCTGAAAAATTGCAAATCAAAAGCAAAGCCTTACACAAAATGATTCAGGCCAAAGCATCAGATGCCGACATCACCAAAGCGCTCGCTGAATTACACGACGTCTTTCACGAAATAGTTGGTTTGTGCTCTGAGAAAAAATAATTTCAAGCCCAACTTCGGTTGGGTTTTTTATTGGATTTGTTCATTACTTTTTTGAACCGAACTCAATTTAAATTTTACCTTTGACGCTTAAATAAAAAACACATCATGGTTTATAAATTCAGAGTAATTCTCGACACTGAAGAAGATATTTTTAGAGACATTGCCATTTTAGAAGACGACAATTTAGAAGATTTGCACAACGCCATTGTCAATGCTTTTGGTTTTGACGGAATGGAATTGGCCTCGTTTTACACTTGTGACCAACAATGGAACCAAGACGAAGAAATTCCGCTTTTTGATACCGGCGACAATCCCGGCGAAATCAAAACGATGGCTGATTATCCGCTGAGTTCAATTCTGGATAAAAATCAAACCAAAATTATTTATGTCTACGACTTTTTGAACATGTGGACGTTTTTGGTTGAATTGGCCGCAATTGAAGATGTTCAATCAGGCGAAGCTTATCCGGCAACGCTTTTCTCGCACGGTGAAATGCCGGCCGAAGCCACAGAAAAAAGTTTTGGTTCAGACCAAGACATGCGCGATGACATTTACGGCGAATTTGAAGACGATTTAGACGAAGATGACCTCGATATGTTTGAAGGCGACGATAACTATGAAGATTATGGTTTCGAGGAGAATTGGAACTAAGAAACTGAGTGCCTGAGCAACTAAACTTTGAATTATAAATTTTAATTACTGTTGTTGACTTTTGGGTCAATAAATGGTGTACATCTAAAGAATGATTAATCTATTCAACACCCATATAGAAAGCCTCTCAATTCACCGAGTGGGCAATAAAAGCCGAAACGAATCGGTGTTTCTCTCTGAAAAAACCTATGCACTCAACGACGAAATTGTGCCGTTGCTCAAAGAGTTTTTCTTGAAACCGTTTCGCGAGAAAGAAGAAAACTACTATCAATTTGCCCACGAAGTTGATTTAGAATACAACGATATGTACAACTTGGCCACCGAGGTTTTCAACAATCCGGGCTCAGTGCATGAAGTGTCCAAAAAAATCACACGCCATTTGTATGAGCAATCTGGGCATCCGCACATTAAAAACGGCGAAGTATATGTGGCTTATTTAACGCATTTGAACATTGACAACCAAATGGTTGATGCAATCGGTATTTTTAAAAGCGAAATTCAAACCGATTTTCTGCAGTTTGAAGAAAAAGACAGCACGCTTGAAATGATTCTGCAGCAAGGCATCAACCTCAACAAACTCGACAAAGGTTGTTTGATTTTTAACCACAAAAAAGAAGAAGGTTATAAAATTCTAACGGTTGACAGCAATCGTTACGACGCGCGTTATTGGCTCGAGCATTTCTTGTCGGTCGATGCGTTTGAAGACGAGAATTTCATGACCAAAAAATACCTTAAATTCTGCCAAGGATTTGCCAAAGATGTGGTTTTTCCGGCCGAAGACAAAAAAGAAGAAGTGATGTTCATGAATCGTTCGGTGAATTATTTTGCCAAAAACGATCAGTTTGAAGAATCGCAATTTTTGAATGAAGTGCTCGACAATCCTGATTTGATTCCGGAGTTTAAAAGCTACAAAGCCGACAAAGGCGAAAAATACAGCATTGAAGACGTGACGAATTTTCCGATTGCCAATGCAGCGGTTTCAGATGTGCGCAAATCGATTAAAAACGTGATTAGTTTAGATACGAATATTCAGATTAAACTTGATTTCATCAATCCGGAAAGCGCCGAAAAGTTTGTAGAAAAAGGCTGGGATGAAGAGCGCCAAATGTATTATTACTTGGTATATTTTAACAAAGAACAAAAAGGTTAATTCCATATTCCCCGGCTTAGTTCGGGGATTTTTTTTTGATGAAAACTAAATCAAAAAAATCGGTAACATTTTTATAACTTGTCTGTCCAACGAGCACTTAATTTTTTGTTTTGAAAACCATCCTCACTTTAAAAAACCTCAGCAAACGTTACGGCCCGGTGCTTGCGGTCAACAATGTTTCACTCACCATTGAAAAAGGCCACGTTTATGGAATTTTAGGGCCAAACGGTTCCGGAAAATCAACCACTTTGGGCATGGTGCTCAATGTAGTTAACAAAACTTCGGGCGAATATTTTTGGTTTGACGGCTCAATTCAAACGCATGAAGCACTCAAAAAAGTAGGCGCCATCATTGAACGACCGAATTTTTATCCGTACATGACCGCGCGTGAAAACCTCGCATTGGTGTGCAAAATCAAAGATGTTTCTGAGCAAAAAATCACAGAGAAACTCGAATTGGTTGGGCTTATGGAACGCGCGAACAGTAAATTCAGCACGTTTTCACTGGGTATGAAACAACGTTTGGCCATAGCTTCGGCTTTGCTCAACGATCCGGAAATTTTAATTTTGGACGAACCTACGAATGGCTTGGATCCGCAGGGAATTCACCAAATACGCGACATCATCAAAAAAATAGCCACGCAAGGAACAACCATTTTATTGGCTTCGCACCTACTCGATGAAGTTGAAAAAGTTTGCTCGCATGTATTGATTTTGCGCAAAGGACAAATGCTCTATTCAGGCCGCGTGGATGCCATGAATGCACAAACCGGATTTTTTGAAGTCGAAAGTTATGATATGAGTTTACTCAGAAATGCTTTGCAAGCCCATCCGGATTTAGAAAAAATAGACGAAGATAAAGGCAAAATCATCGCTCATTTTAAAGGTTCGGTAGCAGCGCAAGACTTGAATAAATATTTGTTTGAGCGTCAAATTATTTTGAGTCATTTGGTCAAACGACAACGCACACTCGAAGAACAATTTTTAGAACTCACCAACCAAAATCAAACCAAATCATGAAGCGATTACTAACCATTGAGTTTTTAAAAATCTGGAGAAACCGCGCCAGCAGAACCCTGACTTTGGCTTATTTTATACTGCTGACTTTTATTGCGCTCATCGCCTCGATTAAATTTAATTTGGGGCCAATTGAGTTAAATGTGGCTGAAATGGGCATTTTCAACTTTCCGTTTATTTGGCATTTCAATACTTATGTTGCTGCCATTTTGAAGTTCTTTTTAGCGGTGGTGATTGTCTCGATGATGGCCAACGAATACAGTTACGGAACACTCAAACAAAACCTGATTGACGGACTCAGCAAACGCGAATTCATTACTTCAAAATTTCTGATGGTGGTTGCTTTTGCTGCTGTTTCGACTGTTTTTGTATTTGTGATTTCACTGATTTTAGGCTTGATTTTCTCATCGTATAACGAACTCGGAATCATCTTTTCTGACTTAGAATATTTGCTGGCTTATTTTGTGAAACTCGTTGGTTTTTTCTCGTTCTGTTTGTTTTTGGGCATCTTGATCAAACGTTCGGCTTTTGCCTTAGGCTTCTTACTGATTTGGAACATTATTGAAGGCATCATCAGCGGATTATTGCATTTTAAAGTTTTTCCGAACAGTAATTACGCTGATTATTTCACACAATTGTTGCCCCTTGAAGCCATGTCAGATTTGATTGTAGAACCAATAACCCGATTGTCTGTCATTAAATCGATTGGCAACCAAATTGGCGTCGATAACATCAAAGATTACAGTGTGCATCCGCTCGGGCTTTTGATCGTGATAGCTTGGACGATTATTTTTGTCATCTCGTCGTACAAATTATTGCTCAAAAGAGATTTGTAGTATCTTTGGCAGGCAGATTTGACTGCGCAGAAAACGGCCTGTATGTCATTGAAAATTATCGTGCAAAAAAAACAATTTTGGGTTCAAAAAGGCTTCTTTTTACTGAACCTTTTTTTTGCTTTTTTTTCTAATACAACTCAGGCACAATTTGTTCGTGTTGACGATACTTATTCGGCGCAACAACTCATTCAAAATGTTTTGGTCAACAGTCCGTGCGCCAATGTGACCAATATTCAAGCAACCGGAAACCCTTTCAATACCAATGAACTGAGTTATGGTTATTTTGACGCCAACGGAAGCAGTTTTCCGTTTCTGAATGGTGTGGTGCTTTCAACCGCGCGCGCCAAAAGATCTGAGGGGCCAAATACAAGTTTGATAGACGAAGGCGAAACGGGTTGGCAAGGCGATCCTGATTTAGAGCAAGCTTTGGGCATCAGCAATACATTTAATGCTACAGTCATTGAGTTTGACTTTACACCGCTGACCAGTTATGTGAGTTTTGATTATATTTTTGCTTCTGAAGAATACCAAGGAAACGCACCGTGCCGATATTCAGATGGTTTTGCTTTTTTGCTCAAACGCGCCAATTCTACTGAAAACTACAGAAATTTAGCGCTGATTCCCAACACGAATACACCGGTTTTGGTCACGAGTGTGCATCCTACTACTTCGGGTTGCCCAGCTATCAATGAGCAATATTTTGGACAATATAACGGAAACAGTGATGCGGTTAATTTCAACGGGCAAACTACTGTTTTAAAAGCTGAATCAACCGTAACGCCAGGAGTTACTTATCACATCAAATTAGTGATTGCCGATCATGAAAACATTCGGTATGATTCGGCTATTTTTTTGGGTGGCGGAAGTTTTAAAGTGGGAACTGACCTTGGTCCTGACCGCTTGATTGCGAGCAATAACCCTATTTGTCAAGGGCAATCCTATCAACTCGATGCTACCGAAGTCGGAACCAACAGCTATAAATGGTTCAAAAACGGAATTGAGCAAATCGGTTTTACAGCGCCTATTTTTAATGTGACTTCAGACGGAATCTATAGTGTAGAAGTTTCACTCGGAAGTTCGGGTTGTATTTCATCGGGCGAAGTGACTATTGAATATATTCCGGGACCTAATTTATCACCGAGCACGCTGGTTCAATGCGATGAAAACCAAGACGGAAGCGCCTTGTTTAACTTGAATTTAGCCAATACTCTAATCATCAACGGAAATCCTGGTACCGTTACCTATTACGAAAACCTAAACGATGCTCAGAATCAGAATACAACCCAATCTATTCCAGATCCGAGTGCCTATGAAAGTGTTCCTAAAACCATTTACGCAACGGCGCTGAGTTCTGCCGGATGTGTGGGCGTTACCCAACTGTCTTTGCAAATATCCAACAATAGTTTGCCCAGCGAAATTGACTATGAAACTTGTGATTTAGATAGTGATAAAGATGGTTATTACGGAATTACACTCGCGCAAATTGACACCGATGTGCTGAGCGGATTGCCTTCAGGGCTTGTCGTACAATATTACCCGACTTATCAAGATGCGCTGTTGCAAACCAATGCTTTACCCGCTGTTTTTACGAATACCGTTCGATATGAGCAAACCATTTTTGCCAAAATCATCAATGGCAGTGACTGCTACGGAATTGTTCCTGTCAAGCTATTCATCAACAAAAATGAACCGGATAACTTTGAGGATGAACCTGTTTTTTTGTGTTATGGTCAACCTATAACCATTTCAGTCGCCAATACTTTTGCCACTTATTTGTGGAGCAACGGAGCCACCGGATCCTCTACACAAATCAGCAGTCCGGGCCTATATACTGTTACCGTTACCGATGCTAATACTTGTGAAGCGACCAAAACTTTTATAGCCGACGGATCTGAAGCGCCTACGATTACCAATGTTCTGGTGGATGATTTTCAAGGAAACCAAAACAGCGTTCACATCATAGCCGAAGGAAACGGAAATTTTGAATATTCCATTGATGGAAATACTTTTCAAAACAGTGCGGTTTTTTATGGCCTTCAACCCGGAAATTACTCTGCTGTAGCCAACGATATCAACGGTTGTGGGTTTGATACTTACGCGTTTATCATCTTAGATTATCCGCGATTTTTTACGCCCAATGACGATGGTTATAACGATGTTTGGAACATTGAAAATCTAAACATTATTCCAAATGCAAAAGTTGAAATTTTTGATCGTTACGGAAAGAACCTCTTCGAATTCAATGCACTTCAGAGAGGTTGGGACGGCAATTATAACGGAAAAAAATTACCCGCTGATGATTATTGGTTTGTTCTTACACGAACCACCGGAAAAACCATCAAAGGCCATTTTGCGCTCAAAAGATAATCATAGCAATATAATTACTACTTTTATCGAATGAAAAAGCTATACCTACTGATTTTGCTCTTCATAACTGTGGTGTCAACTGCCCAATTCAGTAAGACACACTATATTCCACCGCTATCAGGTTCAGACAACACCTCTTCAAGCGCACAGGAACAGTATTTATATATTTCTACCCCAAGTACCGCACCGGTTAATTTTACCATTAAACAATTAGGAGGAATCAACGTAACGGGTACGGTTTCAAAAAGTACACCCTATGTGTACAATATTGGCAACGGAACCAATACACAATTGATGGTTCCAAAAAACAATGTAAATAATATACTTTCTAATAAAGGCTTTATTGTTGAAGCCGAAGACTTGGTTTATGTTGCGGCACGTATTATTGCCGGAAATAGCAATCAAGCCGGAGCCGTGGTATCAAAAGGTATGGCAGCTTTGGGCACACGATTCAGAATTGGTTCTTTACTCAATACTACAGCCAACCCATACACCGACAATCACTATACTTTTGTAGCCATCATGGCCACAGAAAACAACACCTTGGTTACTTTTAGTGATATCAGAACAGGTGCTCAACTCATCAACAATGCCATTGCTGGAAGCACACCTGCACCGATTACGCTTAACAGCGGCGAAAGTTTTGTTATGGCGGTTCAAGGCCCTACAGATGCCAATCGTGATGCACTCATCGGCTCGTTAGTGAATTCAGACAAACCTATTGCTGTAAATTGTGGCTCATTTACAGGTTCAAACGCAGCTACCAATTTAGATTTAGGTTTTGATCAAATTGTATCAGCCGAACGTACAGGTAAAGAATATGTATTTATCAAAAGTACCGGTCAAGCAGATGTTGAAAAAGTATTGCTTACTGCTGATGTTGACAACACAGAAATATACCTGAACAACAACACCGGACTTCCGAATTTTATTCTAAATGCAGGTGAATATTTAGTTCTAGACGGAAATCAATTTGTGAGCGGAAGTTTATATGTACGCAGTTCTGAGAAGGTATTTGCCTATCAAACCGTAGGCGATGATACTCGAACAGATTTTGCCAACCAAGAAATGTTCTTTGTTCCACCGTTAGGTTGTGATACACCGCATATTATTGATAACATACCGATGATTGAAAAAATCGGGAGTCGAATTTTTCAAGGCCGAGTTACAATACTTACAGAGGCTGGTTCAACGCTTCAATTTGAGGTTAACGGAACCACTTATTCACTAACTGCTTTAGATGCTTTAGCGGGTGTTTCTGTCAACGGTCCAACTACAGTACCAACGCAAAATCAAAGCTTTGACACCTATACCATAACCGGACTTACCGGAAACATCACCGTATTATCAACAACACAACTCTATGTTGCTGCTTACGGAACCGATGGCGCTGCAACTTTTGGCGGATTTTACTCAGGGTTCACTTTCAAACCTGAAATCTCTTTTAATTTATTGGCTATTACTCAAACCAATTGTATTGTACCCAATATTGATTTAAGGGTCACAACCTTGAGTCCGTTTGATAACTATCAATGGTATTTTAACGGTAATCCTATTCCTGGTGCTACACTTAATCATTATTCGCCACCACAACCCGGTGCCTATTATGTAAAAGCAGCAATTTCAAATTGTAATGCCATTGGCGATATTTACTCAAATGAAATTCCTGTGAGTACTTGTCCGACTGACTCCGACAATGATACCGTTAATGATAATGTAGATATTGACTACGATAACGATGGATTGAGCAATTGCAGTGAATCGTTCGGAAATCAACCTATAGACTTAGTTGGAGAAGGCAGCATTTTGATTACTACCGGAGGCAACGATGCTCCCGAACCTGTGCCGTTTAGCGGAACCACAATAGGTAGTTTTGTAACAAGAACCCCTATGGGTAAAGGAAACTTTGTTAAAGTCGAAAAAACATTTCCACAACCAATTAATGTAGCTTTAGAATACGCATCAAATGCAAATAGTTCTGACTTCATTACCTCATCAGGAGATTTTATATTGAGTTGCAACACCTCACAAACTATTACGGTACTCAACCCAACTGATCAATTACTCATTGATACCAATTACGATAATATTTATGAAAGTGGGGTTACCAGCTATTCATCATATGAAATTAGGTTTCGTCTAAAGGATGCTTTGCCGCTGGCCGCCGGAACCGGAACTTTTCAATTTCGATGCAACAAAGCATCAAGCCTTAGTTTAAAGCACATTAATTTATCCGACAACTCCGGAAACAATGCCACTTTCAAGCTAATTTACACCTGTGTTCAACGTGATTCCGATAGCGATGGAATACCTGACAGTTACGACCTTGACAGTGATAACGATGGTATTCCTGATCGTGCTGAAGCGTTGGGTAATACAGCGCTAAGTCCTGCCAATGCTGATAACAACAAAGATGGTATGGATGATGCTTTTGGAACTGGTATTAATCCGAATGATAACGACAATGACGGCGTAGTTAACAACATCGATTTAGATAGTGATAATGATGGAATTTTTGACTTGTTTGAAGCCGGACATGCACAAGCTGATGCAAATCTTGACGGAAGAATTGACGGTCTACCCAGCGTTTTTGGCAGCAACGGATTAAGCAATGCTTTAGAAACCTCAATTGAATCTGGTACCATTAACTATGTAATTGCCGATACCGACAGCAATTCGGTTAAAAATTACTTATCTATTGATAGCGATAACGACAACTGTTTTGATGTCATCGAAGCTGGTTTTCAAGATGGTGACGGCAATGGAATTTTAGGCTCAGGCACTGCAACCGTTAACCCGGCTGGAATGGTTCAGAACGGTTCCGGATATGCTGCACTACCCAACAACAATTACATCATTTCGGCTCCCATCACGATCAATACACAACCCAGTATTTCAGCTTTTTGCGCCTATGACAACGCAATCATCAGTATTACCTCAACGCCTGTTGATGGCTATCAGTGGCAATCATTTATAGCCGGTGTTTGGACCGACCTTAACGATGATATCAACCACAACAACACACACAGCCAAAATTTGCAGATTATTGCTCCGCCATTTTCATTTAACGGCAGAAAATATCGCGTGATTTTACGCAAAAACGGAAACAGTTGCTCGGTTACTTCAAATGAAGTAATACTTAATTTATATGATGTTCCTAACATTACAACTCCGGTTTTGTTGGTTCAATGTGATGATGACAATGACGGCTACACCACAGTAAACCTTTTGCAAAAACAAAGTTCTATGGCGCCATTGAGCAATCATGTATTTACTTATTATAAGACGCAAACTGCCGCAGAATTAGGAGACCAAACCAGCTCTTCCTTTATTGCTAATCCTTTAAATTATTATACCAATACATCAACCGTTTGGGTTCGTATTGTTGAACAAACACATGGCTGTCATAGTGTTGGGCAATTAGATGTAAATGTGACTACTACGCAAATTCCGCAAAGTTTTGTCAAGAAATATTACAAATGCGACGATTACCTCGATAGTTTTGGCCAAAATTCAAGCAATAATAACGATCGAGACGGGATATCCAGTTTTGATTTTAGCAGCGCAACCGCTGATATCTTATTGCTGCTTCCGCCCACAGGCACTTACAATGTAAAGTATTACAAAAACTTTGAAGATGCCTCAATGGAGGTTGATGCCAATGGAGTTTCGTTAGAGATATCTCAAAATTCGTTGGCTGTTGAAAACATCTACAACTATCGAAATCGACAGTATCCGTTTCAGCAAAATATTTGGGTTCGAGTTGAAAGCACAATTGACAATTCATGCTTTGGTTTAGGACCATATGTTAAGCTTGAAGTTGAACAATTACCCGTAGCGCATCAGTATAATTACGACAATATCATTAGACATTGCGATGACAATCAAGACGGAATATACGGTTTTAATACTTCGCTGTTTAACAACATCATTGTAGCAGGACAAACCAACGTTAACATACAATATTTTGATGCTGCAGGAAACTTAATTCCAGGCAATTTGCCAAATCCGTTTTTTGTAAACGGAACAACCACCATAACAGCGCGCGTGGTCAATGCTATTACTTATGCAACCGATGGCCCTTGTTATGATGAAGAAACACTGACTTTTATCGTTGATAAATTACCTGAAGCTTATCCGGTCAATCCGAGTTTGCTATCGGTTTGTGATGATGAAGTTGACCCGCTTGACCAAGATGGGATTTATGGTTTTGATACGGCTACGATAGAAAATTCGGTACTCAATGGGCAAACCGGGGTTCGTGTCAAATATTATGACGGAAATTTACAACCCTTGCCAAGCCCGCTGCCCAATCCGTTTTATACCACTTCACAAAACGTTACTGTAGTGGTTGAAAATCCAATAAATTTAACTTGCCCGGCCAGTACTATTTTACCTTTTAAGGTGTGGCCAACACCCAAAATAAGATTACAAGGGCGTGAGTTGATATGTTCTGACAACCCTAATTTTTACAAACGTATAGATGCAGATATTGTTGATTCAAGTACAATTTCAAACTATACTTTTCAATGGTATAAAGAAGGCGTTTTGATTCCAGGCGCAACTCTGTACACTTTAGATGTCAACGTTCCGGGCTTATATTCTGTAGATGTGACTTCGGTGCACGGTTGCCTGAAAACGCGTGTTATTGATGTTGTGAATTCTGATGTAGCTCATATTGATGCCATAATTGTTACCGACTTAACTGATTTTAATTCAATAGAAATCCTCGCCAGTGGTGGTGGTGATTTGGTATATAGCCTTGATGATCCAACCGAATATCAATCTTCAAATATCTTCTATGATGTTTCGATGGGCATTCACCAACTCTATGTGAATGACCTCAACGGCTGCGGGAATATTGGTCCGATTGATGTTTATGTTTTAGGTATTCCTAAATTCTTTTCACCAAATGGTGACAAAGTCAACGACTATTGGAACTTACGCGGCACCGGTGAAAACCATCAAAATAAATCATGGCTGAATGTTTTTGATCGCCACGGAAAATTACTACACGGTTTTGGTGCTTCTGACTTGGGTTGGGACGGAAACTACAACGGAAACCCCATGCCTTCTGACGATTATTGGTATGTAATTGAAATGGAAGATGGCAGAATTTTTAAAGGACATTTCAGTTTAATTCGATAAATGAAATTTTTACTTATAATTCCACTTTTTTGTTTGAATATGCTAGCGCAACCCATTGAAGTTAAAGCAGGCAGAGTTGTTCGTATATCAGATTTCGCAAGCAAGCTAATCACACCCAAAAACATTGATGTTTGGTTGCCCGATGGTTATAACGAAAAACAGAAATACAGTGTTCTATATATGCACGACGGACAGATGCTTTATGATCCTGAAACTATATGGAACAAGCAAGCTTGGGACGTAGACGACATTGCTAACCAGCTTATCAAATCAGGGCAAACCCAGCCCTTTATTGTGGTAGGAATTTGGAACAATCCGAGGTTTAGACACCAAGAATACTTTCCGCAAAAGGCCTTTGAAAGCATGACTGAAGAACAACAGAAATTGGTTTCAGATGAATACCTCAACTTGAAAAAAATATCTGAACCCTTCAAACCGGTGTCAGATGCTTATTTAAAATTTATTGTCTCCGAACTAAAACCTTATGTAGACAGCCATTTTAGTGTTTTTACTGATCGTGACCACACATTTATTATGGGTTCGAGTATGGGCGGATTGATTTCAATGTACGCCTACTGCGAATACCCAAAAGTGTTTGGAGGCGCTGCTTGTTTGTCAACACACTGGACCGGAATTTACCGCAACGAAAACAATCCGGTACCGGACGCCATGATCAATTATCTGCAAAACTACTTACAACCTGAAGCAGGCAGAAAAATCTACTTTGATTATGGCGATAAAACTTTAGATAGTTTATATGCTCCATCACAAAAAAAGGTGAATGCGCTGCTCAAAGCCAAAAGTTTTACACCAAAAAATGCCATGTCTCAATTTTTTCCGGGTGAAAATCATTCGGAAGAAGCTTGGAAAAAAAGACTCGATATTCCGCTTACTTTTTTATTGGGAAACGTTAAGCCCTAGCCCGGATGGCAGCGGCTATCCTTTTGTGCTGGGGTTCAGCGCAAAAGATAACAGCGAACAGCCGGATGAGCTTCAAAAAAAAACCACCCACAAATTGCGGATGGTTTCTCATTATATAATCGTTTAGATTTACTCTTTTACGATGCGCATGGTTTGCGCCAAGCCTGAAGATTGAACTTTAACCAAATAAGTTCCGGCCGATAGTTGCGTCATGTTGATGGTGCCCGTTTTGGCATGCAGATTTTGCTGAGCCACCAATTGCCCCAACATATTGTATATCTCAACTTGATCAATCGGTTGGTCATTGCTCAAGTTGAGCATACCTGTAGTTGGGTTGGGATATAAAGCTAAATGCTCTAATTGGTTTTGCTCATTGGCTAATGAAGTGGTACACTTGATATATCTGACTCGATTGACTTGTTCACTGGTACATGTAGCGTCGTTGTGCAAGTAATAGCGAAGCACACCAGAGTTGGTACTTGACTGCCATACGAGCGGCGTTGTTCCGAAAGCGTAAATTACCGTTGCGTTGGCATTGGTGATGGTCACAAAATCAGTGGCTACAGAGCTGGTAAAAGTATATTCTTTATTGGTACTAATGTTGACATTGGCATATTCACCGGTCCAGGCCGTATTGGTAATTTGTTCATTGCTACCACTGCAAACCGGCGTAAAATTGAGTTGCGGGAATAAACCGTTCACCGCCGTTGTACAACCGGTTACGGTTAAAGTAGTAAAACTTCCTCCGCTCACCCATGCACTTCCGTACGGACCACAGAAATTTCTTCCCCAAATGTAATAAGTAGTTGCAGCTGTCAATCCGGTAATTACACGCGTAGTACTGAGCGAGCTTCCGCTGGCAGCTGTTAAACTAGTCGGTGGAGTACTGCTTGTACTGATGTAGTATTGATAGGCCTGAGGTGTAATAGAACTTGTCCATTGTACAGTGGCTTGCGCAATATCAATACCCGAAACACTTACAGAAGTTGGCGGTGCACAATAGGAAGCACAAGTGATGGATCTTGTTCGATTGGTATTCTGCGTGCCGCAATTGGCATTGGTATGAAAATAATATCTGATAACCCCTGATGTTGTTCCTGAAACCCAAACCAGTGGTGTGGTACCACGTGTGTAGACTGTTGTGCCGGTTTCATTGGTGATGGTAATAAAATCGGTGGCGACCGAGCTGGTAAAAGTGTATTCTTTATTGGTGAGGATATTCACCAAAGCATACTCACCCGCATAAGCATCGGTTACAATGGTTTCAGAAACACCCGTACAACCCGGTGTGAAAGCTGAGGTTGGATATTGGCCGTAGATAGCATCGGTACAATCGCCTTGTACTGGTGTGGTAAAGCTTCCGCCTGATACCCATGTGCTATCGGTAGTTCCGCAATCTGAGCGAACCCAAACGTAATAGGTAGTACTTCCGGTAAGGTTAATCAAATTAGCGGTAAGCGCATTTAAACTTCCGACAGGAGTTGTAGAAGCATTGGGCGCAACACTTGATGTACTAAAGTAAATATCGTATTGCGTTGGTGCCGGAACCGCAGCTGACCATGAAAGATTGGCTGTATTACTGGTAATATTTGAAACCGATACGTTTGAAGGAGCACTACAAGCTGCTGCCAAAGTGGTGAAACTTCCGCCTGACATCCAGCTGCTTTTACTTGAACCACAATCTGATCGAACCCAGAAATAATAAGTGGTACTCGCTGTTAAATTGATCAAATTGGCTGCGAGTGAAGTTACGGTTCCTGAAGCAATTGTAGCCGCTGTTGGTGCAGTATTAGAGGTGCTGAAATAAACATCATACTGCGCTGGCGTGGGAACCGCTGCTGACCAAGTTATATTGGCAGAGGTACTGGTAATACTGCCACTGCTCAGGTTAGTTGGCCCATTACACGGAGCTGATGCAGTGGTGAAATTTCCACCGGCGACCCAGACGCTCTGACTTCCGCCACAGCTAGAACGAACCCAAACATAATAAGTGGTTTGAGATGATAAACCTGTTAAAGTAGTGCTCGTATTGGTTGCAGTACTCGTTGGTGTTGTACTGCTGTTTGGTGCTGTACTTACGGTGCTAAGATAAATTTGATAACCTTGTGCTGGACCGGGAACCGGAGCTGTCCAACTGACCACTACAGAGGTTTGAGTTACGGTACCAAGGGTAACAGCCACCGGGGCACTACAAACACCAGTCACTGGTTGGCAGGTAATATAACGCGTACGATTGGAATTTTGAGCGGCACAAGCTGAATTAGCGTGAATATAATAACGAATAGTACCCGACACGAGACCAGAATTCCAAATCAAAGGTGTGTTTCCGGATATATAGGTAATGGTGGCATCTTGGTTGGTAATCGTAATATAATCACTGGTTACTGAGCTTCTAAAAGTATATTGACGATTCGAAAAAATAGAAACCAAATTGTATTCACCGGCATAAGCATCGGTTACAATGACTTCTTCAACACCACTGCTCAAACAAGTTGGCGTAAAAGTGGTGGTTGGATATTGACCGTTTTGAGCATCGGTACATCCGGTAGTACTGCCAGTAGTATTGAAAACAGTTCCAAACACCCATTGACTCACACCGTTGGCACAATTAGAACGCACCCAAAAATAATAAGTGCTGTTGGCAGTAAGCCCATTGGCTGTTACACCATTGGTCGTGGTAGAACCCGTAGGTGCTGTAGATGCTGTTGGTGTAACCTGATTGGTAGCTATATAATATTGATAACCATTGGCCGGAATCGGACTAGCATGGTTCCAGGTTGTGGTTACTGTATTGGCTGTAACTGCTGAAATAACCAGCCCTGAAGGTGTGGTACAACTGGGCACTGCATTATTACATGCAACGGTTGTAGTTCTGCTTACGTTCTGGAAACCACAGGTTGAATTGGTATGAAGCATAAAACGAATAGTAGCCGTATTCGCGCCCGAAGACCAAACCAAAGGCGTTGGACCACTGGCGTATGTGTATGAAGTGGAATCATCTTTAATGGTAATGAAATCTGTGGTGGTAGAACTGGTAAACGTATAGGTTTTATTAGGCAAAATATTGACTTTGCTGAATTCACCCGCCCAAGAATTGGTGGCGATGATTTCAGGCGTTCCGATACAAGCCGGTGTAAAAGTTGTGGTTGGGTTTTGCCCGTAAATACTAGTAACACAACCTACAGGGTCTGAGGCTAAGGTACTAAAGCTTCCGCCGTAAATCCAATTTGAAATATCAGTTCCGCATGAAGATCGCAACCAATAATAATAAGTAGTATTGGGTGTTAAACCGGTAACTGTAGTTTTATTTTGGACTTGTTCAGAGCCGCTGGGCGTTGCATTAATTGTTGGTGTTGTACTGTTGGTACTGACATAATATTGAGTAGCTGTAAACGAACCGCTAAACGACCAACTCAACACAGCTCCGGTACTTGAAATAGAATAACTAATCGGACTAATCGGCGCAACACAAGTAGACGGAACTACAGAACAGGTAACCGAGCGTGTGCGTTCCACCTGCTGGATTCCGCAATTGCTGTTGCTGTTCAAAAAGTAACGAATAACTCCGTCAAAGGTGCCGGAATTCCATGTAAACGGAACTGCTCCATGCGCAACAACTCCATCAACTCCGGTGTTGGTAAGGGTCACATAGTCTGTGTTTCTGGAACTGTCAAAAATGTATTGACGGTTGGGAACTACCTCAATATCGGCATATTCACCCGCATAAGCATCGGTATTGATTACCTCGGCACTTCCGGTGCAAGAAGGTACAAATGTGGTGGCTGGATTTAATCCGTATGGGCCATTAGCACAGCCTGAGTTCGCGGCCAAAGTGGTGAAACTACCTGCGCTTTGCCAATCACTGACCGAAGTAAAATCACAACGGGTGCGCACAAAAATTCGGTAGGTAAAGTTCGGCGTGAGACCAGACCAAGTTGCATAGGTTAAACCCGTTGTTTCGTGGTTGGCTTCGGCCCCAATTGGCGGATAATTGATCAAATCATTCGTTACGTAATAATCGTAGTTCATGACTGAGCTTCCGGAGGTGGGCGCTGACCATGAAAACGATACGCTATCAGTAGTGAGCGAAGTTTTTTGGATGTTGATTGGGCGATTGCACTGCGCGCTTATTTGATTAGGAAAAACGAAAATAAACAACAACATAAAAATGAATAGGCTTTTATGTGTCGATGTTTTAAAAGAGTAATTCTTTTTCATAAAACTAGATTTGAATTCACAACTTACAAATATAAAATCTCTGACGGTTAAATCTTTCAAAAAAAAGTAATTGCAGCCAATCATTGAATAATTGAGCCAAAATTATCTGTATCTGTTTTGAGTAATAAGCTTGTGTTTGCACTACACCCCTAGCCCGGATAGTAGTGAAAATCCTTTTGCGGCGGAGTTCGCCGTGAAAGATTGCAACGGATAGCCGGATCAGCTTCAAAAAAAAAACCACCCAAAAGCTGGATGGTTTTCTGAGTACTACTCTATTTTGTAGCGTTTGCGATCATTTTCGTTGAGATAAATTTTGCGCAATCTGAGCGATTTAGGCGTTACCTCAACGTATTCATCTTTTTGGATGTATTCTAAAGCTTCTTCTAACGAGAATTTGATGGCCGGCGTAATGCGTGTTTTATCATCGGCACCCGCAGAACGGAAGTTGGTAAGCTGCTTGGTTTTGGTAATGTTGATGACCATATCATCGCTGCGTGAATTCTCGCCGACTACTTGACCTTCGTATACATCTTCGTTCGGATCAACAAAGAAGGTTCCGCGGTCTTGTAATTTATTGATGGAATATGGAATGGCTTTTCCGTTTTCCATCGAAATGAGTGAACCGTTGATGCGGCCTGCGATTTCACCTTTGAACGGTTCATAACCAATAAAGCGGTGCGCCATAATGGCCTCACCGGCAGTGGCGGTCAATAGTTGATTTCTGAGCCCGATGATACCGCGCGATGGAATATTGAACTTCACAATCATACGCTCGCCTTTGGCTTCCATGGATAGCATTTCGCCTTTGCGCACTGAAACAAATTCTACGGCACGACCCGAAAGGTTTTCAGGTAAATCAATGGTGAGTTCTTCAATTGGCTCGCATTTTTGACCATCAATTTCTTTGATGATGACTTGCGGCTGGCCAATTTGTAATTCGTATCCTTCGCGACGCATGGTTTCAATGAGTACTGACAAGTGCAATACACCACGACCGAATACCATGAATTTATCAGCTGAATCAGTATCAGCTACGCGCAAGGCTAAGTTTTTTTCGAGTTCTTTGGCCAAACGATCTTTGATGTGGCGCGAGGTTACGAACTTTCCTTCTTTACCAAAAAACGGTGAATCGTTAATGGTAAAAAGCATGCTCATCGTTGGCTCATCAATAGCAATGGTTTGCAATGCTTCAGGGTTTTCAAAATCAGCAATGGTATCGCCAATTTCAAATCCTTCAACACCTACAATGGCACAGATATCACCTGCAATTACTTCTTGTACTTTTTTACGGCCTAAACCTTCAAAAGTGTGGAGTTCTTTGATGCGTGATTTGATGATTTTACCGTCGCGTTTAACGAGTGAAATAGGCATGCCTTCTTTCAAAACACCGCGCTCTAAACGACCAATGGCGATACGTCCGGTAAACGATGAGAAATCAAGTGAAGTGATGAGCATTTGTGGTGTTCCTTGGCTTACTTCAGGCGCAGGAACATTATTGATGACCATATCTAACAAAGGTTCGATGTTGCTGGTTTGGTTTTTCCAATCATCAGACATCCAATTGTTTTTGGCTGAACCATAAACCGTCGGAAAATCAAGTTGCCATTCTTCGGCACCCAACTCAAACATCAAGTCAAAAACTTTTTCGTGCACTTCTTCAGGCGTACAGTTTTCTTTGTCAACCTTATTAATTACCACACATGGTTTTAATCCTAAATCAATAGCTTTTTGCAATACGAAACGCGTTTGCGGCATCGGGCCTTCAAAAGCATCTACGAGCAAACAAACACCATCAGCCATATTGAGTACGCGCTCTACTTCGCCACCAAAATCGGCGTGACCCGGAGTATCAATAATATTGATTTTAGTGCCTTTGTACACTACCGAAACGTTTTTGGAAGTAATGGTAATTCCGCGCTCGCGCTCTAAATCATTGTTGTCTAGAATAAGATCGCCGGTGTTTTCGTTTTCGCGAAAAAGTTGGCAGTGGTACATAATTTTATCTACCAAGGTGGTCTTACCGTGGTCAACGTGCGCAATAATGGCTATGTTTCTAATTGATTCCATCTGTGTTTTTTAATGGCCGCAAAGGTACACTTTATTTCGAGATAAAAAACCTTAAAATTACACTGATTTTGCATTTTAAAATTGTAAGATTCGGCTGTTAAAAACTATGTTGAAGTTTCGGTTTTGAGTTGATATGCTTTCAATAAATTAATTTATATTTGAGACAATGAAAAATAAAGCCACCAAAATAACCCTGCTGTACATTTTGTTTTCAACATGTTTGGCTATTGTTGGCTTTTTTGTTTTGAATAACTTCAAATATGAATCTTCAACCGATTTGCTTTATGTTGTTGGTTTAAAAGATGTTATTTTCATTCTTGTATCGGCCATTATCTTTAAAATTATTCTGACTAAAAACGATTTTCAGAACCGGAAGATTTTTGAGCAGATGAATGAAACCAATGAGGAGCTTATTTCATCAAACGAACGATACGATATTGTAGCCAAAGCAACCAGCGACACGATTTGGGATTGGAAAATTCAAGATGATCATTTTACTTGGAACAAAGGAATTCAGGGCGTTTTTGGTTACAAAAAAGAAGATGTAGGCAATACTTCAAAATGGTGGTTTGACAGAATTCATCCGGAAGACAGTATTAAAATGTCTATAAAACTTTATTCATTCATAGAACAAAAAACCGAAAAATGGCAAGATGAATATCGATTTATGTGTGCCGACGGAACCTATAAATATGTGTTTGATAGAGGTTTTTTAGTCAAGGACGAAGATGGCAATGCAGTGCGTATGATTGGAGCAATTCAGGATGTTACACGCCAAAAAGAAGAAGAACAACGACTCAAACTTTTGGAAACGGTGATTACCGAAACCAAAGATGCCGTGATTATTACAGAATCAGAAAAATCAAACTCAACGATTCCGAAAATTGTATTCGTTAACCCTGCTTTTACTGAAATGACGGGTTATAAAGCAACTGAAGTTATCGGTAAAACGCCTAAAGTTTTTATGGGTAAGCCATCGGTTAAATCAGAAATATCTTCTCTAAAAAACGCGCTCAAAAACCGATTAGAATTTAAGTTTGAAACGCTCAACCACACCAAAAAAGGCGAGGAATATTGGGTAAATTTCTCGATGATTCCAATCACCAACAAAGAAGGCGAACATTCGCATTGGGTTTCGATTCAGCGCAATATTACCGAAGAAAAACGCCAAGAAAAAGAAAAAGAACAACTCATTCGCGAGCTTACGCAAAACAACAGCGATTTGAAACAGTTCTCGTATATTACTTCGCACAATTTGCGCGCACCACTCTCGAATTTGACCGGTCTTTTGAATTTGATCAAAGAAATTCCGGTTGAAAATCCGGAGCTCAAAGAAATTCTCAACGGATTCTCGACATCGACCAATTTACTCAATGAAACCATCAATGATTTGGTTAAAGTAATCATCATTAAAGACAATCCGTCGATTCAAAAAGAAGAAGTGGTGATTAAAGATGTTTTTGAAAATGTCTTCAATCAACTTTCTTACCTCATCAGCCAACATCAACCCATCCTAAAAGTAGAATTAGAAAAAACCACAATTCTAAACACCAACAAGGCTTATCTCGAAAGCATTCTGTTGAATTTATTTACCAACGCTATTAAGTATCGTTCACCAAAAAGAACACTGCGTATTTTGATTTCAGGTAAAGATTCGGCCAACCATGTTGTTTTGACTTTTAAAGACAACGGAATTGGCATTGATATGGAACGAAACAGGGATAAGATTTTTGGACTGTACCAACGCTTTCACAATCATTCGGACAGCAAAGGTCTGGGGCTTTACCTAGTCAGATCACAAGTAGAATCAATGGGCGGAACTATTAGCGTTGAAAGCGAGGTTGATAAAGGAACAACTTTTACGATAACCTTTAAAAAGTAATCTTATGTTAGATTTAGTGTTGTGTGTAGATGACGATCCGATTACACTAATGTTGTGTAAAATGGTCATTAATAAATCTGAGATTACCAAGAACCTTATAACAGCCGAAAATGGTGAAGATGCGCTCAATTATTTTGACGATTTAAAATTGAATAATCTTGGTGGTGAAATTTCAAGTTATCCACAACTTATTTTTTTAGATTTGAATATGCCGGTTATGGGCGGTTGGGAGTTTCTCGATCATTTTTCTCAAGCAGAATATCGAGAACTTTTTAAAGATTGTAAAGTAATTGTGCTTTCGTCAACTATTGACCCTGAAGACATTAATAAAGCAAAAACTTATCCGATGGTACTTGACTTCATGTCAAAGCCCATTTCAAAAGAAATGCTTGAAGATTTGAAAAAAATTCTTTAAAACCCAATACCATTAAAATAAAAAAGCCTTCCGATTGGAAGGCTTTTTCTATAATTATGTTAACTCGTTACAATTTAGAAACGTGTTTAGTCAATTTTGATTTAAGGTTTGAAGCTTTGTTATCGTGAATAACATTTTTCTTAGCCAATTTATCAATCATCGAGATAACTGCTGAAAGTTTAGCTGAAGCATCTGCTTTGTCAGTAGACATACGTAAAGCTTTGATTGCATTACGAGTTGTTTTATGCTGATAACGATTCAACACTCTTCTTTTCTCGTTGCTTCTGATTCTTTTTAAAGCTGACTTGTGATTTGCCATTATTCTTGTAACTTAAAGTTTAAATTTTGTAGCCCGTAGGGGAATCGAACCCCTCTTACCAGGATGAAAACCTGGCGTCCTAACCGATAGACGAACGGGCCATCTTTCTCATTGCGGTTGCAAAGATACATCTATTTTCTATCCGCGCAAGAGCTAAACTAATTTTTTTTTATTTTTTTTAGTACGCCTTTGCAAACAGCACTCTACCTGAGGATTTTGCCCCTGAAAAAACACAAATTCCTTCTTCCTTTTTTTGATCTAAAGCAATACAACGAATGGTTGCTTTGGTCAATTCTTTGATTTTTTCTTCGGTCTCAGCAGTGCCATCCCAATGTGCTGAAATGAATCCGCCTTTACCTTCAAGCACTTCTTTGAATTGATCAAAGTTTTCAACCTCTGTAACATGAGTGTTTCTGTAATTCAAAGCGCGATCAAATAGATTTTTCTGAATTTGTTCGAGCAAATCTGACACGTAATCAACAATTGCATCTTGACCAACCACTTCTTTGGTTAGATTATCTCTACGGGCAACTTCATAGGTTCCGTTAGCCAAATCATTGGGACCGATGGCAATGCGAACCGGAACACCTTTGAGCTCGTATTCATTGAATTTAAAACCAGGCTTGTGCGTGTCTCTGTCATCAAATTTGACTGAAACTCCTCTTTTTCTGAGTTGCCCCACCAATGCATTTACATTTGCTGAAATCTCAGCCAATTGATCGTCTGATCTATAAATAGGAACAATTACTACTTGAATCGGAGCTAAATTTGGAGGCAAAACCAATCCTTGATCATCTGAATGGGTCATGACTAAGGCACCCATCAATCGGGTAGAAACACCCCATGAAGTGCCCCAAACATGCTCTTGTTTTCCTTCGGCATTGGCAAATTTTACATCAAAAGCTTTGGCAAAATTTTGCCCTAAAAAATGCGAAGTTCCCGCTTGAAGTGCTTTTCCGTCTTGCATTAAAGCCTCAATACAATAGGTTTCCTCAGCTCCGGCAAAACGCTCACTTTCAGTTTTAAGACCTTTGATTACCGGAATGGCCATAAAGTTCTCGACAAAATCAGCATAAACATTCATCATTTTTTCTGACTCTTCAATCGCTTCAGCTTTGGTAGCATGAGCTGTGTGCCCTTCTTGCCACAAGAATTCAGCGGTGCGCAAAAACAAACGCGTGCGCATCTCCCAACGAACTACATTGGCCCATTGATTAATGAGCAAAGGTAAATCGCGATAAGATTGAACCCAACTTTTATAAGTTGACCAAATAATAGCTTCACTCGTCGGGCGAACAATGAGTTCTTCTTCAAGTTTGGCATTGGGATCTACGATAAGCTTTCCGGCTTTGTCAGGATCATTCTTTAAGCGATAATGCGTAACAATAGCGCATTCTTTGGCGAATCCTTCGGCGTTTTTCTCTTCTGCTTCAAACATGCTTTTAGGCACAAACAACGGAAAATACGCATTGCTGTGACCCGTTTCTTTGAACATTCGATCGAGTTCGGCTTGCATTTTTTCCCAGATGGCATATCCGTATGGCTTGATAACCATACAGCCGCGCACACCGGAATTTTCAGCGAGATCTGCCTTTACAACCAATTCGTTGTACCATTTTGAATAATCTTCAGCTCTTGTAGTAAGGTTCTTGCTCATTTATTTAATGGCATAAATATTGTTTAACTTTTTTTAACTAAAACGTTCGGCAAAACTAACTAATTTTGTGTTGCTGGACAATAAAATATGTTGTTATGAATCCGAATAAAACTGCCTTCAAAAGAAATTTCATTTTAATCGTTTCTGGAATTTTTTCTCTTTGGCTTACCTCATGTGATACCTATCAAAATGTTTCTTACTACGACCGTGACGGTATCTACTCTGACTTCAATCAAAACAAAAACGAATCGGTTACAACTACACCTGCCGCTTCGAACAATCAATACAAAGAATACTTTAGTTCTCTTCAGAACAATCAGCCAAAAGATGAAATCTTTAGCGATGTAGAACAATATCGCAGTTCAAATTACAATCAGAACGATACAACATTTGTTTATGCTAATTCATATCAAGATTGGGGAGCAAACACCTCACAAACCAACATTAATTATTACGGAGGTAATTGGGGACTAGGATGGAATAATTACTGGGGATGGAACTCTGGTTGGAATTGGAATATCGGTTTAGGTTGGGGCTCTTGGTACGGACCTTATTACAGTTGGGCTTGGGATCCATGGTATAATCCATATAACTACTATGGTTGGGGCTGGAACACATGGCCTATGAACTATGGATACGCAGCATATCATCATCACCCAAGATACTACGGAACCAGAAGTTATAATCGAAACTATTCGACTGGTGCTAACAGTTACAGTTATAATGGTGTAAGAACACCCCAAAGATTCAACAACAGGACACAGAATAGCAGTACACGTACCCCGCAAGGATATTCAAATGGAAATGTACGCCAAAACACTTATCAAAACACTCGTAATTATAGCTCAAACAGTCAAAATCCCTCTTATAATCAGAATAGTAATCCAAGACCTAATTATAATCCTGGAAGAACACAGAGTCCAAACAGAACATACAGCACTCCAAGTTACAACAATGGAGGCTATACACCCACCAGATCAAATGGCAGCTATTCAAGCGGAAACTATGGAAGCAGTGGCGGTCGTTCAAGCGGAGGAAGAAGATAATTTAACATGTAAACCTATGTACCTTTGAGGACATAGGTTTTTTTATTGAACAAATTGATTATGAAATATTTTATTATCGCATTAATTTTATTTAACAGTACATTTTTGCAATCACAATCTCTTGCTGAAGGATTGCTTTACGCCAACCAAAACATGAACGGAAGCGCTCGTTTTAGCGCTATGAGTGGAGCTTTCGGAGCTTTGGGCGGGGATTTTTCGTCGCTAAATGTAAACCCTGCTGGAAGTGCCGTTTTTATGAATAATCAAGTGGGGTTTACTTTAAGTAGCCTCAACACAAAGAACCAAACAAACTACTTTGGAAGCAAGATAAACAGTAATGACAATTCGTTTGACATTAACCAAGTTGGTGGCGCTTTGGTTTTTAACAATTTTGACCAAAAGAGTAAATGGAAAAAAATAGTTCTATCATTTGACTACGAAAACACGCGAAATTTCAGCAACTCGATCATCAGTATGGGGACCAACCCAAATCAATCAGTAGCTGATTATTTTTTGAGCTATGCCAATCCTGATTTATACGGTTCAAACATACCGGTTGATGATTTGACTTCAAATTACTACGAAGATTTAGATATTAGAACACAGCAAGCATACTTAGGTTACCAAGGCTATGTCATAAATCCGGATCCGGGCAATCCTAATCAAAATACTTATTTAGCCAATGTGAGTCCGGGGAATTTCTATCAAGAAAATTTTATTGATACTGAAGGTTACAACGGAAAAGCAGCTTTCAATCTCTCAGCTCAATATACAGACAGATTCTATTTTGGCTTAAACTTTAATTCCTATTTTACAGATTACGAAAAAACAAGTTTGTTTTATGAATCTAATGATAACAACAACACCGATGGAATGAAAGAATTATATTTTGAAAATTACCAACGAACCTACGGTAGAGGCTATTCATTTCAATTGGGTACGATTGCAAAACTCAATAAAAACTTCCGAGCGGGTTTGTCTTATGAATCTCCAACTTGGTACGAACTTGATGACGAAAAAAAACAACTTCTCACAACCACAGGTTATAAATATGGAAACCCAACCATTTCAGGGCTTTCAGATGCAACCGTAGATTCAGACATACTCATTGTTTATCCAACATACAAATTACAAACCCCAAGTAAATGGACCGGAAGCTTGGCCTATATTTTTGGAAAAGGGGGTTTGATTAGTATAGACTACAGCTTGAAAAATTATAGCAATGTTAAGTTTAAACCCAATGATAACTTTTTTAGACCATTAAACATTCAGGCAAATGAGCTCTTAAAAACCTCCGGTGAATTACGTATCGGAGCCGAGTATCGATACAAGTTGTGGAGTTTCCGCGGAGGCTATCGCTACGAACAAAGCCCTTATGAAAACAAAAGAATCATGGGTGACTTAACCGGATTCTCAACGGGCTTTGGTTACAATTTTGGGAATACAAAACTTGATTTATCGTATAATTACGCCCAAAGAAAATCTCAAGAAGCCGTTTTTTCACAAGGATTTACAGCAGCTCAAAACCTAAAATCACAATTTAACAACATCTCAGCTACTTTAATTTTCGAATTATAATATCTCGTATCTAAAAACGTACAAAGCCACTATCAACCATGGTGGCTTTTTTCATGAATTTATTTTATAGCTTATAAATTAAACAATAAAACGTACTTTTGCGCTCCATTAATTCAGAGGTAAATCACAACAAATGAGAACTAAATCACTCAAAAAAAACAAAATCAATGTCATTACTTTAGGATGTTCTAAGAATGTTTATGACAGCGAAGTCCTCATGGGTCAACTCCGCGCCAGTGGTAAAGAAGTTGAACACGAAGCTGCTTCTGAAAATGAAGGCAACATCATCGTCATCAATACTTGTGGATTTATTGACAACGCCAAAGCCGAGTCAGTCAATATGATTTTAGAGTATGCCGACAAAAAAGAGCGCGGTTTGGTTGATAAAGTTTTTGTAACCGGTTGCTTGTCTGAACGATACAAACCTGATTTAGAAAAAGAAATTCCCAATGTGGATCAGTTTTTTGGCACCACCGAATTACCGCAGTTGCTCAAAGCTTTGGGTGCTGATTATAAACATGAATTACTCGGTGAGCGCATCACCACTACCCCAAAAAATTACGCTTACCTTAAAATTGCCGAAGGTTGTGACCGTCCGTGTAGTTTTTGTGCCATTCCACTCATGCGCGGAAAACACGTATCACAACCGATTGAAAAGCTTGTCAAAGAAGCCGAAGGTTTGGCGCGTGACGGCGTAAAAGAGCTGATTCTTATTGCTCAAGACCTCACCTATTACGGACTCGATTTATACAAAAAAAGAAACCTTGCCGAATTACTTGAAAACCTAGCAGCAGTTGAAGGTATTGAGTGGATTCGATTGCATTATGCCTTTCCGACCGGTTTTCCGATGGACGTTTTAGAGCTTATGAAACGCGAACCAAAAATTTGCAATTATATTGATATTCCGTTGCAACATATCTCTGATCCGATTCTCAAATCGATGCGTCGCGGAACCACCCAAGCCAAAACAACACAATTGCTGCAAGATTTTAGGGCAGCAGTTCCTGGAATGGCCATCAGAACTACCCTTATTGTAGGTTATCCGGGTGAAACCGAAGCCGATTTTGAGGCACTCAAAGATTTCGTTCAAGAAATGCGCTTTGATCGCTTGGGATGTTTTACTTATTCACATGAAGAAAACACCCATGCTTTTGCCTTAGAAGATAATGTTCCTGAAGAAGTTAAAAAATCGCGTGCCGAAGAAATCATGGATTTGCAATCACAAATTTCATGGGATCTAAACCAAGAAAAAATCGGGCAAACTTTTAAATGCATCATTGACCGAAAAGAAGGTGCTCATTTTGTGGGAAGAACCGAATTTGACAGCCCGGACGTTGACAATGAAGTTTTGATTGACGCCACAAAATTCTACCTTAAAACAGGTGATTTTGCACAAATTAAAATTACAGACGCTACTGAATTTGACTTGTACGGAGAACCGGTATAAACTTACTGATAGTGAAATGAAATCCCGGCAATCAAGAAATTTCTACCAAAAGCTTCAGTATTAGCATCGGCAGCATTATGGATGTAATTGACCCAAATCGGAACCGTAAATCGTTCGCCTACACTCCATTCATGAGTTGCTTTGAAACTCAAATTTACAAGTGAAACTTTGTCATAATCACCTGCGGTGTAATATTCAGCTTGATTGTTTAAAACCGCCCCTATAGCAGCTTCAAGATTGAGGTATTCTGACCAAAAATCTTTTGAATACATAGCCTCAACATAAGTGGTGAAATTTTGTTTTGGGTTTTCACCTTGAGCATTATATCGATAATCACTACCTGCTACGAGTGTACTTACTGTTAATTCAAGTGGAATTTCCCAGTGGTTCAAATCAAAAAAAACACTGGCATCAACTGTTTTTACACTATCAGGTCCATAATTAAAGAAACTATTGTCAACACCTTCAACTTGAGAAACAGTAGGCCAATAATAATCCCAAATTTCAACCGAAAGCCAAGGTGCAAACTCATATTTTATATTGAAATCAATTTCTTGGTAACCACGTGGTCCGGTCATTTGATCTGAATAAAAGTAACGAGACTCAAAATTAGTCGTAGCCCAAAATCCAATTGAAAATTTATCGTTTAAATGATAATCAATCGTAGGTTGAACAACAAAATAATCACCGCCCCATGATTGACCTCGCCAAATATATCTGCTTGCTATATCTAGATTAAATTCAAATTTTGAATTGGGTTTTGCCTGCTCGGTTGATTGGCTAAAAACCGAGGCTGCCATAAACAATGCAAAAATTAAATGTCTCTTTTTTTTATCGATCACTTTTTTTGTTTTTCTGAACCTGATCAATCATTTCAAATAATTTCTCACGATTGATGGGTTTGGTTAAATATCCATAGAAACCAGCTTTTATTATTCGCTCTTCATCATCACTCGATGCATACGCGGTTTGAGCAACCACAAATAATTCCGGTCGAATGGCTTTGACTTTTTCAAGTGCCTCAAAACCATTCATAATTGGCATTTTAATATCCATCAACACCAAGTCAATATCTGGGTTACTCAATGAAATTTCAACCGCTTCAAGGCCATTTACCGCTCTGATGATATTGTAATTTCGGGATTGTATAATTTTTTGAAACAATAGATAGTTTATATTGTCATCTTCAGCTATGAGAATAGTAAACGATTCATGTTCAGAAGATTTTCGCGACTTAACTTGCTTGACCGAAATTTTTTGAACCTCGGCATACTGCAACGGAAGAGTAAATGAAAAAACAGAACCTTTACCTACTTCAGATTTAAGCGTAATGCTTCCGCCCATCATTTCAACATAGGCTTTGGTAATGGCCAAGCCCAAACCTAAACCACCAGCTTTAATAGAAGCATCATTCTCAATTCGTTTAAATCGATCAAAAATAAATTTCTGATTTTTAGCATCAATTCCAGGCCCGGTATCATAGATTGAAAAAGTAATCTCTTTTTTCTTTTCATTGAGCTCATATCCAAATGACACAGTTCCTTTATCGGTATATTTAATACCATTAGTAACCAAATTGACCAACACTTGTTTTAGTTTGGTTTCATCAGCAATAATCGGATAAGCTAGTGGTTCTCGGGCCGGAACAACAAAAAGCTCAACGGGCTTGCTTTTGGGAATGGTAATGCGAATAGTCTCAAACAACTCGCTCACACAAGCTTCTAAATCAACTTGGGTGTAATTGGGCGAAATTTGATTCGAATCTATCTTCGACATTTCAATTAAATCATCAATAATTGATACTAAATTTCTACCACTTTTATCAACTACTTTCAGATACTCAATTTGCTCTTCGTGGCTGAGTTGGGTATTGAGCATCAAATCAGTAAAGCCGCTAATAGCATTCATCGGCGTTCTAATTTCATGCGAAAGATTTGCCAAAAAAGATGATTTAAGCCGATCGCTTTCTTCAGCTTTAAGTTTAGCTTTGACCAACTCATGCTTTTGATTATTGTTTTCTTCAAACAAAAGCCCAATGTTTCTAAACTCGCCGTGGGTAGCTTTGAGCTCTTTGATAGCCTTTTTCTCACCGGTTTCCAGAACTCTTGTTATCAAATCAAGCGGTAGATAGACCAGCTTTCGCGTATAAAATAAGTTAATGAGTATGTTGATTACAAAGACCACAAAAATCAAATACAGAATATTGAGCATGTTTTCAAAATAGACATCAAATTTGCGTTCAAATTGCAATCTGCCGATGGTATTTCCAAAACAATCTTGCAAATTAACTGTGGCATAAATGGTGTGGTTTTCTTTTTTTATAGCCCTATCTGTGTTGATAAACTTAATTTCTGAGGATGCTATCTTCTTAAAATCACCAATATATTTTTGGTCGATAAGACGAGCAACAAAAAAATAACCGAAAGGCTTAGTTTTTTTCTTGAGCGGATCATCAGACGGATGTATCGATGCTCCTGTTACTTCGGCTAAACCTTCGGGAATAAGCAAATAAAACTTTGTCGTTCCAACTTCGTCTAGTTGATCCATGGCATGCTTAGGAATGATATCCGTCGAGCGCAATCGGTTTGACGCGGTTCTAATCATGAACTTTTTGTTGACATCATAAGTTCCTAAATAATCGGCTTTATAAATATCTAATTCATTTCCGATGGTTTCATCATACCATTGTTTGTTATTTGTTTTGGTAAAATCAACAAACTCATCCCAATTGGTATCGTTATTCAAAGCTACTTGAATGGGTTTGTTCTCAAGTTGAAGCAACATGTTTACCTCATTGTTATATTGGAATTCTGTACTGGTATACACTTGTTTTTCAACTTGTTTGGTATAATAATACAACGAAAAATACAACAATATAAAAAAGATACTCGAAGAGAATATGAGTAGTAATATTTTGGGATAAGTGTTTTTAAGTTTCATTTCGGCTTTTAATCTACACCGAAAATAAACTATTAGTTTTCGTGAGATTTACCTGATTTAAAAAAGTAATTAAGAATCTTTTTAACATTATTTTAAAAAATACAACAAAAAAAGCCCGGAATAAACCGGGCTTTTAAAATAAATAACTCAATATTTAGATAACTGTACCTTTAAAAGTTAGAACTTTTGGGGCGCTGTCAGCGTTGGTTGTTACCGTTACTGTTTTTGAAAAAGCACCTTTATTGGCTGCGTTGTAGGTTGCAACAATGGTTGCAGTTGATCCGGGTTGAATAGGAGTTTTAGTGTAATCGGTAGCGGTACAGCCACATGAAGCCTTAACGTCCGTAATGAGCACAGGTGTTTTGCCAGTGTTTTTAAACTCAAACGTGACTTTTTTGGGCTGATTATGAGGAATTTCACCCAAGTCAATTGATTCACTTTTCCATACAACTGATGATACCAAATTGACTTTTACCATTGAAGGTTTAACCTCAGGAACTACATTGAATGACATTAAACCAAAGGCAAACGCCAAAACCGAAATTTGAATAGTTTTCATAATATTTGTTTTTAAAGGTTGATTTATTTTTTGTTCGAGTCAAAAGTAGTTGGGTAATTATTGAGCCACTGTTAATCGGTTTCTAACGTTTGTTAATGAGTTGTTAACCGATTTTTGACTTAGAATTTTTGACTAATATTACACCATTCTAAAAAGAATCGCTTCAAGTGAAAATCAACAGACTCAACAGCATCATTGTACTCGGACTGATTGCCATCATCGGCATCTTGATCGCACAGCTTTTGTGGACCAAACAAGCCTTTAATCTTGAAGAAAAAAAATTCAGTCAAAAGACGCACATCGCTTTGCTGGAAGTAGCCAAAAAACTCTATGAAGGCACCAACCGCGAATTACCCGCCGAAAATCCGGTACAGAAAATCTCGAATGATTATTACATCGTCAACATAGACAACGACTTTGAACCTCAAATTCTGGATTATTACCTCAAAAACGAATTTGAAAAAGTCAACATCGGAACCGATTATGAATACGCCATGTACAACTGCCAAAGCGATGAAATGGTGTATGGAAATTACGTCTCGGCTTCAAAAACCGCCGATAAAAACCATTCGGTGTATTTTCCGAAGCACAAAAATTTGGTGTATTATTTTGCCGTGCGATTCCCGAATGAAACCAGTTATTTGTTTCGATCGCTCAAATTTTGGTTGGCTTTATCCGGCGGAATCATCGTGATTTTGCTCGTATATGTGTTTTCGATTTTGACGATTATGCAACAAAAAAAATACTCTGAATTGCAGCGCGACTTCATCAATAATATGACGCATGAATTCAAAACTCCGCTGTCATCCATCTTGATTGCTTCAAATTTTCTCAAACAACAAAACGTCATTCAAGCCGACGAAAAGCTTGAAAAATACACCGAAATCATCATCGCGCAAAGCAAAAAACTCAACGCTCATATTGAAACGATTCTCAACAGCGCCAAATCAGACAACGGGCCTTTGGTATTGAACAAAACTACGGTTGATTTGATGGCATTGTTGCGGGATGTGATAGAAAATATTCAGCTCAAATATCCGCAAAGTCACATTAAAACTGAAGCGCCCGACAGCCATGTTTTGCTTGAAGCCGATGCTTTTCACCTCACCAATATTTGTTATAATTTGCTGGACAACGCTATTAAATATTGCGAAAAAACACCTGAAATTACGGTAAAAATTAATCAGAAATCCAATCAAATTAAATTAGATTTTATAGACAATGGAATCGGAATTTCTAATAAAAACCTTCCGTTTATCTTTGATAAATTCTACCGAATTTCAAGCATCAAAAGCAATGAAGTCAATGGTTTTGGTTTAGGATTGTACTATGTCAAAAAAATCTGCACGTTGCACCATTGGAAAATTTCAGCTCAAAGCAATACAAATGGAACAACAATTACCATTTTAATTCCTGCTCATCATGGCTAAATGTAAAATTCTCTATGCCGAAGACGACCAAACCCTCGCCTTTTTAACCCAAGATAATTTGGAACAAAATGGCTATGAAGTGGTGCATTGTTCTGATGGAATTTTGGCCTTAGAAGCTTTTAAAAAAGAGGCTTTTGACATTGCAATTCTCGATATTATGCTGCCCAAAATGGATGGTTTTGAATTGGCTTCTGAAATCAGAAAACGCAATACTGAGGTTCCACTGATTTTTCTATCGGCCAAAACGCTCAAAGAAGATCGCATCAAAGGTTTGCGTTTGGGCGCCGATGATTATTTGGTGAAGCCTTTTAGCATTGAAGAATTGATGCTCAAAATTGACATTTTCTTAAAGCGTTCTCAAAAAAACACTACGCCATCAACCAAAACATGTAACATCGGAACATTTGAATTTGATCCGCAGAATTATGTGCTCATCCGCAATGGCGAAAAAACCAAACTTACCCAACGCGAATCTGAATTGTTGCAGTTTTTTATTGAACATCAAAATACGGCGCTCAAACGCGAGTTCATTCTCAAATCAATTTGGGGCGATGACGATTATTTTATGGGAAGAAGTCTGGATGTTTTCATTTCAAAGCTCCGAAAAATACTGGCCGCCGATACTTCACTTAGCATTGAGAACCTACATGGAATTGGGTTTCGATTTACGGTAAAATCTGCCTAAAACATCGAATTCTCATTACTGATAAACGAATTCTAGATTCGGCCACAGCAAACAAAAGCGTTCCGTTATATTTGTGTAGCTTTAATCTGGAAGTTATATGAACTCAAGGAAATTTTTCGCTTTTACTCTATTTTTGCTTTGGAGCTTTTTGGGTTTTGCTTCTGATATTAATAATCGCCCGAGCATCTCAACGGCAATTGACACTACTCAAGTAAACGCACTCAATTTAAAAGCTGACGCGCTCAAAGAAATCAATCCGGATTCTAGTTTATATTTCTGTAAAAAAGCTGCGGCTTGGTCAAACAAACTCAAATTCAAGCCCGGATTGGCACAAGCTGCCATTAATGCCGGAAACGCATACATCATTCTGAGTCAGTACAAAGAAGCGTTGGGTGAATTTACCAAAGCCCAGCAAATCTTTACGTCGCTGGTTCAAGAATCATCTTCAAAAACTTTTAAAACCGGTTTGGCCCGCGCTTATGCGAGTATGGCAGTGGTGCATTCAGAAATTAACAACTATCCGATGGCTCTTGATTTTTATGGAAAAGCGCTCAAAATTTACCTCGAAACCCATCAAAAAAATTACTGCGCCAAAGTGTACAACAATATTGGCATTGTATATAAATCGCAAAAAAGATATCCGCACGCGCTTGAATATTTGCAAAAAGCCTTGATGCTTCAAAAAGAAACCAACGATGCCTCGATGCCCACCACTTTGACCAATATGGGCGCGATTGCTTTTGAACAACAAAACTACCAGTTGGCTGAAAATTATTATCATCAAGCCGAACAAGCTTTTGAAAAAATAGGTGCATCGAGAAACAACGCTTTGTTATTGACTTATTGGGGCGATTTATGCTTGCAGAAAAAAGATCACACACAAGCCAATAATTATTATCAAAAAGCATTGGCCGGTTATCAATCGATGCAAAATGATTTTGGAGCCGCATTGGTTTGGTACAAAATAAGCGGATTGCAATTTGAATTGGGGCAATATTTGGCCGCTTTGACCTCGGCTGAAAAATCTTTGCAATTGGCTCAATCTATTGGAACGCAAGACCAAATTATTGAGGATGAAAAACGCATCAGCGAAATATACGCGGCCCTCAACCAACCGCAAGCTGAACTGATACATTACAAAAAATACATTGCTGCCCGCGATGCGCTGAACAATTGGGAAAACAACAAAAAGTTTTTGCGCGCCGAAATGAACTTTGAATATCAGAAAAAAGAGGCGCTCATTCACGAAGAAAACAAACGCCAAAATCAGTTGTTTTGGTTTGTGGTTATTGGCGGATTATTGCTGATCGGGCTGGTTTTTGTAACCTACAACCGACTGCAAATCAAACGCCGATTGACCTTGCAAAAAGAAGTGGCCGAATACGAACAAAAAGCGTTGCATTTGCAAATGAATCCGCATTTTGTGTTTAATTGTTTGAGTTCAATTTCAAGTTTTATCTTGCAAAACGGAACCGATTCGGCCATTAAATATTTGGCTAAATTTTCTAAGCTTATGCGCTTAACCCTTGAATATTCTAAGGCTTCGCTGATTCCGGTGCACAAAGAAATTGAAAGTTTGCAGCATTATCTTGAACTCGAACAACTGCGCTTTCACAAAAAGTTTGATTTTACCATTCAAGCTTCGACCAGTGTTGAAGACGATATGGCTTTGCCTCCGCTGCTGATTCAGCCGTTTGTTGAAAATGCCATTTTGCACGGAATTGTTCCGAAAGAAACCAACGGAAACATCGACATTGTTTTTAAAGTAGAGCAAGAACAATTGGTTTGCATCATCACCGATGACGGCATCGGGCTGAGTAAATCAATGGCCATCAAAGAAAACTCTGTAAAAGCGCATGAATCAATGGCACTCGAGATTACCAAAAAGCGTCTGGAAATGATCGAATCTACCACGCATCAAAAAGCGCGTGTGCTCATTGAAGAAGCCAGCGATCAGCCATCAGGAACACAAGTAACACTGTATTTGCCCATTCAATATTTAACCAACCAAAACAACTAAGCATGATTACCGCTGTACTCATAGACGACGACCAACATTTGCGCGCAGGCATGAAAAGTATGCTCAAAATGTACGCCTCTGACATTAAAATTGTAGCCGAAGCCGAAAGTGTTTTATCGGGCAAAGAAGTCATTGAACAATGGGAACCTCAGGTGATTTTTTTAGATATTCATTTGGCCGACGGAACCGGTTTTGACATTTTAGAGCAACTCAAAGCGGCGCAAAACAAACTCAGTTCACACATTGTATTCATTACCGCCCACGAGCAATATGCGCTCAAAGCTTTTAAATTCAGCGCGCTTGATTTCTTGCTCAAACCCGTCGACCCTGAAGATTTGCAGCAAGCTATGAGCAAAGTCAAAGTGGCGCTTGAGAAAAACAGCACTTTTGAGCACATTGATTTGCTCATTGAAAACATTCGTAAAAAAACAGATCACTTCAAACGCATTGCGCTATCCACTTCAGAAGGCATTCATTTATTTGAAATTAGTGACATTATTCGCTGTGAATCAATGGACAATTACACCAAGTTTTTCATCAAAAACCAAAAGCCGATGCTGATTTCAAAAACGCTCAAAGAATATGAAGAACTTTTGGCACAACACGGTTTTGAACGCGTGCATCAGTCACATCTAATCAATTTGGCTTATCTGAAATCATACATCAAAACCGATGGCGGTTATGTGCTCATGGCCGATGATTCGCGGATTCCGATTGCCCAACGCAAAAAAGAACGATTAAACGAATTGCTCAAATCAATTTAAGAACAAAACAAACAGACATCATGAAAAATATATTTTACACTTTATTGCTTTTCTCAGTTGTGGCCCATGGGCAAATTGTGAATATTCCGGATGCTGATTTTAAAGCATTTCTTATAGCCTCTGGGTTTGACACTAATAACGATGGACAAATTCAGTACAGCGAAGCACAAGTAACAACAAACTTGAATTTACCACCCAACACGATTCATGATTTAACAGGAATTGAGGCTTTCACTAATTTGCATATCCTAGCAATTACGAATGCTCCTATTACATTCTTGAATGTTTCAAACTTATCTAATTTATACAGTTTAGATATTAGTGGTACCTTGATAACTGATTTAAATCTAAACAATTTATCAAACCTAAATTCATTATCAATTGGCGCAAACAATAACTTAGAATCTACAATTAGTTTAAATGGTTGTACAAACCTTGAATCGGTTATCGTAATGAATTCAAAAATAAGTAGTTTAGACTTAAGAGGTGCTACGAATTTAAATCATCTTGAAGTAATAAATTGTGATTCTATTACAGAAATTAATTTTGAAAATTTACAACATTTAGACCAACCTATTATTAGAAACAATCTTCAATTAAGCAATATCAGAGGAGCAAATAGTGGAATTCTGATGCTATCGGTATTTGTTGCCAACAACAATATTCAAACTGTTGATGTCTCAAATTGTCCATTCCTTAATACTTTGGAAATAAACAGTTCATCATTAGCTTCTGTTAATATCAATAATTCTCAATTGTTAAGAGAGATAAGATTAACCAGTGATTTTTTATCTTCAATAGATTTATCCACAAATAATTTACTTGAACTTTTTGCATTGAACTCATTAAATACAAATATGGTATTGACATCCCTAAATTTTTCGAGCAATCATAATTTGAATAATTTAAGTCTAAATAATTGTAATCAGATCAATACATTGTTTATAAAAAATGGTAGAAATGAAACGGTTACATTTCAAAATTTACCAAACCTTAATTACATATGCGTAGATGATAGCCAATTGATTAATATGCAAAGTCAATTGATTGCAAGCGGATTAAACAATACAGTCTGCAACAGCTATTGCTCTTTTACGCCCGGAGGCGATTACAATACCATTACCGGAAAGACCCAATATGACCTTGACAACAATGGTTGTGATGACAATGATCTTGTTTATCCGTATGTAAAAATAAATCTTAATGACGGTATAAATCAAGAAGCAACTTTTACCAATCTAAACGGAGCTTTTACTTTTTACACCCAAGCCGGTAATTTTAATCTAACACCACAAACTGAAAACCCAACTTGGTTTAATTTCACGCCACCTAATGCTTTGATAAATTTTCCGGTGGTTGACAATTCTGTGCAAACACAAAACTTTTGCATCACACCCAATGGTATTCATCCGGATTTAGAAGTCATATTATCACCTTTCGGACCAGCTCGTCCGGGCTTTAATGCTTATTATAAAATCGTCTATAAAAACAAAGGAAATCAAACGCTATCTGGTCAGGTAAATTTGACTTTTGATGATGCCCGTATAGATCATATTTCAGCAGCCCCAATCATTGATGGTCAAACAATCAATACTTTGAATTGGAATTTTAATAGTTTGACTCCACTTGAAACTCGTTCTATAATGCTGAATCTAAATATTCATTCCCCAACCGACGTGCCTGCCGTTAACGCTGGAGATATTTTGAATTTCACAACATCAATAAGTCTATTCACCGGTGAAGAAACCCCTAATGACAACACTTTTGAACTCAATCAACCTGTGGTCAACAGTTACGACCCAAATGACAAAACCTGCCTTGAAGGCAATACCATTGCGGCTTCTGAAATTGGTAAATATGTGCATTACAACATTAATTTTGAAAACATCGGAACCAGTGAAGCCATCAATATTGTAGTCAAAGACACGATTAATCTTCAAATGTTTGACATCAATAGTTTGCAGTTGCTCTATGCCTCGCATCCGGTTGAAACCAAAATCAGAGACGGTATTGTTGAGTTTATCTTTAGAGGAATTCATTTGCCGCCATCCAACGGAGGACCCATTGGCGGACACGGCAATGTACTGTTCAAAATCAAAACCTTGTCCACGCTGCAAGTCGGTGATGAAATTGCCAACACGGCCAACATCTTTTTTGATTACAACCACCCAATTGAAACCAATGAAGCGCGCTCGGCTTATACCAACTTGAGCCAATCGGTCTTTACCAAAGATGAAAGCATTGATTTGTTGCCGAATCCAACCCAAGACAAAGCAACAATTACAGCTCTATACGCATTAAAATCGATAGAAATTTTCGATGTACAAGGCAGATTATTGCAAACCATCATTGATCACGGAAAAACCAAAACCATTGACTTATCAAGTTATAGTCGCGGCATTTATTGGGTAAAAATCAATACCGAAAAAGGAAGCGCTGTTGAGAAGCTTATTAAAGAATAAAAATGGTTAGTTAATTGAAAAACGCCGTTTCATTGCTGACCGGCGTTTTTTTATCAATTTATTTTACAAAGGAATATTTCCGTGTTTGCGTTGTGGCCTTTCGACTACTTTGTTTTCGAGCATACTAAACGCTTTGATGAGTTTTTTGCGCGTGTCTTGGGGTAAAATAACCTCATCAACAAATCCGCGTTGGGCCGCTGTGTATGGATTGGCAAACAAATCAGCATATTCAGCTTCTTTTTCAAGCAATTTGGCTTCAGGGTCAGCAGCTTCACTAATTTCTTTTTTGAAGATGATTTCACTGGCTCCTTTGGCACCCATTACCGCAATTTCTGCCGATGGCCATGCAAAGTTCATATCGGCACCGATGTGTTTTGAATTCATCACATCATAAGCGCCGCCATAGGCTTTTCGGGTAATCACCGTGACCCGCGGAACCGTCGCTTCGCTGAGCGCATACAGCAATTTAGCTCCGTGAACAATGATGCCGTTCCACTCTTGATCGGTTCCCGGCAAAAAGCCCGGCACATCAACCAAAACCAATAACGGAATGTTGAAACAATCACAAAAACGCGTAAAACGAGCGGCTTTAATCGAACTTTTCACATCTAAACATCCCGCCAAAAACATCGGATTGTTGGCTACAATGCCCACACTTCTTCCGGCCATACGCGCAAAACCTACAATAATGTTCTCAGCGTATTCTTTATGAATTTCAAAAAACGAATCCTCGTCAATAAGTCCGGTAATGACCTCGTGCATATCATAAGGTTTGTTGGCATTATCGGGCACTATGTTATTGAGTTGCGGTCTGATTTCATCGCCCAATTTAAAAGGCAGTTTTGGCGTGGTTTCCCGGTTGTTTTGCGGAAGATAACCCAGCAACTTTTTAATGTCATCCAAACAAGCCACTCCGTTGGGCGAAGTGATGTGTGCCACACCTGATTTAGTCGCATGCGTCAATGCACCACCGAGTTCTTCAGAGGACACCTCTTCATTGGTAACGGTTTTTACCACATTCGGACCGGTGACAAACATATAGCTGTTGCCCTCAACCATCATCGTAAAATCGGTCATAGCCGGCGAATACACCGCGCCACCCGCACAAGGACCGAGAATAGCAGATATCTGCGGAATTACCCCTGAAGATTGTACGTTTCTAAAAAAGATATCGGCATATCCGCCCAATGAGCGTACACCTTCTTGAATACGCGCACCGCCTGAATCGTTCAGACCAATCATGGGCGCACCCACTTTAAGCGCCATATCCATGACTTTGCAAATTTTCTCGGCATGCGTTTCTGACAAAGCACCGCCAAATACGGTAAAATCTTGGGCAAAAACATACACCAATCGGCCATTGATGGTTCCGTAACCGGTAATTACGCCATCGCCGTAATAGATTTCTTTTTCCATGCCGAAATCGGTGGTTCGGTGCGTTACGAGCATTCCGATTTCTTCAAAAGAACCTTCGTCTAACAAATAATTGACACGTTCGCGTGCCGTGAGTTTTTTCTTTTCATGCTGCTTGGCAATGCGTTTTTCACCACCGCCAAGTTGGGCAAGCGCTATTTTTTCGTTTAAGAGATTTATTTTTGATTCCATAGTTTTAAGAGATTGGTAAACGAACCACTTTTTGATCGGACAGATATTGCTTTAAAGCGACAAGCATAGCTACTTCAGCTTCAGTTTCGCGTTGTTTTTTAAGGATTTCGGCATCGTAGTATTTTTTAACAAAATTAGTATCAAAATGTCCCGAGCGGAAAGCTTCGTGTTGGCAAACAAAAGTTCCAAACGGCAAAGTAGTTTGTACGCCTTCCACTTTATAATGGGCAATGGCTTGAATCATAAGTTCAATGGCCTCTTCACGCGATGCTCCGTAAGTGATGAGTTTTGAAAGCATCGGATCGTAATAAATCGGAATATCCATGCCTTGCTCAAAACCATTGTCTACGCGAATGCCTTCGCCTTGCGGCAAACGATACACGTCTAAATGTCCGACACTCGGTAAGAAATCGTTGATAGGATCTTCAGCATAAACGCGCAATTCAAGAGCGTGTCCACAAATTTTGAGGTCTTCTTGTTTGAGCGCGAGCGCCTCGCCTCTGGCCACGCGAATTTGCAATTCAACCAAGTCAACTCCGGTAATCATTTCGGTCACCGGATGCTCTACTTGCAAACGCGTATTCATTTCAAGGAAATAAAAGTTCAGATTTTCGTCGAGCAAGAATTCAACAGTTCCAGCTCCTAAATAATCACACGATTTGGCAACCATAACCGCGGCTTCACCCATTTGTTTGCGCAATTCGGGCGTGAGCACAGATGACGGAGCTTCTTCGACCACTTTTTGGTGTCGACGTTGAACACTGCATTCGCGTTCAAAAAAGTATAAGATATTGCCATGCGCATCAGCCATGACTTGAATTTCAATATGGCGCGGAGAAGTTACATAACGCTCTAAAAACACAGATCCATCGCCAAAAGCAGCTTGTGCTTCACTCACGGCACGGTTCATTTGGGCTTCAAAATCAGCTTCTTTTTCAACGACGCGCATGCCTTTTCCACCGCCGCCGGCTGAAGCTTTGATGAGCACCGGAAAACCCACTTCTAAAGCAACTTTTTTGGCCTCGGCTATATCGGTAATGGCGTGATCAATGCCCGGAACCATCGGAATATTATAAGCTTTAACGGCATCTTTGGCCGCCAATTTACTACCCATAATTTCAATGGCTTTTGATTTTGGACCGATAAAAATGAGGTTGTTTTTTTCAGCAGCTTTGGCAAATTCGGCATTTTCACTCAAAAATCCGTAACCCGGGTGAATGGCATCTACACCGAGCTCTTTGGCCACTTCAATAATTTTGTCTCCGCGCAAATACGATTCGCTCGAAGGCGCCTCACCAATACAAACCGCTTGGTCGGCAAATTTTACGTGCGGGGCATTTCTATCGGCTGTTGAATAAATAGCAACGGTTTGAATACCCATTTTCTTGGCGGTTTTCATTACTCTGATGGCAATTTCACCGCGGTTAGCAACTAATATTTTTTTCATGTTTATTCAAATTCAATTAACAATTGGCCTTTGTCAACAGCAGCTCCTACGGCCACCGAAACCGATTTAATGACACCTTCGCGCGGTGAGAGCAAGCTGTTTTCCATTTTCATGGCGCTTAAAATCAGCAGCGGATCATTTTCTTGAACGGTTTGCCCCACAGACACATTGATCTCAATAATCAGCCCCGGCATAGGCGCTTTTACTGCATTAACGTGTTTGGCACTACCCGATTCAAAGCCCATTTGTTGAATGAGTTGATCTAGTGTGTTTGAAATTTTAACGGTGTAGGCATTGTTATTGACCGATACCGTATAGGTTTTTTGCAGAAAATCGGCCTGAAGAATTTCAGCCTGATACGGCTGAGCATCGCGCAAAACGTGATATTCATGGGTATCCACTTGAACTGCGTCGAGTTGGTGAACATCGCTTTCAGAGCACTCAAGAGTTTTGAGTTTGTCCACTGATAGCTTATAGGATTGTTTCATAAACGATATTATTTTAGTCCGGAAGTAAATTTAGAGAAAACCCAACGGATAATATCTGATAAAAGTCAAGAAAATTGCAAAATTGATATATGCGTTTTTGAGCGCGAGAAAAATCTTTCAAGCCCGATGAATTTAAACAGCGAGCAAACCTTTAGTGCGAAGCGTTTGCATGGGTTTTGAAAACCAGAAAAGTTCAAAATGATCTAGCTTTTCTTCAAAAGAAGTTTGTAGTTTTTGTAATGTCCAACGCACTTCGGCCGATGGTTTTAAGTATTCTAATTGTTCTGCCAACCACAAACCTTGTTCTTTTTCAAAAGTTAAAACCAATTGATCAAATCGGTTGTGAAAAAGCAATTCGGCAACTTCCCAAGTTTGGCCTTTCTTAGATTTAGTGGTGATTTTAATTTGTGGTTGCGCACCCAACCAAATGAGCTTGGCTTGCGGTTTCATTTTAAAATCGGTTTCAACTTGCAAGGCTTGCTGAATATAATCAGGTGAAATTCGCGTTCGAGGAATTTTAAAATCAAACCAATTTTGAAGCGGCTCATCAAAACAGATTCCGTGCATGTAATTGTACAGCGATTTTCTGAGTCCGAAGCTAAATTGTTCGTGGTCAATTTTTGTAGCATCTTCAAAAAGCAAATCATTGTTGGCAAATCGACCCTCGGGATGCGTTGTTGGAACCACGCCAAATTCTTCAGGATGTAATCCAACCGGACTGTGCGCCGTCATGGCAAATCGATGCCAAAATCCAGACTGAACGATACCGGCTTCAAAAAGTTGACGTACCATTTCTAAACTGTCTACTGTTTCTTGAACGGTTTGCGTTGGATAACCATACATCAAATAAGCATGCACCATGATGCCGGCTTGGGTAAAATTTCGGGTAACTTGTGCTACTTGTTCGACCGTTACGCCTTTGTCAATAAGCGCCAAAAGCCTATCAGAAGCTACTTCAAGTCCGCCCGAAACCGCAATGCAACCCGAGGCTTTGAGCAACCAACACAGATCAGCAGTGAAGCTTTTTTCAAAACGAATGTTCGTCCACCACGTAATGGTGAGGCCGCGGCGTAAAATTTCAAAAGCAACTTCACGCATCAAAGCCGGAGGCGCTGCTTCATCTACAAAATGAAAACCGCTCTCACCCGTTTGCTCGATTAAAGTTTCAATGCGATCAACAATGAGTTTGGCCGCGACGGGTTCGTACACTTTGATGTAATCAAGCGAAATATCGCAAAACGTGCATTTGCCCCAATAACAGCCGTGTGCCATGGTGAGTTTGTTCCAGCGTCCGTCGCTCCACATTTTGTGCATCGGATTGGCCATTTCAATCACCGATATATATTGATCTAACAACAAATCAGCATAATCCGGAGTGCCCACTTGACTCATTTTATAATCAGACTGAGTCGCATTATTTTTATAAACCACTTGCTCGTTTTCAAGCAAAAAAGTGCGTTTGTAAACCGGATGCTGAGCGTTTAAATTTTTAATCAGTAATTCAACCGGTAATTCGCCATCGTCTAAAGTGACGTAATCAAAAAAATCAAAAACGCGTGGCTCAGAAAGCGAGCGCAATTCGGTATTGGCAAAGCCTCCACCCAAAGCGATTTTGGTTTGCGGATGATGAATTTTAAACCATTGCGCCAATCGAAACGCTGCGTATAAATTTCCCGGAAACGGCACTGAAACCAACACCAAATCAGGAACAAATGTTTGCGTTTTTTGCGTCAATACATCAAAAAGTAAAGTATCGATATAGGTAGATTCAGCTAGTAAAGCTTCGTGCATTTCATCAAACGATTGTGCGCTGCGGCCTAGTTGTTCGGCATAACGACTGAACCCGAAATGAGGATCAACGGTTTCAACGATAAAATCGGCTAAATCTTCAAGGTATAAAGTAGCCAAATGCTTGGCTTTATCTTGTGTTCCCATCGCACCAAAAGCCCAATCGAGTTCTTGCAATTGGTTAAATCTGGACGCTTCGGGCAAGAAATACTGTTGACAAATTTGCAAGGCCAAAGTTGGATTTTTTCCTTGTAAAAAAGCTATAACCGAATCAATGGTTTGAATGTAATCAGCACGCAAAGCGTAGATTCGCTGCGCATTTTCAGACCAATTCTCGTTGGGAAGCCTGCATTGGATAAACAAGTTTTTTAATCCTTTGGAGGAGAACAATTCGAGAATTACCTCGATTCCCAAATCAGCTTGTGTTGACTCAATATCAATTGTATTGAGAAATCCCTTGAGGTAAGCCGTGGCCGGATAAGGCGTATTGAGCTGCGTAAAGGGCGGTGTTACAAGTAAGATTTTTGGGTTCAAAAGCTATGCAATTTGCCACAAATGTAAGTGTATTTGTTTTATCACAAGCAGATGTTAAACCAAATCAAATTAATTCAAGTTTTTTTACTTTTACCAAAAATTCAAACTATGCCCAGCGACTGTATTAGCTATCAAGAATCAGGTTATTTTACTCCATTGATTGTAGATTATCTCAATCAGTCCCCTGAAGTTGAATCACTTTATAATCATTTTCCGAATTTAGAAGGATTCAAGGCTCAGATTGCTGAAAAAAAACAGCAATTTCCGTTAGCTCATCGAGCAACTCTGGTTGAAGAACTCAAAAAGCAATATGCAAAACTGAATGCTACAGAAAGTTTGAGCAATATTGAGTTACTTGCTTCAGAAAATACCTTTACCATTACGACAGGGCATCAACTCAATTTGTTTACCGGACCTTTGTATTTTTTGTACAAAATCATTTCAACCATTAATCTCTGTAAGGAACTCAAAATAAATTTTCCTGAATATAATTTTGTTCCGGTTTATTGGATGGCCACCGAAGATCATGATTTCGAGGAAATTAATTTCTTTAACTACAAAGGCAAAAAAGTCAGGTGGAATGCTGAAGTTTCTGGGGCCGTCGGGCGTCAATCAACCTCAGGACTCAAAGATGTTTACGAGGTTTTTGCACAAGAAATTGGTCACAGCCAAAATGCCGAGCAAATCAAAAAATGGTTTAAGGAAGCTTATTTAAAACACGATAATTTAGCCGACGCCACTCGATATTTAGCGCACCAACTTTTTGGATCGTATGGCTTGGTTATTTTGGATGCGGATGTTCCGGCTTTAAAACAAATATTTGTTCCGTATATTCAAAAAGAACTCACCGAACAAACCACACACCAACAAGTTTTACAGACCAATGAGCTACTCAAAGATTATTTGGTTCAGGTCAATCCGCGAAAAATTAACTTATTTTATCTTGAAGATAGTCTGCGAGAGCGCATTATTCTTGAAGACAATCAATATAAAGTAAACGATACTGAGTTGATTTTTACACAAAGTGAAATTCTTTCAGAAGTTAAGCATCACCCTGAAAAATTCAGTCCGAATGTATTGCTCAGACCTTTATATCAAGAAGTAATCTTGCCTAATTTATGCTACATAGGTGGTGGCGGTGAATTGGCTTATTGGCTACAACTCAAAGCTAATTTTGAGAATTTCGGGGTTACTTTTCCTATTTTATTATTGCGCAATTCAGTGTTGTTAGTCACCGAAAAGCAAGCCCAAAAATCAGATAACCTAAAGCTTAGTTGGCAAGATTTATTCAAAAATCAGCATGAATTAATCAACATCAAAACCAAAGAAATCTCTGAATTCCCAATTGATTTGAGCATTCAAAAAGATCATTTGAGCACACAATTTCATTATTTGCACAAATTGGCCGAAAAGACAGACGCTTCATTTTCTGGAGCCGTCAAAGCGCAAGAAGCCAAGCAAATCAAAGGTTTAGAAAACCTTGAAAAAAGATTGCTCAAAGCGCAGAAACGCAAACACAAAGATCAACTTGAACGAATCATTTTATTGCAAAATGAACTTTTTCCCGGGAAATCTTTACAAGAAAGGCAACTCAATTTCTCAGAATTTTATATTGAGTTTGGCAATCAATTGATTGAAAATTTATTTGAAAAGTTACATCCGTTAAATGATAATTTTACAGTTGTAAAATTATAAAGTAACAACGCAAATCAGTAAATCACACTTAATCTTGGGCATTCATAAATAGCGATTTGTCAGTTAATTAATAATCTTTTCAACACGAAAACGTTTTCGCTTATTTTTTTAAGGTTTGTTCTGAACTATCAGAGTTTTTTTTAGCTTAAATTAGCGTTGTAAAAATTTTTTAACTCAAAAATTATGAAAACAAAATTACTTTTATTATTACTTGTGTTCTTTGGATGGACCTCACAAGCACAAGTTTCAATGATTGGTCCCGGTGCTACCGGAACACAATGGGACGCTGATATTGATTTACTTGATCAAGGAGGTGGTATCTGGTCATTGACAAATGTTACTATGCCTGGGGGTGAATTCAAATTCAGAAAAAACCACTCATGGGGTGTTAACTGGGGTGCCGTTGGTTTCCCAACAGGAACTGGTGTTCAAGACGGACCAAACATTACTGCTATCAGCGGTACTTATGATGTAACCTTTAATGAGAATACCGGAGAATATTCATTTAGCGGTGGTGCTCCTGTGCCAGTTGTTAAATTAGTTGGTGCTGCAGTAAGTGATGTAAACGGAATCAGCTTTATCACTACAGACGGAGTAGTATATACTGCAAGCAATGTAACTTTACTTGACGGAAATGCTCAATTTGATATTGATGGATCATTGGTTGGAGAAACTACTTTCCCGACAGGTACATTGTCAGGTGCTTCTGACAACATTCCAGTTGTAGGTGGCGGATATACTTCAATTACTTTAGATTTATCTTCAGGAAACTATACTTTCGTAGCGGCACCTATTTATCCAGTAATAAGCATTATTGGTAGTGCTGTTGGTGGATGGGATGAGGCTCATGAAGTTGATATGGCTACCAATGATGGAGTTATGTATACTGCAACTGTAACCCTTGATGGTACTGCAGGCAACAATGAATTGAAATTCAGAACTGGTCACGATTGGGGATTACCTAATTATGGTGCTTCTGATTGGCCAACAGGTATCGCTACAACAACTGGCGGAAATATTCCTGTAGCTGCTTCAGGAACTTATTCAGTTACTTTCAACTTGACTACAGGTGAGTACAATTTCTTCTTCCCGGGTATTTCATTAGTTGGTGATGCTACCCCTGGTGGATGGCCAACAGGAACTCCAGGCGAAATTGATCCTGCTCAATTAACTACTACAGATGGTTTAGACTATCAATTAGCAAGTATTTCATTAGTGGTAGGCGGAGCTAAGTTCCGTCAAAACAATGATTGGGCTACCAACTGGGGCGCGGCTGATTTCCCTGCAGGTACAGCTACTCCTGGAGGTGCTAACATTGCTGTAGCAACTGCTGGTGATTATGGTATCCTTTTCAATAGAGTATCTGGTGTATATACATTTGGTGCGCCATTGGCTAACAATACTTTCAGCAAATCAAATTTTGTAGTGGCTCCAAACCCAACAAACAATGCTTGGACTTTTGCTTCATCAAACAAAGCAATCATTTCAATTCAAATTGTTGATGTTTTAGGAAATGTGGTTGCTACCATTGCACCACAAGCAACTACAACTTCTGTTGATGCTTCAAGCTTGGCTAAAGGCTTGTACATGGCGAAAATTTCAACTGCTAACGGTTCAGAAACTGTTAAGTTGATGAAAAACTAATTTTTGAGTTTTTTTCATATCTAAAAATCCCCGGCTCGTTCGGGGATTTTTTTTGCTTTATATTCACTTCAAAGGTTTTAGGAATCAATTAATAATACTATTTTTGCAGCCGATTTAAGGCAAATAAGCCAAACAGAAAATTAAAATTAAAATTAAATACTATAAAAATGGCTGGTAACAGAACTTTTACAATGATTAAACCCGATGCGGTTGAAAAAGGATACATCGGTGGAATTTTGAACATGATTACTGAAGGTGGTTTCAGAATCGTATCCATGAAATTAACGCAATTAACCGTTGCAGACGCTCAAAAATTCTACGCGGTACACGCCGCTAGACCTTTCTTTGGTGAATTGGTAGAATTCATGACTCGTGGTCCGATTGTAGCAGCTATCTTAGAGAAAGACAATGCAGTTGAAGACTTCAGAGCTTTAATTGGTGCAACCAACCCGGCTGATGCTGCTGAGGGAACCATCCGTAAAAAATATGCTTCATCGATTGGTGAAAATGCTGTTCACGGTTCAGACTCTGATGAGAACGCTGCTATTGAAGGTGCTTTTCACTTTGCCGGAAGAGAGCAATTCTAAAAAGATTGTAAGATCATAAGATTTCAAGACTTAATGGTCAGAAATATAAAATCCCGTTCTGCTGTGAACGGGATTTTTTTTGAACATATCTAATAATCTTACAGTCTTACAGTCTTAAAATCTAAAATCACCTCAAAACTACTTGCTTAATTACTTCTTGTCCGAGTTCATCATTAATCATACGAATGATTTTATCTTTGCCGTAACTGAGTTCTTCGCGCAAAACCGCCGAGGTCAAATCAACATATAAAGTAGTTCCTTTGAGCGTGACTTTTTGCGTATAAGTATTCACGCCATTACCCATGAGCGACTTCCAAGCATCGGCCACTGCAATCTGATTCATACCAGATTCAAGCTTGTTACTGGAAATAATCTGCTTGAGTACCTCGCCTACCGAATTCTCGTTACTTAGCCTTTTGCTCATGCGGAATTAGGTTAATGGGTTGCGCTTTTTTGTAGTGATATTTCTTGTGGGAATCATTTTCAATCACGAGTTCTTGATCGGTTAATGTCAGGATGGTTTCTTGCCACTGAGCATAAGCCGTTTTGCAGTTCAAAATGAGTTTTCCGTCTTTTTCTTGGGCCGATATAGATTCAGATAAATCGTTGGTGAGAAAAGTACCGTCGAGTTGCGGCATGACTTTTTTGCGATAGCCCTTTTGATTTTTGATTTCAATGTAATCAAACGATTCATTCATTTTGTATTCTTTGTGGTCGCCTTCGGGAAAATCAACGGATTTGATTTCCCAATAACCATTGATTTTAGGTAAATCGGTCAATTTAGCGTTGGGTTGACACGCGCTTAAAACGAATAAAACAACCAGTGAATACAGCAATTTTTTCATGGACTTTTTGAATCTGAATCGAGCCTCTAATTTAAATCAAAAAAGGACATCAAAATACAATGATGCCCTCTTTATCTATAAAATCTTGTTGGGTTTATTTAAAGAATGAATCGACGAATTCGTATTTGTTGAATACTTGTAAATCATTGATGCCTTCGCCTACACCAATATATTTTACCGGAATCTGAAATTGATCTGAAATACCAATCACCACACCGCCTTTGGCCGTTCCGTCGAGTTTGGTAACCGCCAGTGAAGTAACTTCGGTAGCAGCGGTAAACTGTTTGGCTTGTTCAAAAGCATTTTGCCCGGTTGAACCATCGAGCACCAACAATACTTCATGCGGTGCATCTTCTTGGATTTTTTGCATCACGCGTTTTACTTTAGACAATTCGCCCATAAGGTGTGCTTTGTTATGCAAACGACCGGCTGTATCAATAATCACCACATCGGCATTTTGCGCTACAGCACTTTGCAAAGTATCAAAAGCTACTGATGCAGGATCGCTGCCCATTTGCTGTTTTACCAGCGGAACACCAACGCGGTCTGCCCATATTTGCAACTGATCAATCGCGGCAGCACGAAACGTATCAGCAGCGCCTAAAACTACTTTATATCCTTGGTTTTTAAACTGATGCGCTAGTTTTCCGATGGTGGTGGTTTTACCTACTCCGTTTACGCCCACAATCATAATCACATACGGATGTTTGTCTTGCGGTATGCTAAACTCAGTAGCTTCACCGGAATTGGTCTCTGAAAGCAAGCCCGAAATTTCTTGACGCAAAATCAAATTGAGTTCATCGGTTCCGAGGTATTTATCTTCAGAAACGCGTTTCTCTATGCGCTCAATGATTTTAAGTGTGGTTTCAACACCCACGTCTGAAGTAACGAGAATTTCTTCAAGGTTATCTAAAACCTCGTCATCTACCTTTGATTTACCCGCTATGGCTTTGGTAAGCTTGGTAAAAAAGGAAGTTTTTGATTTTTCTAATCCTTTGTCAAGGGTTTCTTTGGCTTCTTCGGTAAAAGTGGTTTCTCTTTTTTCAGAAGAAAATATGCGTTTAAAAAATGACATATTGTTTGATTTTTAGTACTAATGCAGCCCGGATTGCGGCAGACAGCCCGCAGTTTTGAGCGAAAGTGTTTGCCAAAACAAGACGGCAACCAGTGGAAGCCGAATGGTTTTGTGCCAACACCGCGCGAAAAGCGAGGACTGTGGCCAAAAGCCGGAAGGTCTGCCCAACTTTAAATTAAGCGGAACAAATATAAAACAAAAAAGCTACTTTCGGTGAGAAAGTAGCCTGTCTGTATAGGTTGTTTGCGAATTATTTCTTTTTCAAGAATTCGTCTACCTCTTCTGGAGCCATAATCGCTTCAACGAATGTGTAAGCGCCGGTTTTTGGAGATTTTACCATTTTGATGGCTTTAGATAATCTCTTAGAAGCGGTTTGTAAAGTTGCAACGGTTTTCTTTGCCATGACTTATATTGTTTAGGAAATTTTTACAGTATAAAAACTCCGAATTACTTAATTTCTTTGTGAACGGTTACTCTTTTAAGGATAGGATTGAATTTTTTGATTTCTAATCTATCCGGAGTATTTTTTTTGTTTTTAGTAGTGATGTAACGAGACGTTCCTGGAACACCAGAAGTTTTATGCTCTGTACACTCTAAAATAACTTGGATTCTGTTACCTTTCTTTGCCATCTTGCTATTCTTGTTTTAGGAACGGATTATTTAATGAATCCTTCTGTCTGCGCTTTTTTCAAAACAGCAGCAATTCCGTTTTTGTTAATTGTTTTTATGGTAGAAGCAGCTACTCTCAATGTAATCCAACGATCTTCTTCGGCTAGGTAGAAACGTTTTTTTACCAAGTTAACCGAAAATTTTCTTTTCGTTTTGTTCATCGCGTGAGAAACATTGTTCCCTACCATCGCTCTTTTACCTGTAAGGTCACAAACTCTTGACATTATCTTTATCTTTTATCGTTATTCAAATCGAGGGTGCAAAGAAAATAAAAATAAACCATTGTGCAAAATAAATATTAGAGATTTTTTCATTTTTTTTATTTGGATTTTAATCCGTGAAAAGAACTCGCTTTTTTGCTCAAAAAATAATGGCTTTTATTTATTCAATACTGCTTTTTAAAATTTCTTTTTGCAACAATTCTAATGCTTTGTTGACGGTTCTGTCGATGACTTTTTCGCGCGGTTGCCCAAAGTTGAATTCAAAGGTTTGTACTCCAACAGGCGTTGCCAAACCAATAAATACAGTTCCTAAATCGGCAGGTGAATCACCCTTAGACGGGCCGGCATTTCCGGTAGTGGCCAAAGCGTAATCAGTTTGCATGAGCTTTTGAACCGCTTGTGCCATCGCAGCAGCTACCGCTGAACTTACCACCGAATGTTCTTGAATGAGTTCTGGCTTGAGCCCCAAAACATCTATTTTGGTCTGGGTAGCGTATGAAACCACACTTCCTTTAAAATAAGCTGAAGCTCCAGAAACCGAAGTAATCAATTGCGCTATTCTTCCGCCGGTACAACTCTCAGCCGTTGCGAGTGTTTTTTGTTGTTGCGTGAGCAATTTTCCGAGCATAACTTCTAGGGTTTCGCCTTCATCAAAGCCTACAATAATATCGCCAATGAGCTCTGTGAGCGTAGTAACTTTTTCGGCGATGGTTTGCTCGAGCAAAGCTTGATCGGTTCCGCGCGCGGTGAGGCGCAAACGAACTCTACCCGGAGCAGGCAAATAAGCGAGTTTGATAAAATCGGGTAAGTTGTTTTCCCAATCTTCAATGCGCTCGGCCACCATGCTCTCGCCCATACCATAAGTCATGATGGTTTTGTGCAAGATATACGGACGTTTGTATTCGGTAACGATTTTCGGAATGAGGTATTGATCAACGATGCCTTTCATTTCAAACGGAACGCCCGGCAACGAAACAAAAACAGTTTGCTCTTTTTGAATCCACATGCCCGGAGCGGTTCCGTAGGCGTTGTGCAAAATGGTAGCGCGCGATGGAACCAAAGCTTGATCTTTGTTGACTTGGGTAACGGTTACCGTAAGGATCTTTTGAAACAAATCAACAATGTGTTGCTCGACTTCGAGATTGCGCACCAAAGTATCTTGGAAGTATTCACAAAAAGTGTGTTTGGTGATGTCGTCTTTGGTCGGGCCCAAACCTCCGGTAATAATGACCAAATCAGTTTGGTTTTGCAAACGCGCAAAAGTGTCGAGTATGTGTTTTCTATCATCAGAAATAGAAACCATTTCATGCGTTTGAACGCCTACTTTGTCAAGCGCTTTGGCTATATAACCCGAATTGGTATCGGTAATTTGCCCGATGAGAATTTCATCGCCGATGGTCACTATAGTTGCTTTCATTTTCTTTGCGTTACTGAGATATTGAGCTGATAAGCACCTAAGAAATCAAGGGCCGCAACAGCCCTGCGAAGATACTGAGTTTCTGAGAAAATGTAGGATTGAATTTAACCGAAATGACAACCGTAAAACGAAAGCCAAGCCCTGATAGAAGCAAAAAGCCCCGAACGCATAAAACCATGTAGCGCCGCAGAAAAGTGCGACCCACGGAAGCGCCTTTGATGTGCTAGCGATACAGGTTTTATGAGTTTGGGCTTGAAGCGAATAGCAGGAATAGCTGCCTAAAAATTTTTTTATCAGAAACTCAGCAAGCTCAGAAACTTTTACAAATCAAAATCTTTGGTGATTTCTTTCACCGCCTTTTCAATTTGCGATTCTACGCTGTCAAAAGTAGCTTTGATTTCTTTGCGTTTGCCTTCGGCTTTGCCCCAAGCTTCAATTTGAAGGATTTCGTGAAAAGCCTGATCCATTCCTAACAAATCAAGAGTAGGCTTGATTTTGTGCGCATAGCTATACGCCATTTTATGGTCTTTGGTCTGGATGCCGAGCTTTACCTGAATTAGGTCTTGCGGTACCTCGGTAACAAATAAGGTAATGATTTGGTTTACAAACTCCGGGTCATTGTCTGACAAGGCGTAAACTTTAGATAGGTTGTAATTTAGGGCCATTTTATTTGATATTTAATCTGAATAATTTTTGTTGTTCGAGGTAACCTTCAAGCACATCACCAGGTTTGACTGCTGCCACGCCCGCTGGTGTACCGGTAAAAATTACATCGCCGGTTCTGAGTGTAAAATACTGAGAAACATACGAAATAAGTTCATCAATCTTCCACAACATCAGGCTAGAATTGCCTTTTTGCACAGTAATCCCATTATTTGTGAGTTCAAAATTAATACTTTCTAAAGAACTGAAAACTTTTTTCGATATAAAGTCACCAATAATCGCTGAACCGTCAAAAGCTTTGGCCTTTTCCCACGGCAAGCCTTTCTCTTTGAGCCTTTGCTGCACGTCGCGCGCGGTAAAATCAATACCCACGGTAATTTCGTCGTAATACTTATACGAAAATTCGGGCTCTATGTATTTACCCATCTTATTAATTTTTACAACTAATTCAATTTCGTGGTGAATATCTTGCGAAAAATCGGGTATAATAAACGGTTGCGGACGCGACAAAACCGCCGTATCGGGTTTGAGAAAAATCACCGGTTCGTCAGGGCGTTCGTTGTTGAGTTCTTCAATGTGGTTGGCGTAATTGCGGCCGATACAAATAAGTTTCATGCTGAGTTGCTAAGATTTTGAGCTACTAAGTTGTTGAGATTTTTTAGAAGCCGGGAACCTGCTTTTCACTGCTATCTTTTGCTGCGTTGCGCAAAAGGATATCCGCTACAATCAGGGCTAGGGACTTCGCGTTTTAGAATAATTTGTTGTTGAGCTTTCTGAGTTTGATTCCGGTAAGCACTTTTTTGGTATACAACGGAAAATCAGCGCTTTGCACCCAACCGAAATAACCGGGTTCGTCTTCAAAAACCTTCTCGACTTTGACGCCTTTGTGTTTTCCGAAGGTAAAGATTTCATCGCCGTTTTGGTCAAAAGCAATAAATCCCGCAAAGTCAGCGGCTTTTTTGCGTGTGGTAAATTCTGAGAGCGCCTTAATATCGTTCTGCAAATCCGGATAGCGATCGAGTTGCGCTTGCAGAATCTCAAAAGTTGCCATCGTATCGGCTTCGGCTGAGTGCGCGTTGTCTAATGATTTTTCGCAGTAGAATTTATAAGCAGCGCTCAGAGTGCGCTCTTCCATTTTGTGAAAAATAGTCTGCACATCAACCGAAACGCGGTTTTTCATGTCAAAATCAACACCGGCGCGCAAGAGTTCTTCTGCCAACAACGGAATATCAAATCGATCTGAATTAAAACCCGCCAAATCTGAATCTTTCATCATCTGAAAAACTTGTGGCGCGAGTTCTTTAAAAGTCGGTTCGTTCGCTACGCGTTCATTGGTAATTCCGTGTACTGCCGAGGCTTGCGTCGGAATCGGCATCTCCGGATTCACCAGCCAAGTTTTGCTCTCGCGGTTGCCATTCGGAAATACTTTAAAAACCGAAATCTCTACAATGCGGTCTTTGGCCACCTCGATTCCGGTGGTTTCAAGGTCAAAAAAGCAAATCGGTCTGTTGAGTTTGAGTTCCATGCTGAAAATTTAGGGCGTAAAGATACGCGAAATGTCAACGCCAAAAGGCAAATATTATTTCAAATAAAAAACCGCCTCGGTGTAAAGCGGTTTCATATTATTTATAGTGTGTGTTTTTTAAAACGGTCGATTCTCATCAAACTCCTCCATATAATCAGCCACACGTTTCACAAAGCTTCCGCCCAAAGCGCCGTCAACTACACGGTGGTCATAACTGTGCGAGAGAAACATTTTTTTGCGAATACCTACATAATCACCTTCAGGAGTTTCAATCACCGCCGGTACTTTTCTGATGGCACCAAGCGCTAAAATACCTACTTGTGGTTGGTTGATAATCGGCGTTCCGAACACGCTGCCAAAAGTTCCGACATTGGTTACCGTATAAGTTCCACCTTGGGTATCGTCTGGTTTGAGTTTTCCTGCTTTGGCACGGTTTCCTAAATCATTTACAGCTTTGGCCATCCCAATCAAATTGAGTTGATCAGCATTTTTAATCACCGGAACAATTAAGTTTCCGTTCGGTAAAGCTGCCGCCATACCAAGGTTGATGTTTTTCTTTTTAATGATGTAATCACCTTCAACCGAAATATTCATCATCGGGAAATCTTTGAGCGCGCGCGCCACAATTTCCATGAAAATCGGTGTAAAAGTAAGTTTCTCGCCTTCGCGTTTTTCAAAGGCATTTTTGTTTTTCTCACGCCAGTTCCAAATCGCGGTTACATCAACCTCTACAAACGATTGTACGTGTGCCGAAGTTTGCAACGACTGAACCATATAACCCGAAATGAGTTTGCGCATACGGTCCATCTCAACCATTTCATCTTGCCCATTCACCGAAACCGGAATGGCTGCTTTTGGCGCAGCAGGCTCTGCACTGGCTGTTGGTTGTGGTGGTGCAACTGGAGCAGCTGTTGGCGCTTGAACTTGTTGTGCCGCCGGAGCAGGCGCAGCCATCGTCACATTGCCTTTATTTTGAATATAATTCAATAAGTCATTTTTGGTAACACGACCTTCATTCCCGGTGCCCGGAATGGTATCGAGTTCAGCAAGCGTAACGCCTTCTTCTTTTGCGATGTTGCGCACAAGTGGAGAATAAAAACGAGCAGATTCGCCCACATGAATCGGAGCTACCGGAGCAGCGGTAAAAGTTTTAGCTACTTCAACAGTTTTGACAACTTCTTCTACGGCAGGCGCAGGAGTTGGTGCAGCTTGTGGAGCTTCTGCAACTGGAACAGCTGCTGCAGAGGCTGCATCAGTTTCAATAATACCTATGGTTTGACCGACTTGAACAACATCGTCTTTATGAAACAACTGCTCAACCAATATACCGGCTACTTCAGAGGGTACTTCGCTATCAACTTTATCCGTTGCAATTTCGAGTACGGCCTCATCGGCTTCAATTTTATCGCCTACTTGTTTGAGCCAATTGGTAATGGTTGCTTCTGCAACGCTCTCCCCCATTTTGGGAAGCTTCAATTCAAATCTTGCCATATTGTCAACCTAAAGGTTTATTTGGTTTTTGTGCTTGCGAAATTAGTAAAACAATTCGGTTTGCTTTAAGAATTATTTATTTTTTACCTCATTTTATAACTTCTCCTCGATCAATACTGCTGTTGCTTCCGATGAGAAAAGCTGCATTTTGAGGCCAAATTTTATAAGTAAAATACTGATTGCTATTTTGTTGCATAAAAGCTATAATCGATTGAAAACTCCAACTTCGATTATCAAAAATAATTTCTACGTTTTTTACCGAATTATTTGTTAGCGAATTTAATTGATTTTCATTCGCAGCATCAAACAACACTACTTTTTTTCCTAACAAGTTTTCAACTTCTTGAGCAGCTAAGGGTTGGTTAGAAAGCAACCAATATTCATCAATCTCACTCTTTTTGAAAGCCGATTTCTGGGTAGCTTTCCTAAGACTGAATATATATGAACCCAATTTCATCAATGCATTGAAAAAGCCTGCTGATTTGTAATGCTTTTTGTAGAACAAAACCATTGCTTGTTGAAAGTTGCGCAAGTATTTCTGATCTTTCACCGTGCTTTCACCTTTATAATGAATCACGCTGGTATCAGCAAAATAATAATTGTCTTTTCCTAATAGAAGCGAACGATAACTTAAATCAATATCTTCACCGAACATAAAAAATATCTCGTCAAAACCACCCAATTGCTGATAGAGTTCGCGTTTCATCAACATAAAAGCACCCACCAAAACATCGACTTTTCCGGTTTGATTGGTCGTTAAATGTTGCGCGTAATATTTTCCAAAAAAAGAAACCTTCGGAAACCACTTATACAAACCCGACATTCGCCCTAAAGAAACCAAAGGTGTGGGAATTCCTCTTTTGCTTTCAGGTAAAAACTGCCCTGTTCCGTCAATGAGCTTACAGCCCACTATACCCAAATCAGATTGAGCTTCAGCAAAAGCAAGCAGTTTTTCAAAAGTATCTTCGGCCACCACCGTATCTGGATTGAGAATGCAAACGTATTTTCCGCGCGCCTGAGCAACACCTATATTATTCCCTTTCGGGAAACCTGAATTCTCTTTATTAGCGATGAGTTTTACTTCAGAAAATCGTTCGCGCATCATCACACAACTATCATCGGGCGAGCAATTATCAACCACAATGATTTCGGAATCAATGTTTTGCAAAGCCTTTTGTACACTCAGCACACAAAGCTCCAAAAAATACCGAACATTATAATTAAGAATAACTACCGAAATCTGCATACGGCAAATATAAAAGGAATTTTAATTGAGCTACCGATGGCTCGATGAATTAGTTATTTTTGCGCTTGAATTATCACTCAGATAAATAGACAGAATGAACTATCTCACGGTTGAAAACATCTCAAAATCATATGGTGAACGAACGCTTTTTGAAAACCTTTCGTTTGGGATTAACAAAGATCAAAAAATTGCTTTTGTAGCCAAAAACGGCACCGGAAAAACATCGATTTTAAAAATCATTACCGGTGAAGACGTTCCTGATACCGGTCAAGTGATTATGCGCAAAGACATCAAGATGGCGTTTTTGTCGCAAGAGCCCAATTTGCAACCTGAACTGACTATTGAAGAAAGCATTTTTGCCAGCGATAATGACATTCTTAAAGTCATCGAACAATACGAAAAAGCGCTTGAAAATCCTGAAGAAGAAGAAGCCTATCAAAAAGCTTTTGAAAACATGGAGCGCCACAACGCTTGGGATTTTGAAACGCAATACAAACAAATTTTGTTCAAGCTCAAACTCGATGACCTCAAACTCAAAGTTAAAAGCCTTTCGGGCGGACAAAAAAAACGGTTGGCTTTGGCTATTATCTTGATCAATCGACCGGATTTGCTCATATTGGATGAGCCAACCAACCATTTGGATTTAGAAATGATTGAATGGCTCGAAAATTATTTTGCCAAAGAAAGCATGACGCTTTTTATGGTCACGCACGACCGTTTTTTCTTGGAGCGCGTTTGCAACGAAATCATTGAACTTGATCACGGAAAATTGTATGCTTACAAAGGAAACTATTCCTATTATTTACAAAAGAAAGAAGAGCGCGTAACCAGCGAATTAGCCTCGGTTGACAAAGCCAAAAACTTGTATGTAAAAGAACTCGATTGGATGCGTCGTCAGCCCAAAGCCCGCACCACCAAATCAAAATCGCGTCAAGATGATTTTTATGTCATCAAAGAAAAAGCGCATGCCCGCCGCAAAGACCACGTGATGGAACTTGAAATCAACATGGAACGCATGGGCAGCAAAGTGGTCGAGTTGCACAAAGTGACCAAAAAATTCAAAGACAAAGTCATCTTAGATGGTTTTGACTACACTTTTAACCGCAGCGAACGCATTGGTATTATTGGTAAGAACGGCACCGGAAAATCAACTTTTTTGAATATCCTGACCCAAACCATCGCGCCCGATGCAGGCAAAGTAGTCATTGGGGATACCATTAAAATTGGTTATTACACCCAAAGCGGCATCAACCCAAAACCCGAGCAAAAGGTGATTGATGTGATCAAAGAATTTGGCGAATATATTCCGCTGACCAAAGGTAGAACCATATCGGCCGGTGGTTTGCTTGAACGCTTTTTGTTTGACCGCAAAAAACAACACGATTATGTAGAAAAACTCAGTGGCGGCGAGCTCAAACGTTTGTATTTGTGTACGGTTTTGATTCAGAACCCGAACTTTTTGATCCTGGATGAGCCCACCAATGATTTAGATATTATCACGCTCAACGTACTCGAGAATTTCTTGCTTGATTATCCGGGCTGTTTGCTTGTGGTTTCGCATGACCGTTATTTTATGGACAAAATTGTTGATCATTTATTTGTGTTTAGAGGCGATGGCGAAGTAGAAGATTTTCCGGGAAATTATTCTGATTTTAGAATTTATGAAGACAGCACCGAACCCGAAAAAAATGAAGCTACAAAAGAGAAAAACAACTGGAAAGAAAAACAAATCAAGCAAGGTTTGACCTTTGCCGAACAAAAAGAATTTCAGAAAATTGAACGCGAGCTCAAAGATTTAGAATACAACAAAAAACAAATGGAAGCGCAGTTTGCCGATGGTACGATTGCGCCGGAACAAATTCAAGACAAAGCGGTTGAATTACAGAAGATTATTGAGCAACTCGAGCTTAAAGAAGAGCGTTGGTTTCAACTTAGTGCCAAAATGGAAACTTAAATTTTAAGCAACAACGAGCGCTAAGGATGGCAGCGGTTAGCCCGCAGACGCGCAGCGGCGAGGACTATGAGCGAACAGCCTGACCCGCAGGGAAGCGCCATAAAATCATGTTGTATTTTGTATGTTGCATGTTGAATGCCGACAAACTTTATGAATCACAACACATATCATACAACATTTATTCCGCTGCGCTCCATACAATTCGGCTGCGCCTCGGGTTAGCATAGAATATTGAACATAGAAAAAATGTGGTATCCAATCAAAGCTTATTTTCGGTTTTTGTGGCAATCTAAAAACGAACATGCCGTGCATTCGCCGTTTGTGTTTGGTTTGGTAACGCGCTGTTTTTACGATTCCAAAAGCAAACCCGAATATGCGGTTTTAAAACAGTTTAGAAAGGCATTGCGCAACAACCACAAAACCATTGAAGTAACTGATTTTGGCGCCGGCTCTCGCGTGTTTAACTCGAACCAGCGCAAGATAAGCGCCATTGCTCAAAATGCAGGCATCACGCAAAAACGCGCAGAATTATTACTCAGAATGGCGCGCTATTTTGCGGCTGAAAACATTTTAGAAATCGGAACTTCGCTCGGATTGGCCACCTCGGCGCTTGGTTTAGGAAACCCGAAAGCCAAAATCACCACGCTCGAAGGTTGTCCGCAAACGGCAGCGGTGGCACAACAAAATTTTTCTGATTTTGGTTTGCCCCATATTGAACTCCGCGTGGGCGAATTTGAAACTTTTTTGAAACCTCAGAACCATGTCTTACCTACTCGATTTGACTTGGTCTATTTTGACGGCAACCACTCTAAACAAGCCACTTTACAGTATTTTGATTGGCTTTTGCCCACAGCGCACAATGATTCGGTTTGGATTTTTGACGATATTCATTGGTCGGCCGATATGGAAGAAGCTTGGCAAGTGATCAAAAATCATTCGCAGGTAACTGTGAGCATAGACACTTTTGCGTGGGGCATTGTGTTTTTTAGACGCGAACAACCCAAAGAACATTTTGTGATTCGGGTATAACGTAACATTTAAGATTGCCCAACTACTAATGACCGAAACTAAAAAATCAGCTCATGAAATCGCCATCTTCTTCAGAAAATAAATGGGTCAAAATACTTATTCCGCTTGTTGTTGTTTTGGGCGCCATTTATTTAATCAAAAGTGGTTATCACTTTGGGCAATGGTTGCATATTGCTTTGCATAACTAGCCGAATTTATTAATTTTAGCATCAAATTTTTATCATGGCAAATCCGCTCATCAAGATCCGTCAAATTGTCCGCAACTTCGAACTCGGGCACGAAACCGTTTACGTGCTCAAAGGCATTGATCTTGAAATCAACAAAGGCGAATACGTAGCGCTCATGGGTCCGTCGGGCTCGGGCAAATCAACCTTGATGAATATTTTGGGCTGTCTTGATACACCAACTTCTGGCAGCTATATCCTCAACAATAAAGACGTCAGCCAAATGCACGACGACGAACTGGCAGATATTCGCAACAAAGAAATCGGTTTTGTTTTTCAGACGTTCAACCTTTTACCGCGCACCACAGCACTCAACAACGTGGCGCTCCCGATGATTTATGCGGGTTATTCAAAAACCGAACGTTCTGAGCGTGCTGCCCAAGTGCTCACACAAGTAAATCTGGCCGATCGCATGGACCACCAACCCAACCAACTTTCGGGCGGACAACGTCAAAGAGTGGCTATTGCGCGCGCGCTGGTGAACAAACCTTCGATTATTCTGGCCGATGAACCTACCGGAAACCTTGACAGCAAAACCTCTGTAGAAATTATGAAACTGTTTGGCGAGATCCACGCCCAAGGCAACACCGTGATTTTGGTTACCCACGAAGAAGAAATTGCCGCCTATGCCAACCGCGTGATTCGTTTGCGCGACGGTATGATTGAGAGCGACACTACTAAATAGATTATGTTGTATTTTGTATGTTAACCCGAGGCGCAGCCGAATTGTATGGAGCGCAGCGGAATAAATGTTGTATGAGGTTCTATTACATCATCATTTATGCTTTTTCAAATTTCCAAAAAAACAACACAAATAATTTTTTTTTATTGATTGAGGTTTTTCCACATTCAAAATTCAACATTTAACATTGATCTTTTCATTTGGGCGTGCCCCTACGGGTCGGGCTGTTCGCTCATAGTCCTCGCCGCTGCGCGTCTGCGGGCTAACCGCTGCCATCCCTCACGCACACGACTATACTTCAAACATTTGTCAAAAATGAAACTTTAAAAAGATACCTCAAGTCCACTGGACTTGCTCCTCTTAATATCAAATCTGAAGTCCACCGGACTTGCTCCTCTTAATATCAAATCTCACGCAATAGAGACACGCTGCGCTACAGACACGGCTGCGCCTATAGACCGCTGCGCTTTATAACAAAAGAGAATTTGAAAATTTGGAAATGAAATGATTCGTATCACTGAATGTTTCGACTAAACCTTCTAAACTTCTTAAACTCTTTAAACTTTCTAAACTTTTATCCAATATCTTTGAAGCCATAAAATGTTTACCATGAAAGTATACACCAAAACCGGTGATGCCGGAACCACCGCTCTTTTTGGCGGAGACCGCGTAACCAAAGATCATATACGCATCGAAAGCTACGGTACTGTCGATGAACTCAACTCATACATCGGGCTCATCCGCGATCAGCAAATCGATGCGCACTACAAAAACATGCTGATTGAAATTCAAGACCGACTTTTTACCATCGGCGCTATTTTGGCCACACCGCCCGAAAAAGAAACCCTCAAAAACGGTCAACCGCGTTTGCAAAAACTCGGCATCGAAGAATCAGATATTGAATTGCTCGAAAACGAAATCGACACCATGGAAAGTCATTTGCCGCCCATGACACACTTTGTGCTGCCCGGCGGACACACCACCGTGTCATATTGTCATATTGCGCGCTGTGTATGCCGCCGAGCCGAGCGTTTATCAGTACATTTAAGTCATGACGAGCCCGTAGCGCCCATCGCTTTAAAGTACTTAAACCGACTTTCTGACTATCTTTTTGTACTGGCACGAAAGTTGGCCTTTGACCTCAAAGCCGACGAGGTTAAATGGATTCCGCGCAAATAAACTTGAACGAAAATCTACGCCTCAAGCCAGAAATAACAAGGCTTTGGAGATGTTCTTATCTTTTTTTAAAATAAACGAGAATTTACTTGACTTTTTAAGTAAAAAAATTATTTTTGCATCAAACTAAAAATCGTAAGAAGATGTACTGGACCTTAGAATTAGCATCGTATTTAAGTGATGCACCATGGCCTGCGACCAAAGACGAGTTGATTGATTATGCGATTAGAGCCGGTGCTCCGTTAGAAGTGGTTGAAAATCTTCAATCCATAGAAGACGAAGGCGAAATATACGAATCAATGGAAGAAATTTGGCCCGATTATCCGACGGACGAAGACTATCTTTGGAACGAGGATGAATATTAAAAAAATAATAAAACCCACAGAAAAGTCTCTCATGAGGCTTTTTTTTTGTTTAAATTTGCGCACCTTATATAAATCAGAAATCACATACTTATTATGAGTTTTTTAAATAATATCCTTAAAGTTTTTGTAGGCGATAAATCAGAAAAAGACATCAAAGCTTTACAAGGTAACATTGCCAAAATCAAAGCTTTTGAAGCCACACTAGCTGGTTTGTCACACGATGAATTAAGAGCCAAAACCACCGAATTCAAAGCCAAAATCAAACAAGCGCGTTCTGAAAAAGACAACAAAATTCAAGCGCTTTTGCAAGAAGTTGAAAGCATTGATGATATTGATGCCCGCGAAGATATTTACGCCAGCATTGATGCACTCGAAAAAGAAGCCTACGAGATTTCTGAAAAAACACTCAACGAAATACTTCCCGAAGCTTTTGCTGTGGTCAAAGAAACCGCACGTCGTTTTAAAGAAAACAGCAGCATAACCGTAACCGCTACAGCGCTTGATCGCGAATTGTCGGCTACCAAACCGTACATCACACTAAATGGTGAACAATCAACTTGGGCCAACACTTGGAGCGCAGCCGGAAAAGACGTCACTTGGGATATGATTCACTACGATGTTCAGCTCATTGGTGGTATGGTTTTGCACAGCGGTAAAATTTCTGAGATGCAAACCGGTGAAGGTAAAACCCTCGTGGCCACGCTTCCACTCTACTTAAATGCGCTCACCGGAAACGGAGTTCACCTAGTAACTGTGAATGACTATTTGGCCAAACGTGACAGCGCCTGGAAAGCGCCTTTGTTTGAGTTCCACGGATTGACGGTTGAATGTATTGACAATTATCAACCCAACTCAGAAGAGCGCAAAAAAGCCTACAACGCTGATATTACCTACGGAACCAACAATGAGTTCGGCTTTGATTACTTGCGTGATAACATGGCGCATACACCGGCTGATTTGGTGCAACGCAAACACAATTTTGCCATTGTAGATGAAGTCGATTCGGTACTTATTGACGATGCGCGAACACCGCTCATTATTTCTGGTCCGGTTCCGCAAGGCGACCGTCACGAGTTTAACGAGCTCAAACCCAAAATTGAAAACTTGGTCAACATGCAACGCCAAGTAGCCAATAATTTCTTGATTGAAGCCAAACGTCTGATCAAAGAAGGCAACACCAAAGACGGCGGATTCAACTTATTGCGTGCTTATCGTGCGCTTCCAAAAAACAAAGCATTGATTAAATTCCTCAGCGAGGAAGGCATCAAACAACTCTTGCAAAAAACTGAAAATCAATACATGCAAGACAACAACCGCGATATGCCAAAAGTAGACGAAGCTTTGTATTTCGTGATTGAAGAAAAAAACAACCAAGTTGAACTTACCGACAACGGAATCAAATTCTTGTCATCAGATACCGACGAAAATTTCTTCTTGTTGCCGGATATCGGAACTGAAATCGTCCGTATAGAGAAACAAAATCTCGAAAAAGACAAAGAAGCCGAAGAAAAAGAAAAACTTTTTCAAGATTTCTCCATCAAAAGCGAGCGTATTCATACTTTAACGCAATTGCTCAAAGCTTATGCGTTGTTTGAAAAAGATGTTGAATACGTCATTATGGACAACAAAATCCTCATTGTTGACGAACAAACCGGACGTATCATGGACGGTCGTCGTTATTCAGACGGATTGCACCAAGCCATTGAAGCCAAAGAGAATGTAAAAATCGAAGCGGCCACCCAAACTTTTGCTACGATTACTTTGCAGAATTACTTCAGAATGTACAACAAATTGGCGGGTATGACCGGAACTGCAGTAACTGAAGCCGGCGAATTCTGGGAAATTTACAAACTCGATGTAGTTGAAATTCCAACCAATCGACCAATGGCTCGTAAAGACAAAGAAGATTTGATTTACAAAACCACGCGTGAAAAATTCAATGCAGTCATTGAAGATGTTACCCAACTTTCGCAAGCGGGTCGTCCGGTATTGATTGGTACAACATCAGTTGAGATTTCAGAATTACTCAGCCGTATGCTCAAAATGCGCAACGTTCATCACAACGTACTCAACGCAAAATTGCACAAAAAAGAAGCAGACATTGTAGCCGAAGCCGGAAAACCAGGCGTTGTAACCATTGCAACCAACATGGCCGGTCGTGGTACCGATATCAAATTAACGCCCGAGGTAAAACAAGCCGGAGGTTTGGCTATTATCGGAACCGAAAGACACGATTCTCGTCGTGTGGATCGTCAGTTGCGCGGTCGTGCCGGACGTCAAGGTGATGTGGGAAGTTCACAATTTTACGTTTCGTTAGAAGATAACTTAATGCGTTTGTTCGGCTCTGAAAGAGTGGCCAAACTCATGGATAAAATGGGCCTCAAAGAAGGAGAAGTGATTCAACACTCGATGATGACCAAATCTATTGAGCGCGCTCAGAAAAAAGTAGAAGAAAACAACTTTGGCGTACGTAAACGTCTCTTAGAATATGATGATGTGATGAACTCACAACGCGAGGTTGTATACAAACGTCGTCGACATGCGCTTGAAGGCGAACGTCTCAAAGTAGACATCGCCAACATGATTTACGACACAGGCGAAGTGATTGCCGAGAGCAACAAAGCCATGAATGATTTCAAAAACTTTGAGTTTGAACTCATTCGTTACTTCTCGATTACTTCACCGGTCAGCGAAAGCGAGTTCGAGCGTTTATCAGCAATGGAACTCGCCCAAAAAATCTACAAAGCCGCGATGGATTTCTACACCGAAAAAACCGAAAGAAGCGCGCGTGAAGCCTTGCCGGTAATCAAGAATGTGTATGAAGATCCGAACAATCATTTTGAGCGCATCATCATACCGTTTACTGATGGAATCAAATCGCTCAATGTCATCACCGACCTCAAAAGAGCCTACGAAACACAAGGAAAACAGTTGGTAACTGACTTTGAGAAAAACATCACTTTGGCTATTATTGACGAGGCTTGGAAAAAACACCTCCGCAAAATGGACGAACTCAAACAATCGGTTCAATTAGCGGTACACGAACAAAAAGATCCGCTCTTGATTTACAAATTTGAAGCGTATAATTTGTTCAGTTCCATGATCAATGGCGTCAACAAAGAAGTGATTTCATTCTTGTTCAAAGGTGATTTACCACAACAAAATGCGCCGGCCATTCAAGAAGCCCGCGAGGTAAAAGTCAAAGAAAACTACACCACCAGCAAAGACGAAGTTCCGAACAGTGATGAGTTGGCGCAACAAAATCGCGAAGCCGGGCAAACCCAAACAAGACAAGTGGTTGAAACCGTTGTACGCGAAATGCCCAAAATCAACCGCAACGACAATGTGACCATCAAACACATCATGAGCGGCAAAACCGAAACCATGAAATACAAAAAAGCCGAAAGCATGATTGGTTCAGGCGAATGGGTGATTGTCAATGAATAAATAGGTTTTTGAAGCCGGGAACCTGCTGTACGCTCTATCTTTTTAAACCTTTTCAAGTTTAAAAAGGATGCCGCTGCCATCAGGGCTAGGGCTTCGTATAAACTGAAACATTGATTCAAAATAAAACTCTGTAAATAATAAATCCTCGATGGTTTCAGCATCGGGGATTTTTTTATTTTTGAAACAAACCTAAGGCTATGAAAAAAATATGTATACTTCTTTTTATTGTGTTGACTCAGTTGGGTTGGGCGCAAAATTCAGCCGAGCTCAAAACGGCTGCGCAAAAAATTTACGACGCCTATTACAACATGGATTTTGAGGCCGTTGCTGCTTTGAGTTACCCAAAAATCATCGAGCAATTAGGCGGAAATATTTTGTTTACCGACAAGCTCGATCATGATTATCAAAATGATGATTTTCGAAAAAGGCTTCAGCTGGTCAAACCCATTTTTGTTTTTGGAACCATTCAAAAAATCAGCGGAAAAAGTCTTTGTGTGATTAGTTATAAAAATCCGGAGCGCTACTTTTTTGAAAAAAAACTCACTGCTGCGAGCGCCACTACTGAAGCAGAAAAACTCAAAAAAGCCAATCTAACCAACGATGTCACTTTTGAGCCCAAACGCAACAGTTTTAATGTGCGTAAAAATTCAAAATTGATTGCCGTTTTTGATGAAACCACACAAAACCAGTGGAAGTTTTTCAATTGGGATGATCCGGCGCAGCGCGAAGTTTTGAGTCAAACTTTTTCAGCCGAAGACCGAAAAAAACTGGGGTTATAATTACATTTTATCCGGAAATATTTTGCCCGGATTGAGAATTCCGTTCGGATCAAAAATATCTTTAATGCCTTTCATGAGTTGCAATTGCGTTGCATTAAAGGCAATATCCATATAGTTTTTTTGTACATAACCAATGCCGTGTTCGCCCGAAAGGGTTCCGTTGAGCGATACCGTAAGTTCAAAAATCTCGCGGATTCCTTTGGTTACTTCGGTGTTCCATTGTTCATCGCTTAAATTACCCTTGATGATGTTTACGTGCAAATTTCCATCGCCGGCATGTCCGTAACAAACTGATTGAAAACCGTACTTCTTGCCTATTTGTTTGATACCCGAAAGCAATTTGGCCAGTTCATACCGCGGAACCACTGTATCTTCTTCCTTATAAATGGAATTGGCTTTGACGGCTTCGGCTACCGAGCGACGCATTTTCCAGAGTGCGTTTTTCTGGTCTTCGGTATCAGCAAACAGCACTTCATCGATTTCAAAATTTTCAACGACGGTCATGATTTTTTCGGCTTCCTGAAAAAGAATGTCCGGATAATTACCATCAACTTCAATGAGTAAATGCGCCTGAATATCTTTTTGGACCTGCACGTTTAACCCTTCAACAAATTGCAGCGTCCAGTCAATGGCGTCGCGTTCCATAAATTCCAAAGCGCTCGGTGTAACACCCGCACGGAAAATCGCTGAAACCGCTTCACAGCCTTGTTCGGCTTTAAAAAAAGGCACGAGCATCAAAACGTTGTGGCTGGTGGCAGGCAACAGTTTCATCACAATCTTCGTAATGACACCTAAGGTTCCTTCGCTGCCCACCATGAGTTGCGTGAGGTTATATCCGGTAGAATTTTTGAGTGTATGAGCGCCGGTCCAAATGATTTCGCCACTGGCCAAAACCACTTCAAGGTTGAGCACATAATCTTTGGTAACTCCGTATTTAACCGCGCGCGCGCCTCCGGCATTTTCGGCCACATTACCGCCAATCCAACAACTGCCTTGACTGCTCGGATCGGGCGGATAAAACAAACCTTTTTCGGCCACAGCCTCGCGCAGCACTTGTGTAATCACGGCTGGTTCAACGGTTACTTGCAGATTTTGCTCGTCAATTTCGAGGATTTTATTCAAGCGCTCCATGCTCAAACCAATGCCTTGATGCACCGATAAAGCACCGCCGCTCAAACCGGTTTGTGCCCCAATAGCAGTAACGGGAATTTTGAATTGGTTGGCTATTTTGAGCACTTGCGAAATTTCTTGTGCATTGCCAGGCTTGATGACCACCGCCGGCGGAAACATCAAATCTTCGGTTTGGTCGTGTCCGTATTTTTGACGGGTTTCCAAATCAGAAAAAAGAAATGCGTTGCCTACAACGGCTGCTAATTGTTGTAAAATTTCGGGAGTAAGTGCGTTCATGCCCAAGTAAATTGATGCGTAAAAGTAGTGTATTGTGTATTGTTGCGCAAGTGGATGTTGACGGTTGTGCGTTGTGGATTCTCGGTTGCAGGAGTTGCGTGAGATTTGATATTAAGAGGAGCAAGTCCGGTGGACTTGAGGTATCTTTAAAGTTTCATTTTTGACAAATGTTTGAATTGTAGCAGCACGCGTGAGATTTGATATTAAGAGGAGCAAGTCCGGTGGACTTGAGGTATCTTTAAAGTTTCATTTTTGACAAATGTTTGAATTGTAGCAGCACGCGTGAGGGATGGCAGCGGTTAGCCCGCAGACGCGCAGCGGCGAGGACTATGAGCGAACAGCCCGACCCGCAGGGGCACGCCCAAATAACGGTAAAAAATTACTTTTTTAGATTCGGTAAGAAATAGCAAATCACCCCAATGATTGGCAAGAAGGAGCAAACAAAATAGACGTATTGCACCGAGGTGTGATCGGCCAGCAAACCAATGAGTGCCGAGCCTAAAGCGCCCATTCCAAAGGCAAATCCGTAGAAAAGCCCCGAAATCATACCGAGTTTTTTGGGAATCAATTCTTGCGCATACACCAAAATAGCCGGAAAGGCCGATGAGATGATGATGCCGATGACCACCATGAGCACATCGGTCCAGAACAGATTGACATACGGAAGCAGTAAAGCAAAAGGCGTGGCTCCAAAAACCGAAAACCAAATCACGTATTTGCGCCCGAATTTATCGCCGAGCGGACCGCCCAAAATGGTTCCGATGGCATAGGCAATCAGATAGATAAACATGTGAAACTGGGCTTGCTTGATGCTGAGATGGAATTTATCGATCAAGTAAAAAGTGTAATAAGTTGACAAACAAGCCGAATAGAAAAACTTTGAAAAAATGACGATGAGCAAAATGGCAATGCTGCGGTTGACTACCTTTTGGGATAAATGATGCGGCTGAAAAACCAGGGCACTTTTGGCGGTGCGCATGAGCAAATGATCGCGGTACCAAAACGCAATTTTGCTGATGATGCCGAGCGCAATGGTAGCGGCCAACACAAACCAAAGAATGTATTTTTGGCTGTTGGGCACCACGATGAGCGCTACCAAAAGCGGTCCGAGTGCGGTTCCGAAATTGCCGCCGACTTGAAAAATCGATTGGGCCAAACCGCGTTTTCCGCCTGAGGCCATATTAGAAATGCGCGCAGATTCAGGGTGAAAAATGGCCGAACCGGTTCCGATGAGGCAAACCGAAAGCAATATCCAGTAAAAACTGTTGGCAATCGACAAAACCACAATACCGAGCAATGAAAAGAACATGCCGTAGATTTGCGAAAAAGGCTTGGGATATTTATCAGTATAATAACCTACAAACGGCTGAAACAGCGATGCGGTGAGCTGAAAAGCAAACGTAATGAGCCCGATTTGTGAGAAACTCAAATGGTAATTTTCTTTGAGAATCGGATATACCGACGGAATAATCGACTGAATTAAATCGTTGAGCAAATGCGCAAAACTGATCGAAAACAAAATCGAATAAGCGGTTTTTTGAATCGGCGGATGGATGGGTTCGGTTCGGGATTTCATCGATTAAAACCAATTGAGGATATAATACCAAATGGGCAAAGTCAACAATGAAAGCGGAATGCCCACGCCTACCATCATATTGCTCAATTTGGGTTTGAGTCCGTAGGAAGATGAGAGAATGGTTCCGGTAATCATCGGTGCCATGGCGGCTTCCATGATAGAAACATCTACCGCTAAACCTTCGGCTTTTAGGATCACTTTATACAAAACAAAAAACAGCAAAGGCGTCAGGATGAGTTTAAAAAACAAACCAAAACGCAAAAACTGCCAATGCTGACTGTTGCGATCAATTTTGAGTTGTAAGCCAACCGATAAAAGCGCAATGGGCGTAACGGTGTTGCCGAGTTTTTGAAAAACTGATTGTAGATCCGGGATAAAATCGTACCCCAAAGCATTGAGCGTACAAGCCGTTAAAAAGGCCACAAACGGCGGAAAAAGCAATATTTTTTGAGCGATTACTTTGGGTTCGGCCTTGCCTTTTGAAAACAATGAAGCGGTGATGACACCCAAAGTAGCCATGACTACGAATGATCCGGGTTGATCAACCACGATGGCAGTTTTGAGACCTTCTTCGCCATACAAAGCCTGAATGACCGGAAAACCTACAAACGAAGTGTTGCCCAAACCGGCCGTAATGGTCAAGCAACCGATGAGTTTGTTAGACCAACCCATTCTTTTGCCAATGCTGTAAAAGAAAACGAATGAAAACAAATAACCCACCCAAGCAATGCCGAGCGGATACAACAATTCAGGGCTTAGTTTGATTTTTGGGATGTAAAACAGCGCCAATGCGGGCAATGAAACGTGAATGACAAACTGATTGAGCGTGAGGTGCGGATTTTTAGGGAACGATTTGACATATTGCAAACCAACACCCAAAGCCAAACACAAGAACAACATGATGATACTATCCATGTCGGTAGTAATTTTTTTGCAAAGGAACGGCAAAAATCGATAATAACAAGCCGGTAAATGCAAAAGCTATCCTAAAAAAATCGGCGTTTTCATGCTTGAGATGACCCGGATTTTTTGCTACTTTTACCTCAAAGACGCATCGTTTGGAAAAACAACCGCACAAAGCTTCGGCATTACACGAAAAAGACGGCATTTCGCCACCGGAAATCATCAGTCCGCAGGCAGTGCACAATATTCGTACGTTTAGAAAAAAACAACCCTCAGCCGAGGAACTCATTCAGGGCATTTTGAAAGGTGAAATCAGCGCGTTGAGCCGTGCCATTACGATGGTTGAGAGCACACAACCTGATCATTTAGAACGAGCCAACCAAATCATTGCGGCTTGTTTGCCCTATGCTGAGAAATCACTTCGGATAGGAATTACCGGTGTTCCGGGCGTGGGCAAAAGCACTTTTATTGAAGCCTTCGGGAATTACCTCACCGAGCAAGGAAAAAAAGTAGCTGTGTTGGCGGTTGATCCGAGCAGTTCTATTTCACACGGCAGTATTCTGGGCGATAAAACGCGTATGGAATCACTGGTGAAAAATCCGAAAGCATACATCAGACCTTCGGCTTCAGGTGATACTTTGGGCGGTGTAGCCCGCAAAACCCGTGAAACCATTACTTTGTGTGAAGCCGCCGGATTTGATACGATTATTATTGAAACCGTGGGTGTTGGGCAAAGCGAAACGGCGGTGCACAGCATGGTTGATTTTTTCTTGTTGCTCAAAATTGCCGGAGCCGGCGATGAACTTCAAGGCATTAAACGCGGTATTATGGAAATGGCCGATGCGATTGTGATTAATAAAGCCGATGGCGACAACATCAAAAAAGCGCGTTTGGCCAAAACCGAATTTGCGCGCGCTTTGCATTTGTTTCCGGCGCAAGCCTCGGGCTGGCAACCCAGCGTGCAAACCTGTAGCGCTCTAACCGGAGAAGGCATTGCCGAAACCTGGGAGACAATTCAAAAATTTGTACATCACACGCAAACCAACAAGAGTTTTACTGAAAAGCGCAGCAAACAAAATCAATATTGGATGCTCGAAACCATTCAGGAACAACTCAAGAATCACTTTTTTGAAAATCCTGAAATCAAAAAACTGTTGGACCAAAATAAAGAAGCGGTACAAACCGGTAAGTTATCGCCGTTTGTAGCCGCTCAGAGTTTGTTGGATAAATATTTTAAAATTTAATCCTCATACCGCGCTACTTCGCGATCGTAAAAAGCATTGGCTTGCTCGATGAGGCCTTCCATTTCGGCGTTGAGTTCAGCCTCGTCTAAATCTTCGGCTTCTTCTAAAAACTCAACTTCATCATCTTTTAAATTGATGATAAAACGAGGATAATCAAGGTGAATGATAAAAATATCATCCGGAAAATCAGTATTGTCACCGAGTAAAAATTTAGGTAATTCCATGTTTTATAAAGTAATGAAGGCCAAAGCCTATGGTTTAAGATGCGTTTTGATCGCGCAAAGCACGTGTGAGTTTATCAAATCGAAGATACAAAAATAAAGCAGCAACCGTAAGGCCTGATAATAAACCAATCCAAATTCCGGTGGCTTTCAGTTCGGTGTAAATGCCTAAGTAAATTGAAATCGGAAAGCCCACCACCCAATAAGCCACAAAGGTAATATACATCGGAACCTTCACGTCTTGCAATCCGCGCAGCGCGCCCAAAACCACCACTTGCATTCCGTCTGAAATCTGAAAAAAAGCGGCCACAATAAGCAACTGAGCCGCTATTGAAATAACTTCAGTGTTGTCAGCCAGCAAAGCCATTTCTTCCATATTCAAAAACAAATGCGGTAAAAAATTGTGCAAAAGCAAGAACAATGCGGCAAAAATAGTTTCCAGAATAATGGTCAGCAAAAAAATAGAACGCGCCACCACAATCAAGTTTTTATAATCGCCCAAACCTTTCTGATTGCCCACGCGAATCATGGCCGTCACATTGAGTCCCATGGCAAACATAAAAGTCGTTGTGGCCAAGGTCAGCGCAATTTGGTTGGCCGCCTGACTGGTTTTGCCAATCGAACCCGAAAGCCAAATAGCAGCCGTAAACAAAGTCACTTCAAACAACATTTGCAAGGCCGACGGCAATCCGAGCGAGATGATTTTGCGCATGCCCGAACGCTGAATTCTAAGCCAACTAAACTCGGCAAAATACACTTTGAGTTGCTGGTTGTACTTCATTAAAAAATGCATAAAAACCACCATCATCACGCGTGAAATAACCGTTCCGAGCGCGGCTCCTACCACGCCCATTTTCGGAAAAATCCAAAAACCATAAATCAGAACATAATTAAAAAACACATGCACAATGTTGGTCAAAAAAATCGCATACATTGAGTATTTAGTGAGCGAAAGCCCGTCGGCAAATTGCTTATAACCCTGGTACATAATCACCGGAATCAGTGAAAAAGCCACCCAATCAATATAAGGCGAGGCCATAGTCACCACGGCTTCGGGTTGATGCATCAAACGCATGAGCGGTTTGGCCAGTTCAATCATCCCAAAAAGCAAGAGACCGAGCACCGTACACAAAAACAAACCTTGATGAAAAGTAGCTCTGATTTTATCGGTGTTTTGCTCAGCATCAGCCTCGGCAATCAGCGGTGTCAAAGCGGTCGAGAAACCAATCCCCAACGACATCCCGATAAAAATAAAGCTATTGCCCAACGAAACCGCTGCCAATTCGGTCGGCCCTAAATTGCCCACCATAATGTTGTCGACAATTCCAATAAGCGTATGTCCAAGCATGCCGAGTACCACCGGATACGCCAGTTTGATGTTGGATGAAAATTCGCGGGTATATTGACTAAGATGCACTGATTGATTTTTTGAGCCGCAAAAATAGCGACTTCTTTTCGAAACTTCATTTTAAATATTAATTTTAGGCAGCTATTCCGGCTGTTTGCTGTAGCTTGCAGGTTGAACCCCAACCCGCAAGGCTGCCGCGTCCATCCGGGCTGGGCATTATCTTTCGCTATGACACTAGAACCATTTTGCCAAATTTCCGGGCTCCGCGCCGCCTCCGGAATCGTCTTTACCCAAAACAGCTTGTTTCTGATTTCAGACAGCAGTCAATTTTTGTATCGCTTTGACCTTCAAAACCAAGTTTTAGACAAAATTGCGCTGGGCACAAAAGCCGAAGAAAATCTGCCTAAAAAGCAAAAGCCCGATTTTGAAATCTTAACACAGCACAAAGGTGACTTGCATTTGTTCGGATCAGGTTCCAAAGCGCACCGAAATCAACAAGTTATGTATGCTGTAGATTCGGGTTTGTACCATACATACAATCGTTCAGCTTTGTATTATGAGTTGGCACAATTGGCGCAAATTCCTGAAGACGATCTCAATTTAGAAGGTGCTTTTTTCTACCAAGAGCAATGGTATTTTTGTCAGCGAGGCAACAGCAAAAGCCAGCAAAACGGTATCTTTATTTGCAGTCAAAACTTTGAGCCTTTGCGGTTTCAAGCCATTGAATTGCCCAAAATTCAAAAGGTTCAAGCCACTTTTACCGATGCGGTTTTGGTAGATGATGCTGCTTATTTCTTGGCCGCCGCCGAAAGAACTGATTCTGCCTATCTTGACGGTGAAATTGCCGGAAGCCTCATCGGCAAACTCAATCTCAAAACCTTCACCGTTGAATACACACATGAAATCTCCAAAAGCCAAAAATTTGAAGGTATTGGCTTGTATCAAAAATCAGCCGATAAAATTGAATTCTTGTTGTGCGAAGACAATGACGCTGAAGTTTCAGAATCTGTAATTTACAAACTCACTTTAGATTAATTACTGCTCAATCTCGCGCAGATTTTCCATTTTTTTGAACTCAAGAAAACCTTTGATGTCTTCAAAATGTTCGCGTACGCGTTTGTGACCGAATTCAAAAACTTTGGTAACCAATCCGTCTAAGAAATCACGGTCGTGCGATACCAAAATGAGCGTTCCGTCAAAATCGCGCAAAGCATCTTTGATGATGTCTTTGGTTTTCATGTCTAAGTGATTTGTTGGCTCATCGAGAATGAGCACATTGACCGGTTCGAGCAACAATTTAATCATGGCCAAACGCGTTTTTTCGCCGCCCGAAAGTACTTTTACTTTTTTGGTTGTATCATCGCCCGAAAACATAAAAGCGCCGAGTAAATTTTTGATTTGTGTGCGAATATCGCCCACGGCAATGGTATCAATGGTTTCAAAAACGGTCATTTCACCGTCTAACAATGCCGCTTGATTTTGCGCAAAATAACCAATTTGAGCGTTGTGTCCGATTTCAAGTTTTCCGCCATCCACCTCAATTTCTTTCATGATGGCTTTGATCATGGTTGATTTTCCTTCGCCGTTTTTACCTACAAAAGCTACTTTCTGGCCGCGTTCAATAACCATGTTGGCATCTTTAAAAACCACATGATCGCCATACGTTTTTGACAAATGCTCCACCACAACCGGATATTGTCCGCTGCGCGGTGACGGCGGAAATTTCAAACGCAAAGCCGAAGTATCTACCTCATCAACCTCAACCAAAACGAGTTTTTCTAACATGCGCACACGCGATTGCACTTGTTCGGTTTTTGAGAAAGTTCCGCGGAAACGCTCAATAAAAGCTTGGTTATCGGCAATAAATTTTTGTTGCTCATCATAGGCTTTTTGCTGATGCACCCGACGATCTTTTCTGAGCTCTAAATAATGTGAATATTTGGCTTTGTAATCATAAATACGACCCATGGTTACCTCAATGGTTCGGTTGGTAATATTGTCCACAAAAGCGCGGTCGTGCGAAATCACCATCACAGCTTTGGCTTGATTGATCAAGAAATCTTCGAGCCATTGAATACTGTCCATATCGAGGTGATTGGTAGGCTCATCGAGTAAAATCAAATCAGGTTTTTTGAGCAAGATTTTGGCCAATTCAATACGCATACGCCATCCGCCGGAAAACTCAGAAGTCAATCGGTTAAAATCTTCGCGCTCAAAACCCAAACCTTTGAGCACCTTCTCTACTTCGGCTTCATAGTTAACTTCTTCAATAGAATAGTACTTTTCGCTGAGTTCAGAAACGCGCTCAATGAGTTTCATATAATCATCGCTTTCGTAATCAGTGCGAATGGTGAGTTGTTCATTGATCTGGTCAATTTCGGCCTTCATTTTAAAAACCTCGGCAAATGCTTTTGAGGTTTCTTCCATAACGGTACAATCATCTGCGGTGAGCAAATGTTGCGGCAAATAAGCAATCACAGCTTCTTTGGGCGCTGAAACGGCTCCGCGTGTGGGTTTGTTTTGGCCGGCTACAATTTTGAGCAAAGTAGATTTTCCGGCGCCATTTTTACCCATGAGCGCTATTTTATCGGTTTCGTTGATGGCAAAAGTTACCTCGCTAAACAAAGTGGTGCCGCCAAATTCAACGGCTATGTCATTTACTGTAATCATATCAGAATATGCTGCGTTTTTGAAGCGGCAAATATAACTGAAATTAACCACGATTATCATCACAGATAATCTGAAAAAACTATATTTGAAAAACTAATTTTTAAGCCATGAAAAATATTACTTATGCTTTTGTTCTTTTGTTTGGATTGATTGTAAACGCTCAAATCAAATTTGAAAAAGGTTATTATATCAACAATAACAAGCAACGTGTAGAAGGCTACATCAAAGACCAAGATTGGAAAAACAATCCCTCTGATTTTGAATTCAAAACAAATTTAAACGAAACACAAAGCCAACAAATTCAACTTTTTGAAGCTCTTGAATTTGGTATCGAAGGTGTAAGTACCTACAGAAGATTTGAGGTTAAAATTGAAAAGACGGTTGCAGATTCAAACTTTTTGAACTCAGAATCAGAACCTCAATGGAGCCAAGAAACTTTATTTTTAAAGGTAATTTCTGAAGGTTCGGCTACCTTATATCAATACAAAAAAGCCAATTTGCAAAAATTCTTTTTTCAATTAAAAAACGAGCCTGTACAACAATTGGTTTGGATAAAATACATCGATACTGAAAACCAACAAATTAAATCTAACAGCCAGTATAAACGACAATTATTTGCACAAGTAAACTGCGGTATGGATATGCCTTATTTTGATAAAATAGGATATTCAAAAAGTGATTTAGTAAAGCATTTCGAACAATACAATGTTTGTAAAGGTGATGTGATCAAAGTAGTTGAAAAAACTACGAAGGGTTCATTTCACCTCAAATCGGCCTTAGGAGTTTTTTTGACCAAGCTATCAATTGCCGATATCAATAATTACAAAAATTTGGGCACTGATATCAGTGGTAAGTTAGTACCATCAATAGGTTTTGAAGCCGAGTATATATTGCCCTTCAACAAAAATAAATGGAGTTTATTTATACATCCAAACTACCAGAAGTACAGTGTGCAGAAAAGTTATGAAAAAGCCAATTTAATCTCGAGTATTGATCCAACTGTTCAGTACGAACTTGAAGCAGATTACAGTTTTATTGAGTTACCTATCGGATTGCGACATTATATGTTTTTGAATTCAAATTCTAAAATTTTCTTGGATGCAATGATCAACTTAAATTTCACTACCGCTGGAAATATGGTTTTTTACCGCGAGGACTCAAAAATTGACGACTTAGAAATTAGCGCTCCATCTGGCTATGCAGTTGGTTTGGGTTATAACTACAAAAATATTGGCTCAATTGAACTTAGGTATAATTTAGTGCGAAATATTTTAGCTAATTATAATCAATGGGAAGCCAATTACAGCAGTGTTGGTATTATTGCTACTTATTCGCTTTTTTAATTATTCTTCGTCTTCAAAAAACAAAGGTTCAACCATGATTTTATCGGCCAAAATTTCTAGCTTTTCGGTAATTTGACTACAGAAAAAAAGACGCTGCATTTTCTCGACACTCATCGATAAACGCTGAATAAATGAATCTTGACGCAGCCTGACTATTTCATCGGCATCATCAGTCGCGAATATTTTAATGGTGGTCATATTGAATCCCGCCGAAGAAAACATCGCGTTGATTTTGGTCGGTGTTCCCACCAAAATGTCCATTCCGGCTGAAATTTGATTTTTATCTTCATCCATATCGGTTTTTTCATGCACGCCAATCACCCGCAAATCTGTGTATTTACCCAATTGAGCAAACATTTCAACCGTTTCTAACACCTGCTCTTTGCCCAAAACCAAAACCAGCGCGCGCGTGCTTTCGCCTTGTGCTTTTTCGAGTTTTTGAATCACGTTGAGCACAATGGTGGTTGTTTTTCCGCTGCCCAGAGCCGATTGAATCACAGCATCAGCTCCACTTTTAATCGCTGAAAATGTGTGTTGTTGTAGTTCATTTGCTTCAACCAAGCCGGCTTCAGTGAGCGCTTGCTGCAAGTTGGGATTTATTTTTTTTAGATTCATTATGGTTGACTGTTGTCGATATTTGGTTAAACGATTTATTCGCCTAAACTTCTTAAACTTTATAAACTTTATAAACTTTATAAACTTTTTTGATGTCTTTATTTACTCGCAAATAGCTTGACATCGGTTTCTGAAATTTCGCTGCCGCCCAATATAATCAAGCGTTCTACTACATTGCGCAATTCGCGGATGTTGCCGGTCCAATCGTATTCTTGCAAAAGTTGAATGGCTTGCTGAGAGAATTTTTTAGGCGCATTGCCTTGCTCTGAGGCTATTTTCTCGGTAAAATGTTCAATCAATAGCGGAATGTCATCGCGACGATCGTTGAGCGAAGGCACATGAATGAGAATCACGGCCAAACGATGATATAAATCTTCGCGAAAACGGCCGGCTTCGATTTCTTTTTTGAGGTCTTTGTTGGTAGCGGCTACCACGCGCACATCAACTTTGATGTCTTTTTCGGCACCCACGCGTGTAATCATATTTTCTTGCAAGGCGCGCAATACTTTGGCTTGGGCCGATAAACTCATATCGCCGATTTCATCGAGAAATAAAGTTCCGCCGTGGGCTGCTTCAAATTTTCCGGCGCGGTCTTTCACGGCTGATGTAAAAGCGCCTTTGACATGCCCAAACAATTCGCTTTCAATAAGCTCACTCGGAATTGCGGCGCAGTTCACTTCAATCAGCGGAAAATCGGAACGCTCGCTATTTTGGTGCAACTGATGCGCTACGAGTTCTTTTCCGGTGCCGTTTGGGCCGGTAATCAGAACGCGCGCTTCAGTGGGTGCGACTTTTTCAATCATCAATTTGATGTGGTTGATGGGTTCGCTGTTTCCGATGATTTCGTATTGCTTGTGCACAATTTTCTTGAGGATTTTGTTCTCAACCACGAGTTGTTTTTTGTCTAAAGCGTTGCGCACGGTATTGAGCAAACGGTTTAAATCTGGTGGTTTTGAAATATAATCAAACGCGCCCAAACGCATGGCTTGAATGGCGGTTTCCATATCGCCGTGGCCGGATATCATGACCATCGGTATTTCGGGTTTGATTTTCTTGACGGCCTCAAGCAGTTCAACACCGTCCATTTTGGGCATTTTGATATCACACAAAACCAAATCATAATCGGTTTGTTTGATTTTTTCGTAGCCCGCTAAACCATCAACGGCTTCGTCAACTTCGTAGCTGCTGTTTTCTTCTGAAAGAATTTTGGTAAGTACGCGACGAATAGAAGTTTCGTCTTCAATGACTAGTATTTTGGACATTTCTCTGAGTTACTGAGATGCTAAGCAGCTGAGTGCCTGAGCAACAATTAATGTTTAGTATTTTTGATGCATTTTGCTGATGCGAGACAAAGGTCGTGAAGCTGGATGAATATGACAAATATTAAAATTTGAGTGCCTGAGTTGCTGAGTTGCTGAGTGACTGAGATGCTTAGTTTGGTTGTGATTTATTTTAGATAAAAGCTTTGAAGCTGAAAGAACATAAAAATAAAAGAAATAATTCAATTTACTCCATGCTCTAGCCCTGATATTTAGCTTCGCTCAGTTCGGCTCCGCCTCGGGTGATATTAAGAGGAGCAAGTCCGGTGGACTTGAGGTATCTTTAAAATGCCTCATCTCAGACAAATCTTTCATTATTACTATAAACCCTAGCCCTGATAGTAGTGGAAATCCTTTTGTGTCGGGGTTCGACACAAAAGATTGCAACGAATAGCAGGTTCCCGGCTTCTAAAAAATATAAGCGTAGCAAACTAATATTTCAGCCACTTGTAGAGTTCTTTCCAAGTGGGTTTCTTGCCATACATGAGAATCCCGACGCGGTAAATTTTGGAGGCGAACCAAACCACACCCAAAAAGGTGCCGAATAAAATAAGCATGGACAGCGCAATTTGCCACCACGGCACGCCAAACGGAATACGCATCAGCATGACGATGGGCGATGTGAGCGGCACCATGGAGAAAACAGTGGCGACGTTTCCGTGCGGATCATTGATGACAGTGAAAATTCCGATGTAGACGCCTAAAACCAGCGGCATAATGATGGGCAAAAGAAATTGTTGCGAGTCGGTTTCACTATCCACCGCAGCGCCAATAGCGGCATAAAAAGAGCTATACAAGAAATAACCGCCCACAAAATACACGATAAAACTGATGATGATGGTGGCAATGGGAAGGTTCCAAAGTTCGTGCATGTACAGCTGCGCGGTAGATAGTTGCGCTTGTGCCTGATGCATCATTTCGGGATTCATTTGTGCGGCGGCGGGCGTAGCATTGACCCCAAAAAAGGCCGAAGCTCCGAACATCAGACCCAGACCGATGATGGCCCAAATGAAAAACTGTAAAACCCCGGCGAGCGAAGTGCCGATGATCTTACCCATCATAAGCTGAAAAGGTTTGACCGATGAGATGATGATTTCAATGATGCGGTTGGTTTTTTCTTCGATCACGCTGCGCATGACCATGTTTCCGTAGATGATGATGAACATCATGATGAGATATCCGAACGCACAACCGATGGCAATTTTGATTTCGTTGAGGCCTTTGACGCTTTCTTCGCCCGATGCCTTGGCTACGCTGATATCAACTTCGGCCTGCGCCTGATGAATGGCTAACGTATCGAGTTTTGCGCGTTCAAAGTTGAGTTGGGTTATTTTTTTAGCAATGACGTCTTCGGTTTGGCTTAAAAAAGCAATGCTCGGACTGTCGTTGGATAAATATTGAATGCTTTTTTGAAGTTTTTGAACACTGTCGGTTTTGGGAATATACAGCAAGCCTTCATAGCTTTCGGACATAATGCTGTCTTTGAGAATTTTCATATCGACTTTGGATAAATCGAGGTAATGAAACTCGTCGGTGCTTTTGAATTCGGGCGCAAAAATACCGGTTTCATCGTGAATGGCAATTTGTTTGACATCGGCTTTAAGCGAACTCAAGTAGCCAACAAAAGCGCCAATGCCTACAAACAACAACGGACTTAAAAAAGTCATGACGATGAAAGATTTGTTGCGCACTTTGGCAATGAATTCTCGTTTGATGATGAGGGAAAGTATACTCATATTTTTATATCTATTTCAAAATATCTTAAAATCTTACAGTCTTAAAATCTTACAATCTATTGACTTACCGTTTGAATGAAAATATCATTCACGCTCGGGATTTTCTCGAGAAAATGTGTGACTTGCCCGCGCTGAGTAAGCAAATTCAAAAGTTCATTGGGCAGAGCGCTTCCGAGTTCTACCTGAAGTTTGAGTTCGTCGTTGAGCGATTTAAAATCGGTTGAGCCGACCGTGAATTTTTGGGTAATATCATACATCAAACCTTCGACATTATCGGTCAAGATTCCGACTTCAAAACTATTGGTTCGGTATTGTTTTTTGACATCGGTGAGTTTGCCTTCAATGAGTTTGTTTGATTTGTGAATGAGCGCAATGTGATCACATAATTCTTCAACGCTTTCCATTCGGTGCGTAGAGAAAATAATGGTGGAACCTTGTTTCTTGAGTTCAAGAATTTCGTCTTTGATGATGTTGGCATTTACCGGATCAAAACCCGAAAACGGTTCGTCAAAAATGAGCAATTTCGGACGGTGCAACACACAAACCACAAACTGGATTTTTTGCGCCATTCCTTTAGAAAGCTCTTGAATTTTTTTGTTCCACCAACCGTGAATATCAAGCTTGTCAAACCAATATTTAAGTTGGGCCGTGGCCTCAGCTTTAGACAATCCTTTGAGTTGTGCCAAATACAAACACTGCTCGCCCACTTTCATAGTTTTGTATAAGCCGCGTTCTTCGGGCAAATAACCAATGTGTTGCACATGGTGCGGCTGGAGTTTTTCGCCGTCAAAAAGAACGTTTCCGCTATCGGGCAAGGTAATTTGATTGATGATGCGAATGAGAGAAGTTTTACCAGCTCCGTTAGGACCAAGAAGTCCGTAAATGCTTCCTTGCGGAATGGAAAGTGAAACGTGGTTAAGCGCTGTATAATTGCCGTACTGCTTGACCACTTTTTCTACCTCGAGTATGTTGCTCATGTGGTTAGTGATTTTTGTAAAAGTAGGAAATTAGTTATTTCTGAATACGATTCGTTACAAAAAAAAACCCACCCTTATTTGGACAATAAGGATGGGAAAAATTGCTATGAAAAAGAAATTACTAGTTGCCTAGTATTTTTCCAAAAGTATAATAATTTTTTAATCTAAGAAAACATATCCTTAACTTTTTCAAAAAAAGATTTATCAGACTTTTCCGGGCTTGGAATGAAGTGTTCGTTTGATAAATTTTTCTCAAAAAATTCGCGTTGTTCTTTGTTGAGTACTTTGGGTGTCCAAACATTCACATGAACGAGCAAATCTCCTCTGCCATAGCTGTTTAAGCTTGGAATTCCCTTACCTTTTAAGCGGAGAATTTTTCCGGATTGTATGCCTTCTTCAAGCTTGATTCTGACTTTTCCGCTCACCGCATCGATGTCTTTTGAGACGCCCAAAGCAGCTTCAGAAAAACTGATATATAGGTCATAATGAAGGTTTTCGCCTTCTCTTTTCAAAAATTCGTGCTCGATTTCTTCTATAGCAACGATTAAATCGCCCGGAATTCCGTTGCCCGGAGCATCGTTTCCTTTGTTAGAAACTTTGAGTTGCATGCCATCAACCACACCTGCCGGAATTTTGATGGATACGGTTTCGTCTTCAAGGATCATTCCGTGTGCATCGGCGTTGGCCGGTTTTTTATCAATCATTTGGCCTGCACCGCCACAAGTTGGACAGGTAGTTGAAGTTTGCATACGCCCCAAAATAGTATTGGTTACGCGCATTACTTGACCTTGTCCGTTACAGGTCGCGCAAGTTTTATAACTAACACCCGGCGCTTGAACCTTGCGTTTTACTTTTACTTTTTTCTCAACACCATTGGCAATTTCATCTAAAGTGAGTTTAACTTTGATGCGCAAATTACTGCCTTTAACTACGCGACGTTGTCCGGATGATCCGCCAAATCCGCCAAAAGCACCACCAAAGATATCGCCAAATTGGCTGAAGATGTCATCCATGTTCATGTGGTGACCACCGCCAAAACCACCCGCTCCGTCAAAAGCTTGGTGACCGTATTGGTCGTATCGAGCGCGTTTTTGACTGTCGCTGAGCACTTCATAAGCTTCAGCCGCCAATTTGAAGTTTTCTTCGGCTTCTTTGTCTCCGGGGTTTTTATCCGGATGGAACTCAATGGCTTTTTTGCGGTAAGCCTTTTTGATTTCGGCCTCAGAAGCATTTTTGGAAACGCCTAATATTTCGTAAAAATCTTTTTTCATCTTTTTAAACATTATCCCTTGCGGGCGATTGAATTAATTACCCACCACAACTTTCGGAAAGCGGATAATTTTGTCTCCGAGTTTGTATCCTTTTTCGATTACATCAACAATTTTGCCTTTGAGTTCAGGCGATGGCGACGGAATTTGCGTAATAGCCTCGGCATAATCGGCATCAAAAGCATCGCCGGCTTGTACTGCCACAACTTCTAATCCTTTTGAGCTGAGTGTTGATGTAAATTTGTCATATATAAGTGCAACGCCTTGTAAAAGAACATCGTTATCCGTCTTTTTGATCTCAATTAAAGCGCGATCAAAGTCATCAATGACTGGCAATAAAGCCTGAAGTACTTCTTGATTGGCCGTTTTAAACAAATCAATACGCTCTTTGGCTGTACGGCGTTTGTAATTTTCGAATTCAGCAAAAAGTCTTAAAAACTTGTCTTTCTCTTGTGCCAATTCTTCCTCGAGTTTCTGCTCAGGCGTTAGGCTTTCAGCGGGTTCTACAGCCGTTTCAGTTGTTGTTGACTCGGTGTTTTCGGCCACTGGATTTTCGTTCATGATTTCTTTTTCGGTGTTTTCAGTTGTCATTTTGCGTTTATTTTATTCTGAGTTTTGGGTGAAAAATGCTTCGCCCGCATTGCAAATGTATTGCCAATTGACTGATAATGCCAAATTGTCATTGATTTTAGTTGTTATTTTTATGCAAAACTGCTGTTTCTGTGCAGCCCCGATTGCAGCGAATATCCTTTTGCTTTGTTCTTTAAAAAGCAAAAGATAGCAGCAAAAAGCGGGCAGAGCTGCCCAAATGTTAAAAATGAAAAATTAATAGATTTTTAAGACGATAACGTTTTCGTTTTTTTTAAGTTTGTTACTCTCAATAATGAAGGTTAGCACTGCGCTTAGTATTATTAATTCACCCACTTATAGTGAAAAAGCCCCGAAAAATGGGGCTTTTTTTATGGTATTAAGTTGCCGAGTGCGCTGTCAATATCAGGGAATTTATACTGAAAATGTGCGTCAAGGGCGCGCTGTGGTTTGACAATTTGATCTGCGGTGACTAAAATACTGCGCTCACCCAAAAGTATTTCAATAACTTTTTGCGGAATGTTGGGCAACCAGATTTTTTTGTCTAGTCGTTCGGCTATTTTGCTCGTTAAGACAGCATTGCTCACGGGTTCGGGCGCTACTGCATTGTAAATACCTTGCCATTTATGTTCAAGCGCTGACTGATAAAATCGAGTTATATCATCGAGGTGAATCCAGGAAATATGTTGTTGCCCCGAACCAATGGCAGCACCAACACCTATTTTGATTGGCTGGAGCATTTGCGGTAAGGCGCCTGCATCTTTGGCCAAGACCACTCCGGTGCGCATACAGCAAACTTGTAAGTTGAGTTGTTTGAATTTTTGGGCGCTTTCTTCCCATTTTTCGACCACATGTGATAAAAATCCGGGTGCTGCGCCCACAAAATCTTCGGTGTAAATTTGAGTAGAACTGTTGGGATAAACAGCAATACCCGAGGCTGTAATGAATTGAGTGACTTGATGAGGAACTTCTTTGAGGGCTTTATATAAGGTATTGGTTGCGTTGATTCGGCTTTCGAGAATTTCAAACTTATACTTTTTGGTCCAAGGTTTAGTAATAGACGCACCCGCCAAATGCACAATGGCATCGACCTCAATGAAGGCATTTCGATCGTAAGTTCCTTGTGACGGATTCCAGATAAAACCTTTGAGATTCGGTTGATTTTTGAGCTGACTGCTTCGCGTGGTCAGATAATGAACTTCATGCCCGTTGCTCAGCAAAAGTTCAGTAAGTGCTGAGCCTATTAAACCTGTGGCGCCTGTGAGTAGAACTTTCATTTTTTGTTTTCAAAATTAAAATGTAAAAGCCAAAAACACGTCACAATTGTGCTTGCTTTAACGCTTGTTAGATTTTACTTTGAGTGTCCATTCAAATTGCATGACTGAGACTTGTTCGCCTTGTTGGTTGGTTCCGATGGATTGTAAAACCACGGTGCTGCCCTCACCTGTTTGGATGGTTTGTTCAATGGCTTGCGCAATTTGTTGACCAGCATCGCATTTAAATTGTATACGACCGGTAGCTTTTTTGGTAAACGTACTTTGATTTGAAGCGACCAGCATAGATATATTGTAACCGCTTTTTTGAATATGGTACATGACCAAAGCGCCCGTAGATAATTCGGCGGCCATAGCTTGCACGGCAAAATACATGGATTTAAATGGATTTTGATTGATCCAGCGATGGCGAACAACCACCAAAGCTTGTTGGGCATCGAGTTGTTTTAAGCGCACACCACACCAGAAAGCTGAAGGCAATTTGAAAAATAAAAAACTGTTGATTCTGAAAGGAGAAAACTCCATAAGCATTGGTTTTACTGGTAAATATAGTGTTTTTGTATCATCATTCACCTATTTCTAATTTGTTAATATTTTGTTAATTTGTAGTACTATGCGATACAAGGTATTGTCTTTTGAACATATATTTGCATAAGAAATTACTATTCATTCTATAATATTATGGAAACCACAAAACAAAATAACACAGCTGCTTTTATCAACTTGAGTACTTTGACTCAGTATTTTATTCCGTTTGGAAACTTTATTTTTCCAATTGTGATTTGGAGCGCTAACAAAGACAAATCTGAATATATCGAACAACAAGCCAAACAAACCATCAATTTTCAGTTGAGTATGTTTATGTATTCATGCGTGTTGGCTTTGATTGCCGTGCCTATTTTTTTGGTTACTTTTTTTAACCACGCTCATTTTAACGCTTGTGTTGAAGACGGCGATTTCACTCTGACCGATTTCAACTTTAGCGATGTGTCAGGATGGTTAACCGTAGGTATTGTAGCGGTTTTAGTATTTGCTATGCTTCAGGTTGCTGAGTTTTTCTTAATCATTTACGCTTCGGTGAAAACGGCCAACGGCGACGACTTTAAATATCCATTGACTATTCATTTTTTAAAATAAAACAGCAGAGTTTCAATCATCATCAATCATTAATCATTAATCATCATCAATCAAAAAACGAATCATGTTAAAAATCATTACAACGCTTACGTTATTCCTGTTGGGAATGCTGGCAAAAGGTCAAAACACCGAAGTCAAAAACATTTCTGATTTCAGTAAAATCAATGTCAACGGAAATATTGAACTGGTGTATGTTCAAAATCCGCAAACCAAAGTAACCTTTGAATCTGCTGATGCAGAACTATTAAAAAACACCGTGGTTGAAGTAAACAAAAATACCTTGCAAGTCTACACCATCAGCGAATCAGAAACGCCGGTAAAAGTATATGTCAGCAATCCAGAAGTGAAAGAAATCAAAGCAGCTCATCAAGCTTTGGTTACTGTTATTGAAACCTTGTTTGTAGATCAATTAAAAATTAATTTAAACGACAATGCTCAATTTAAAGGAATGATCAATGCTACCGAAAAAGTTCGTCTAACAGCTACCGACCGCAGCACATTTAGCGGTCGTATTGATGCGCCAACAGTGGTTGGAAACTTAAAAAAACATGCCCGAACGAGCATCAGCGGAAAAGCCAATCAAATGTCTGTGAACACCAGCGGAAACAGTTTGTTTTTAGCCGGAAACTTCAAATCTGACCGCATGGATTTATCAATCAACGGATATTCTAAAACCAATATATTAGCACCTCAAAAATTAAATGCTTTTGTTGCCGAAGAAGCGCAACTTTCTTACCGCGGTTTGCCCGTAGATGTTTCACTCAATGAAGAAGCCTTTACAACTTCGGTATGGAAACACGAACAACTCATCGGTTATAATGAAAAATAAAAGTTCAAAAAAATGAACCACCAACCTAAAAAGTAAAGAATTATGAATATAGAAAACACAAAAGCCCAGATGCGCAAAGGTGTTCTTGAGTTTTGCATTCTCTCAGTACTCAAAGAAAGAGAAGCTTATACCTCAGAAATCCTCGACACCTTAAAAAACGCAAAACTGCTGGTGGTTGAAGGCACGGTGTATCCGTTGCTCACCCGACTCAAAAACGACGGATTACTGACCTATCGTTGGGAAGAATCAACCTCAGGGCCACCGCGTAAATACTACGGACTCACCGAAATAGGAAAAACATTTTTAAACGAACTCAACGGCACTTGGACTGAACTTTCTGATGCCGTGAACATAATCACAAACCAAAAATAAAAGTCATGAATAAAACAGTAAATATAAACTTAGGCGGTATGTTCTTCCACATTGATGAAGATGCATATCAAAAGCTCAGTCGTTATTTTGATGCCATCAAACGCTCTTTATCTGACTCAAACGGACAAGACGAAATCATCAAAGACATTGAAATGCGTATTGCCGAATTGGTAGCTGAAAAACACAGCAGCGACAAGCAAGTCATCAGCCTTAAAGAACTCGATGAAATCATTGCGGTTATGGGGCAACCTGAAGATTATCGCATTGAACCAGACGGAGAACCAACCCAACAAAATACCTATTACACAAACAACGCTCAAGGCCGAGCCAACAAAAAACTGTATCGCGACAAAGACACTGGAATGATTGGTGGTGTGGCTGCCGGATTGGGTCATTATTTTGGTATTGATGCCGTTTGGCTCAGAATTTTCTTGGTGGTAATGGTGATTGCCGGATTTGGAACCGGAATCTTGGCCTATATCATTCTTTGGATTGTGATGCCCGAAGCAGTTACTACTTCTGAGAAACTCGAGATGAAGGGAGAACCCATTACTATATCTAATATTGAAAAAAAAGTAAAGGAAGAATTTGAAGCCGTTTCTGACAAAATCAAAAATGCGCCTTATGACAAAATGGGTAACCAAGTCAAAAACGGAGTAGATAAATTCACCGGAAGCGCCAGCGATGTGCTCATGACCATCGTAAAAATCTTCGCCAAAATTATTGGTGTCATGCTCATCATCTCATCCATGGCTTTACTGATTATGTTGTTCATTGGCATCTTTACCATTGGCAGCAGCGCCGCAATGGATTTTCCGTGGCAAGATTTGGTTGATCGTGGTGTTTTTACTGACTATCCGGTTTGGGTTTTGGGCTTGATTATTTTCTTGGCCATCGGTATTCCGTTTTTCTTTTTGCTGTTGCTCGGATTCAAACTATTGGCGCCAAACATGAAATCAATGGGAAATATTGGTAAATATACTTTGCTTGCTTTGTGGCTTATTGCCATTGCCATATTGATTTCACTCGGCATCAGAAACGCTACTGAGTTTGCCATCGACGGTCGTCAAGTTAAAAAAGAGCGCATCGCTTTGCAACCGCAAGATACGTTGTACATCAAGTTTAAATCAAGCGATTATTTCTCAAATCACGACGAATATGAATCGCGCGGATTCCAAATTACAGAAGATTCTACTGATACCAAAGTGATTTACTCAGGCAATGTCAACTTGCATATTGAAAAAACAGACGAAAAAGTTCCGTATGTACAAATTGAGAAAAAAGCCAAAGGAGCAACGCTTTCAAAAGCTAAGAAAACGGCTGATGATATCAAATACAACTATAAATTTGAGGGGAACAAACTCATTCTTGACAATTATTGGTTGACTGATTTTAAAAATAAATTCCGCGACCAACGTGTGGATGTCTATTTATACTTACCGGCCGGAACTCTTTTTAAAGCTGATAAAAGCGTACAAGATTATGACGAATCTGACGATGAATATTTCAACTTGCACTTTAGTTCTGATCAATATTTATACAAAGTTGAAGCTGATAAAGTCATCTGTACCAACTGTCCGGCTGATGAAGACGAATGGGATGATTTACCTGCCGATCAAGACAGCATCACCGGTTCAATTGAAATCAACAAAAACGGTATTTTGATCAAAAAAGAAAAATCCGAAAAAGAAACCGGAGAAACCAAAAAAATCAAAGCTGTCAAAGTCAATGAAAACGGCATCACCATCAAAACAGAATAGGATGAAAACAACTTTCAGAATACTCAGCGCTGTGGCATTATCAGCCATACTCACTTCATGTAAAATGGATGTAGAATGGGGCAACAGCATCAAAGGCGACGGAAACGTAGTCACTGAAAATCGCAACAACGATACGCCATTTACAGGTATTGAAGTCGGACAAGGTTTGGATTTAGAAATTGAGCAATCGACACAAAAATCAATTACGGTCATTGCCGATAAGAATTTGCAAAACCATATTGCTACGGATATCAACAATGGCATTTTGAGCATTAGTTGTGATGCGAACATCCGACGTGCCGAATCAAAAAAAATCATCGTCAAACTGCCTGTAATTACCAGTATTCAAGCTAGTTCAGGCGCGACCGTTAAAAGTTTGAGTTTGATTAAAAACAACAATCTTGATTTGGTTACAAGTTCTGCCGGTGAAATGAAATTGCAAATTGAGGCTGAAAATGTGTCCATACAAACCAGTTCCGGAAGCACCATTAAAGTCAAAGGAAAAGCGCTTAAAGTTGAAACACAATCATCCAGCGGAAGCAATATTGAAGCCCAAGAACTCATGGCAAACAACATTATCTCTGAAGCCTCCAGCGGAAGTTCAACTGCAGTTTATCCGTTAGAAAACCTCAAAGCTGATGCCTCGAGCGGTGCCAACATCAACTATCACAACACACCTAAAAACTTAGATAAAAAAGCTAGTTCAGGCGGAAGTGTTGACAGCAACTAATCTGTTGCCATAAAACATCAAAGCCATCTGTTTAAAGCAGGTGGTTTTTTTTGAATTTTACTTGGGTAAAAACTTTATTTTAGTTGCTTAAATAAAATCAAAAAATGAAATTTCTGAATAAAATCAAGAAAAAAATGTTGCGTCATCCTTGGCTATATATTACCAGATATGCGCTCATTTCTAAAAACGGTCCGAAGGTTTACTCAGATGATTTAGCCCGATTTGATCAATTCAATGATATATCGATTATTCCAGAGTTTTTTTATAAAATCAACCCACAAATAAACCTGCAACCTCAAGCTGATGAACTCGAAAAAGCCAAACAAATTGGTCAATATCTGCGCAGCAATACAAAGCCTGGGCCGGCTATTGGATTGTCTCCTGAAACAACCTTAAAAAAAATGCTCAACGGTCAGGGTGGAGTTTGCTCTGACTTTTCAAAAATGTTTAATTTGTTTTGTCTAATGAATGATATTTCGGTCAAAGAATGGGGTTGCGTTGACCAATTGTATCAAACTCAATTTGGGCATTCGTTTAACGAAATTTATTCTACTGCGCAACAGAAATGGATTGCGATTGATGTGCACAAAGGCATTTTATTCGAAGATAAATCAGGAAATTATTTATCAGCCATGGAGCTTTTTCTATACCTCAGAGCCGGAAATGAACTCATCGTCAAACATTACTCAGATTATCGTTCTCCCAAAATTGAACGATTGCCATTTGTTTATGCCACCTATACGATTCCGTTTTTAGTAGACAATCGAAACTTTAAATTCATCAGTAACTGCTTTCGGAAAAACGAAAAAAAACACCCTAAAACACTCATAGACAGCTGGATCATCCTCAGTAAAAAAAACCAAAAATTCATTTTCGTATTAGATAATTACAAAAAATTATTCTTTAAAAATCATCCGAAACCCACAGCGGTAACAAGAAACAAAACACTGCTACTAATTGAACCAAATTAACACTGACCAAAATGGAACTACAAATCAAAAACCTCAATAAAAAATATGCTAACGGAGTTCATGCGCTCAACGATGTCAACCTAACCATTTCAAAAGGAATGTTTGGCTTACTCGGCCCGAACGGCGCCGGAAAATCATCGCTCATGCGTACCTTGGCCACTTTGCAAGATGCAGACAGCGGCTCGGCTCAATTGGGCGATATTGATGTGCTCAACAACAAAGAAGCCGTGCGAAAAGTTCTGGGTTATTTGCCGCAAGAATTTGGCGTTTACCCACGAACATCGGCTTTTGAACTTTTAGAACATTTGGCTTTGCTCAAAGGTTTCAATCAAAAATCTGAGCGCCATCAAATGATTGAACAACTTTTGCTCAAAGTTAATTTGTGGGAACACCGCAAAAAAGCGGTCAAAAGTTTTAGCGGAGGCATGCGTCAACGTTTTGGCATTGCGCAATGTTTGATTGGCCAACCGCAATTGGTGATTGTAGACGAACCCACCGCGGGCCTTGATCCGGGTGAGCGCAATAGATTTTACAACATTCTGAGCGAAATTGGCGAAAACGTCATCGTGATTCTCTCCACACACATTGTGCAAGATGTGCGCGAATTGTGTACGCAAATGGCCATTATGGATAAAGGACGCGTGCTTTTTAGCGGAAACACTGACGAGGCGCTCGATCAAATCAAGGGCAAAGTTTGGGAAAAAAGAGTTTCTAAAGACGAATTGGCCGCTTATCAAAAAGATTTCAAAGTGATCTCAAACAAACTCGTGGGCGGGCAACCACTCATTCACGTATTTGCCGAAAGCGCGCCCGAGGCCGGATTTACCAAAGCCGAAGAGAATCTTGAAGATGTGTTTTTTGCTCAACTCAACGAATTAGTTTAACCGTTCATCTCAAGTATTATGTGGAAGTTTATACGGTACGAACTCAATTACTGGATCAAAACCCCAATGATCTGGATTTTCATGTTTATTTATGCGCTTTTTACGTTTTTTGCAACGGCTTCTGACAATGTCGTGATTGGCGGCGTGGCGGGCAGTATGTTCAAAAATGCGCCTTATCAGATTCAGAATTACTACGAAATCATGTCTATTGTGTGTTTACTCATGACCACTGCGTTTATGAATGCTACGGCCAACCGCGATTTTGAATATGATATGCACGCGTTTATTTTTTCATCACCCATCAAAAAGAGCGATTACTTTTTTGGTAAATTCATCGGAGCAGCCATTGTATCAGTGATTCCTGCTTTGGGTATTTCTATCGGAACCTTGTTGGCACCGCTACTAGCTCCTATTTTTGACATGGCTCCGGCAGAGCGTTTTGGCGAGATTTATTGGTCAGCACACTTATTCGGGCTTATTAATTTTGCTATTCCGAATGTGATCATCAGCGGTGTTTTGATATTTGCTTTGGCGATATTATTCCGCAATTCAATTGTATCATTTGTCGGTTCGATGCTGATGCTCGTTCTGTATATAGTATCCAGTTCTTACAGCGATAACATCCACACCGAATGGCTTGCCAACTTAGTCGATCCGTTTGGGATTCGTCCGTATGATACACTGACCAAATATTTTACCGCCGACGAAAAAAATCATACTGTAGTAACACTCACCGGTGATTTACTCATGAATCGCTTGGTTTGGCTAGCCATCAGTTTATTGATTTTAGTGCTGATTTATCGCCGATTTTCATTCAATACCAAAAACGAAAAAGCAGTTAAAGTAGCCAAAATTAAAAAGGCTGAAGCGGCTCCTACACTATCTCAGCAAATATTTTTACCTACTTCGGCCGGACAATTTTCATTCAAAACGCTTTGGGCTTTGATTAAAATCGAAAGCAAAGCCATCATCAAAAATCCGGTGTATGTTTCATTGGTGCTCATCGGACTGATTTTGCTCATTGTCAATTTTACTGAACTCGAAGATCATTTTGGCACCAAGCGCTACACCGTAACCTATTTGATGGTTGATAATATCGTGGATGCCTACACCATGTTTATGTACGGATTCATTGCTTTTTATACCGGAATGCTGGTTTGGAAAGAACGCGATGCCAAAATCAATGAAATTCAAGATGCCACTCCGGTCAAAACCACTATGTTGTTTGTTTCAAAGGTAATTGCGATTATGTTTTCAATTGCACTCGTGTATTTGTTCGCGATTATTTTGGCTATGATTACACAAACTTTGAACGGATACACCCACTTTGAATTGGATGTTTACTTCAAATCATTGTTGGTGATTCGCATGATTAAACTATCATTTTTGGTGGTTTTGTCGTTGTTGTTTCATTATCTGATCAACAACCGTTATATCGCATGGTTTAGCTTCATTGCCTTTACGATTGTGAATTCATTTATTTGGAGTTTACTCGAACTCAATTCCAACATGCTCGCCTTCGGTCATATGCCAAACATTGAATATTCTGACATGAACGGATTTGGTCCGTTTGTGCCGGGCATCATCGGATTCAGTTTGTATTGGGGTTTATTTTGCGCATTGCTTTGCTTGGTGATAGTTGGGTTTTACATCCGAGGCAAAGAAGAACAAATCAGCCAACGTTGGCAAAATGCTCGTGACTATTTTAAAAAACACAGCGCTTTATCTTTGGTAACGGTAATAATGTTCGGACTTTGCGCAGGCTATGTGTATTACAATACCAAAGTGCTCAACACCTACGAAACTTCAAAAGAATCTGAAAACAAAAGGGTTTCGTATGAAAAAAAATACAAAAAATACGAAAACCTTGTGCAACCGAGATTTTACAAATTTGATTACACAATTGATTTGTTCCCAGAAGATCGCGCCGTGCAAATTCAGGCGATTGCTTGGGCGCAAAACCGAACTCAGCAACCCATTTCCAGCTTGCATTTGACTTTGCCGGACATTGCAAAAAACTATTCGGTAAAAATAAACGGAGCCCAGCTCAAATCAAACGATCAAGAATTGCATTATCAGATTTATGAGCTCAAAAAACCGCTCATGCCTCAAGATTCAATTCAGGTGATTATATCATTTAAAAAAGAAAGTCCGGGCTTTGAAAACGAAGTCAGTTTTACCAAACTTACCCAAAACGGTACGTTCTTTAACAATGCTGATTTTATGCCCGGTATTGGCTATGACCGTAACTATGAAATCAGCAACAAAAACAAGCGTGCCAAACTCAAACTTCCGGTGCGCCAGCGCATGGCAAAACTCGATGAAAATAATCTAAAAGCGCGCGGAAATACCTACGTTAGTACCGATTCTGATTGGGTTGATGTACGCACGACTATTTCAACTTCAGCCGATCAAATTGCTGTCGCACCGGGTTCGCTCATCAAAAGTTGGAGCCAAAACAACCGCAAATATTTTACGTATCAGCTTGACCACAAATCGTTGAATTTTTATTCGTTTATCAGTGCCAAATACCAAGTCGCCAAACGCAACTGGAACGGCATCAGTTTAGAAGTTTATTACGACGCAGCGCACAAGTACAACGTTGAGAATATGCTCAAAAGCATGCAACGTTCTTTAGAATATTACACCCAAAACTTCGGGCCATATATGCACAAGCAATGTCGCATTATTGAGTTTCCAAGGTATGAATCATTTGCGCAGGCTTTTCCGGGCACAATGCCATATAGCGAATCAATTGGCTTTATCACCGATTTGCGCGAAGTGGATCAAAATGCCGTTGATATGGTGTTTTATGTAGTAGCGCATGAAATGGGCCATCAATATTGGGCGCATCAGGTTTGTGGAGCCAATATGCAAGGCAGTGAAATGATGAGCGAAGGTTTTGCGCAATATTCAGCGCTGATGGTGATGGAAAAAGAATACGGTCGCGATAAGATGAAAAAGTTCCTCGAGTATGAAATGGACGATTATCTCAACGGACGAAGCTCAGAATCTGAAGCCGAAAACCCGATTATGAAAACCGAAGAACAACAATACATTCACTACAACAAAGCCAGCGTAGTTTTGTATTATCTCAAAGAAATGATTGGCGAAAAGCAAGTCAACCAAGCCATGAAAAACTTAATTGCGCAATACGGTTATCAAAAACCGCCGTTCCCGACTTCTATTGATGCGGTCAATGAATTCAAAAAAGTAACCCCGCCGCATTTGCAATATCTCATTGGCGATTTGTTTGAAAACATCACGCTGTTCTCTAACCGAATGCTCGAAGCCAGCAGTGAGAAAACCAAAGATGGCTATCAAGTAACACTCAAGGTTTCCTGCGAGAAATTCCGTGCCAATGCCAAAGGAAAAGAAACCAAAATTCCGGTGGCTGATTATATTGATGTGGGCGTTTTTGCAGAACCCACCGATGATAAAAATCTCGGAAAACCTCTGGTTTATCAGCGCATTAAAATCACGAAAAAAGACAATACTTTCCAGTTTTTCACGAAAGTAAAACCGTATCAGGCAGGCATTGACCCGTATAATTACTTAATTGATCGCGTGCCCGATGACAATGTCAAGAAAGTTGACAACTAAACAAACAAGCCGAAACATCCCAACCAAAAATTGGGATGTTTTTTTATCTTTGAAAAAATTTACACCATGAAAAAAATAGTCAGCCTTTTGTTTCTGTTCAGTACCGTTGCTTTGGGTCAGCAAAAAGAAAAATTAAAAGGTTCTAAAATAGTCACCATCACCCAAAAAGAAATTGAAGAATTCGAGAACGTTGAAGTTGATGACAATCTTGAAATCTTCTTGATCAAAGGCGACAAATCAAGCGTTGAAATCGAGGCCGATGACAATCTGCACCAAACCATTGATGTAGTTTCAGCCGGAAATACGCTCAGACTATCTACCAATCGTCAGATATCAAGCGCTAAAAAGTATTCGGTGCGCGTTACTTATACCGATCAATTCAAAATGCTCACGGCCAAAGGCGATGCCAATATTACTGCGTTGGCCGATTTGAATTTACCGCATTTTACCTTCAAGATTCACGACAATGTGCGTTTGTATGCCAATGTCAACGCCAAAAAATTCAATTTGCTGGCCGACGAAAAATCTAAAACCGAGCTCAATTTAAAGTCAGAAGACGCCAGCATTGAACTCAGCAAAAACGCCCACATCAAAGCGCTTATTGCGGCCACGCAAATGAAGTTTGACATGTATCAAAAAACCAAAGCCGAAATCGAGGGCGATGTGATTGATTTTAGACTGCGCATGGACAATGACTCAGAATTTATCGGCGCCAAACTCAGCACCAAAAATACCGAACTCGTTGCCGAAGGCTTTGCTGATTGCAGCATCAATGTCGGCACCAAACTCATCCTCGACGCCAAAGGAAAATCAGAAGTTGACTTATACGGCGAACAAAAAATCGAAATCAAAAACTTTTTAGACAACGCTGTTTTAAGAAAAAAACCAATCAAATAAGTGGTTTTTTAGGTGTAAAAAGTTGAGTATGTTTAAAAAGTTTAGTTGAAAGTTTCGTGTAACCAACAACTGAAAACCAATAACTAATTCCATTTATTTCTGGGCGCCTTTTCCGGCTGTTCGCTGCAAGATTCTTCCCAAACCTTTTTCATACTGGGCTTTAAAAGCGCTTCTAAAGTCGCGTTTTTCAGCCGGTATTCAATAAGGTTTGTGCGCGAATGCTTTTCGCTGCCATCCTGGGCGCTCACGTATCGCTGAACATCATCTGTCAAAACAAAAAAAGGGTTCCGCCGAAACAAAACCCATTTTCATATCTTGAAGTTATATACTTGTTTATCCTTCTAAAGCAGCCAAGTAACGCTCGGCATCCAAAGCCGCCATACAACCGGTTCCGGCAGCAGTAATCGCCTGACGATATACATGATCAGCGGCATCACCGGCCACAAAAACACCCGGAACATTGGTTTTAGAACTGCCCGGTACATTAATTATATATCCGGTTTCATCAAGTTTTATATAATCTTTAAAAATACCTGTATTGGGTTGGTGACCAATGGCTACAAAAAACCCGGTTGCCGGAATTTCTTGCTCAGCACCTGTAGCATTGTTTTTTACTTTTACAGCGTTTACTACTTGACCATCGCCCAAAACCTCAACAGTTGAAGTGTTGAGTAAAATATCAATATTTTCGGTTTTGCGCACGCGTTCTTCCATGATGCGTGAGGCTCTGAATTTATCGGTACGCACGAGCATAGTTACTTTTTTGCACAGTTTTGACAAATAATGCGCTTCTTCACAAGCTGAATCACCCGCACCTACAATCACCACTTCTTGGTTGCGATAAAAGAAACCGTCGCAAACCGCACAAGCCGAAACGCCTCCGCCCATTTGCAAATAATGTTGCTCTGAAGGTAATCCTAAATATTTAGCCGAAGCGCCTGTTGAAATAATCACCGTCTGACAGTGGATTTCTTGCGTTTCATTGACCCAAACTTTGTGAATCGGACCAGAAAAATCAACCTTCGTGATCCATCCGTCGCGCACATCGGTACCAAAACGTTGGGCTTGTTGTTGCAATTGCACCATCATTTCAGGGCCGGTAACACCGTCAGGATAACCCGGAAAATTCTCAACTTCATTGGTGGTTGTGAGCTGACCGCCGGGTTGTGAACCTTGGTACAAAACCGGGTACATGTTGGCGCGTGCAGCATATATGGCCGCGGTATAACCCGCAGGACCTGAGCCTATAATCAGGCATTTTACTTTTTCTATAGATTCTGACATATCAGTGCTTTTAAAATTGAAATTTAGGTGCGCAAATGTAAAATTTATTAAGTAGAATACTTACTTTGAAAATCCTAAAAATCAATTTTAAAATAATTTTTATTTATTTAGATAAAACCTTTTGTCAGAAATAATTTAATTCTATATTTGCAGCCGCTTCGGGGTGTAGCGTAGCCCGGTCATCGCGCCTGGTTTGGGACCAGGAGGTCGCAGGTTCGAATCCTGCCACCCCGACAGAAAATCCTTGCTTTTTCAAGCAAGGATTTTTTTATTAAAACAAAACCCAAGCTCGCTTGAGGTTTTGGAGAAATAAAAAAATCACCGTTTCGCCAGAAACGGCAGATTTTCTGAATCGACACCCCACACTCAGGATCACGCCAGTAATCCTGCCATTCCAAAACTTAGGTTAAAAAAAAGCCTGCGTAACTGCGAAGCAGTGCAGCATAAAAAAACGAAATTGCGCAAGCAGTTGAGTTGCGAAGCAATTAAACCGCGCCAACAGTTGAGTTAAAATCTTTACAAAAATCCAAAATCAAAGCTTTAAAAAAAACGAAACCTCTCAAGCAGTTGAGTTGCGAAGCAATTGAATTGCGCCAGCAGTTAAGTTGTTGGAAACCCAAAACAACGCGCAAATCGAAACTCAAATTCGAAATTATTTCCCGAAAACCAATCAAAATATCTTGTTACAATTTTTATCTAAAAACCAATTTGCAACAACTACTGTTGCAATTCAGAAATAAAAAAACGACTTGCAACAACTTTGTGTCAATTTTTTTAAAAATTTTATTTTGACACAAAAGTTGTGTCATTTTTTATTTTTCAAAAAAAATGACACGTTTTAACAAATCAAAAAACAGTTTGAACTTCCAATCGTTTCATTCAAATTATTTTTAAAAACTAAAAAGTTACGCCGAGGAAAATCGAAATCTACAAGCGAAGGGGCTTCTAACAACAGCGCATAAAACACAATTACTTGATTTTATATGCTTTATGAATGCTTTCACGTAAAATTTTATCTTAAAAGAGTATACGCTGTTCGGCAATATTCACCTAAGACTACACGACGTTACGGAGTAATTGAGTTGTGAAGCAATTGACCTACGAAACAAAAAATCAACAACCAAAACCTACCACCTTACCACCTGCTCAACCCAAACTAGCCCATTCAGAGACATCTTCACCCAATAAACCCCACGCACCAAACCACTCAAATCAATCATGGACGCTCCTTCAGCTACCAAAACTTTTTGCCCCAAAGTATTAAAAACGCTCATTTGCATTGACTTAGAAACGTCTACTCCTTTTACTTCAACCCAACCCTCGGTCGGATTCGGAACCAACTCCATTTTCTCTTTTACCATATTGCCAACGCCTAAATTCGGGCAAATACTCGTTTCAAAAAGATTTTTAAAATGACTGTAAATTTCAGGAGTAGAAATATTCGCCAGGGCATAATAGCAACCCGAAGTATTTCCGTTGTGACAGCCGCCTATCGGAACCACCGTTTCAATGTTGGTAGCATTCAGATATGAATCGGGAATTTGGGTCATATAAGCGCGAAAACCATCGCCCGGCAAACCGTGAATATACAGGCTGTCGTTGCAAGTATAAATTTGATACCAATGACTCCACATAGAGCCAAACCACAAAGTCCAATTCAAACCGTCGTCATCAGAATAAACCACTCGTGACTGATAATAATTGTCAAACAAATAAATGCGCTGATTGATGATTTGAATTTGGTTGATGCTGTCGGCTGTATCATCGGTTAAGTTGCTGATTACCGGCATAACTGGCGTGATGAGTTGCCAAGTGTTTCCGGAATCATCTGTGCGGTAAAGTTGCGTTGACGCACCAATATATCGGCTGCCAACCAAAACAAACCAACTGTCAATATCTATAAAATCAAAATCGCGGATGTAATAATTGGGCTGGTCTGTAATGGCAAAATCGCGAATGAGCGATAGTTGATCTTGGACATTGTGATACACTTTTGTTCGGCCAACAGTAATCTTGGTATTGTTTAATTCATAATGAGTAGAATCGTTGATAGAAAACCAACGCTGGGCATACATATTTGCACTTAGGAGGAATAAAAAAATAAAGCAGTACTTTTTCATAGAGGATTTTAGATTAGAATCTTGGGAAGATTAAAGATAAACAAGTTAAAGATAAAGCAATTCGTTTTGAGCTAATTAGAGGCAATTACTTATTAAATGCCAACACTGACAAAGTATTTGAATTCATATTTAATGTACACGCCCCGCAGCCCCGATGGAAATAAAAAGCCGCTGCCGACTCAAGCGGTGGTTTTGCCGTTGTTGGCGGGCGACCTCAGAAGCCCCGACAAGACCGAGCAAAACCCCGATTTAGGCCAAGCGCTTGTATGGACAGCGGGAAAATGCTGCCCTAACAAACAATCGAAAAACTGTTCAAAACTTGGTTTTCATTTCCGGCTGGAATTCATACCTTTGCACACGTTTTTAAAAAGCAGTAGTTGTTTATGTTAACCGTTTTATTTTTTGCTTTTATTGGTGTAGTAGTCATTCAGTTTCTGTATTATGTAATTATTTTCGGAAAGTTTGCCTATGTAAAATGGCAGGGCAGCAATCCGAAGAAAGTGCCCATTTCAGTGATTGTTTGCGCTAAAAACGAAGAAGAAAACGTAACCAAGTTTGTTCCGATTTTGGCCGAGCAAGATTATCCGGATTACGAAATCATTTTGATTGACGATGCTTCAAGCGACAATACTTTGGAGATTTTTGAAGAATTTGAAAAACGATATGACAAAGTTCGTTTGGTAAAAGTTGAAAACAACGAAGCCTTTTGGGGCAACAAAAAATTTGCGTTGACTTTGGGCATCAAAGCCGCTAAAAAAGAGTATTTACTTTTTACCGATGCCGATTGTTACCCAACTTCAAAAGATTGGATTCGCGAGATGAGCTCACAATTTACCGCTGAAAAAACGATTGTTTTGGGTTATGGCGCTTATGAAAAAATCTCAGGTTCGTTTTTGAATAAATTGATTCGCTTTGAAACTCTACTCACAGCAGTTCAGTATTTCTCATGGGCCAAAGCCGGACGTCCTTATATGGGCGTGGGCCGAAACTTGGCATATAAACGAGAAGAGTTTTTTAAAGTAAACGGATTTATTGATCACATGAAAATCCGCTCGGGTGACGACGATTTGTTCATCAACCAAGCGGCCAAAGGAAGCAACACAACGATTTGTTATTCGCCCGATAGTTTTACCTATTCAATGCCAAAAATATCGTTCAAAGAATGGTTTACGCAAAAACGCCGACACGTATCAACAGCACAATATTATAAATCATCGGATAAATTTCAGTTGGGCTTATTTTACTTTTCGCAACTGTTGTTTTTGATATTGTCCACCATATTGTTGGCTTTTCAGTTTCAGTGGATGATTGTTTTGGGCATCGTTGGATTTAGATATTTATTCTCGTGGATTACCCTCGGGCTCGCTGCCGGAAAACTGCGCGAAAAAGATGTAATGTATTGGTTTCCGTTTATCGAAATTATCTTGGTTGCGGTACAACTCAATGTGATGTTGACCAATACAGTATCAAAACCACCTGTTCATTGGAAGTAAACAAAAACATAGAACTGGCCAAGAAAGGTGATCAAGCTGCTTTTACTTATTTGCTTGACCATTATTGGAACGAGGTATATGGTTTTATGCTCAAACGTACTGAGAACGAGACCGATACCGAAGACATTGTCATTGAAACCTTTGCCAAGGCTTTTGATAAAATTCACACGTATAATCCGGATTTTCAATTCAACACTTGGCTCATTGCGATTGCTAAAAATGTACATATTGATATGTTGCGCAAACGCAAATCATCGTTGTCTGTTGACTTTTCAAACGAAGATGATTTTAGAGCCTACAATATAGCTGATACCGCTCCTTCAGCTGAAGACAAGATTATTACCGAGCAAAATTTATCAAACTTACTCAGTTGTATCAAAGAGCTCAAACCACACTATCAAGAAGTAATTCAGCTTCGTTACTTTCAAGAATTGAGCTATCAAGAAATAGCCGATCAATTGAGCGAACCCCTCAACAACATTAAAATTAAGCTTTTAAGAGCCAAAAAACTATTGGCAGAAATTATCTTAAATAAACACTAACAATCCTGAAAGTGTTAAATTTTTTATTTCTGACAATATCGGCTAAAGTGTAGCCGTTTACTGCATAAAGAAATGTTTATGAGGTAAATTCTACCTAACCAAAAATTGCTATCATGTTTCGCTTAAACCCGTTTTCTCACCCAAGGGTAAGTTCATTTTTTGAAGATAAAGATGAATCCACCTGCTCTATTCAGTGGCGTGCCCTGAATAATGAAACCACTTTATTGGCCTTCTGTTTAGTGTTATCACTAGTGGCCATGTTGCTCACTATTCCGCTTTTGGCCTCGAGTTTTGAGCCAGATTCGGCACATGAGTTCAACAAACATATTTTTCAAGTATCTGAGTTGCCCATCACAACGCAAAACAATTAATTCGTTTAGTTTAATTATACGAATAACGATAACCCTAAAATACTTCCGCCTATGAACCAGTAAATACTTAAACCACTAAAAACTATTTATTATGTCAAAGTTGAGTATTTACCAAAAAGGTTGGATTGACCTTGTTTTTGAAGAAAAAAACAAAACCTACGGTGCTTATCAGTTGCGTCAGCAAAGTGACCGAATTACCCTTATTGCTTTTTTGAGTGGATTGGCACTGCTTAGCGGCGTTTCTTGTGTGTATTTGCTGTCTCATTTATTGAATCATCATAATGAACCAATTGCTTTACCCGAAACTCTTGATCGAATTATCCAAATAGACCAATACCCAAAGCCTATTGATTTACCACAAGAACAGGTAAAAACTTCTGTCACCCAAAAGACAGAACCCACAGCTCACGAATCTTGGTTAAATCCTGAAATTGTGCATGCGCCACAAGCGAGCCCGACAGAACCTGTTGTCAATACTACAGTCACCAATTCAACCGGTTCATCAACCACTGACGCAACTCAGCTCGTCACCGGAACTGCCAACAACACACCTATAATAGATGTTCCGGACACAACCATCAGAAACACGATGGAACTAGACAAACAACCTGAATTTCCGGGTGGTATTGAAAAGTTTTATCAGTTTATTGGGCGCAACTACAAAAACCCAGACCTCGATGAGCCTCAAATGTATCGCGTGATGGTTTCATTTGTTATTGAAAAAGACGGAAGCATGAGCAACATTCGCGTATTGCGTGATCCCGGTTATGGCATGGGCCAAGAAGCCTTGAGGGTTTTGGAATCGCTCAAAACCAAATGGGCACCCGGCTTGCTCAAAGGTCAAAACGTTCGGACGAGTTATACTTTGCCGATTGTGGTGAAGATTATGTAAACAAAAAGCCTCGGTAATTCTGAGGCTTTTTATTTTATCTCAAGGGATGTTTACTTTTGTAACCATCTTGAGTTTTTTTATACTAACGGCTCGCGAGATATTCAATCATGAACCCAACACTTGAAGCCTTATTCATTGGCCCAACGTTCTTCTTATCATTTTTGATTTTGGCCAATATGCAACGCGCCAATATCAAAGCCAGTTATTGGTTTGCGGGTTTTATCTTCTGTATTTTTCTCATTCAGCTTGACGCTCCGCTTGCTAGGATTGGTTTGGATAAAAACTGGACATTCTTAAATGACTTTATCGGGCTTTCAAATTTTGTAGTAGCGCCGATTTTTTATTTGAGCATTGTTTATTATGTCAAACCTAAGCGTCAATGGAAAAAAAGAGACAATCTGCATTTTTTATTTCCAATGCTGATACTGATTCTTTTGATTTTAAGTCACTGGGTTGACCCTGAGCCGGTGTCGAAACCGCAACCTGAAATGGTTACTATCAGTACCGTCATTTTTATCATTTGCTTTTGTTTTTACATTGTTTTTTATTGTCTGAAATCTGTTGTAATCATCAATAAATACCAAAAAAGTCTTGTCTTATACACATCAAATACCGATGTTTTTGATTTAAAATGGCTTCAACAAGTGAGTTTTTGCGTATTGTTTATAGCTACTTTATGGATGCTCGATATCGCGTTTCAACTTTCTGAACACTCAACTCTATATAGTACTATATCGAGTGTTTCAACCTTTATGAGTATTTGTTTTATGGGTTATCATGCGTTGAAGCAGAGAGAAATTTATCCGTATAAGGCCGAAGAACAAAAGGAAATCGAAAATCTTATTACAGAAAATGAACCTACCGAAACGTTTAAAAAGAAATTGATTCCGGATGAGCAGTTGGATAATTTCAAAACATCGCTGATTGATTTAATGGAAACCGAAAAGCCATTTCTTGAAGCCGAACTGAGCTTGGTTCGCTTGGCGCAACAATTAAAAATCAGCCCGCATTTGTTATCATATGTCATTAACAACGGGTTTGGAGAAAACTTTTATCAACTGGTCAACAGATACCGAATTGAAGAAGCGCAAAGACTCATGAGCGACTCCGGAATGAATCACTTAAGTTTATTGGGAATCGCATACGAAGTTGGGTTCAATTCAAAAACTGTTTTCAACACCACTTTTAAAAAAGTTACCGGACAAACTCCATCAGATTACAAAAAAACGGTACAACACAAATAAAATGAAGTTCGGATTGATAAGTTAGAACGTTCGCAAAGCAGTAATAACACACTTTTGCGGCGAATTACAAACTTAAAAATCATGCTGACAAAAATTCTTCCGCAGGCTTTTACTCGGAGGCTTATTCCAAAAACATTCTACTTTTTTATTGCCTTTTGTACTGTTTCTTGTTCAAAAGAAAATAGTTCGACCGCTAATCCATATTCTGAAACTGACGTTGATTTAGGAACGCATAAGCTCAGAACTTATCAAATAAATCACAAAAGCAAGTATTTGGTGGTCTTTGAATCGGGTTTAGGCGATGGTCATTTATCGTGGAATCCGTCGGGAACTTCACAAGAAGTAAACGAACTGGCTCAAGCTTTAGGTTCAGATATCTTACTGTATGACCGAGCCGGTTATGAACATTCAGGCCAGAATAACAATCCGCGCAATATTGACAGATTGCGCAGCGAGCTCGAACAAGTAATCAGTCAAAAGGCACAAGGTCGAAAAGTCATATTGGTTGGACATTCGTTAGGAGGTATGATTGTTCGCGATTACGCCATTAAAAACCCAACAAAAGTAGCAGCGCTGTTGTTTGTAGATTCTATGCATGAAGGATACAATAATCCGGCAGTTGAAGACTATATTTATCAAGCAATGTACACGCAATTCGGAGCTGACTTTGGCGGTACTCTGGAAGCACGTGAACTCGCAGAAGACATTGCCTACGGTGCCTTGTTGCCACAATTACCCAATGTTCCGGTGGTTGCTTTAACGAGCATGAAAGATGACCCTAGCAGTCAGCAATCAGATTTGCTCAACGGAGCAACCCGCGAGCAATGGTATCAGGCCCACGAACAATTAGGCAACGGGCTTTCGGATTTTACCCACATTGCCACCGTAAATTCCGGGCATTATATTCAACTCGAAGAACCTGAATTGGTCATTGAAAACATTCTCTTATTGCTATCTAAATTGTCCAAATAAAAATGAAAACAGCTCCGTTATTCATCACGCTTTTTGCGGTTGTTGTGATTTCATGCTCCAACAACAAATCTCAAAATACCAATCAACAGAAATATTATCCGGCGGTAAAAACAATCGTCGCCGAAAAATGCCTTTCCTGTCATGCCTCAAACGGAACTTGGGCCGGTCGTCCGATAAAACTAGATTCTGATCAAGACATTTGCAATCAAAGTGAAATCATCAAAAAATCAGTTGCTGACCCAGTGAGTCCAAGCAATCGAAGAATGCCGCAAGAAGACAGTTTAACAGCAGAGCAAATTCAAGTCATCGTGAATTGGTATCAAAAAGGCGGTCAAACAAATCAATAAAATCAACATGAAAAAGATCATATTTATAACCTTAACGCTATTTTTCATAACGGCTCACGCGCAAACAAAAGGAAAATTTCGAACCGATATCAACTTGGATTTGTTATTCCCTTCGCCAGGCGGCTTAGGCATGGCTATTGACTTTGAACCTAAATATAACCTTGCTTCAAATATGAGTTTAGGGCTTAGGTTATCAAATGGCTTTGCCGTTAAAGAAATAGACTCATCGGTCAAAAACGCACCTAAAGAAGAACGCACCACTGTTTACACTTCTATTCTTGGCACCTCTGATTATTACTTCAATCGTTTGGGCACAAATACGATTCCTTTTGTAGGAGCCGGTTTAGGATATTTCAGTATGATTAATGCACAAGCCGAATCCGGCACTTCGCTCAATGATTTTGACCATCTTGACCGTGTTGGAAAATGGGGCGCGATGCTTCGATTCGGGTTTGAAACAGGAAAGTTCAGATTGGGAGCGAGCTATCATCTGATTCCAAAAACAAAAATTCAATCAAAAGACGGCAGTACCTTAGGCAGCCAAAATAACAACTACTTCACACTTCATTTTGGTTTATTCATCGGGGGAGGAAAATGGAAAAAACACAACTGTCCACTCAAATAAGTTGGTTATGCTTAAGGTAAGCACTCGGCTTTGTTGCTTGGGCCGGGTGCTTTTAAATTTCATCGGTTAAGTTTCACTGCTAAAAATCCAAGCCAACAAAAAAGCCTCAGGAATTCTGAGGCTTTTTATTTATTTTTTCTTTTTGATGGGTTTTTTCGTCGGTTTTTTGGTGCCGGCTTTTTTGGGCACTTCTTTTACGTAAGGCTTATACAAACCATCGGCTTCGGCGCGAGCTTTGGCATCGGCAGCGCGCTGTTTAGAATCAGGGTGCGAACTCATCATTCGATCAATAATCGATGAAGATTGTCCTTCTGAGAGTTTGGCCAAAATATTAAACGCTGATTCAACCGCATTGACATTATAACCGTTGCGTTTCATAAAATCATACGAATAAGCGTCCGCTTCTGATTCTTGTGTGCGACTGTGTTTACAATCAATCAAGGCGTTGGCCATTTTTCCGAGTTGACTATCAGTTACTGCAGCTACCTTACCTGATTGTGAAGCCGCTGCGTCTAAAAGTGCTTCTTTTTGGTATGCAGCTTTCATGGCATCGCGTGAATCATGATTGGCTACGTGTCCGATTTCATGACCAATCACCGCCAAAAGTTCGTTGTCATCCATGATGTCCATCAAACCTGAAAAAACACGTACACTTCCGTCTGCGGTAGCAAAAGCGTTAACTTCTTTGACTAAATATACTTTGTAATTAAGTGTCAATCCGTTTTCATTTTTGTGTTTGCCAAAAACTTTATTCAAACGAATCGTATAAGGGTCATTAGGACCGGCAACTTTGTTTTCTTTATCCATTTTGTCAACGGCTTGTTTTGAAAGATTAGCTGCGTCTGCATCAGAAAACATAAAACCTGATAGGCCTTTTTGCACTGCACCCAAAGCGCGATCGTTCAAATCAATGCCAATTTGTGCGTGAGCCAAAGTCGAAAGCATTATGATAAATGAGCCAAGGAAAAATTTTCTTTTCATAAATAAAATCTGATCAAATGTTGACACAAATATAATAAGTTGATGCGCTCAAAATAGGATTCTGCTTTTATTTTCAACGAATTTTAATATTTTTGAATGCATCACTCTCTCAAATATACAACTATGACAGCCACAGAAAATAAACTCAAACATCTTTTAGGTCTTCCGGTCATTGTGGCCGCTTTGGGCTATTTTGTTGACATTTATGATTTGTTGCTTTTTGGAATTGTACGCGTGCCAAGTTTGCAATCACTAGGGGTGAATGCCGATGTAGCCGGAACCCACATCATGAATTACCAAATGACCGGTTTGCTTTTGGGCGGAATTCTGTGGGGCATACTCGGCGACAAAAAAGGACGACTGTCGGTTTTGTTTGGTTCGATCATCGTTTATTCGACGGCCAATATTGTTTGTGGATTTTTACCTGTACTCAATGGGCCTTATATTGTTGAAATATACGCTTGGCTTCGATTTATTGCCGGCATTGGGCTGGCCGGAGAATTGGGCGCAGGCATTACCTTGGTTTCAGAAAGTTTGCCCAAAGAACTCAGAGCGCTCGGCACTTCAATCGTAGCCGGATTCGGTTTGTTTGGAGCGGTCGTAGCCAACCTAACTGTGGAACTTGCCGGAAGTTGGACCACCGCCTACCTCATTGGCGGCGTCATGGGATTGGCCTTGCTGGTATTGCGCATCAGCGTTTCTGAAAGCGGAATGTATCAGTCGCTTGAAAAAAAAGAACATGTTGCTAAAGGAAACTTCATTTCACTATTTACCCACAAAGGCCGTTTGATTCGTTATTTAAAATGCATTGCCATTGGTCTACCCACTTGGTTTTGCATCGGAATTTTGGCAGTCATGGCCAATCAGTTTGCGCCGGCTATGGGTATTGAAAGCCTCAATCCTGGTAAGGCGATTATGTGGGCTTATGTTGGAATTTCAGTGGGTGATTTTGCTAGCGGATTTATCTCACAATGGCTGCATTCGCGCAAAAAAGCCATTTTATACATGATGCTATTTACAGTTATTGGCATTGTACTTTTGCTCAGCGGAGTAGCCCATACCGAAAACCAATATTATTTTTATTGTGCTTGGATGGGCTTGGGCACCGGCTATTGGGCGATGTTTGTGACTTTGGCCGCCGAGCAGTTTGGCACCAACATACGCAGTACTGCCACAACAACGGTCCCGAATATGGTGCGCGGATTACTTCCGGTCATGCTTTTGGGCTTTGACTTTTTGAAGCCCAATCAAGGGGTCATCATGGCCGCAGCTGTGGTAGGAATTGTTGTGTTTGCTTTGGGAATTTATGCAACCATAAGCATCAGCGAAACGCATGGAAAAGATTTAGATTTTACCGAATAAATTGTTTTTGACGCTTCGATTGCTTAAAATCGATTTTGAGTTTAGCAGATTTTTTTGAAATTTAATTTATTTTTATTGTTTTTCAATAAATATTTATTATTTTAGCCGCGTTATTAAATCTCATTCGTTATGTCAAAAACCAATCAATTTGTGTTTCAAGGCTTACATATTGTAGCTTGGATTATTTTTGTCGGCTTGTGTATTGAAGCCGGCGCACTACTTGTAAATTTTGCGTTTGCCTTGTTCAAACCCGAAACCGTCAGTCATTTGTATGAAAAACTTAACCTCAGCCAAATGTATCAAACCAACGTTTGGGCTTTTGTGGGCATGTATAGTTTTATTATAGTTATTTCTGTACTCAAGGCTTATTTGTTTTACATCGTTATCAAACTCATGAGCAAACTTGATTTGACGCGTCCGTTTAGCAGCTTTGTATCAGAACAAATTACCCAATTGAGTTATTATACTTTATCGATTGGTTTGGTGGGATACATAGCCCGAGAAAGTGTGCGAAATTTGGAACATCGCGGTTATGAAATCGATCAACTCAGCAAATTTTGGCCCGATAGCCAGGCTTATATTTTGATGGGCGGTGTGATTTATGTGATTGCGCTGATTTTTCAGAAAGGAATCGAACTTCAAACCGAAAACGACTTAACCGTATAGCTATGCCAATTGTTGTAAATTTAGATGTGGTGATGGCCAAGCGAAAAATGTCGCTCAACGAACTCTCTGAAAAAGTGGATCTGACTTTATCAAACCTATCAATCCTTAAAACCGGAAAAGCCAAAGCCGTACGCTTTAGCACGCTTGAAGCGATATGCAAAGCACTTGATTGCCAACCGGCTGATTTGTTAGAATATACACCTGAAAAAGAATAATTAAAGATGAGATTTTATTTCAGTCGAAGCAACTGACCTTTGCGGCGAACAATGTTTTTGTAATCCCATTGAATATCGATGCTTTTTTGCAGCCAAACTTTGAGTTGCTCAGCATCAATATCATTTATATTTTGGTAAAAAACAGAAGCGTCTTTGAATTTTTTTCCGAGGATATTGAGCGCGGGTTCATCAAAATCGGCACCGCTCCAAAACATCAAACGAATGCCTGCCTTTTGCAAACTATAGCCCACAATCGGGTTTTGATCGATAAACCACACCGGATGCGCATGCCAAATTTTGCTTTCGGCATCGCTGAGTTCACTGTCTATGATTAGTGCCAAAGAATCGCACACCAGCTGATGTTCGGGACTCTGACTTTGATTGTATTTTAAAATATCTGGATGCATATTTACTTTTGATTTTGCGCTTCAAATCCGATGTTGATAGCTTTTTTTAATACCGATAAATCAATGTCTTTGAGCGATTTAAATTTAATGCAATAACCGCTCACACTGGCTTTTCCTATTTGATCAGCAAAGTTATTCGTCAAATAGTTTTTGTCGTCAATCCCCATAATATACACCGAAATTCCAGCGGTATTGGCACTGAGTCCCACTTGATAAAACGTTCTGGTTTTGCCGTTTGCATATTGTATTTCATAGCTTCCGTAGCCAATGTTGGGGTTTGAAACCACTTTGCCTTGGTCATTGGTTCCGTCTAAAAACCACAAAAGCGCATCAGGATTAATTTGCAAAATAAGTTCGTGCAAAATGCGCAAATCATTTTGTTTGAGCTCGCTTTGCGCAGCTATATAATTATGGATTTGCTCCTGAACACTCATGCCCATCAGCCTTGATTTACGTCATATTCAATCATCCACTCAATGCCAAAACGATCGCGAAACATAGCAAAATAAGTGCCCCACGGGCTGTCTTCAAGCGGCATTTCAATAGTTCCGCCTTGTGACAAACCTTTGAATAAATGCTCAGCTTCTTGCCTGCTCTGTGCGCGCAATGCAATTTTAGAACGATGCTCTAATTCATTGACGGTTCCCATAAAAGCCGGCACGTCATTACCGCTCAAAATATTATCGCCGACAGGCAAAGCAATATGCATGATTTTCTGCGCTTCTTGTTCAGAGACTTCGGCATCAAGCCCAGGCAAATCTTTGAAGCGAATTATTTTGGTAAAGCTTCCGCCAAAAACCGATTGATAAAAGTTAAAGGCTTCTTGGGCGTTTCCGTTGAAGTTGATGTGTGTATTGAGTTGCGGCATCTTTTTTTGTTTTAAAGATAGGATTTTTAAAATAAAACCAAAACATGCATGAATCTGTGCACCGCGCCAGGGATAGCAGCGGATATCCTTTTGCGGCGCAAGCAAGCAAAAGATAGCAGCGTATAGCCCGCTCGGGCGCCCTAAAAAACGAGCCTATTTTAGGAATTGTTAATTTGCACATCAGAGCAAAACAATCGTTATCTTTGCGGGGCAAATTTCAAATTATGGAAACCGTTCTTGACAACAATCTTCCGGTAGGTAAACCCAAATGGCTTAAAGTTAAATTGCCTATTGGCCAGAAATATACTGAGCTGCGCGGCTTGGTTGATCAGTACAAACTCAACACCATTTGCACCTCGGGCAGTTGCCCCAATATGGGCGAATGCTGGGGCGAAGGCACGGCTACGTTTATGATTTTGGGCAATGTTTGCACGCGCTCTTGCGGATTTTGCGGCGTTAAAACCGGTCGCCCGGAAACGGTTGATTGGGACGAACCTGAAAAAGTAGCGCGCTCAATTAAAATCATGAAAATCAAACATGCGGTAATTACCAGTGTGGATCGCGATGATTTAAAAGACGGCGGCTCAATTATTTGGATCGAAACCGTACGCGCCATCAGACGCATGAATCCTGAAACAACGCTAGAAACTTTGATTCCCGATTTTCAAGGTATTGAGCGCAATATTGACCGCATTGTAGAGGCCAACCCAGAGGTAGTTTCGCACAATATGGAAACCGTTCGTCGCCTAACGCGCGAGGTGCGCATTCAAGCCAAATACGACCGCAGCTTAGAAGTTTTGCGCTATTTAAAAGCTCAGGGCATTCGCCGAACCAAATCGGGCATTATGCTGGGCTTGGGCGAAACCGAAGAAGAAGTAATTCAAACCATGCGCGATTTGCGCGAGGCCAACGTTGATATTGTGACCATTGGCCAATATTTGCAACCGAGCAAAAAACACTTACCGGTGAAAGAATTCATCACACCAGAGCAATTCAAAAAATACGAAGATTTAGGCAAAGAAATGGGTTTTAGACATGTGGAAAGCGGCGCACTCGTGCGTTCGAGTTATCACGCTGAGAAACACATTTTGTAAATTTATGTTGCATGTTGTATGCTGAATGTTCAATGGAGCGCAGTGGAATAAATAATGAATAATGGGGCGTTCCCTGCGGGTCGGGCTTTCGGCACTTGCTTTTTGGTTTCATTGCATTACACCAAAAGAGCTCAGACAAAGCCTTAATCCCTAACGCAAAACTGTATATCATTAAACAACTGTAGTCAACTCTAAACTTTTTAAACTTTCTAAACTTTCTAAACTTCTTCTTCTCAACTTCTTCTTCTCATGATTAAAATTGCCATCAACGGTTTTGGACGCATCGGACGCAATTTGTTTCGGTTATTGCTGAATCACCCGCACATTCAAGTGGTGGGCATCAATGATTTGGCCGACAACAAAACCATGGCTCATTTGCTCAAATATGACAGTATTCACGGAGTTTTGGCTGATGAAGTATCTTATGACGAGCAAGGAATTTTAGTGAATGGTCAACACTATCGGTTCTTTCATGAAAAAAATATTTCTGAGATTGGTTGGGCGCAACTCAGCCCCGATTTTGTCATTGAAGCCACCGGAAAATTCAAAACACATTCAGACCTTTACCAGCACATTACGGCCGGAGCTAAACGAGTCATTTTATCGGCGCCTTCAGAAGTTGCAGAAATCAAAACCGTTGTTTTGGGTGTGAACGAGCATGTTTTAGACGGTTCAGAATTAATCATATCCAACGCCAGTTGTACCACCAACAATGCTGCGCCGATGATTAAAATCATCAATGAACTCTGCGGTATTGAACATGCGTATATTACGACTGTTCACTCCTACACCACCGATCAAAGCCTACACGACCAACCACACCGCGATTTGCGCAGAGCTCGCGGAGCAGCACAATCTATTGTTCCGACTACGACCGGAGCTGCCAAAGCACTTAATAGTATTTTTCCGGAAATGCTCGGAAAAATTGGTGGCGGAGGCATTCGTGTGCCGGTTCCTGATGGTTCTTTGACAGATATTACTTGTTATGTTTCACGCGAGGTGAGCATTGAAGAAATCAATTTGGCGTTTAAAAAAGCCTCCGAAAATGAGCTTAAAGGCATCTTAGCTTATACCGAAGATCCGATTGTATCTGTTGATATCATTGGCAATCGCAACTCTTGTTTATTTGATGCACAACTTACCTCAGCTCTAGGAAAAATGGTTAAAGTGGTGGGGTGGTATGACAATGAAATTGGTTATTCCTCAAGAATTATTGATTTGATTGTACATCTGTCTAAAAAATAATTTCGTATTTTTAGAGCCCCAAATCAACAATAAATTCTTTTCTATGAGGTATTTACTAGCCGTATTGCTTTTTCTAAGCATCTTTGCTCAGGCGCAAAAAAAGCCCAAAAACACCCGAAAAACAGACAGTGTAGCCTATTACATCGAGCTATCAAACTTCAATATTAAAACCAATAACTACAAATATTCTTTAGATTTTGCACAAAAAGCGATTGATTATGCGCACAACCAACGCAACGTAAAATCTGAAGCCTACGCCAGTAGTGTTTTGGGTGGTATTTATTTTGAGCTCAAGAAATATGATGATGCTATTGATTCTTATTACAAGAGTGTTGCATTATACAATACGCTCAAACCTTCGGGAAATCAAGGTTTCTGCTATTATCAGTTGGGGCTTTGTTTCATGGAAAAAGAAAACTACAATTCTGCCGAAGCCAATTTTGATAAGTCTAAAACCATTTATACAGCCATCAAAATTCCGGATGCCATTGAGCTTTTAAATCTGCAAAAGGGAATTTTATACAAAGCCAAAGGTCAATATAAGCAAGCCATTCCTATTTTTAACCAGATCATCGCCAAACCCGATCATACTGATATTACGCAAACCAAAGCCGAAGCGCTGTATCAAATGGGTAATATTGAATTGATCAATGAGCGAAGTAATCTGGCGTTGAATTATTTATCAAGATCACTTGCTATTAATGAACGCAATAAAAATCCGGAGCAAAAAGCTAAGATTTTATTGGCGCTGAGCAAAGCCTATGACAAATTACTCAATACCGAAAAAGCGTTTTACTTTCTTAAAAAACATTTGGGTCTCAAAGATAGTCTGGCTGCACTCAACAGTAAAAAATTAGGCGTTGAAGATTATGTTGAATTCAAAGACAACGAACGGTTAAAAACCATCGAACAGCTGGACCGCGAAAATAAAGAGCAACAAAAAGCCAACAAAGTAGCCAAACTGATTAGTATTTTGGCTATTGCGCTCATATCCATTTTATCTCTTTTGAGTTTGTCATTGTACAAAAACAACATCATCCGCAACCAATCTAATCAATTACTCAAAGAAAAAAACAGCGAACTTCAAATAGCCAAAGAAAAAGCCGAAAAGGCTTCTAAGGCACGTGCTGAGTTCTTATCAACCGTAAGTCATGAGCTCAGAACGCCACTGAACGCCATCAACGGAATCACGCATTTGCTTTTAGAAGAAAACCCAAAACCAAGCCAGATGAATTACTTGAATTCTCTGAAGTTTTCGGGAAATTATTTGCTGACCTTTATCAATGAAATTCTTGAAATCAACCGTATTGAATCAAGTGCTGTTGAGACTGAATACATCAATTTTGACCTCAAACTATTATTGTCAAACATTCAGCATTCACTCAAAGAATTGGCAGGCATCAACAACAATACGTTTTCTGTTGAGATAGATCCGAGTATTCCGGATTATTTAGTGGGCGACCCGACTAAATTGTCCCAGATATTTTTGAACTTGATCAACAACGCGCTCAAGTTTACCAAAAACGGTGAAGTAAAAGTGATTTTGCAAACCAATGAACTCAACGAAGAATTTACTTCGATTCACTTTAGAATTGTCGACACCGGAATTGGGATTCCGCAAGAAAAACTCGAAACCGTTTTTGAAAGTTTCTCTCAAGGCTCTATCGAAATCAATCGAAAATACGGCGGGACCGGTTTGGGGCTGACTATCGTAAAAAAACTCATCGAAATTATGGGTGGCAAAATTCACTTGGAAAGCGAAGTGGGCAAAGGCTCAACGTTTTATTTTGATTTGAGTTTCAGAATTGGTCATGACCAAAGCCATCTTGAAGCACAATCATTAGATTATGACGATTCTGTTTTAGATGGTAAAAAAGTCTTGCTCATTGAAGACAACAAAATCAACCAAATGATCACCAAAAAAATGGTTGAGAACAAAGGAATGATTTGCGAGGTAATCGACAATGGTGAAGACGCCATTGAAGCAGTCAAGAACAACAAATACGATTTGGTTTTGATGGATGTGCATTTGCCGGGCATCAACGGAACGATTGCTACCCAAACTATTCGAACCTTTGATAAGAAAACCAAAATTGTAGCGCTTACGGCTATTTCACTTAATGAAAACCGTGAAATGCTCTTGTCTTACGGAATGAATGATGTGCTTACCAAACCGTTTGACCCGAACGACTTTTATCGTGTTTTGAGCCAAACAGTCAGTAAAAAAGCTTAATATTTTTGAATTAACGCCTTGATTAAACTGCGAACTTGAGGTTCTGCTTTACGAGCAGCTTCGAGCACTTCTTCGTGGCTAACGGTTTCAATATTTTCTTCGTTACCCATATCAGTAATTACCGAGATTCCAAAGGTTTCAATATCCATGTGACGCGCTACGATTACTTCAGGAACTGTTGACATTCCCACGCAATCAGCGCCTAGGATTTTTACCATATGATACTCAGAAATGGTTTCAAAAGTAGGCCCCTGCAATCCCAAATAAATACCGTCTTGAACTTCAATACCGAGGTCTTGAGCTAATGATTTAGCTTTGGCTATCATGGGTTTACTATACGGCTCGCTCATGTTGAGGAATCTTGGGCCAAAACGCTCGTCATTTTTTCCGCGCAACGGATGCTCCGGAAACATATTAATGTGATCATTAATTAAAACCACCGAACCTACTTGATATGAATCTTTCACACCGCCAGAAGCATTGGACACAATAAGTTTGCTCACGCCCAAATGTTTCATGACACGCACCGGAAAAGTGACTTCTTTCATAGAATATCCTTCATAAAAATGAAATCGCCCTTGCATGGCCACAACTTGTTTGTCGCCGATGGTTCCAAAGACCAAAGCGCCTTTGTGACCTTGTACCGTTGAAACCGGAAAATTCGGAATTTCACTATACGGCAAAGTGTGTGTAATATTGATGTCGTCGGTAAAACTGCCAAGTCCTGAACCTAAAATAACTCCGTATTCAGGATTGAGTCCGGTTTTGGCTTTAATATAATCAGCGGTTTGTTGTACTTGTTCCCACATAATTTAAAATGATTTGGTCAAAACGTGAAGCCTGTTGTAAGAAAGAAGTTTTTATAGGCAAATAATACAATGCCTTTTGCTTCATATGCGGTATAAGCCGAACATAGTCTTTTTCAGTGGTCACGATAACCCGGTTTTGCGATAATTTAGTAATTTTTTCTATATCGTCTGAAGTAAAATGATGATGATCAGGATACTTTAAAACAACATCTTCTTGTTGCTGCAAATATGCAAAAAATGGCTCTGGTTTGGCGATACCTGCTATGAGTAATTTGTGTAAACTTTGCAGTTCGTTCATTTTTAAGGTTTTGCTTTCTGAACAAACCGCTTCGCCATAGGCAATAGAACTAAAAAAAACGGGGACACCGACACCTAATTTAGCAGTAATAGCCAATTGATGTTGCTCAGATAAATTTGTCGGGCATTTAGTAACTACGATTAAGTCAGCTCTTTTAACACCGTTTTTCGGCTCTCGCAGGTTACCGACCGGAAGTACATAATCATCACAAAACAAATCGCCATAAGCCGTGAGTAAAATATAAAAACCGGCTTTGACTTTTCGGTGTTGGTAGGCATCATCCAGCAAAATAACATCCGGAGTTTCGGGCAAAGCCAATAAATTCTGAATACCTCTATTTCTGTTTGCATCAACCGCCACAAGTATTTTAGGAAACTTGCGATAAAACTGATAGGGTTCATCGCCTAAAGTTTCAGCGCTTGCATTTTCATCAGCTAAGACAAAACCTTCACTTTTGCGCTTATAACCACGGCTGAGCACGGCCACTTGATATGATTCTGAAAGTAACCGGATAAGATATTCAATTTGCGGACTTTTACCGGTGCCGCCCACACTGAGGTTTCCGACGGCAATGATTGGTCTTGAATAAGTTTGAGATGCAAGTAGATTTTTATCGTATAAGAAATTTCTAATAGCCGTAATCAACGCATACAAACCGGCCAAAGGAAAGAGTATTTTTCTCAAAAAAATCATAGCACGAATGTATAATATTTTATCTTTGGAATGAAAAAAAACAACCCTAGATTCGCAAGTTGTTGCTCAAAAAACTTCAATATATTAATGAAAAAAATAATCTTCTCGTGGCTCGTTCTTTTGGCTGCTTGGCAAGTAAAAGCACAAGAATCAGATGTAACATCTCTTTTGAGAATTATTCTAGAACAATCGTACAAAAATGAAAAACCAGTATTTAAAAATCGTAGTCAGTTGTTGTATTTTTATTGTACCCAGGCCAACAATACCGGCGAATTGATTGAAGCCACACAAAAAACAGATTTACCTCAAGAATTTATTCAAGAAATTAAAATAAAAATCAATCAAGATACAGCAGAACGTTCATGGTCAAACGAACTTGAAACCATATTTGCCAACAATCCAACCCAACTCAAATTAAAAGTAAAAGAATGTGTTGAACTTGAAAAATACCAAGAAGTATCAACCCGACTTCATTTGAATAATCAGCGCCTTCTGATTGTAAGCAAACCACTTATTTATAGCAAAGGAAATCTCGCTTTAGTCAAAGTGGTTTATTACCGCAATATAGAACACAACAGCAGCAGCATTTGGTGGCTTGAAAAAAAAGACGGCCTTTGGGTTTTAAAACAAAAATTGAATTCTTGGACCACGTAGCAACATGATGAAACTTTCGCAAATATTACCTATACTCGAAGAAATGGCGCCTCAGGCCTACGCCGAAGATTTTGACAATGTCGGGCTTTTGGTCGGAAACCCAGAACAAGAAATAAAAGGGATTTTGGTATGTCACGACGCGCTTGAAAACGTAATAGATGAAGCTATTGCCAAAAATTGTCAACTGGTGGTTTGCTTTCATCCGATTATTTTCTCAGGGCTGAAAAAAATCACCGGCGCAAATTATGTTGAACGCGCCGTGCTTAAAGCCATTAAAAATGACATCGCTATTTATGCCGTTCACACCGCTTTAGACAACCACCGCAATGGTGTGAATAAAATTTTAGGCGACGCATTGGGTTTAGAAAACTTGCGCATTTTGATTCCGAAAAAACAATTCATCAGTAAACTCGTCACTTATGTGCCCGCTGAAAATGCCGAAAAAGTGAGAAATGCACTTTTTGATGCTGGTGCCGGAAACATTGGCAATTATGAAAATTGCAGTTTTAATTCAAAAGGCATCGGGACCTTTATGGGCAACGAGCATAGCAATCCTGAACTCGGTGAACGTTTTGAATTTGTTGAAACCGATGAAATCAAAATCGAAGTCACTTTTGAAAAGCATCTTGAATCTAAAATACTCAAAGCTTTGTTCACCAATCATCCGTATGAAGAAGTTGCCTATGAAATTTATCGCTTAGAGAACCAACATCAAAATATAGGTCTGGGTATGTTGGGTAATTTGCCAGAACCGATGAGCGAATTGGATTTTTTAAAAATGGTACAAACCAAAATGCAAACCGGCGGAATTCGCTATAGTGCATTGCTCGGAAAGCCCATTGAGCGTGTGGCCGTATTGGGCGGATCAGGCGCGTTTGCCATTTCGGCCGCAAAAAAAGCACAAGCTGATGCTTTTATCACGTCTGATTTAAAGTATCACAATTTTTACGAAGCTGAAAATCAATTAGTTTTGACTGATATTGGACATTTTGAAAGCGAACGATATACAAAAAATTATATTGCTGATTTTCTTATGAAAAAAATTCCTAATTTTGCCATCGTTTTATCAGAAGAAAATACAAATCCAGTTAAGTACTTATAAATTATGGCGAATACTAAAGAATTAAATGTTGAAGAGAAACTTAGAGCACTCTACGACTTACAATTGATTCACACCCGCATAGACGAAATCACAAATGTACGAGGAGAACTTCCATTAGAAGTTGAAGATTTAGAAGACGAAGTGGCCGGACTTACTGCGCGCCAAGAAAAACTAAAAAAAGACTTAGAGTTGATTGAAGATCAAATCAAAGCCAAGAAAAACGCTATTGAAGATCATCAAACAGCCATCAAAAAATATGCGAAACAACAAGACAGCGTTCGCAACAACCGCGAGTTCAACTCATTGGCTAAAGAAATTGAGTTTCAAGAATTAGAAATTCAATTGGCTGAAAAGCAAATCAAAGAACTCAAAGCTTCGATGGAGCACAAAAAAGAAACCATCACCAACTCAAAAGAAAAACTTGAGGCCAAGCAATCGCACTTAAAACACAAAAAAGCAGAACTCAGCGATATCATGTCTGAGACTGAAAAAGAAGAAAACTTCTTATTGGGCAAAGCTGCTGAATTTGAAGTTCTCATTGACGAGCGTTTGCTTAAAGCCTACAAAAGAATCCGCGGAAGCGTTCGCAACGGCCTAGCAGTTGTATCTATTGAGCGTGGAGCTTCAGCCGGATCATTCTTTACTATTCCGCCACAAACTCAAGTAGAAATTGCCGGTAGAAAGAAAATCATTACCGATGAGCATTCAGGAAGAATTTTAGTAGACAGCGCCTTAGCTGACGAAGAAAGAGAAAAAATGCAAGCCGTATTCGATACGATTTAATATACAGCCTCGGGAAACCGGGGCTTTTTTTATGAACAAACACATCCAAAAAATCATTCCCAAAATTGTGGGCAGCTACATCAACCTGATGAGCTTGTGGTCGCCCCAAAAAGCTTTTGCCCTGGCCTACAAACTCTTTAGCCATCCGCGTAAAGGAAAACTCCAAAGCCACCAACTCCCCACCATTTTACAGTCAGCGCAGCGCCAAACCATGCAAAGCAACGGCCAATCATTTGAAACGTATTTTTGGGCAGGCAACAGCACCACCGTTTTGCTCATACACGGTTGGGAAAGCAATACCGCGCGTTGGGAAAACCTGCTGCAACACTTGCAACCCACCGGATATACGCTCATTGCCATTGATGCTCCGGCACACGGGCTTTCGTCCGGGCAAGAATTCAACATTCCGCTGTATGCCACCTTTGTCGATGTAGTTGTGCAGCAATATCAGCCGAATTATTTGATCGGGCATTCACTCGGCGGAGCCACTTCGGCTTTTTACCAATACTATTATCCGCAGCATGCCTTTGAGAAAATCGTTTTGTTGGGCGCTCCTTCAGACTTTAGCATCATCCTGGACAATTTTATCAAAATGCTCGGGCTCAAATCGTCCATCAAAAAACAACTCATTCAATACACCCGCGAGCGATTTTCACTTGAAATGGAATTTTTTAGCGGACAATACTTTCTCAAAAACACCCAAACGCCGGGCTTAATCATTCACGATTTGCACGATACGGTTGTGCTTTATGCCGAGGCGCAAAAACTAGTCAACAGCTGGAAAAACGCACAATTAATCACCACACAAGGCCTCGGACACAGCTTGCACGACCGCGATGTATACCAACAAATTATTTCTTTTTTAGAAGCTTGATCCTGCCATTCGCTGTAGCTTTGCCCGTTAAAGAAACCGGGCAAAGGCTGCCGCTGCTGTCAGGGCTAGAGAATTTGTATTCGCGCGGTGTTTGCTCAAAAATTTAATGCTAATTTTGCCGTATGGAAGATCAATTCAAAAGACTCAACAAATACATTGGTGAAACCGGCTATTGCTCGCGTCGTGAAGCCGATCAACTCATTGCTGCGGGTCGTGTGACCATCAATGGGCAAGTTCCTGAAATGGGCACCAAAGTTTCGCCGCAAGATGAAGTGCGCATTGACGGAAAACTCATCCGCGACAACAGCGAAAAACTTATTTATTTAGCTTTTAACAAACCGGTCGGAATCGAGTGCACTACCAATTTAGAAGTTCGAGATAATATTATTGATTACATCAACTACCCCATTCGCATCTTCCCGATTGGACGTTTAGACAAAGCCAGTGAAGGTTTAATATTCTTAACCAACGACGGTGATATTGTCAACAAAATTTTGCGTGCACGCAACAACCACGAAAAAGAATACATCGTTACCGTTGACAAACCCATCAGCGAGCGATTCATTAAACGCATGTCAGAAGGCATTCCTATTTTGGGCACTGTAACGCGAAAATGCCATGTAGAAGTAGTCAGCAAATTTGTCTTCAAAATTATTTTGACCCAAGGCCTCAACCGACAAATCCGCCGTATGTGCGAGTTTTTAGATTATGAAGTAAAAGCGCTCAAACGCGTGCGCATCATCAATATTCACTTAGATGTACCGGTGGGTCGTTACCGCGAATTAACCGCTACAGAAATCACTCAGTTACAACAACTCATCGAACCTTCGAGCAAAACTGAAGAAGCTAGTTTTCAAGAAAAACCTGCACAAGCGCAAAGGCCGCCACGCAAAGTAGAATTCAACAAAAACAAACCGCGCTTTTCAGAAAAGCCTCAAGAAAATAAACCCGAAAAAAAATCAGTTTCACCCATACGCAAAGCCGAATTCATCAAACCCACTGATCCGGGTTACCGAAAAAAAGGCGATTATTAAAGATGTCTTCTTTGTGCTCGAGCGAGCAAAGTATTTTTGAGCAACATCGCAATGGTCATCGGTCCAACGCCACCGGGCACAGGTGTGATGTGTGATGCTTTCTTACTGACGTTTTCAAAATCAACATCGCCGGTAATGCGATAACCTTTTTCTGAACTCGGATCTTCAACGCGGGTAATGCCTACATCAATCACCACGGCATCGTCTTTAACCATTTCAGCTTTTAAATAATTGGGCACACCCAAAGCGGTGATAATGATGTCTGCTTGTGTGGTAATTTGTGCAATGTTTTTGGTATAGCTGTGCGTGAGGGTAACGGTTGAATTTCCGGGAAAACCTTTGCGTCCCATCAAAATGCTCATCGGCCTTCCTACTATGTGACTGCGCCCAATAACAACGGTGTGTTTGCCTTTGGTTTCTACGCCGTAACGCTCCAGTAATTCTAAAATTCCAAACGGAGTCGCCGGAATAAAAGTAGTCATATCTAAAGCCATTTTGCCGAAATTCTCCGGGTGAAAACCATCTACATCTTTACTTGGATCTATGGCCATGATGACTTTTTGGGTGTCAATCTGTTCGGGCAAAGGCAACTGCACGATAAAACCGTCAATGTGGTCATCTTGGTTGAGTTGTTCAATTTTTTTGAGCAATTCAGTTTCTGAAGTGGTACTGGGCATTTTGATCAAAGTTGATTCAAAACCTACTTGTTCACAAGCGCGTACTTTACTGCCTACATAGGTTAAACTCGCTCCGTCATTGCCCACCAATACGGCTGCCAAATGAGGAACCTTTTCGCCGCGCGCTTTCATGCCGTCCACTTCGGCTTTGATTTCTTGCTTGATGTCTTGAGAAGTTTTTTTCCCGTCGAGAATTTTCATAATCTTGAGTTGTGTTGTATTTCTTTTAAATAAAAAAGACGTGATAATTCACGCCTTTGAGTTTATTAGTTCATGCCACGCATGCCCGACATCATTTTCATCATTTGTTTTCCGCCCGGTCCTTGCATCATTTTCATCATCTTGCTCATTTGATCAAATTGTTTCATGAGCTGGTTGACTTCTTCAATTTTGCGACCAGAACCTTTGGCAATACGTGTTTTGCGTTTCATATCTATAATTGATGGCTTGCTGCGTTCTTGTGGTGTCATCGAATAAATTATAGCTTCAATGTGTTTGAATGCATCATCTTCAATTTCTACATCTTTTAAAGCTTTTGAAGCTCCGGGAATCATGCCGACTAAGTCTTTCATGTTACCCATCTTCTTAACTTGCTGAATTTGCTGCAAGAAATCGTCAAAACCAAATTCGTTTTTGGCAATTTTTTTCTGGAGTTTTCGCGCTTCTTCTTCATTGAATTGTTCTTGAGCGCGCTCAACGAGTGAAACCACATCACCCATTCCGAGAATACGATCAGCCATACGCGACGGATAAAACACGTCTAAGGCTTCCATTTTCTCGCCGGTTCCGACAAACTTAATCGGCTTGTTAACCACTGATTTAATAGAAAGTGCCGCACCACCGCGAGTGTCACCGTCTAATTTGGTCAAAACAACACCGTCAAAGTTGAGTCGATCATTAAATGCTTTTGCAGTATTCACGGCATCTTGACCCGTCATCGAATCCACCACAAAAAGGGTTTCTTGCGGTTGAATGGCTTGATGAACATTGGCAATTTCATTCATCATTTCCTCGTCAACTGCCAAACGACCTGCTGTATCGACAATCACGGTGTTGAATCCGTTTTCTTTGGCATATTTAATGGCATTCTGAGCGATGGCCACCGGGTTTTTATTTTCGGGTTCAGAATATACCTGAACACCAATTTGTTCACCCACCACATGCAACTGATTGATCGCTGCCGGACGATAAACATCACATGCTACCAACAATATTTTTTTGTTTTTCTTGGTTTTTAGAAACAAAGCCAATTTGCCCGAAAAAGTGGTTTTACCCGAACCTTGCAAACCCGACATTAAAATCACAGTTGGATTTCCTGACAAGTTAATGCCCGAAACGTCTCCACCCATGAGTTCAGTAAGCTCATCTTTGACCAATTTAACCAATAATTGACCTGGCTGTAAGGTTGTCAAAACGTTTTCACCAATGGCTTTTTCTTTGACTCGAGTGGTAAAATCTTTGGCGATTTTAAAGTTTACGTCGGCATCCAACAAGGCGCGACGAACTTCTTTGAGCGTTTCGGCAACGTTGACCTCAGTAATTTTTCCGTGTCCTTTAAGAATATGAAACGCTTTGTCAAGCTTCTCGCTTAAATTATCAAACATAGTGTTGAGCTTTCAAAATGATGCGCAAATTTAAGTATTTGCATTTGAAGTTGTAGGCTGAGTAATTAAAAAAATATTGAAAGTTAACTTCTATTGATTTATAAGCTTAAACCATTAGTTATTTAGAGCCAATAAAAATTGTAAAAAAAATTGTAAGGATAGTAGGGTTTTTTGTAAAGGGCATGTTTTATAGCCAAATAACACAAAAGCCCCTGAGTTATGACAAGAAAAGAGTTCTTTGGACGTGTCGGTTTTGGCGCTGCAGCCTTGCTGGTTCCGGCTTGTATAGGTGGCCTTGCTGCTAGTTGCGATAAAGATGATGACGAAAATGTAACACCAGCTCCTACGAATGTTGATTTCACATTAGATATCAGTACGGGTGCGTTAGCTACTAATGGCGGATATTTAACAACTAAAGGGTTGGTTGTTGCAAGAACTACTGACGGTGCTTTTTTAGCCGTATCGGCATCATGCACGCACGAAGGAACCAATGTTAAGTATCGCTCTGCAAGTAATGATTTTCATTGTCCAAACCACGGCGCCAATTTCAGCAGTGCAGGGCATGTTACCCAAGGCCCTGCAACCCGAAACTTAACGAGTTATAACACAGAATTGACCGGAAATACTTTAAGAGTGTTTTCATAACCCAATTGAAATGAGATTTTTATTCTTTACATACAGCTTTTTATTTATCACTTTCATTGGGAATGCCCAAGATTTGAATGTTTTTGATATTGCCAGAAAAGGAACTTTGGAACAGATTGAAGCTGCTTACAAAAAGAACCCTCAATCTATTAATGCAGTAGATGAACGCAACTCAACACCGCTGATATTGGCCTGCTACAGAGGAAACACAACCGTAGCAAATTACTTAGCAGAAAAAGTGAATAACGTTAACTACAATACAGGTCGCGGGACTGCGCTGATGGCTGCAGTTATGGCTGGAGATTTATCTATTGTAAACAAACTGATTTCGGTAAAAGCCGATTTAAATCAAAAAGGCGAAGGAAACAAAACAGCCCTTATTTATGCAGTTTTTTTTAATAAAGAAGAAATTGCTGAAGCGCTTATCAAAGCGGGTGCTGATAAAAACATTCAAGATGAAGATGGCAGAAAAGCCTTGGATTATGCCAACTTCAACAAAAACACCAAACTCATTATTTTACTAGATCAATAAATTAATGATTAACCTAAATTATTTTAAAACATGAAAAAAGCTAGCCTATTAATTGCTCTCTTGGGAATGATGCATATATCATTTGCCCAACAAAGAGAAACCGCCCTGACTACTATTGGCAGTATGAAAGTTAAAATCAATTTGAACCAAGCAACCTCATTGGCCACCATTACCCTCATGGGGCCTTCGACTAAATGGTTTTCAATTGGATTAAGTACATCGTCAATGGCAACAAACAAAGATGTAATTACTTTTGGAACCACTTTGCTTGATCAATATTTTACCAGCAATGGTCACGTAGCACCTACAACCGATGCGACCAACAATCTTACATTGGTTAGTAATACGGTTTCTGGAACAACTCGTACTGTGGTGATGACGCGCCCTTTTAGTACCGGTGATGCAAAAGATTATACTTTTACTTATGCCATGACTTCATTAGGAATCGTTTGGGGTGTTGGACCGTCAACTACTGTTACGGCAGAGCACTCAACTTTTGGAACTAAAACTTTGACTTTTGCTGATGTTTTGGCAAATGAAACCTTCCAACTAAAAGACATTTCTGTAACGCCTAACCCTTCAAGCGGTATTTTCAACATCAGTAAAAATGACATGGTAGATATCAAAACCATTCGTGTATATGATGCCAATGCCAAGTTAATTCGCGAAATCAGTTCATTTGACACCAACAACCCTTCGGTAGATTTGACTGATTTAACCAACGGTCTTTATTTTATGGAGATCTCAAATGATTCTGATAGCACTGTGAAAAAAATAGTACGCAACTAATTTTTTAAAATCATTATTATGAAAAAATCTCGTATCATAATTGCATTGGTCATTGCTGTAGTAATTGGAGTTGGAGTTTATTGGTATATCATGCATGGAGGAGCCCGGAATTTAGCCTCAGAAGATGCTGCTTACACGGTAAACGCCAATGACATAGTTCAGGAATTTTCAACAAATTCAGAGCGAGCAAACAAAAAATACCTTGAAAAAGCCGTTGTAATTACCGGTAAAGTTACCGAAATTCACGCCAACCAAGTAATTATTGACAACAGTGTTGTATGTTTGCTTCAGCAGCCCAATAGCAAAATCAAACTTAACCAATCGATTATTATGAAAGGTCGTGTGGTTGGTTTTGATGACTTTATGGGCGAGATTAAATTAGACCAGTGTTTATCCATTTAAAAGAGTCATTGAGAATGAAATTAAAAAGCTTTTTAGCAATCGGAAGCGCACTTTTTTTAAGCATGCAGCTTCACGCTCAAGACGACTTATTGAGTCAGCTTGACAGTATTAAGCCGACCAAAAAAGAAGTCGAAATGGCAGCCTTCAAAGGCTTGCAAATTTGCAACATGCAATCAACTAAACTGCCGGTAAAAGGTGAATGGTACTTTTTAGTTACCCACCGTTTTGGTGATTTGACCGAAGGCATCAACAATTTTTTTGGTTTAGATAATGCGCTCACCAGAATTGGAGGCATCTATGCGCCAACCAATTGGTTATCATTAGGAGTGTCACGTCACACAGCCAACAAAATTTATGAATTATCAGGTAAATATTTATTGGTAAGTCAAAAAGTAGATGGATTTCCGGTAACCATAGTTGGTTATAATACCGCCGAAATCAATTCATCAAAGTTTGACAAAGATGAATACCCCGAGTTCAAAGATAATAATCGCTTGGCCTATACCTCGCAGTTGTTGATTTCAAGAAAATTCAACGAATCGTTATCGTTGCAAGTTGCGCCGGTTTTTGTTCATAAAAATCTATATGATGCGCAACCCGGTACTGAACGAAAAGATGACTTTTTAATTACGGGCGGTGGTCGTTGCAAATTGTCAAAACGCATTAGTTTTAATCTTGAATATGCATATAGATTAAACAAACCTGATGTTGACTATTTCCAAAACCCGCTTTCAATGGGGTTTGATATTGAAACAGGCGGTCACGTTTTTCAGTTGGTGTTTTCTAACTCACAAGCTATGAATGATGTAGCCTATTTAACCAATGCCATTGGCAAATGGAATGACAAAGGAATTTTCTTCGGATTTAACATGTATAGAGTATTTTAATTATGAAAAAGATCAAATTGGCCCTATTAACTTTGATAGCCGGTTTAGGCATAGCCCTATACTCATGCGAATCAAATACCTACGAAGAAGTAGCCGGAGTAGTTGAAAACCCAACCTACAACGCAAATGTAAAAGGCATTATGCAAGATAAATGTTTTGAATGTCACAACCCTGAATATGGACAAGAGCCATACTTAACTAACTACACTGAAGTAAAAGACGCTTGCGAAAATTACAATTTATTGTGCCGAATCCAAGGCACAGATTGTGGTGACATTATGCCTACTTCAGGAAAAATGCCGGCTGCTCGCATCAAAATAATCCAAAACTGGATTGAGCAAGGTTACGTAGAAAATTAAAAATAAAAACCATGAAAAAACTAGTAATCATTGCCTTATCCCTTTTACTTGGTGAGGCGCTTATAGCTCAGAAAATGATGACCCGTGATGGTGAAATCAAGTTTGATGCTTCTATGCCCAATTTAGTTGAAATTGCGGCTACCAACAAAACAGCTTCATGTATTTTAGATGCATCAACAGGTGATTTAGCAGCGTTGGCTTTAGTTAAATCATTCAAGTTTAAATCTCCGCTGATGGAAGAGCACTTCAATGAAAACTATATGGAATCATCGAAGTTTCCGAAAGCCACTTTCAAAGGAAAAATCTTAAACATTGGAAAAATTGACAAAACCAAAAACACTTATGATGCCGAGGGTGATTTAACCATGCATGGTGTTACTAAAAAGGTAAAAATCAAAGTGAATTTGGTTCAAAATGCTTCAGGTAAAGTAAATATGACGAGTAATTTTACCGTAAAAGCAAAAGATTATAACATTGATATTCCTAATCTAGTTAAAGAAAATTTTGCAGAAAACATCAAAGTTTCGCTCAATTTTGAATTAGAAGGGAAATAGAAGATAGTTTGTTTGTTTAGTTGAAAACCACTTGGAAACTTCGGTTTCCGGTGGTTTTTTTGTTTTTTGCAATCCATCTCAGTAATTAAATAATATCATCAAACAACACTAATATAGATTCTTCATGCAAAAAATACATGGGCTCTATAAAAAAGTTTTTTGTTAATTAGGGTTTTCCCTATTGTACGAAAAATTAGAATAATTACTTTTGCCTTAATCCTTTAATTATTGATCTAGTTCAAGGGTGAATTAAATTCTGGTAGAAATACCATGAGGGAAGAGTTTAATTTGAATGATCTAACCCCAATTTCCTTTGTTTGTTGTTCTGGGTTTAGGATAAAAGAATTGCATTTAAAAGGCCTTTAAAATAAGTCAAAAAAAAAACCAGCCAATGGCCGGTTTATAAAAACAAGAGAGCAAAAACTTGTTTTTTAGGAAAAAAATTGGGTTTAGATTTTTTCAAAAGTTAAATAATCAACGCTACCGTCACCACCACTGGTGTGCTTTAGCTCGATTTTGGTTGATGACGTGCTCAACACATCCCAATCCTCGCTAATGGATTCGAAAGATCCGCTCACGGCAGAAAATCCTATATCCATTTTGGTTCTACTGCTGTCTCTGTAAGTACTCCAACTGCCTGTTTGAATAGAAGAACCGTTAACGGCTGTCATATCACCGCTTGATGCAAAGTTGAATGCATATCCTGAAAAATCAGATGTGTGTATTGAGCCGCTTTCATTGTATAAAGTTACCGTCCAATTTCCGTTGGTAACCGATTGTGTCACCTGAGAAGTTGAAGGTGACGACGACGATGAACTACTGCTGTCATCAGAGCTGCACATCGATGCCACATTGACCATAAAAACACAGGCCAAAATCAAAATTAATTTAATTTTTTTCATAAGATTATTTAAATTGATTAGATTCTAGAAAGAGTCATCAAATGAGTTTCGCCGCCGCCGCCGCTTTGATGAGAAAGCCTGATGGTTGTATCGGTAAACTCTACTACTTCCCAGTCTTCCTCCATGTGATTGAGTGGATTGCCACCAGTGTAGTAAAACTCTAATTTTGTTTTTCCATCATCTAGATAAGTTGACCAAGTTCCGTTGGTGTTTACACTGTTTTTGGTAGCAACCGTTGTTCCGTTGGATGCAAAAACAAAAGTATATCCATTAAACTCATAGGTTTCATCATGTGTTCCTTCCATAAATGAAGTAACTTGCCAAGTTCCTTGTACAATAACCTCTGAAAGCGTATTCTGGTTAGAAGATGAATCACAAACGTTAATATTGTTCTCAATAAATGATTTGAGTTCTGCATTGTTATTCACAACTGTCCATGTTCCATCAGGATTTTTCATTTCGGCCGGATAAGTAATACTGTATATTTCATCAGCTTTCAACGAAATAATGTAATTATACATTTCTGAATTATTGTATAATTTTCGAGTAGATGCTGACTGAGAATTGGTATTATAGAGTTTTACCTGAATAGGAAATTTAAATCCCACACAACTAATTTCATGAAAATTAGCATCAGAACCACAACTGCTTATAAAGTCATTATATTGCTGTTGCGATTGTACAACTGTTGATGAATAATCAGGTTTAATTAGCGTAATCGGAAAATTAAAATAAACAATATCATCATCTGTATTACTCGCATTTTTTACAGTCTTCACATAAGCTAAATCGTCATTGTCATTCACATGAATGTATTGACTATTCACAGTAATAGATACGGGTAAAACAACCGAAAACGAAGCTGTTCCATCTAAAACATTGTCATAATAGGTAGGATTTTGCGCAACTCTTCTTATCAAAACCGACAAGGGCGCATCTTTGGTCAAAGTCTGAGTATTATCAATAGATTGAATTTCTTCTTCATCTTGACAAGAAGTGAGACTTAAAAAAAATAGACCGAAAACCAAAAATATAAGACGTTTCATGCGTCGAAATGCTTTGTTGACATAAAAAAAACAAATTTCAATAAAAAAACCCTACCCAAAAATTATTTTTTTTTTAATTTCACCAACCAATTAAACAATCCATCACTTCAAAGCCCTTATATGGCAGGCATTTGCAACGAAAATATTTTTTCAGCTTTTTTTAAGTCACAAGCCAAAAGTTTGCGCAATTACTTGTATTTTAAGTATGGCAATGAAGAAATGGCCAATGATATGGCTCAAGATGCTTTTATCAAACTTTGGGAAAAATGTGCAGATATTCCTGAAGAAAAAGCCAAGTCGTTTTTATATACTGTAGCCAACAATGCATCGCTTAATCAGATAGCGCATCAAAAAGTAGTTTTAAAGCATGCCAAAAACGTGGGAGCCAATGAAAGCACCGATGTTGATCCGGCCTATATAATGGAAGAAGAACAATTCAAGGTAAAACTTGAAAAAGCCATTGAAAGTTTAACCGAGGCACAAAGAACTGCCTTTTTACTACATCGAATAGAAGGAAAAAAATATGCAGAAATAGCCGAGATGCTCGAGATTTCTGTAAAAGCCGTTGAAAAAAGAATCCACGGAGCTTTGTTATCACTCAGAAATGAAATTGACGGGTTCAAGTAGGGTTTTTTTTTAAGTACTTGTTCTAGCAATACTAATGCATTGATATTATGGAAGAGAATTACGAATTGGCAAAATGGTTAGCGGGCGATATGAGCCCGGAAGAGCTCCGTGCATTTGAAGCGCGTCCAGAGTTTGCTACCTATGCCAAAATCGCCCGATACAGCACTCAACTGGAAGCCCCAAGTTTTGATGCTGATTCTATGTATCGCAAAATTACTGTCGCTCCAAAAGCTACTAAAGTAATTTTGTTATATCAAAAAACCTGGTTTAAGATTGCAGCAACCATTACAATCTTACTTGGAATAACACTATTTTACAAAACCAACGTTGCCATATCTGAAATATCAGAAAACGGCGAGTTAAAATCATTTGCACTACCCGATGATTCTCATGTAGTGCTCAATTCAGGTTCATCTATAAATTACAGCAAATGGGGATGGGATAAAAATCGTTCCTTAGATTTAAATGGTGAAGCTTATTTTAAAGTTGCAAAAGGAAAAAAATTTGAGGTAAACACCAACCTCGGAACCGTAACTGTTTTGGGTACACAGTTCGATGTTAAAGCGCGAAAAAATCGTTTTGACGTGGTTTGTTACGAAGGTCGTGTGAAAGTGAATTATCAAAATCATGAGGTGATTATTACCAAAGGTAAAGCAGTCTCATTTGAGAACGGAATAAAACTAAACATTCCGAATCATCTAAATATACATCCTAGCTGGATGACAGGTGAGTTCTCATTTATCCAAGAGCATTTAGACAATATTATTGATGAAATGGAACGTCATTTTAACGTTGATATTGAGTGTAAAAGTTCTGGAAACGGACAATTATTTACCGGTAGTATCCCACAATTAAATTTAGATCAAGCACTTGCAATAATTTCCTCAACTTATCACTTGAAAGTACAAAAAGTGAACAGTCAAAAAATTATTCTGCAAGTGGCCAATGAAGAGAAGTAAAGCCCTTTACCTCTTATTCTTCTTATTACTTAACTTCATTTTTGTTTCGGCCCAAAATAGCAAAGATGAAGTTTCGCTCAAAATACTATTGCTTGAAATTGGTCAAAAACATAGCATTGTCTTCAATTATATAGAAGACGAAATCGCTATTTTTAAAATTCAACCACCTGATGAAAGTTGGGAGCTTTCAAAAAAATTAAAATATATCAATCAAAGAACACATCTGCGGTTCAAAGTGGTCGGAGACAAATATTTTACGGTTTATAACGACCCTAAATACGACAAACCTTTATGTGGTTACCTATTTAATGAACAAACCTCAGAGCCAATTGAGAATGCTATGATTCAAATTGATAACATTGGCATTCAAGTTTTTTCTCAAGCTGATGGTCATTTTGAATTACCTGTAATTTCACCACATCCTATTCGATTTATTCATCAGAGTTTTGAATCAAAAATTATTGATCCGCAAGAGCTATATGTTCCGGATTGTCCAAAAATTCTACTCAAACCACATTTTAACGAACTAACCGAAGTTATTGCCGAAAGGTTCATGACATCTGGTATCACACAAAAAAAAGACGGTTCACTACTGATTAAACCTAAAAAATTTGGTTTACTTCCCGGACTTTCAGAGCCCGATGTGCTGCAAACATTACAACAATTACCTGGAGTAAACAGTACTGATGAAACTATTTCAAACCTAAGTGTACGTGGTGGTTCGCATGATCAAAATCTATTTTTATGGAACGGAATCAGGATGTTTCAAACCGGACATTTTTTTGGGTTGATATCCGTTTTTAATCCGTCGTTGGCGCACGAAATTAGCTTCATCAAAAACGGGACTTCAGCTTTTTTTGGCGAAAGCGTTTCAAGTGTTTCTAACATTTCAACCCATCGCGACAAAATAGATAAATCCGGAGCCAGTATATCAGCTAATATGATTAGCGCCGAGGGAAACACTCATATTAAGCTTTCTCCAAAGGCTTATGTTGAAATATCGGGACGGCGATCATTTACTGACTTTTTTAACTCACCTACTTTTCAGCAATACAATGAGCGTGTTTTTCAAAATACGGTGGTTACAGATCTCAATGCCAATACTCCCAATAACATCTTGAGTACCAAAAAGTTCTATTTTTACGATATGACCTTGCATTATTTACAAAAAGTTGGAGAGAATCATGAATTATCTATTGACGCTATTACCATTCGCAACACTTTAGGGATTGATCAATATACTTCAGCTTCAGAAAAATTTAGTCGTTGGGGTCAAGAAAATTTTGGAACTTCAATACGCTGGAAAGCTCAATGGTCTGACAAATTCAATACTGAAATCAATGCGAGCAGTTCGTATTACAAGCTCAATGCATTTAATGAATCGGTTACCAACAATCAAATTACACTACAAAGAAATTCAGTTCTAAACCTTAGTGCCCAAATTAAGACTTCTTATCAATTAACTTCTGAGTGGACACTCAACAACGGGTATGCAGTTGATGAAATCGGTGTTACAAATGCTGATAACATCAATGATCCGGCCTTTGATCGCAACCTCAAAAATGTTTCGCTCAACCATGCCGGAGTTGCCGAATTTGAATTCAAACCTCAAAGCAACAAAACAAGACTTACATTTGGAGCAAGGCTTAACTATTTCGGAAAACTAAAGCAAACATTGATTGAACCAAGGTTTTTTTGGAATCAATCACTCACTGATAATATTTCCTTGAATCTGAGCGGTGAACTAAAAAGCCAAAGTTTAGAACAAATTATTGATCAGCAACGCGACTTTTTAGGACTTGAAAAAAGACGATGGGTTATGGCTGATGGCAATACTACTCCCATTCAAAAAAGCAAACAGGTTGGTTTGGGCTTACTCTATAAAAACAAAAAATGGCTATTGAGTTTGGATAATTTTTATAAAAAAGTTGAGGGAATTACTTCACAAGAAGAAGGTTTTCAAAACCAATTTGAGTTTTCTAGAGCTATTGGTCAGTACGAGATTTTTGGAACAGAGTTATTTATTCAAAGAAGTTTTAAAAAGTGGCAAACCTGGTTAAGCTACAGTTTTAACCAAAATCATTACAAGTTTCCGGAATTATTTGAAAAAGAATTCCCAAACAACTATGAATTGGTTTACAGTTTTGCCAATGCAATTATTTATGATTGGAAGTCTCTAAAAGTAGCATTGGGTAGTCGTTGGCATTCTGGAAAACCCTACACCACACCGGCGAGTAACACGATAAACACAACTGATCCTGCGCATCCAACTATTGATTATAATAAACCCAACAATGAACGTTTAACCGATTATTTTCAGTTGAATGCTTCAATCTCTAAGAGTTGGAAACTCACTAAATTCAGCTCAATTGAATCAGGCTTATCGTTGCTCAACATATTAAACAAACAAAACTTGATTCATCGATATTACCGAATCAATGCAGCAGGCAAAGGTATCGAAGACGTAAATGTATATGCATTATCGAGAACTCTGAACATGCATATAAAGGTTAGTTTTTAAAAAACTACATTCTTTCCGGAACTTCAATACCCAGCAAGCCAAAACCGCTTTTTACAACTTGGGCTACCAATGCCGATAATTGTACGCGAAATACTTTTTGAGCTTGATTTTGTTCGCCTAATATTGATACAGATTGATAGAAAGAATTATATTCTTTAACCAACTCGTACATATAAATAGCCACTACCGCCGGACTGTGACTATTTGCAGCAGATTGAATTACCTCAGGGTATTGTTGTAATTGCTTGATGAGTTCTTTTTCTTTTGAGTGAAGTTGCACCGTTATTACAGAATTTGACCAATCAAAATCAGCTTTGCGTAAAATTGACTGAATACGCGCATAAGTATACTGTATAAAAGGCCCAGTATTTCCGGTAAAATCAACCGATTCTTCTGGGTTAAACAAGATGCGTTTTTTGGGATCGACTTTTAAAATATAATACTTCAGCGCACCCAAACCAATGATATCGTATAATTTGTTTTTCTCTTCTTGGGTGTAACCGTCAAGTTTTCCTAATTCAGACGAAAGCGTTGCTGCCGTTTGCGCCATTTCATCCATGAGATCATCGGCATCAACAACAGTTCCTTCACGTGATTTCATTTTCCCGGATGGCAAATCAACCATACCATATGATAAGTGAAATAAACTCTGAGCCCAACTAAAACCGAGTTTTTGTAAAATCAAAAACAGAACTTTAAAGTGATAATCTTGTTCATTACCTACCGTGTATACCATTCCGCTAACATCCGGAAAATCTTTGACGCGCTGAATAGCCGTGCCAATATCTTGAGTCATATAAACCGCAGTACCGTCAGACCGGAGCACAATTTTTCGATCGAGTCCGTCAGCCGTTAAATCTATCCAAACTGAACCGTCAGGATCTTTTTCAAAAATGCCTTTTTCAAGGCCTATTTGTACCACTTCCTTCCCTAATAAATAGGTGTTACTTTCATAATAATACTGATCGAAGTCAACACCTAAACGTTTGTAAGTAGCTTCAAAACCATCATATACCCATTGGTTCATCGTTTTCCAGAGCGCAACCACTTCAGGTTTTCCGGCTTCCCAATCCAAAAGCATTTGCTGTGCTTCAAGAATAATAGGCGCTAGTTTTTTGGCTTCATCTTCAGTTTTGCCTTGCACAATAAGCTCTTTGATTTGATCGCGATAAGCTTGATCAAAAGCAACGTAATACTTACCTACAAGCTTGTCGCCTTTCATGCCTGAAGATTGAGGCGTTTCAGCTTTTCCGAACTTTTGCCAAGCCAACATCGACTTGCAAATATGAATACCTCGATCATTGATGATTTGAACTTTGTAAACTTTTTTTCCGGAGGCTTTGAGAATTTCAGCCACGGAATAACCCAACAAGTTATTGCGCACATGTCCTAAATGTAGCGGTTTATTGGTATTGGGCGAAGAATACTCAACCATAACAGCCGGTGCATTTGGCTCAGGTAAAACAAATCCGAAAGTGGGATTATCTTTTATTTGCTCAAAATAAGATACGTAATAATCGTCTGAAATTACCAGATTCAAAAAACCGGAAACAACATTATAACTATCAACATTTTGCGCGTGTTCTAGTAAATATTCACCAATGCTTTTGCCTATTTCGGCAGGATTTGCCTTGATGACTTTTAAAAACGGAAATAAAACAACGGTAATATCTCCTGGGAATTCTTTTCTGGTAGATTGAAATTCAACTTTGTCAATTGAAACCTTAAAAATTTCGGCTAATGCCTTTTGAATTTGATCAGTAAGTATTCCTGTTAATGCCATCTATTTTGATTTTGACGACAAAGATACAGATTAAGAATTGTAAAGAAAAACCAATCCAAAAATCAAATATTGAACTAAGTGTAAGAAAAGTTATTTAAAATTATTTGGTCTTGTAAGAAAACTTATTGTAAGAATTTTACCTTTTAAAATGTAAAAAATATGCATTTCATCGATTTTATTTGTATTTAGTCGATATATATTACAATCTTTGAACCGTCAAAACATACTTATAGTTAAACCCCAAATTTACTATGAAACGATTATTACTCAATTTGGTCCTGGCCATTTCGGCCTTTGGCTACTCACAAGCCATCTCAGTGAATACCGGTGCGTACACAGTTCCGCAGTTGGTAAACAACGTTTTAATTAACTCACCTTGCGTATCTGCAACCAACATTACTTGGTCAACAGGTTCCAATTTTGGAACAGCAAACGGTATTGGTTTTTTCCAGAACAGCAATCCTAATTTTCCCATGAACTCAGGTGTGATTCTGAGCACGGGTAATGTGATGAATGCCGTGGGACCGAATACCAGCATGCTCAATGACGGTAACGGAAACTGGCCCGGCGATGCAAGTCTTGAAGCCACATTAGCTCAATCAGGCATTTCAATGAATTCTACAAACGCAACCGTTTTGGAATTTGATTTCACTCCGATTTCGCCCACTTTTAGCTTTGAGTTTTTATTTGCTTCAGAAGAATATGGCAATTTTCAGTGTCAGTTCTCGGATGCATTTGCTTTCTTATTGACCAACACCAATACAGGAGTAACGACCAATTTGGCTGTAGTTCCGAGTACAAACTTACCTATTTCAGTTGTGACAATTCGTGACTTTTTGTATAACTCATCATGTCCGTCTGCCAATGCTCAATACTTCGGTAGTTTTAATGGAGGTTCATCGGCTTTTAGCTCTGCAACAAACTTCAATGGACAAACCAAATTGATGAATGCTTCAGCTGTTTTGGTTCCAAATACTACATATCACATCAAATTGGTTATCGCTGATCGTGCCGACGAAAGTTCTGACTCTGCAATTTTTATTTCATCAGATACTTTTAATATTGGTCAAGATGTTTTAGGACTTGATTTATCTACAGCCAACAATACAGCCGTTTGTTATGGATCATCACAAACTTTAAACTCAAACCTTGATCCAGCTCAATACAATTTTAGTTGGACCAGAAACGGCCAGCCTATAGCAGGTGAAAACGGCCCGAGTTTGGTGGTAAATCAGGCAGGAACTTATGCTATTACTTATCAAAAAAACACCAATGGTTGCCAACCGGTTACAGACTATATCAATGTTGAATTTTTGCCAGAGATTGCAGCCGGAACACCCTCAGATTTGTATAGATGTGATATGGGTAATACAAATTACACTTATGACTTATCTTACAATACGCCTATAGTAAAAGCAGGTCTGAATTCTGCAACTCAAGTTAGTTATCATGCTTCACAGTCTGATGCAGATGCAGGAAGTAATGCACTGCCTAACAATTATACGGCAACTCCAGGAACCACTGTTTATGTCAGAATCAAAAACCCTAATAATGCTTGTTACACTACAAGAACATTCAATTTGTTGGTGTCAGCTCCACCAGTAGCGAATCAGCCCGGAAACATGACCAAATGTTCCGGATCTGCATTCAATAATGCCGGATTTGATTTGAACCAACAAACCAATGCTATTTTGGGTGGACAATCAGCAACCATGAATGTGGTTACTTATTATTCTAGTTTAACTAACGCAAATTCGCACATCAATCCGATCAATAATAACTATTTGTTTGCCAATAACAACACACCTGTTTTTGCTCGTGTTGAAAATGCATTTGATAGTGGTTGTTACAGCATAGTTAGCTTTAATCTATTGGTTACGACATTACCACAGGTTGATACTATGTTGAATGTTTTTGTTTGTGATAGTTATACGTTACCAACTCTGAACAACGGAAATTACTTTACTTTACCTAACGGAGGAGGAACAGCGCTTCAAGCAGGAGAAGTAATAACACAATCATCAACCATTTATATATTTAATCAACCCGGAGGACCAAACACTTGTTCAAACAGTAGTAGTTTTTCGGTAACCATACTTGATCCGAATTCAATTGCTCCTGAGAGTGACAGTTATTGCGGAAGTTACTCACTTCCGACACCTCCTGTTGGCGGCTTCTTTACTGGTTCACACGGAACAGGAACTCAAATACCGGCGGGAACTAGAATAACATCAACCCAGACAATCAATTTCTATTTTGTATCGCCTGAACCACCATTTTGTGTGGTAGATAAAGATTTTACAATCACAATTCTGCCAACCATAAGTTTAGATAGTTTTGCAAATGTATTTGGTTGTACATCATATACTTTACCTGAACTGGCCGTCGGAAGTTATTATACTGAAGCCAACGGGCAAGGAACTCAAATGCCTGCAGGTACAGTACTGACAGCTTCACAAACTGTTTATGTTTATGCAGCTACACCTGACAATTGTACTGCTAATGCCTCTTTTGAAGTAATTATCGGGATGGATACGCCAGAGAATATTTCTCAATGTGAGCCTTATGTTCTTCCAGCCCTACCAATTGGTAATTATTATACAGCTCCTTTAGGTGGCGGGCAACAAATTGCAGCAGGAACAGCTATCAACTTATCACAAACCATTTACATATATGCTCCGGTAAGCAGCGGCCCTAATTGCACTGATCAAATGCACTTTGATATTGCTATAGCGCAACCAATTATTGATGAATTACCAAGTATAACTGTTTGTGATAGTTTTACATTACCAGCATTGACTAACGGTGAGTATTTTACAGGCCAGAACGGATCAGGTCAGCAATTACAACCCGGTTATGTAGTTACATCATCAAGAAGATTTTACATCTTTAAGAGATCAACAACAGATGCCAATTGCAGCAACCAGTCAACGTTTCAAATCACCATCAAACCTAAACCTTTTATTGACTCTCGCTCAGATATTGATATTTGCGACTCATATACTTTGACTGATTTAACCGTGGGTAGATACTATACTGGCCCTGGCGGAACTGGAACAATGCTTCCAAGCGGAACCGTTATTACTACCTCACAAACCATATACATTTATGCAGTTTCTGTCACTGAACCATACTGTACAAATGAGAATAGTTTTAACATCAATGTTTATTCAATTCAAGCCGATGCCCCAGCTGATGTGGTTGCTTGTGACAGCTACACTTTACCTGCTCTAACCAGCGGTAAATATTATAGACTACCGGGTGGCCCAAATAGTGGTGAAGGAAGTTTAATGCATGCAGGCGACGTACTGACAAGTTCACAAACCGTTTATGTATATGCTGAATCTGGTGAGCGTATCAATTGCTCCGATGAGAATAGCTTTACTGTTACGATCAATACAACTCCAGTTGTACATGCGATTAGTGATGTTCAAATTGCCAACGCCTATACTTTACCGGCTCTTACAGTCGGAGATTATTATACCGGACCAAACAAAACCGGTCAATTATTACATGCTGGTGATGTACTCACTACAAGCCAAACTTTGTATGTCTATGCCGAAACCGGAACTACACCAAATTGCTCAGATGAAAAAAGCTTTGACATCACAGTATATAATGTAGATGAATTACCAAGCGTTACTTCATGCAGCAGCTATATTTTACCGGCACTGACCGTTGGCGGATACTATACCGGACCTTTGGGCACTGGAACACATTTGAATCCGGGGCAAGCCGTTACCACAACTAAAACGATTTATATCTACGGAGTTACTCCGTTTGATCCGAATAGTTACGATCAAAGCATGTTTACTGTAAATATCGTTAACCCGCCGGTAGCTTATCCGGTTCCGAACAATTTGTTGGCCGTTTGTGACGAAGACGGCAACAACGACGGCATCACTGAGTTTGACCTAACAACATTAACTAGTGCCGTATTAGGAACCCAAACCGGATCAGAGTTTGTAGTGACTTATCACCCAACTTTTAACGATGCTGTAGCCAACTTACATGCGGTAACAACCACAGAACTTCAAACCATTTATGTGCGTGTAACAAACACTTTGGCGACGAATTGCTTTGATGTAAAAGTTTTGACAGTTCGTGTGAATAAGATTCCTGAACCACAACCCGTAGCCGGTATTATGTGTTATGATTCAACAAATCAGGTATTGCTCAGACCTTACGTTATTCCGAGTGGTTTGAACGCAAGCAACTACGCCATCAAATGGTACAACCAAGCCGGTGATTTAGTGGGAAGTGGCAGTACTTATCAAGCCGTTTTACCCGGAGAATACACTGTAATTGCTACTGATTATCTTACCGGATGCTCGTCAGCTCCAACACCGGTAACTGTTTTATCATCAGAACCAGCAATTGTGGCATTTACACAAACTGACGCTTTTGATGACAACCAAGTTATTACCGTTGAAGCTACAGGTGCAGGCGGAGATTATGAATACCAATTGGATTTTGGTCCGTATCAAGACAGCCCAATATTTCAAGATGTGGCCAGTGGCACACATACAATTTCTGTTCGAGACAAAAACGGGTGCGGTATTACCAAAACGTTTGCACTGATTGTAAATTATCCTAAATTCTTTACACCAAACGGTGATGGTTACAACGATACCTGGAATATTAATTCATTAAAAGACCAGTCAAAATCAGTGATTTATATTTATGATCGTTACGGAAAATTCATCAGCCAAATCAAACCAGGCTCCGCCGGATGGGACGGAACCATCAACGGAAACTCAGTTCCTGCCGATGATTATTGGTTTACGATTACTTATAACGAAGATGGTCAAGAAAGAGAATTTAAATCGCATTTTGCAATCAAAAGATAATTACTTGTAACAGAAAATAAAAAAATGAGTCTATAGAGATACATCGATCAAAATAGGACTCATTATTCAGAAAAAGAATAATAATTGGGTTTTATAAATTGAGTTTTAGTTAGAATTGAAAAGCCGGAGCTTGCACTCCGGCTTTTTATTTTTACCATCTAATGATTGCGCTTCCCCATGTAAAACCGCTTCCAAAAGCGGCCAAAACAACCAAATCGCCAGATTTGATTTTTCCGGCTTCCCATGCTTCGGTTAGCGCTATCGGAATAGATGCTGCGGTTGTATTACCGTACTTTTGAATATTGTTAAAAACCTGGTCATCGGTCAGATTAAACTTCTTCTGGATAAACTGTGAAATACGCAAATTGGCCTGATGCGGAACCAACATATCTATATCTGAAACCGATAAATTATTGGTCTGCAAACCTTCATTGATAACTTCGCTAAAACGAGCCACCGCATTTTTGAACACAAATTGCCCGTTCATGTACGGGTAATAACTTTCATCCTCCGGATTGTTATCGGCCAAAATATCGGTTACCCAACGACCTCCCATGCCCGGAGCTTGCAAGGCCAATTCTAGTGCGTGTTCTCCTTCTGAATGCAAATGAGTTGACAATACACCTTTTGACAAATCAGTTTCTCGGCTTAATACGGCCGCTCCTGCCCCATCGCCAAAAATCACCGAAACTCCACGGCCACGAGTTGTCATATCCAAACCTATCGAATGCAATTCAGATCCGACAATCAAAATATTTTGATACATGCCGGTTTTGATGTATTGATCTGCAATCGACAAAGCATATACAAAACCCGAACACTGATTGCGAATGTCTAAAGCGCCTACAGTTCGCATGCCAAGTTCTTTTTGCAAAGTAACGCCCGGCCCCGGAAAATAATAGTCCGGAGATAAAGTCGCAAATACAATAAAGTCAATATCTTGAGCTGTCAAGCCTGATCGTTCAATGGCTATTTTGGCGGCTTTGATGCCCATCGTGGTTGTGGTGTCGCCATCACCTTTGACAACATGTCGGCGCTGTTGAATTCCGGTACGTTCCTGAATCCACTCGTCATTGGTGTCGATGATTTTTGATAAATCGTCGTTGGTCACTACACGCGGTGGTACGTAATATCCGAGTCCGGCTATTCGAGAATGATAAGTCATATCCTTAAATATTATAAAAAAGATGCTCAAATGTAAACAATTGTCTTTTTGATTGTCTGCAACTGAGCATTTTTTAAAAAGTGCCTTTTTTTATTTAATAAACTTCAAAGATTGTCTTCCGGTATTGTTGTGCAAATTGAGAAGATATGCACCTGATGCGTACGGAAAATCAAAAATATAATTACGTTTGCCCGGAGTAGTAATCTCATCTAATTTGAGTTGTTTGATAAAACGACCCGCTGCATCATACAATTCAATCACTAAATGGTCAGGGTTACTGAACTCAACTGTTATGTTGAGTTTGTCTTTAACCGGATTTGGGCTAACGGTAGCCTTGAGCGGAACTCGGTTATTCTCCTGAAAGTTAGTTGCTGATAGACTGGTGTCACTAAACTTATAAATCGTGGTTCCTGATGCATAAGCTAAGTGATCAGATAAAATAACCACTCGATTCAAATTGCTGCCCACGCCAATATCAGTCCATGTATCGCCGCCATCTGTGGTTTCAAGAATCGGGAAATTTTCGCCTAAATGCGATACATAACCACCCATCCATCCATGGTTTTCGTCCATAAAACCAATGGCTTGAACACTTACATAAGGCAAAGGTTTGCTCACCCAATTTTGCCCGCCATCAACCGAACGCAACATTTTGCCAAAGTTGGGTGCATTGGCCTCGACCGAGCCAAAAATAACATTGTGATTCGAAGCCAAAACTTGTAATTTCCATACATATTCTCCGGCAATTCCGGTATTGTAAAGTGATGTCCACGTTTGTCCGCCATCAGTAGTTTTCAGAATCACGCCTCCGTTTGAATTAGAACCTGAAGCATATCCGTTGAGTTCATCCAAAAACAAAACTTCTACCAAAGCAGTTGCATAAGCGCTCATATTGATGTATTGCCAAGTTTCACCACTATCGGTAGACTTTATAACAAAAGCCGGTGAAAAATAGGTTCCGCAACCGTATATGGTCGTCGGTCCAGCAGCAGCTAAACCACAAACAGCTGGCGAAGGCTGTGGCAGAGTTACCGGATTCCAATGTTCACCTCCATCAGTAGTTCTCAGAAATAAATTGTTGAGGCTTCCGACAAAGCCAACATTTTCGTTGAGAAATTCAATATTTCTGAAATAGTAATTTCCGCCTAATGAAGTCTCGTTGACTTGGGTAGCCCAAGTTGTACCTCCATCAGTAGTTTTATATACAGCTGCATTTTCTCCGTTGGCAGCCCAACCTAAATTTTCATTGAGAAAAAAAACATCATCAAATCGATGGTTATTGGTGTTAGAAAATGCAGAACTCAAAGGTCGCCATTGCAATTGTGCCTGAACGAATGCTGAAAAGAACAAACATCCGAGAAATATTTTTTTCATGAAGAATTATTTTAAGCCTCACAAATTTAGACAACATATTGCAAATAAACCGTGGTTTGAGTCGCTAAAAAAGTAGGGTGTTCAAAAAAAATGGTTCGGTCAAAAAAATAAGCTTCAACCAAATAACTGTGCCCTCTAAAATAAGATTGAATCACGCGCACCGGACACAGACTCTGCGCCACCACCCGCAACTGAAACGGATAAACCAAAACTTCTTTTTGAAATTGTTCTGAAAGCCCTAAAACTTCTGCGGGCAATAAACTTACTTCTTCATAAAGCGAGGCCACATATTGATTTATCGGGTTTCTGAATACTTCTTCTGATGATCCTAAAGCCAACATTTGTGCGTCTTTGATGACCAAGGTTTGATCTGTATATCCCAAAATATCAGCGCGGTCATGCGTGGCTATAATACAGCTGATGTTTCTTTGTTTGAGATAACTAAAAATACGTCGGCGTAAATGGTTTTTTCTGAAGTTATCAATATGACTAAACGGTTCATCAAACAAAACCAACTCGGGCTCTAAGGCCAACACACGAGCCAAAGCCACTCTTTGCATTTGTCCGCCACTTAAAAATTTAGCTTTTGTATGCGCAAATTCAGACATTTCAACCAATTCAAGCAATTCATCAACGCGCTTTTTCTTTTCTTGGGCATAAATATTTGACAAAAACTTGCCGACATTTTCTGCCACAGTTATATAGGGCATCAAGTCAAAATCCTGCGGTAAATACTTCATTGAATCCATGCCTGGAATCAAGTTAAACTTAGGCCCAGTCACTGTTTGATCATTCCAGAAAACAGTTCCTGAATCAGCATCTAAAAGTCCGTAAACAAGCCTGAGCAAAGTGCTTTTACCGCAACCACTTTCGCCTATGACCGCTAAACTATCGCCCGTTTTGAGTGAAAAAGTGATGTCTTTAAGAACCACTTTTGTATCATACGAAAAAGCCAAATCAGTTACTTGCAGCATGCATTTTTTTTGAATAGCAAAGGTGAAAAAAAAACATCAGTATGCAAACAAGCGCTTTGTTAACTTCTTATCGAGTAAATATCCTTTTAATCGTTTTTAATTGTCATTCTTAAAATTTGAAAGTAATTTTGATTCAAATATTTGATTATGAGATTAATATTTTACTTTTTAAAAACTAATAATTGATTTTTTGAAATGTAAATCAATCCTAATAATTAAATAAAACTTATTTTTGCCCCAACCATCAAACGAAGAATATGAAGTTGAAACTGCCCCTTGTTTTGATAATTATATTTTTGTCTATTAATTGTTTTTCACAGATTGGAATCGGTACTACTAACCCCAATGCTGTTTTAGACATCAAATCAAGCAATCAAGCTACACCTGCCAACACCGACGGTATTCTCATTCCAAAAATAGATGCTTTCCCCGCGATTAATCCCACAGCAGCACAACAAGGCATGTTGGTTTATTTGACAACAGTCTCAGGTTTGAACCAACCGGGATTTTACTATTGGGATAATACTTCTTCTACATGGATCGGAATGAACTCTACCATGAATTCAGATGCAGATTGGTACAAAGTTGGAACCACATCGGCTCCTACCGTGATTACCGATCAAATGTTTCATACCGGAAATGTCGCCATCGGAAAAAATACCACTTCGTATCCGTTTGAAGTGCTTTCAACCGCTTATGACCGAGGTATCAACAACATATTTACCAATGCAACAAACAACGGTGCCGATAAAGCTGCTTTATTCAACACGCATAGCGGAACTTCAAACGATCCGGTCTATGGAGTGAGTAATACAGTAAATAACTCCGGAACCGGATCACATTTCGGAACCGGCAATAGCCTCAATGGAACCGGAAGTGGTTCGCACTACGGCACATACAATACCTTGACTGGTACTGGAACCGGTCTGCAAATTGGCACTCGGAATACGATTAGTAACTCAGGAAATAATACACATTATGGTATAAGCAGTTCGTTAAGCGGAACCGGAAGTGGTGATCATTACGGGAGTTTAACTGACCTAAACGGAAACGGAACCGGAGAACAACACGGTAGTGATAATCTGATTAGTAATTCTGGTAACAACACGCATTACGGCACCAACAATGTTTTGAGCGGAGCTGGAACTGGTTCGCATTACGGATTCAATGCTACACTTTCGGGCGCAGGCAGCGGTCGTCAATACGGACATTACAACAACATCACCAATTCAGGCGACAATATTCATTACGGAAATTACAATGACCTCAGCGGAAGCGGTATTGGGAATCATTTTGGCACCGTCAACAACCTCAACGGAACCGGAACCGGAATTTTATACGGAGTTTACAACAGTATCAGCAACACCGGAGGCGGAAATCATTTTGGCGGATATACCGATTTAACCGGAACCGGAACCGGTCAACAAATTGGCTACAACACTACCATCAGCAATACCGGTAATGGTATTCATTATGGCTATTATTCTGATTTGAGCGGTACCGGAGTTGGTGACCAATACGGTTTGTCTAACAGCATCAGCAATACCGGAGCAGGGATTCACTACGGAATTTCAAATTTACTTTCAGGTGCCGGAACCGGACAGCAATACGGCATTTCAAATGTCATCAGTAATTCAGGAAATGCCACACATTACGGGAGTTTTAATTCTTTATCAGGCACAGGAACTGGCAATAAATATGGTGCATACAATTTTATAGATTCAGCTGCAGGCGGAACGCATTATGGGGTTTATTCTGAAACATTAAAATCAGGAAACAACTATGCCGGTTATTTCTTAGGGAAAGTTTCTATCGGAACCACAACTGCTAACAATTATATCCTGCCTACATCACGCGGAACTAATGGTCAAATCATGCAAACAGACGGTCTGGGCAATGTTACTTGGCAAAGTTTGAACGCTAGTTCTTGGCTGACCACCGGCAACAGCGGAACCGTTCCGGCTACCAACTTCATGGGCACCACCGATGATCAAGACATAGTGTTTAAAAGAAACAACATCCGTGCTGGCTTTTTGGGTAATCCGAATACTACCAGTGGAAATATGAACACTTCGTTCGGGGCCAATTCACTGGTGAATCCATCGGGAACCGGAACCCGCAACGTGGCCATCGGAACCAATGTTTTACCATCGAACACCACCGGAAACCGCAACGTATCTATTGGTGACCAATCAATGTTTTCAAACGTTTCCGGCACTGAAAATACTGCAATGGGTGTAGGCGCACTTTATTCAAGTACTCAGGGCGTCTGCAATGTAGCTATTGGCCGAAATGCACTCACCACCACCAATGGGCTTTCAGGTACACAAGGCTCAAACAATACCGGTGTGGGTTATGTGGCGCTGCGCAGTAATACCATCGGTGCCTACAACAATGCCTTAGGCCGCGATGCACTATACAGTAATACTTCAGGGAACAACAATGTCGGAATCGGATATCAAGCTGGTTATTCAAATTTAACCGGAAGCAGCAATGTGTTTATCGGAAATCAAGCCGGATTTAATGAATCGGGAAGTAATAAGCTGTATATAGAAAACACTAATGCTGATGCCAATAACTCGCTCATTTACGGCGAGTTTGACAACAACATTCTGCGCACAAACGGTCAGTTACAAATCGGAAACCCAGCTGTGAGCGGTTATGCCTTACCCGTATCTCGGGGCAATAATGGACAAATTTTGCAAACCAATGGAGCCGGAACTACTACTTGGGTTGATAATCCTGTGAATAATTTTTCTGTGATGCGAGCCAACCTCAGCAGCGGACTATCATTAACTAATTCTGGATGGCAATTGATTAATTTTAACACAACTGCTTTTGATGTTAATGCTGAATTCAACACAGGAACCAGTCGATTTATTGCTACAAAAACTGGATACTATCAAGTCAATGCCGGTTATTTTACAGACAGTCAATCCAACACACAATATTATTCAATTGGTGTTAGAAAAAATGGAGCTTTCTACCAAGAAAACGGTAGCAATCATATAGCCAACGGTCCGGTTTCAAGAACGATTAATTGTTTGGTTTATTTAGTGGCCGGTGATTACCTCGAAATTTACGCAGAAAACTATCAGAGTGGTGTTACCATAGATTCTTACTCTGGAAAAACATTTTTTGAAGTTCATCAGGTTCGATAAAACAAACCTTTCATAATAAAAAAAGCTGCCCGATTTGAGCAGCTTTTTATGTTTTTATATGTTTTGATTATTTACCGTTTTGTGCGTCTTGAACCATTTTGTCATTGGCTGTGATAGCAAACTCAACACGGCGGTTTTTGCTGCGTCCGGCATCGGTATCATTTGATTCGATTGGATCAGCCATACCCATTCCGGTAGTGGTAAAGCGACTTGCGGCCAATCCCTTTTTAGCTAAATAAGCTTTTACTGAATTGGCTCTGTCTTGTGACAATTTCAAGTTGTAATCAGCGGCACCTTTGTTATCGGTATAACCGTAAATAACAATATTGGTATCGGGATATTCAGTAAAAACTTTTACTAATTTATCTAAATTGGCTTTGGCTTGACTGGTCAAGGTCGATTTGTTGAAGTCAAAACGAACAGCGTTTTCACCCAACACCAATTTGATTCCTTCGCCCACGCGAACTACATCGGCACCCGGCAAAGCATTATCAATTTCACGGGCTTGTTTATCCATTTTGTTTCCGATAATTCCTCCGGCAACACCGCCAACTACACCGCCAAGAACAGCTCCAACAGCGCCGTTCCCGCCTTTTCCGATATTATTTCCGAGTACAGCGCCCAAAACAGCACCTCCGGCAGCACCAATTGCTACACCACGTTGCTCATTACTGCTGTTTTTAACCGCTTGACAACTGTTCAATAAAATTGAACTCAAAATTACCGCTGCTAATGCTAAGTTTGTGATTTTCTTGACCATATTACTTTACTTTTTCAAATTGAAATACTACATCGGTAGGCTTATTTCCTACATTAATTTTATCTACTAGCTGAAAGTTTCCGGATTCCTGAGGAACAAAAGTCATCACATATCCATCTCTAACCTTTTTGGCTTTTTCTCCGGCATTGACAAGTTTCAAAACAAACTGTCCTTCTTTATTGATGTACCATTTAATCGGTGAGCTAAAAGAAGTACAACCCGCTTTTGACATGCTCATCTCACCTGAATTATTATTGGCTACAAATTTCCAACTGCTTCCTTCAAAACACTTAGCATCATCCAACTGAAAAGCATTTACTTTGATATATTCTGAACTTGGATAAGTTACAGAAGTCATGATCCAACTTCCCTTCAAAATTTTTTGAGCTTCATAGTCAGCTTTGTTACTTACAACCGAAGTTGGTGCCGATGATTTACATGACCACAAACCAATGATCATCAAACTTAATAAAATAATTTTTTTCATATACATTAAGATTATGCCGACAAATATACAACCAACCATCCAATGAATTGTCATTTAAAATAATATTAGTATGTAGAAAAAGTACGACAATTAATTTGAGTAAGACAATTTGTCATTTTTTTAAGCTTGGTATTTTATTTGACTAGCGGCAGCAAATTTTAAACTAAAAAAAATCAATATGACAACAGGAAAAATTAATGTATCGGTTGAAAACATCTTCCCGCTGATTAAGAAGTTTTTATACAGCGACCACGAAATTTTCTTGCGCGAATTGGTCTCAAATGCCACCGACGCGACCCTGAAACTCAAACACCTCACAAGCATCGGCGAAGCCAAAGTTGAATACGGTAAGCCAATGATCGAGGTCAAAATTGACAAAGACGCCAAAAAAATCCACATCATTGACCAAGGTTTGGGTATGACGGCCGAAGAAGTTGAAAAATACATCAATCAAGTAGCTTTTTCAGGTGCCGAAGAATTCCTTGAAAAATATAAAGATTCTGCCAAAGATTCAGGTATTATCGGTCATTTTGGACTTGGCTTTTATTCTGCTTTTATGGTGGCCGAAAAAGTTGAAATCATCACCAAATCATACAAAGACGAACCGGCCGCACATTGGACATGCGACGGCAGCCCAGAATTTACTTTGGTAGCGCATGACAAAACCGAGCGCGGAACCGAAATTATTCTACACGTAGCTGAAGATTCTTTGGAGTTTTTAGAAGAAAGCAAAATTGGTCAATTGCTCACTAAATACAACAAATTCATGCCGGTGCCGATTAAGTTCGGAACCAAAAAAGAAGCACTTCCAAAACCGGAAGATGCCGGAGATGATTACAAAACGGAATACGTTGATGTAGACAACATCATCAACAACCCAAATCCGGCTTGGACCAAACAACCCACAGATTTAAAAGACGAAGATTACGCCGCGTTTTACCGTGAGTTGTATCCGATGCAATTTGAAGAGCCGTTGTTCAACATTCACCTCAACGTAGATTATCCGTTTAACTTGACCGGAATTTTGTACTTCCCGAAACTCGATGCGAATCTTCAGGTGCAGAAAGACAAAATTCAATTGTACCAAAACCAAGTATTCGTGACCGATAATGTTGAAGGCATTGTACCGGAGTTTTTGGTGATGTTGCGCGGTGTGATTGATTCGCCGGATATTCCGCTCAATGTTTCGCGTTCGTATTTGCAAGCCGATGGCAATGTCAAGAAAATCTCGAATTACATTACCCGAAAAGTAGCCGACAAACTCAAATCGCTCTTCAACGAAAACCGCGAAGATTTTGAGCAAAAATGGAATGACATTAAAATCGTGCTTGAATACGGCATGCTTTCAGAGCCTAAGTTTTATGAAAAAGCCGGAGATTTTGTGCTTTATCCAACTGTGGATGGTAAATTCTACACTTTAGCAGAACTCAAAGAAGCGCTCAAAGACAGCCAAACCGACAAAAATGGAAACTTGGTGGTTTTATACGCTTCCAACCAAGATGCGCAACACAGCTATATTGACATCGCCAAAGAAAAAGGGTATCAAGTGTTGTTGTTAGATTCGCCGATTGTATCACATTTGATTCAAAAACTCGAAGCCGACAATGAGAAATTGACTTTCGCCCGCGTGGATGCTGATCATATTGACAAACTCATCCCAAAAGACGAGGCGCAGATTTCAAAACTTTCAGAAGAAGAATCTACCCAGCTCAAAACGGTTTTAGAAGGCATTGTTCCCAACACAACTTATTCAGTACAACTCGAAGCGATGGACAGCCACGCAGCGCCATTCATCATTACCCAACCTGAGTTCATGCGCCGTATGAAAGAAATGAGCCAGAGCGGTGGCGGCGGAATGTTTGGCATGGGCAACTTGCCGGAAATGTATAACTTGGTTGTGAACACCAACTCTGATTTGGCTTCGACTATTTTAAAAGCCGATACATCAGTGCAAGAAAGTTTGGTCAAACAAGCTTTAGATTTGGCGAAGATTTCACAAGGTTTGCTCAAAGGCGAAGAACTCACGGCTTTTGTCAAACGAAGCTTTGAACTGATCAAATAAAACCCGTTTTCAGAAATAAAAAACCCGCAAATTCAAAACTTGCGGGTTTTCTTTTTTATCGTTTGAGCGAGAAATGCGCTTTAAAAGTTCGTTCATTACCTGATGAAGTTTGATAATCAATCACAAACCAATAATCAGTTGAGGGCAAAATTGCTCCATTGTAGGTTCCGTCCCAACCTGTGCTGTGCGCCGAGAATTGTTTGAGCAGTTTTCCGTAGCGATCAAAAATACTGATTTGCCCTTTTTGGTCAGATTTTAAACCATCAATATTCCAAGTGTCGTTGTAGCCGTCATTGTTGGGTGTAAAAAACTTCGGATAACCCAAAACCGTCACCGGCAAATCAAAACTGCTGCAACCGCTTATATCTTTGACATGTACGACGTAATCTCCGCCTTGAGTCACCACAAAAGTATTGTCGGTTTGAAAAGCGCCGTAATTGAGTTGATATAAAAACTGTCCGCTTCCGCCTGAAGTCAGCACGACAATTTGTTGTTGATCAGCCAATTCATCATTGACATAAACCTCAGCCGTAGCCGGTGGACTATCGAGCACCGTAAACAAATACGTAACGGTACAACCGCTGGCAATTTCAGTAGCCACTGCTTGGTAATCCCCAATAGTTAGTGCCCAATGTGCCGAAGATGTTTCAGTCAAAGGCAAACCATTTTGCGTCCAAACAAAAGTATAATCAGCTGTAGATAAACCCGTATCTAAAAATGATTGCGTCAAAGGCAAACCCGCAACATCAGAACAGATATAAGAAGTTTGCGCATAAACCGGATTCGGATGAATGGTTACTTCTAGACTGGTTTGCGTAGCACATTCAACTGCTGATGGTGTAAAGACATAAATTCCGTCTGCCAAATGATCAATCACAGCTGGCAACCAAGTTCCGGTGATTCCGTTGGGCGAAATGTTGGGTAAAGTTGGAGCTAATCCGCCTTCGCAAAGATCTAATTGAGTGGCAAATGAGGGAACTGTTTTAGTAATAATAGTTTGTGTGAGTTGGGTTGGCAACGCACATTGGCCCGCGTTGGGCGTAAAAGTATAAACCGTCGTTTGCGTATTATCTACAGGCGGTGACCAGGTTCCGGTAATTCCGTTAAGCGATGTGGTGGGCAACGGCGAAACAAAATTTCCCTCACAAACTGGCGTCAGGATATTAAATAAAGGCAAAACATTGCTGACTACTGTAATTCCTATCTGTGTAGGTAAAGCACATTGCCCTGGGTTGGGCGTAAAAGTGTAAATGTCTGACCGAGTGTTGTTCAAAGCTGGCGACCAACTTCCGGTAATTCCGTTGAGTGAAGTGGTGGGTAAAGGCGCCAAAAATTCACCGGAACAAATTGGGGCGACTGGGTTAAAAGTCGGAAGAATATTGGCATTGGTTACCACAATATCCATAAAAGTCGGCAAAGCACATTGCCCTGCATTGGGTGTAAAAGTATAACGTGTAGTGGCAAGATTATTCAAAGCGGGCGACCATGTTCCTGAAATACCATTGTTAGAAACAGTAGGCAAAGCCGATAGATTTTGACCCGTACAAATCGGTGCCACTTGTGTGAAGGTCGGAACAATACTCGGATTATTCACTACGATGGTCATAAACACAACTGTAGCACATTGCCATGAATTAGGTGTAAAAGTGTAACGTGTAGTTTGTGTACTGTCAAGCGCCGGCGACCAAGTTCCGGTGATACCATTGAGTGATGTTGTTGGCAATGCAGTTAAAGTTTGCCCAACACAAATGGGCGCTACTTGGGTAAATGTTGGGGTTATGACCGGATTAACCACAATGCGCAATGTAGTTCCGGTTGCGCATTGTCCGGTTGTGGGTGAAAAGGTATAATCTGTGGTTTGCGTATTGTTTAAAGCCGGTAACCAAGTGCCGGTAACTCCGTTAAGCGAAGTAGTCGGCAATGCGGTTAAAGTTTGTCCAGCGCAAATAGGCCCAATCGGAACAAAATTAGGAACCGTCGGTTGTTGTACTTGAATGTTCATAAAAGCTACAGACGCACATGACCCGCTTGAAGGTGTAAAAGTATAAGTGGTATTGGCCGTATTGTTGATTGCCGGAGACCAAGTGCCCGTAATTCCGTCATTTGAAGTTGTGGGCAAAGGCAAAAGAGAATCTCCACTACAAATGGGTGCAACTTGAGTAAAACTTGGAGTCACAAGATTATTTACTACTATAGTCATGCTAGTATTATTGGCACATTGACCACTGTTGGGCACAAAAGTATATAGGGTTGTTGCTGAATTATTAGGCGCTGGAGACCAGATTCCCGTAATTCCTTCGAGCGATGTGGTCGGTAATGGATTTAAAGTTTGATTGATACAAATGGGGCCAATCTGAGTAAAAGTCGGCGTAATAGCACTCGTCGTCACCCCAATGGTCATTTGAACAATTTGGTTGCTGCATTGTCCGGCATTGGGCGTAAATGTATAAAGGGTGGTTTGGGTGTTGTCAACGGGCGGTGACCAACTTCCGGTGATTCCGTTGTTTGATGTGGTGGGCAAAGCCGATAGTGGTTGTCCGGCACAAATGAGCGGAACTTGTGTAAAAGTAGCAGCCGTAGATGGTGTAACAACAATTCGCATCGTAGCCGTGGCTGCACATTGACCTGTATTTGGAGCAAAAGTATAATCGATGGTTTGGGTATTGTCTAGAGGCGGTGACCAACTTCCGGTGATTCCGTTGTTTGATGTAGTGGGCAAAGCCGATAGTGGTTGTCCGGCACAAATAGGCGCTACTTGGGTAAAAGTGGGTGTTGTAGACGGATTAACCGTTATGGTTAGCTGTTTAATCGTAGCACACTGACCTGTATTCGGTGTAAAAGTGTATTGCGTTGTTTGTGTATTATCAAGCGAAGGTTGCCAACTTCCGGTGATGCCATTGAGTGATGTGGTAGGCAAAGCAGTTAAAGGTTCTCCTGAACAAATAGCTGTTGGCTGATTAAAAGTAGGTACCGTTCCGGGTGTTACATTTAAGATAACTGTATCGCTGATAGAATTCCCGCAAGCATTGGTTGCGGTTAATGTGAGTGTTACAGAACCCGATGCGGTAAAAGGCAAAGTATAATTGGTGCTCAACGAATTTGGGTTGCTAAAAAAACCTGTGGGCGCTGACCAACTCACCGAACTTTGTCCTTGTGCCGTTCCGGATAAAGAAACGGTTGCTCCGGTACAAATAGAACTAACTGTTCCGGCTTCAACCGAGAAAACATCTACAGGAGCCACACATCCCAAATTACTGTAAGTTGGATTTCCGGCTGAATTAAATGAAACACTAGCTCCGTTACCCGCAGCAGGTAAACCGTTAGCATCTACTAGTAAAGTTCTGTCATAACTTACCGAAACACTACATCCGCCACCAAAACTAACTGTTAATGTTCTAATGCCGGGATTGACGTTATAATTCCCAAAATGACCTTGAGGAACAGTTGTATTATCTTGAAATAAAATGTAAACGTCATGACTCAAAGCTCCGAATACGTTGGCTGAAGGTGTAAAGTTTTGACTCGTAATCACAATCACACTGGCATTGGCGGGAATGGTTCCGCTGGGCTCAATAAGTTGTCCGCATCCGCCTAAAGCCGAAATTTGAGCATTGAGTCCTGCCACTTTTGTAGCAGTTACTGAATTCTGAATCAAGCCTTGCCAGGATTGACTTGGCCAAGTAACGGACATCTGTGTAGTGTTAAGCGGAGTTGCTCCAACCACAAAAGTGAACATTTCGTTGAAGCCTTCATCGCCTGAGCTATCGCAAGAATCAACCAAAATGGTTTCAATACGCAAACACTGCGCAGCACTTTTCTGAAAAGTGAGCACAAAAAAAACGCCCACAATCAAATATTGCAGACTTGTTTTATGAAATTTTGATGCCATCATTCTAGGCGTGCAAGTTAGTACTAATTTGTTATTTAAAAATGATGCTTTCTTTATTTAACTATTAGTAAATTGCAGTATTATTTATCGAAAACAATCGCTTTTACAAACAGCTATGAATCTGACTATTGAAACTCCGGCACTTTTATTTTCGGCTACTTCATTGATATTACTCGCTTATACCAATAGATTTTTGACCATTGCCGGAATTATTCGCGGACTCAAAAAAAACTACGACGAAAAAGCCAACCAAAACACCTTACTCGAAATTAAAAACCTCAATTTGCGCCTCACATTAATCAGATATATGCAAATGTTTGGCGTTTTGAGTTTGTTTATGTCGGTTTTTGCCATGCTGCTTTTGTTTTTAGAACAACATTTGGCCGGCATTTATTTGTTTGGCATTAGTTTGTTGTGTTTGCTGATTTCACTGGGCATCTCATTTTGGGAAATCAGTATTTCGGTCGAAGCTTTGCGCGTTCATCTGAGCGGATTAATTAATAACAATCATGAATAGTCTATTCCCGAGCGAGCCACTGGTTTTGCATTGGCCTGATGCCGAACTTGAATATTATCCGAACTTTTTTAGTGCTGATATTGCAGATGAATTATTCAGAGAATTGCGTGAAACGGTTCCGTGGCAACACGACAAAATCAGGATTTTTGGTCAAGAGCATCTCCAGCCCAGATTGACGGCTTTATTTGGCAACGACGGAAAACCTTATTCATACTCAAATATTACCATGCAACCACATCCGTGGAATTTACTATTGCAAAAAATCAAATATCAAATCGAGAGTGCTGCCGAAGTATCATTCACGACAGTGCTACTTAACTATTACCGCGGCGGAAAAGACAGCAACGGTTGGCATGCCGATGACGAAAAAGAACTCGGGCAAAATCCGGTGATTGCTTCGGTGAGTTTTGGTGCTGAGCGTTGGTTTCACCTCAAACACAACACACTTGATATCAAACAAAAAATTTTACTCGAACACGGAAGTTTGCTCATCATGAAAGGAACTACGCAACATTTTTGGAAACATCAAATGCCGAAAACGGCGCAACCTGTGGGCGGACGCATTAATTTGACGTTTCGGGTTATTCATTAAATTTAATTTATGGAACAAATCATCGCTTATTTTTCAACGATTCCGTCAGCGCACCGAAGTTTAATCTTGGTGAGCGGCATAACGATTTTTTGGTTGATTGAAAACCAGTTTCCGCTGTTTAAATTAAAATACAACAAATGGCAACACGCGGGCATTAACATCTTCTTTACCCTCACAACCATTGTGATCAATTTTCTGCTGGCTTTTATCTTGGTCAAGACTTCTGATTGGGCGGTGAAGCATCATTTCGGATTGCTTTCTTGGTTGCCCAAAATGCCTATACTGCTGCATACTTTAGTGGGTTTGTTGCTTATGGATTTTTTCGGCGCTTATTTAATTCATTGGCTCGAACATCGCGTTTCTTGGTTGTGGCGTTTTCATTTGATTCATCATACCGATACATGGATTGATACTACTTCGGCCAACCGTCATCATCCCGGCGAAAGCGTTCTGAGGTTTATTTTTACAACTTTGGGCGTTGCTTTGGTAGGTTGTCCGATGTGGATGATTTTTTTGTATCAGACTTTATCTGTTGTGGCCACGCAATTCAACCACGCCAATATCAGTCTGCCCGGAAAACTAGATTTATGGTTGAGTTATTTGATTGTTTCACCTGATATGCATAAGGTTCATCATCATTATAAATTACCTTATACCGATAGCAATTATGGAAACATCTTTTCGGTTTGGGATCGATTATTGGGCACATACATGACCTTGCCAAAAGAGCGAATTATTTATGGAGTTGATACGCATCCGGATCCAAACGAACACAACAAAATCAAATCGTTACTGTTGGTTCCCTTTCGAGCCAAAAGAACCGCCTCAGAACCTGAACAAAAAAATTTCGAGTAGTTGTAAATCAATAATTTTTTTTACTAATATTGGATACATAAAAACGTAACCAACTAGAAAAAACACCTTTGAAATAATTTTCAACCCATGAAAAAGAGTAGACGAGAGCTTACCCGGGAAGAAAACGAAAGATTGATTTCGCTAGCCCTTGAAGAAAGAAACCCTTTTGAGGTTATTAAAAAAGAACTTGGCATTGATGAAAAAGAAGTGCTCGAGATTATGAAAAAAAGAATGCCTGCCGACCAATACGAAGTCTGGAAGAAAAAGGCCAATGCATCCAAACCCAAGCCCAAGCCGATTCGTGTAGATGATTTTGACGACGAACTTGACGGAAAATACTACATTAGAAATAGATTTTAAAAAAACAGACTCCTGCCCTTTTCGGCGGGAGTTTTTTTATTTGCCCCAGTATCTTGAAAGGCACTTTTAATCAGTAAAACTAAAAAATAAGAAAAATAATTTTAATTTTATTAAAATATAATTTAATTTTATTTAACTTTGACTCATCAAATTAAAGTTATATGCGTCCAAAACTTCCTATTCAATGCCCGGGCTGCGAAAATCCACTTTCAGTATCACAACTAAGCTGTAGTGTTTGTAGCACACAAGTTTCAGGAACTTACAGCTTACCTATGCTATTGCAACTAACAGAAGATGAACAAAACTTTATCATCCAGTTTTTGCTCAGCAGCGGAAGCCTTAAAGAAATGGCAGCTCAAATGGGCAATAGTTACCCAACTGTGCGCAACAAACTCGACGACTTAATTCAAAAAGTGCAAAACCTCAAAGAAAAATATCAATCATGATTACTGCTTTCTTTAATCCGTTTGAAAAAACTTCAGAGCAAAAGCAATTGCTTGTGGGTTTATTGACATTACTCGTAGGTGGCCTACTAGGTTATTTGTTTAACGCTCGTTATGACGGTGTAATTGATTTACATTTTACCGAAAAAGTTCAATATTCTGAACCTCTAGTTGATTTGTTGATTGTTTGCGGCACAACGTCAATTTTGCTTTTTGGTTTAGGTAAAATCATCAACTCAAAAACTAGATTTATTGATATACTCTACCCTACATTGTGGGCCAAAATTCCCTACACTTTAATTACCTTCTTTAACATCAATCAAGCGAGTTATAAATCGGGTAATCAAATTATGGAAGCCTTTCAGAAAGGAAGCCATTTTGAACCATCAACGGCAACTTTGGCTTTACTTTTAATCGAAGGAGCTGTAATGCTTGCAGCCTTGATGATCAGTGTGGTTTGGTTGTTCAATGGCTTTAAAGTGGCTACCAACAGCAAAGGCACACGCAACAACATTTATTTTATTTTGATTTTGATGCTGGCAGAAGTGCTTTCAAAATACCTTATTTCTGCAATTAATTAAAAACATTATACCATGGTTATCATTGAAATTCAAGACAACAATTATGTCTTTCACATCAAAGGATTGCATAAAATCTGGGCTTTGAGATCAAAAATTACAGTTCCTAAAAACGATGTTGTTAAAGCCTATCAAGATCAAGAAGAGCTGCATAAATTCTGTGGATTCAGGTTTGGAACTTATGTTCCGTTTGTGATCATTGCCGGAACTTATTTTCTGAACGGAAAAAAGAATTTCTGGGATATGACGCGTGAAAAAAATACCATCATCGTCGAACTCAAAAATCAATATTACCACAAACTTTATATTGAAGTTGAAAATCCTGAAAACGAATTATCACTTTTAAATCAATAAAAAAATGAAAAAACTACTGATTTTAAGCTTGCTTATATTTGCAAACACTCGGGCGCAAGAAAAGAATTTTACAGCACAAGAAGTTAATGTAAACTCATTACTCAAAGGCACACTTTACAATCCGAACAAAGCGAATAAAAATACTGATCTCGCTATCATTATTGCCGGCTCGGGCCCAACTGACCGAAACGGAAATCAACCTGAATTACAGAATAATTCACTTAAATATCTCGCAGAAAGTTTGGCACAAAACCAAATTGCCGCATATACTTTTGACAAACGAGTGATCGCGCAAATGGCTCAAGGAACTTTGTCTGAAAAAGATTTATCTTTTGATGATTTCATAAACGATGTAAAAGAAATTACTCAATATTTTAAAGCGAAGAATAAATACCACAAAATTATTCTCATCGGTCATAGTGAAGGTTCATTAATTGGCATGGTCGCTGCGCAAACTCAAGCTGATGCCTTTGTATCAATTGCAGGAGCAGGCCGACCGATTGATGAAGTATTAATTGAACAAATTCAAAAACAAGCACCCAGCATGACCGCTGAAGTCAAAGAAAATCTTGAAATGCTCAAAAAAGGGCAAACCTTCGAGCTTAAAAATCAGGCTATGGGTATCTTGTTTCGCGAGAGCGTTCAACCATATATGATTTCATGGCTTAAATACAATCCACGCGTTGAAATTCAAAAGCTCAAAATACCGGTTTTGCTGCTCAACGGCAGCCGCGATATTCAAGTTCCGGCCTCGGATGCTGAATTACTCAAAGCAGCAAAATCAGATGCACAGCTCAAAATTATTACTGACATGAACCATGTTTTTAAAAAAATAACCACCGATGATATGATGGATAACATTGCATTGAGCTCACAACCTGATGTTCAAATCATGCCTGAATTGGTTGATAGCATTAATCAATTCATAAAATCACACTAGCTCAGAAACATTTTTATACTTTTGGCGTCAAAAGGCACATTTAAAACCTATTATGAAAAAACTAATTTTTGTGCTCATGACGCTAACTTGTCTTGGGCCTTTGCAACTCAACGCTCAAAGTAAGAATGCCATTCGGGTAAAAATTGATCTAAATACGATTGAAAATGATCAAGTTCCGGTAACAGTCATCGCACCCAAAATCAGTAGCTCTGAGGTAATTTATCACATTCCTAAAATTATTCCGGGAACTTATTCTGAAGATAACTACGGAAAATTTATTGAGCAATTCAAAGCCTATGACAAAAAAGGAGCTTATCTCGATGTCACTAAAGTAGATGATAATTCCTGGAAAATCAGCAATGCCAACAAACTGGAATCCATCAGTTATAAAGTAAATGACACCTATGATGTTGAAGACACGCACGATATTTTCTCGCCCGCGGGCAGTAACATCGATGCCGGAAAAAACATCTTGCTCAATACCCATTGTTTTGTTGGTTTTTTTGACAACTATGCCGAAAATCCGTATCAACTAACCATTGAACATCCTGAAAATATTTGGGGAGCAACATCAATGACCGACACAAATGTTTCGAACAGTATTGATCAGTTTACAACCAGCAGATACAATGAATTGGTTGAGCATCCAATCATGTACAGCAAGCCAGACTATAAAACCTTTAAGGTAAACGGCATGGATATCCTTATTGCGGTATATTCGCCCAACGGAGTTCATACTGCCGAAGAAGTGGCTCCTGCAATGGAAACCATGATGACTGCTCAGAAAAACTTTTTGGGTAGCATCAATACCACTTCAAAATATAGCGTTTTGATTTATCTATCAGATATGCAATCAGGCCACGATGCGCAAGGTTTTGGAGCACTTGAACATCCAACTGCAACAACTGTAGTTATGCCCGAGCAAATGCCGGCCTCTGACTTAGCCGAACAACTCAAAGATGTGGTTTCACATGAATTCTTTCACATAGTAACCCCATTGACCATTCACTCAAAAGAAATTCAAAATTTTGATTTTTCATCTCCTAAAATGTCACAACATTTATGGATGTATGAAGGAGTCACTGAATATTTTGCCAATTTATTTCAAGTAAACCAAGGGCTTATTTCAGAAGATGATTTTTACGCGCGCATTTCATCAAAAATGGCCAATGCAGGCAATCTAAATGATACGATGCCTTTTACCGAAATGAGTGCGAACGTGCTGACCAAACCCTACAAAGATCAGTATTTAAACGTATATGAAAAAGGGGCGCTCATCGGCATGTGCATTGATATCCTCATTCGTGAAAAAAGCAACGGAACACGTGGAATCTTAGACTTAATGCAAAAGCTATCAACTGAGTATGGTGTCAACAAAGCTTTTGACGACAATGAATTATTTGCCAAAATAACGGCGCTCACCTATCCTGAAGTGGGTGATTTTTTAAAAAAGTATGTTTCTGGACCAAACCCAATACCTTATGATGAATTTTTGATCAAAATGGGCATCAACAAAACTGCCGTGAGCAATCCCGGGAATCCGTTTATCAAAGGACAAATGCCTACTATTGATATTGATCCTCAAACCAAACAAATATCAATTCGCTCTGACATTGAACCCAATGTTTTTTATATGAATTTGGGAATCAAACCAGGTGATCAATTACTTGAAGTGAACCAAAAAGCTTATAATCTTGACAATATCTACGAACTCATCATGGCCAGTCAAACTTGGCAAGAAGGCGATGATGTAAGTGTAAAAATCAAACGCGACGGAAAAGAACAATTCATCAAAGGCAAAGTTCAAATTCCAACTGAATATACCGTTGGTTTTAAAGCCGATGAAAACAAACAAAAAGCATTGCGCGAAGCTTGGCTTAAAGGCTAAAAAAATGGCACCAACAAAATCCTCAGAACAATACGTTTTGGGGATTTTTTTTATTTATTTGCTCAAATTTATTTCATGAAAAAATTGGCTCTTATTTGCCTTGGCGGAATACTTTTGTCCGCCTGCAAAAAAATCGAAAACAACTCAGCATTACAACTTAGCGGCACAGTAGTCGGACTTAAGAAAGGAACCATCTATGTACAAAAATTTGCCGATAGCTCATTAGTCAATATTGATACAATTCACATTGATGGAAACTCGGATTTTCAGACACAATTAAATTTGTTTGAACCTGAAATGATTCAGCTCATTCTTGACCGAGGCGCCACAAATTCAAAAGATGATCAATTGCCTTTTTTTGCCGAGCCCGGCCACATTAGGATTGAAACTTCACTCGATGCTTTTTCTGAGGGAAAAATTACGGGTTCAGCCAATCAAAAAATATACGATGAATTCAAAGCTGTCAACAGCCGATTTACTGATCAAGATCTTACATTAATTCAACTGGGCTTTAAAGCTTACAAAAACAAAAATCAGCTACAGCTCGACAGTATTCGCTTGGCGCAAAAAGAGGTACTCAAACGCCGTTATTTATATGCAGTTAATTTTGCTTTGAACCACAGAAATCGAGAAATCGCGCCTTATGTAGTTTTGACAGAAATCCCCAATGTCGGACTCAAGTTTTTAGACACAATTCAGAAATCGCTTCCTGAAAAAATAAAAAAATCTTTATACGGTAAAAAGATGATGGAATTGTACCAAGCCAGAGTTAAAAGCGGAACTTAAATCCATAAAAAAACCACCTGATAAAGGTGGTTTTTTTGAGCCGATGGAGGGACTCGAACCCACGACCTGCTGATTACAAATCAGCTGCTCTAGCCAGCTGAGCTACACCGGCGAATGGTGATTTCGATTGCAAATATAGAAGTGTATTTTAATTATGCAAAATAAAATCACAATTTTTTAGAACAAATCAAACTATTGTAAAGCGTTGATTTTGTCAACCAATTGATTGGCAGTTTCTTCAAGTTCTTGATTGATTTGTTTGAAGTGTGCTTTTTTGTTCTCAACGTTTTTGGCATTTACTTTGGCAATCAAACTGTCAAAAGCGCGAATAGCTTCTTCAATCACTGCATTGCTCGCATCTGATGGTTTACCAGTAGTTGAAAGTTCATATAAATAAACTGCTTCAATGATATCGCCCAAAACAAAATTGATATCTTTCTTTAAATTTCTAACATTTGCCATAATAGGTATTTCTTTTAAGAATTTGCCGCAAAAGTACAGCGAATTGATCGGTTAAAAAAACTAACTGATAAAAATTTCAAGCAAAGTCGCTTGACCGCTCAATTGATATTGATTCATTGCTGCCGGAATTAAAATGGTATCACCGGTTTGATATGAATAAGTTTGCCCATTAAAAATGAGTTCAAAAATTCCTTCGGTACACATATACACAACAAAAGAATCTAGTGAACGTGCAACTTTTTTTTCGCCATTCAATGGAATATAATTGGTCGTAAAATAGGGGCAATCAACTATATTGTTGGCTATATTTTCTTGCTGACGATATAATCTTTCAGCTTCAGTTCTTTGGTAATTAATCGCATCCAAAGCCAAATCTACATGCAATTCGCGTTTGTTGCCTTGTGCATCGGTTCGGTCAAAATCGTATAATCGATAGGTAATATCAGAGGTTTGCTGAATCTCGGCAATGACCATTCCGGCACCAATGGCATGAACGGTTCCGGTTTGCAAGAAAAACACATCCCCTTTTTGCACCGGTTTATAATCGAGTAAATCTGTAAGTGTATTGTTGTTTAGATGTTCTAGGTATTCGACTGCGTTGGAATCTTTTTTAAAACCAACTATAAGTTCAGACTCAGGGTCGGCTTGCATCACATACCACATCTCAGTTTTTCCGAATGAATTGTGTCGAGCTCGCGCCAATTCATCGTTCGGATGCACTTGAATGGATAAATCTTCACGCGCATCTAAATATTTAAACAACAACGGAAACTCAAAACCAAATTGCTCATGTACTTTTTTACCCATCAACTCATCGGGAAATTGAGTAATCAAATCGTTGAGTGAGACACCCCTGTATGTTCCGTTAGCTACAATACTTACATCACCCGAAACACCCGATAATTCCCAACTTTCACCAGTTATATCTGAGGTAATAGGCTTGTTCAAATAAGTTTTGAGTTTGGTTCCGCCCCAAATGCGTTCTTTTAAAATCGGGGTAAATTGTAGTGGGTATAATTGCATCAATATTAAATTTTATTCGCCTTTATAAGTGACAAAGTTGCGCGGAGTTTCATATAAAGTTATTTCAAGCGATAGCTCTGGTTTGAGTCGTTGCGCTATTTTTTTCCAAATGACCACCGCAATGTGTTCAGCGGTTGGAATCAAATCTTGAAACTCAGGCACATCTAGATTGAGATTTTTATGATCAAAAGGTCGTTCTACTTCTTCATAAATCAAATCAGCAAGCTCCTTGATGTCAATAACATAACCCGTTTCAGGGTCAATTTCACCGGTAACACTCGCAATAAGTTCATAATTGTGCCCGTGAAAATTTGGGTTGTTGCACTTGCCAAAAATGCGCTCGTTTTGCTCATCCGACCAATCGGGACGAAATAGTCTGTGTGCGGCATTAAAATGGGATTTTCTGCTAACGGTTACTTTCATTTTATAGCGTGTGGGCTTCTAGATAATGATAAAACTCGTCAAAGATAATCTTAAACCAAACGGTATACAAATCTGGATTTTGTTGCAAATCTTGACGGATTTCTTCAATGTGCATCCATTTCCAACTTTCAACTTCATCGGGATTAATTTCGGGCTCATTTTCATAATAACCCACCATCACATGATCGAGTTCATGTTCGGTCAAACCATTGTCAAACGGCGCTTTATAGATAAAATGAAACAATTCTTTGAGTTCGGTAACAAAACCCATTTCTTCTTGCAAACGGCGTTTTCCGGCTTCAATATTGGTCTCGCCCGCACGCTGATGACTGCAACAGGTGTTGGTCCAAAGCAGCGGCGAATGATACTTGTGGTGTGCGCGTTGTTGCAACATCACTTCATTTTTTTCATTGAGGATAAACACCGAAAAAGCCCGATGCAAGACCGCCTTTTGGTGTGCTTCAAGTTTAGGCATGAGACCAATAGGCTCATCGTCTGTATTCACTAATATAACTTGTTCTTCGTTCATAGGAAAGGATCGGTTCAAAAATACAAAAAAACAACAGTCTTCGAGGCCAGTAAACAAATTGTGATAAGTTTAACGGGCGTTTATTGACGCTTGTTTCTGCGTAAATTAATTTAGCTGTACTTGTTAAGTTTTTTGTAAAAAAATTTGAATGTCATCCAGCCGACAAATCAACTCGTATATGCAGCGTTACATTTGTAGTAAATAAATCTTTAACTTATGAAAAATCGATTGAATCTCTTGCTTTTATTGATCATTTTGTTTGGTTTTATGGGCGTTGCTTGCAGTCAAAGTAAAACTGCACAGACAAAGCAAACTGTTTCAGAAAAGCATTCAAAAAACCCTTATTATTCAAGAACGAACACAAAAAAGTTAGTGCTGGCCGATTCTATTTGGAAAAAAATATTAACAGAAGATTTGTATGCTGTTTCCAGACAAGCTGAAACCGAACGCGCTTTTACCGGTAAATATTGGCAAACCGATGTTAAAGGGACTTATTATTGCGCAGCTTGTGGCCGTAAATTATTTCGATCAGATACCAAATTTCAGAGCAGTTGTGGATGGCCTAGTTTTTTTGAACAAGCCGACAAAAGCAGTATCATTTTCAAATCTGATAACTCATACGGAATGCAGCGCACAGAAGCATTGTGCGGACGCTGCGGCGGACATCTCGGTCATTTGTTTGACGACGGGCCTGAGCCAACCGGAAAACGCTATTGTATGAATTCCATCGCACTTGATTTTGAACCAGACACCCAAAAATAACATGAAAAAACATCTCTTTTTACTGCTCATCTGCGGATGTTTATTCGCCCAGAATAAAACCAATTCTATCACTACAAAAGCCAAACTCGAAACCATTACTTTAGGTGGCGGTTGTTATTGGTGCGTAGAAGCTGTGTATGAAAATTTGCGCGGCGTACAAAGTGTCGTTTCAGGTTTTGCTGGCGGAACTACTGTGAATCCAAGTTATGAAGAAGTTTCTTCAGGACAAACCGGTCATGCCGAATGCGTTCAAATCACCTATGATCCGAAGGTTACTTCACTCGACGAAATTTTCAAAGTGTTCTTTAGCGTACATGATCCAACAACGCTCAACCGTCAAGGCGCTGATCATGGAACCCAATATCGTTCGGTGATTTTTTATCAAAACCCTCAACAGAAAAAAGCAGCTCAAGACATCATTGGTGCATTACAAAAAGCCAAAGTGTTTGACAAACCCATTGTAACGACTATTGAACCAATCAAAAAGTTCTACAAAGCTGAGAATTATCACCAAGATTATTTTGCCAAAAACCCGAATCAGCCTTATTGTCAATTGGTCGTAAAACCCAAAGTTGAAAAGTTTGAGAAGTTGTTTAAAAGCAAACTAAAACACGAACAAAAATAAGCTCTAGAATTCACAAACAGCTGTTACATAATTTGCGTTTTGCTGACCAATTCAACAAATTTTGAATTATGAAACATAAAACGCTTGCTTTACTCATCTTTGCTTTTATTGGTTTTTCAGCTTGGGCACAAGACAATTCCATCCCAAAATACGCTCCAATCGATCTAGAATTACAGCGCCAAATCGAACAAATGGACCAAGCATTTTTCGATGCTTATAACCAATGTGACATGAAAAAACAAGAAGCTATTTATGCCGATGACATCGAATTTTTTCACGACAAAGGCGGACTCATGACTTCAAAAAAAGAGCTTCTTGAAGCCACCCGAAAAAACATCTGCGGAAAAGTAACGCGCATATTGATTCCCGGCTTAATTGAAGTCTACCCAATTCACAACTACGGCGCCGTTGAAATAGGCTTTCATCGGTTTTACAACAACCAAGAACCCAATGCCGAGTCAAAACCCAGCAAGTTTATTATAGTTTGGAAAAAAGAAAACGAGCTTTGGCGCATTGCTAAAGTGGTGAGTTTGCATTGAGAGTTGTGGGTTGTGGGCCTGCCTGCCGGCTGAAACAGGTTGTGGGTGCACAAACTAAACTTCTTAAACTTTTTAAACTTTCTTAAACTTTCTTAAACTTTCTTAAACTTCTAAACTTCTTTCAACACCTTTTCAAAAGCCTTCCGCGCTGAACCGTGAAAATAAACTTCACCGCAATAAGTATAACCCAATCTGTCCATGATGCGCAACATCGGCGCATTGTCAAAATTCGTATCTACTTTAATACTCAAAACGCCTTTAGAAATGGCCAAATCTTCAATCATTTCAAAAAGCTTTGTGGCCAAGCCTTTGCCTTTCGCGGCATCTGAAGTGGCTACCCTGTGAATCACAACATAATCGCCGTTCGTAAGCCAAGTATCGAGTACTTCATAAGCCGGTTCCACATCAAAAATGATGGCCGCATAAGCCAAAACTTCATCGTTATCCACCAAAACATATGCGTTGCCCAAAGCCAAATCTTGTTCTATACTTTGCGGGTTCGGATAACCGTTTTGCCATTGCTCACTACCGTCCAAACGGCGGCGTTCAATGGCTTGTTGCAAAATCGTCCATATTTGCGGAACCTCGTCAATCGTGGCTGTGCGTAAAATCATGGGTGTACAGTTGCGTTTGAAAGTAGTTTTTTAATCAGTGAAATTTGCCCCAAATGATAATACGCATGCTCAATCATTCCATCAATATTGCGCTGATACGTTCCGTATTTTTCATCCACAAAAGCAGTATTTAATTGTTCATCAGGCATTTGCTCCACCAATTGTGCAAATGCTTCGCAATCGCGCCAAAATTTTTCCAAAAAGGCTTCCCATTGCTCTTGAGATTCCATCGGCTGGAAATCAAAACTAAACTTGTCTCTAATCTCGAGCGAACCGCCCAAAAAAACCTGCTTAATCCCGGCAATATAATAGTGAATATGCTGCGCCAAAACAGCAATTGTATTCAAATCAGCCATGCGAGCAGTTGCTGTTTTTACATCCAAACCTTGCAACTGACGGCTATAATTGGTGTTGGCAATCCAAGTTCCGCTGAGCATCACCTCACGAAATCGATGCGCCAATTGAGTTGATTGATTCATAAACTTTTTTTAAGCAATTTATAAAAGTTTTCAGTTATTTGAACTTGGGCGTGCCCCTACGGGTCGGGCTTTCCGCTTTATTTTGCTCGTACCTCACAAAGATATCGCTGCTATCCCTCACGCAAATCCGTATCTGTAGCATCAAGCGTATAATGCGGCAATCTTGCGCGCGCACCATTCGCCGTCAATCGCTGCCGAAATAATGCCGCCCGCATAACCGGCACCTTCTCCACACGGATACAAACCTTTAATGGCTACATGCTGCAACGTTTCAGCATCACGCGGAATGCGCACCGGCGATGAAGTTCTCGATTCAGGCGCATGCAAAATAGCCTCGTTGGTCATATAACCGCGCATGGTTTTGCCAAATTCTGCAAAGCCTTGTCGCATGATTTGGGTTAAAAAGCCCGGAAACACTTGCCCGAGTTCTACCGAAGTCGTTCCCGGAACATAAGACGTTTTCGGAATATCCGCTGATAATTTATGTTGGGTAAAATCAACCATACGCTGCGCCGGAACTTTTTGAGTTTTTCCAGCCATGTGCCAAGCGCGTTGCTCTATCTCTTTTTGAAATTCCATACCGGCCAGCGGACCAAATTTCTGAAAAGGCTTAAAATCTTCTAACTTCAACTCGACCACAATCCCTGAATTGGCCGTAGCCTGATCGCGCTTAGATGGCGACCATCCGTTGGTAACCACCTCGCCCGGGCTCGTAGCACAAGGCGCAATCACACCGCCCGGACACATACAAAACGAATACATCCCGCGACCGTTGACTTGCTTGACAATACTGTACGGAGCCGGTGGTAAATATTCACCTCGCTGGGCACAACTGTACTGAATTTGGTCAATCAGATTTTGCGGATGTTCCGCGCGAACGCCTAAAGCAAAAGGTTTGGCCTCAATGAGAATTTGTTTGCGGTGCAAGAGTTCAAAAATATCGCGTGCCGAATGTCCGGTGGCTAAAATAATATGTTCGGCCTCAATGGTTTTTCCGTCATGTGTTATGACACCGCGCACACTTTGACTTTTAATCATGATATCGGCAACGCGTGTTTCAAACAAAACCACACCACCGCTGGCGATGATTTGTTCGCGCATGTCTTGAATAATCTGCGGCAATTTGTTGGTGCCAATATGCGGATGCGCATCGACCAAAATATCGGGCGAAGCGCCAAATCCGACGAGTAATTCTAAAATTCGATTTACATCACCGCGCTTTTTAGAACGCGTATAGAGCTTTCCGTCAGAATAGGTTCCGGCGCCGCCTTCGCCAAAACAATAATTGGAATCTTCGTTTACTAAATGATCGCGATTGATGGCTTTAAGGTCACGACGACGGCCGCGTACATCTTTTCCGCGCTCAATAACGATGGGCTTTAATCCCAATTCGATGAGTTGTAGAGCCGCAAATAATCCGGCTGGGCCTGCACCTACTACGATTACTTCACGCGCGTTTTGCACATTCGGATAATTGGGCAGGGAAACAGCATCGCTGGTAACAGATTCGCCTTGAAAAAAAACCAAAACTTTAAGGTTGATTTTTATGGCTCGCTGACGCGCATCAATCGAACGTTTTACCACCACTACCTTTTGGATTTCTGGCACCGAAACTTGTAGCAATTGAGCCACATATTTCTGTAGCTGTTGTTCATGTGCAGCTATTTCTGGTGAAGCCTGTAGTTTTAATTCGCGTGGCATGGGTAACTTTTTGCGCAAAAATACTCAATTGAATTATGTATCAATAAAAAAGGTTCAGCTTTCGCCAAACCTTTTCATTTATTTATTTGAAGTATTAATTTTTAACAAACTTGTAATTTTCAACCTGCTGACTCATGTTTACTTTTACAAAATAAACACCGCTTTGCAAATCGGCTACTGAAATACTTGTTAATGATTCAGCTGGCTTGATTGATTTTACCAGAGTTCCATTGACTGAATAAATATCAATAGTCTTGATTGAATCAGTAGTCATGTTTTGAATATTTAAAACTGTGGTGGCCGGGTTAGGGAATACTTTAACCGATTCACCTCTAACCGCAATTGCATGAACACCCAGCGCTACAGCATTCTCTAAAAAGTCTGGCGTTCCGTTAGCATTGGTATCATCATTGGCCGGGTTTCCATCATGGTTATAATCTTCAAGGAAAGTCAACACACTGTCGCCATCGTCATCATTGTCAAGATAATTCGGAATACCGTCTGAATCAGAATCTAAAACTGTAGTTGGATTTGAAGTTGTTTGATTTCTGTTGAACACATATTCAACATTGGTCAAAATCAAATCTCCATCGTCATCATTGTCATTGTAATTCGGAAGGCCATCAAAATCAGTATCGTCATTGGCTAAATTAGTGTCGGTATTGATATCTTCAAGGTCTGTAGAAACTCCGTCATTATCTGCATCAACAGCACAATCAATAACGCTTAGGTTGACGGCTTTGATCAATCCGTTTCCTGCCACATAAAGGGTTTCAGGATTAGACACATTGATATATGAACTTGAAACGATTGGATTAGTTCCGGTTTGCGCATCGGCTAATGAGTGATAAAAAACAACAGGCACTTGAGCATCGCCAAATATATCAGCAGTAGCTACCGATAAATCAAAAGTTTGCAAACCATCGGTATCGTCATCACAACGCACAAAAGAATAATTGGCAAAATAGCCCGGACGATAAAAACGCCAAGCTTCTTGAGTTGCCGTCCAATTTCCGGTATTTCTACCCGGAGGTGTAATAGCTTGGGTTCCGTCAAGATTGATTAAACCAACAACACCATTTCCGGAGTTCCATGAAGTACAAGATGCTCTTTGTATTAATTGAACGTCGATTACATTGGTGGTTTCGCTCAAAATCATTTGAAATGAACTAATGGCATTGATACCACAGCTAAAGTGAGGCTGATTGTTAAAATAAACAACAAATTTTCTGTATGGTGCAGTTCCGTAACTTCCGTAGGTTAATGAACCTGTACCTGTGTTGTTGTATAAATCTTCGTAACATCCTAAAATTGAATTTTTTACAGCAAAACTTGTATTGGGAATTGGATATGAAATTTGCCAAGGTGAATTATTACCTGCCGGAGTTCCGAAATAGATATAACCATTAGTACTGATGCGTACTGAAGAATATGTAACTCCGTAAAAATCAAAACTAAAAGGCAACTGGATAGATTCTGAATATAAATCATCCATTGTTGTTAATGATGCCAGTGTTCCTGAAAATGGTTGAAACGGTATAGGTGTTACCGAATAATTTGATTGTGCATTTCCTTTAAAAAAGAATAAAGAAAAAACAAATAAAAGAATGTAGTTTTGTTTCATAGCTTTTTACATTTTTATTGTTGAATAGTAACAAATGTATAATATTTATCTAAAGATTAAGCCTTTATGCGAAAAATAAAACTGATCTGGGATTTTAGAGGCATTGGTGCTGAAAAAACAGCCGAGCACCATGAAATTCACCTCAAAGAATACATCAAAGCCGAAGATTTATCTATAAATATTACCGGTTTTGAAATTAAAAATGAACTACACGCTATTGCCTATATGGTTGTTGAAGAAGCCGATATGATTTCAGTACGCGATGCTTTGCGTCCACATCGAGGCGAAGTGTATTCTTAAGTTTTTAATTGGCCACTTCACTGATGAATTTAATACGCATTAAACGCAATTCGTCAATATCATACGCTCCGTCAAATTCGCGTAAAGCGTCTTCAATTCGGTCCGTTTCAGATTCCATAAAATACTCGTGAATTTCTTCTTGCTGATCTTCATCCAGAAATTCATCAACCCAATAAGTAATGTTGAGTTTGGTGCCTGAATAGACAATTTGCTCCATTTCTTTGAGCAGAGCATCCATGCTCAAACCTTTTGATGAAGCAATGTCATCAAGCGGAAGTTTGCGATCGATATTCTGAATAATATATAGCTTGTTGGCCGAATTGGCTCCAGTAGAACGTACAACTAAATCATCCGGACGAATAATATCGTTTTCAGTAACATAACGACTGATAAGCTCAACGAAGTCTTTTCCATACTTTTTGGCTTTGCCCTCACCTACTCCATGTGTATTGGTAAGTTCATCAATATTGATTGGATATTTAAGAGCCATATCTTCAAGCGATGGATCCTGAAAAACCACAAACGGCGGAACTCCCAATCGTTTGGCTACTTTTTTGCGCAAATCGCGCAACATGTCCATCAGTGCTTCATCGGCGGCACCAGAGCCTTTACCTGCCACTACAATTGACTCGTCTTCAAGATCATTGTAATCGTGGTCTTCGGTCATCATAAACGATTGCGGGTTTTGCAAAAAGTCCAATCCTTTGTCGGTGATTTTTAAAATTCCATAGGTTTCAATGTCTTTGCTCAAAAGACCTTCAACCAACACTTGACGAATGAGCGCCATCCAATGACGTTCTTCAAAATCACTTCCTGAACCGAAGAAATGCTGCGTATCAGTTTTATGCGCATTGATCACGGCATTCACGCGACCAATCAAGGTAAATACAATTTCTTTAGATTTATATAAATGCTTGGTATCACGCACTACTTGAAGCAATTTGACCACTTGATCTTGGGCTTCTTTTTTGTTTTTTGGGTGGCGAACATTGTCATCCATATCAGCGCCTTCGCCGGTTTCGCTGTCAAATTCTTCCCCAAAATAATGCAATAAAAATTTGCGCCTAGAAATAGAAGTTTCGGCATAGGCGACCACTTCTTGCAACAGCGCAAAACCAATTTCTTGCTCAGCTACGGGTTTGCCCGACATAAACTTCTCGAGTTTCTCAACATCTTTATAAGAGTAATAGGCCAAACAATGACCTTCGCCCCCATCACGTCCGGCTCGACCGGTTTCTTGATAATAACTTTCAAGCGATTTGGGAATATCGTGGTGAATTACAAAACGCACATCGGGTTTGTCAATGCCCATTCCGAAAGCAATAGTTGCCACTACAACATCTACTTCTTCCATCAAAAACATATCTTGATGTTTCGCTCGTGTTTTGGCATCTAATCCGGCGTGATACGGAACCGCACTGATTCCGTTTACTTGAAGAACTTCGGCAATTGATTCAACTTTTTTGCGACTCAAACAATAAATGATGCCTGATTTTCCTTTTTGTTGTTTGATAAAACGAATAATATCCGTCTCAACACTTTTGCTTTTCGGACGTACTTCGTAATATAAATTCGGACGATTAAACGATGCTTTAAAAGTAACAGCATCGGTCATATCCAGGTTTTTGAGAATATCTTCTTGAACTTTAGGTGTTGCGGTAGCCGTTAAGCCAATAATTGGAATTTGCCCCAATTGTCGAATAATATGTCTGAGATTTCTGTATTCCGGACGAAAATCATGTCCCCACTCAGAAATACAGTGCGCTTCGTCAATGGCTACAAATGAAATAGGCACTGATTTGAGAAAAGCAACGTATTCTTCTTTGGTAAGTGATTCAGGAGCAACATACAACAATTTAGTCATACCGCTGCTGATGTCTTTTTTAACCTGATTGATTTCGGTTTTAGTAAGTGATGAATTCAAAACGTGAGCAACTCCATTTTCGGCTGAAACACCTCTGATAGCGTCCACCTGATTTTTCATCAAGGCAATCAAGGGAGAAACCACGATAGCTGTCCCCTCTTGAACCAAAGCTGGCAATTGGTAGCACAACGATTTACCACCACCGGTAGGCATAATCACAAAAGTGTTTTGCTTGGCTAGGATACTTTTGATAACAGGCTCTTGTAAACCTTTAAATTGATTGAAACCAAAGTACTTTTTGAGTTCTTTGTGTATGTCAATTTCGTTTGAATTCATGCTCTTTATTAATGGTAATTTGTATAAATTTGCGACACATAAAAGTACAACTTTTTTTATTCGTACAAAATTTTATAAAACTCTGTTTTGACAACACACGAAAATATACTAAAAACAGCCAAAACAGCGATTCTTTCACAGAGTGAATCCATCCGAAAATTGGTTGATTATTTAACCCCTGATTTTGCACAAACAGTCGAAGCCATCTACGAATGTAAAGGTAAATTGGTTGTTACCGGCATCGGAAAAAGCGCTATCATCGCCCAAAAAATAGTGGCCACCATGAATTCAACCGGAACCCCGGCTGCTTTTATGCACGCCGCCGAAGCCATTCACGGTGATTTAGGCATGATTGATTCAAAAGATGTAGTTATTTGTATTTCAAAAAGCGGTAACAGTCCTGAAATAAAAGTCTTAGTACCTTTTTTAAAAGAATACGGCAGCAAACTCATTGCTATTACAGGTAACAAAACATCTTTTTTGGCAAAATCGGCTCATTTAGTTTTAGACGCTACTGTTGATGCCGAATCTTGCCCGAATAATCTTGCGCCTACCAACAGCACAACGGCTCAATTGGTATTGGGCGATGCACTTGCGGTTTGTTTGATGGAATTAAAAAACTTCAGCGCCGAAGATTTTGCTCGTTTTCATCCGGGTGGCGCTTTGGGTAAAAAATTGCTCTTACGTGTGCGTGACATGCTTGATCAAGCACTCAAACCAATGGTTTCGCCAGATGCGCCCATCAAAAAAGCCATTATGGAAATTTCAGAAAAAAGATTAGGCGTAACCACGGTGGTTGAAAACAATCAAATTCTAGGCATCATTACCGACGGTGATATTCGAAGAATGCTCAATGAGCGTGATCATTTTTCAGATTTGTGTGCCCGCGATATCATGACCAAAAACCCGAAAATGATTCAGGCAGACGCTATGGTTATTGATGCGTTCAACCTCATGGAAGACAACGCCATTACACAAGTTGTTGTGGTTGACGAAAATCAATACAAAGGCATCATACACTTACATGACATTTTAAAAGAAGGAATTGTTTAATGAGTAAAAAAGAACTCAAAGAAATGTCGTTTTTGGAGCATCTTGAAGAGCTTCGAAAAATTCTCATTCGCGCAACTCTAGCCATTATCATTATGGCTACTGTTGTTTTTTTTGTGAGTGATTTTATTTTTGATTCGGTTATATTTGGCCCAACACGTACCAGTTTTGTTACCTATCGCTTTTTTTGCGATTTGTCACATTATGTTGGATTTAAAGACAGCATTTGTGTTGAAAGCTTGCCGTTTATCATACAAAACACTGATATGGAAGGCCAAGTCAACATTTTGGTTTGGATTTGTTTGGTAGCCGGATTTATTCTTTCATTTCCTTATATATTGTGGTTGCTCTGGGGGTTCATCAGTCCTGCATTATATGAAAAAGAACGAAAAAACGCTGCCCTTTTCATTTTTGTAGCATCAATCTTGTTTTTTCTCGGAGTTTTGTTTGGTTATTTTGTGGTGATTCCGATGTCGGTAAATTTCTTTGCTACTTTTAAAGTTAGTGATATTGTTCAAAATCACTTTACCTTAGATTCGTATATCGGAATGGTCAAAACCTCGCTCATTGCCAGCGGCTTATTTTTTGAACTTCCAATTATTATCTATTTCCTAACCAAGCTCGGGCTTGTAACTCCGGCTTTTTTGCGCAAATACTGGAAATACGCTGTAGTCATCATCTTGATTGTAGCCGCCATTGTAACACCTCCGGATGTAGTGAGCCAATTGATTGTGGCTATTCCGATGTTGATTATTTACGAGGCAAGTATTTATATTTCCGTTTTAGTTCACAAAAAACAACTCAAAGAAAATGGCTGATTTAGTTCAAGAATTCAATGATTACCGCGCTAAGATGAATGAAAAACTCTTGGCAGACGACAACAAAGTCATCAAACGCATTTTTAATCTCGATACCAACGCCTACAGCGAAGGTGCTCTTGATGTCAAAACGAAAGAATTGCTAGGATTAGTGGCCTCAGCAGTATTGCGCTGCGATGATTGCATCAAATATCACTTGGAAACAGCCTACAAAAATGGCGTGAATAAAACTGAAATGATGGAAGCCATGAGCATTGCCACTTTGGTAGGCGGCACCATTGTGATTCCGCATTTGCGCAGAGCTTATGAATTTTGGGAAGCGCTCGAACAATCGAATTAATTTGTTTATTTGTACAGCAAAAAATAACTCAGTAATTTTCAGATGAAATTAAGAGCGGAAAATTTAGTCAAAACCTATAAAGGGAGAAGCGTCGTAAAAGGTGTTTCGGTTGAAGTAAACCAAGGAGAAATTGTCGGTTTGCTAGGGCCCAACGGAGCCGGAAAAACTACTTCTTTTTACATGATTGTCGGATTGGTCAAACCTAATTCCGGAAAAATCTTCCTTGACCAGCTTGAAATTACTGATTACCCAATGTATAAGCGCGCACAGCAAGGTATTGGTTATTTGGCGCAAGAAGCTTCGGTGTTCAGAAAGCTCAGCATTGAAGACAACATCATGAGCGTTTTGCAACTCACCAATTTGTCCAAAGCCGAGCAAGAAGCCAAAATGGAATCACTGATTGACGAATTTAGCTTACAACACATCCGAACCAATCGCGGTGATTTGCTTTCAGGTGGTGAGCGTCGTCGTACAGAAATTGCCCGCGCTTTGGCTACAGACCCAAAATTTATATTGTTGGACGAGCCTTTTGCGGGTGTTGATCCGGTAGCGGTTGAAGATATTCAGCGCATTGTAGCCCAGCTCAAAAACAAAAATATTGGCATTCTGATTACCGACCACAACGTACAAGAAACACTTGCCATTACTGATAAAACCTATTTGATGTTTGAAGGCGGAATTCTCAAAGCCGGCAAGCCCGAAGAATTGGTTGAAGACGAAATGGTTCGCCGCGTTTATCTCGGACAAAACTTTGAATTGCGCAAAAAGAAATTAGAATTTTAAGGTGAATCCTTCAGAAAACAAACCCGAACAAAACCCAGCTCATTGGGCATGGGGCATGTTTTATTTCAACAGAAATGATCCACGCGTTTTTGTAGAAAAACCCAATCCAGTCTACGGAATCACGCTCAACTTCGCGCATCCAAAAACCTACGGATTCTTACTAATTTTATTTTTATTCTTCGGATTTATCGTCTACATGATAGAGCGAAAATAAATCAAGCTTTGTGCGTGATTTTAAATTTGTTGTCTACTACTGAAAGCAAAACATAAGTTACGATGATGAGTGGCAAAGCCGAAACTTGCAACAAAATCAACATCAAAACTGAAAGCGCCAAAAAGAAGATTTGCAGTTTGTATTTCGTAAAGCTGAAGTTTTTTACTTTGAGTGAAAACAGCGGCAATTCGGCATTCATCACATAAGCACTTAAAAGCGAAAGCACCAACAAAAACCAAGGATTGCTAAACAATTCAATCACCAATAAAGTTTTGGGAATCAGCGGCAAACTCATAAAAAACAAGGCATTGGCCGGTGTAGGTAAACCAATGAATGAATCTGTTTGACGTGTATCAATGTTAAAATTAGCCAACCTAAAGCACGCACCCAAAGTAATAATGAAACCAGCGTATGACATGTAATCACAACCTTGCGTCATTTCAAACATCGAGTACAACACATAACCAGGCGCAACACCACTAGTCACCATATCTGCCAGTGAATCGAGTTGTAATCCGAGCGGTCCGGAAACTTGAAACAAGCGTGCGAAAAATCCGTCAAAGAAATCAAAGAAAATCCCCAAACACACCCAAAAAAAAGCCATTTCAAATTGATGTTCTGCAACCGAAACTACTGCTAAACATCCGCTGAGCAAATTCAACAAGGTAAGCGTATTGGGAATGTGTTTTTTAATGTGCATGAAATTTATTTTGAATCGCAAAAATAATACAATAAGTTCAAGTCTGACGCGTTTTTGAAAACAGTTTTCACTCTTAGCTTTTTGGGTTGATTTCAAATCAATCACCGCAAAGCTCAATAAAAATATCTATTTTTGACAAAACTTAGTTACAAAAAAACAATTGCTTTGAAGAACTCACTTGTTTGGTGTTTGTTGGTTACAACCATTCATTTATCGGCTCAAACTGTTCGCAAATATTCTAATGAATTTATGAATATCGGAGTTGATGCAGCTGCCCTTGGAATGGCCAATGCTGTAACTGCTTCATCGCATGACGTAAATTCGGTTTATTGGAATCCGGCAGGCTTGTTGGGCATCGAAAGTAGCCAAGTAGCACTTATGCACGCCAGTTATTTCGCCAACATCGCACAATACGATTATGCAGCCTATGCCAAGCCTATTGACGATCGAAGTTCATGGGGAATTTCATTGATTCGCTTTGGTGTTGATGACATTCTAAATACCACGCAACTTATTGATAGTCAAGGAAACGTTGATTACAATCGCGTGAGTAAATTCTCTACAGCTGATTACGGTTTTACCTTTTCATACGCTCACAAATTACCGCTTGACGGTTTGCAATACGGCACCAACGCCAAAGTGATTCGTCGTGTAATTGGAAAATTTGCCAATTCTTGGGGATTTGGGTTTGATTTGGGTTTGAAATTCAAGTCCGGACCTTGGGATATTGGACTAATGTTGCGCGATATTACCACGACCTACAACGTTTGGAACATTGATGAGGATGAGTATGACAAAATCAAACAAGCGGTAGACGGACAAAATCAAGACTTACCTGAAAGCACCGAAATTACATTGCCCAAGGCACAATTTGGCGTTTCAAGATTGTTTGAATACGACCGTGATTATACCTTTTTGGCTGCGCTCAACCTCAACATGGAATTTACCAAAACCAATGACATTATTGCTTCGGACATAGTAAGTATTGCTCCGGCAGCTGGTCTCGAATTTGGATATACCGATTTAGTTTTCGTACGCACCGGTCTTGGAAATTTTCAAAAACAAACCCAAATTGACAATACCAGTAAGCTGAGTTTTCAGCCTAATGTTGGTTTAGGTTTCAAATACAAAGGGATTCAAGTTGATTATGCTTTGACCGATTTGGGAAATCAAAGTGCAGCTTTATACTCAAACATTTTCTCTCTTAAAGTTGATTTGAGTATTTTTGAATAGATGAAAAAACTACTTCAGAATACTTACTTTCTAGCCCTCTCGACAGGCCTATTATTGTCAGCCAGTTGGCCTACTTACGGATTTCCGCTGTTGATTTTTGTGGCTTTTGTACCGCTGTTGATGGTTGAAAAAAACATCCGAGAACAAGGTGGGAACACAAAATTTAAAATCCTTGTACATGGTTATATTGCCTTTGTAACTTGGAATGCACTCACCACTTGGTGGTTGTATTACGCTTCAGGCTTTGGAATGCTGTTTGCCGTTTTGGTCAACGCCCTTTTGATGAGTGTTTTGTTTTTATTGTATCATTTAGCAGCTAAAAAAGCCGCAGCTAAAATCAGCTTGTTATTCTGGGTTTGTTTGTGGATTAGCTTTGAAAAATTTCATCTGATCTGGGATTTTTCTTGGCCATGGCTCAACTTAGGACACGTTTTTGCCGGATTCCCAAAATGGATACAGTGGTATGAATATACCGGAAGTTTTGGCGGTTCTTTGTGGGTTTTAGCAGTCAACGCTTGGTTATTTTATCAACTATCAACCCAACAAAAATCAGCAACAATATTTGGCAAATGGGCAGCCATGATTGCATTGCCTATAACAGTTTCACTCTGGATATATAATTCATATGAAGAAAAAGGGACTGAAAAAGAAGTTATTTTATTACAACCTAATGTTGATCCGTATACCGAAAAATATGATACCCCAAATTATTTAATCGCTCAAGGATTATTACGACAAACCGATTCGCTCATTACTGATAAAACAGAGTTTATTATTGCTCCCGAAACCGTTTTGGCAGAAAATGCTCCGTATGATGTTTTTTATAACTCTCCTGCGCGTTATTTGATGCAGAATTATATTGCGAAACACCCGAAAACTCAGTTGTTGTGGGGTATTGACACCTATCAATTTATCTATGATTCAACCGCCGTTAGCGCGTCAACCAATAAATTTCGAGACGGTATTTGGGTTGATTTTTACAATGCTGCCCTATTTTTCAATCAAAAACCTGAAATTCAGAAATACTATAAATCAAAACTCGTAGTGGGCATTGAAAACTTGCCGTACAAAAGTATTTTAGAACCGCTCTTGGGCAACATCATGCTTGATTTGGGCGGAACAATTTCAACCAAAACTACGCAAAAAGAAAGAACTGTTTTTGTAGCAAATGATGGAACTAAAGTAGCTCCAATTATTTGTTATGAATCAGTTTATGGAGCGTATGTTAGCGATTTTGTACAAAACGGAGCTCAATTTTTAGCCGTAATTACCAACGATGCATGGTGGAATGAAACCCAGGGCCATAAACAACACTTAACTTTTTCAATTCTACGTGCCATTGAAAACCGTCGCGATGTGGCCCGTAGTGCCAACACTGGAATTTCGGCCTTTATAAACCAACGCGGAGACTTGGTTGCGCAAACCAAATATGCCGAAAAGACGGCTATTCGCGGAGTGGTTCACCTGAATAACCAAATAACATTTTATACGTTTTGTGGAGACTATATTGCTTACATGACAAGTTTTTTTCTGATTCTTTTGAGCGTTTTAATAGTGTTCAAAAAGAAATCTTAACTTACTGCCCGCGATAAAAAAGCACGGTACTTAGTGTTTTGAGCATGATGTTGATATCCAAGAAAATACTACGGTGCTTAATGTAATACAAATCGTATTGCAATTTAATCAAACTATCATCAATGGTTTCGCCGTAAGAATAATTCACTTGTGCCCAACCGGTCAATCCCGGTTTGATTACGTGTCTTGTTTCATAAAAAGGCATTACCTCAGCTATTTCTGAAACAAAAACCGGGCGTTCAGGTCGCGGCCCAATGACTGCCATATCGCCTTTGAGCACATTAAAAAACTGAGGAAATTCATCTAATCGCGCTTTCCTCAAAAATTTACCAAAACTGGTGATACGCGCATCATTGGTTGTGGCAAAAACAGCACCGTACTTCTCGGCATTTTTGACCATCGTTCTGAACTTAAATATTTTAAAAGGTATACCATTTTTACCTATTCTTTCTTGAACATAAAATAAATTACCTCGGTTACCGATGAGATTTCCAATTAAAATAAACGGAAGCAATATTATTCCGACCGAGAGCCCAATGAGTGAAATAGCTATTTCAAGCAAACGAACAATGATCAAATAAAGTTGATTTTGATTACTGCGGCTAAACGGGAAATAGCGATAAAAATCACGAGCCACATACTGAACCGGAATACGCTGTGTGATGTTTTCATATACTTGAGTGTACTCGCGAATAATATATCCGTTTTCAAGCAAATGAATCAACTGATTGTATAAATTAACCGTAATACCGTCGGTTTTTTGAGAGGCAATGACCACTTCAGAAATTGAATGAGTAGTCACAAAACGTTCCAACTGATCTATTGGAATACTGCGTACAGAACCTTTTTTCTTTTTTACTATTTCGTCAGTATTGTTGGCATCTGTATTGACAAATCCAGCCACTCGATAATGCGGATCAACGTCTTGCAAAGCGCTGATGAGTTCTTCTGCCTGATCTTTATCGCAAACCAAAATTACTTTTTTCTCAAATCGGCTGGAAGCCAAAAGTTTAACATAAAACAACCTCCATAGCATTAACGAAAGTAAAATAGCCAGGTAAAAAAACACAATTTGCATACGATTGTTAGGCAAATTGGGGGTAAAAATAGGAGTTAAAAGGTAGAGTAAAACAGTAGTTGAGGCAGTAAGTACTATGCTCTTAATTACCTGATATTGATTACTTGCCACCTGTAGATGATACATTTCAAAGACAGTTCCAAGAGTAGTCAGATAAGCGCCTAAAACTATAGTCCAATAGTAATTATCTGCAGAGATGTTAAAGTAGTTGAATTTAAAAATTCTGCCCACAAAATATAAAGCCAACAAAACAGAAATAACATCAAAAATCCTGAGGAGGACTTTTCGTTCAGATACTTCAAAGTGAATTTTTTTGTTAGCGGTCATCAGAAACGTTTTGTTCTTAGAAGCCCGCAAGTTAAAAAAAATCCTGCAAATTAATGGAGTAAAGTATTCCACTTGGTTTTGACTTTTGTCCAGTCAAAATCTTGCACTAAGTATTGTGCATTGTGAACCAAGTGTTCAAGTAGAGCTTTGTCAGTGAGAATCTTCTTGACTGCTTCAATCATTGCTGGTGCATCGCTGTCTGAAACCAACAAAGCTGTTTTTTGATCGTCAAGCAAATAAGTAATTCCACCAACATTGGTAGACACAATCGGAAGCCCGAGCGCCATTGCCTCAATAACGCTTACCGGCGTGTTGTCAAAATGTGTCGTATTGATAAATATATCGTACTGTTCTGAAATTTTTATCCAATCTTTTTTTGAAAGCTTACCGGTAAAAAACACATCGAGGTTTAATTTTTTAGCCATTTGCCGAACCTTGTCAAATGAACCATCTTTGTCTGGACCCACCATACAAAGTGCTGCATCAGGAAATTCATTCTTGAGCAATCGGTAAACTTCAATGGCCATACCCGGGTTGTAAATTGAAGCAAAAGAGCGAACCCATAAAAGTCTTGGTTTAATTTGCTCTCTTTTTTTAAACGGATAATTCTCAAGCTCAATGGTATTGGGAATATAATGTATTGTTGCGTATCCTTTATTGCTGAATGCTTCAAGCAAGTAAGCTGAAGGAGCTACATTACAATAAGCGTTTTTAAAAATCATCCGACTCATTACAGGACTTCGCTTGAGTCGATTGGGCAAATCACCGCCGTGAAGTTTCGGTATGTATTTTAATCTAAGTAATCGGCAAAGTTGACTGACCAAAAATGCGTACCAAAAATTGTGGGTACTATAGGTATCAATCAACACAAAATCTACCTGATTGCGATGATAAAAAGTCTTGATGAGCATATCAATTAACCGCAATGTTTTGTTTTTAACCGAAGATGCATATATAACATCATAACCCTCAGATTCTAACAAAGCGCCTAAGGTTTCAATAGAAGTCACAGTGATTCCGTGCTTAGAAAGCTTATTCCCTATATATAGTAGTCTAGGCTTCATCCTTAATTGAAACTTTGAGTAATGACAGTGAATACATAAAGGCCGGTGCCGCTAAACGCATAGCCGCATGATTGATTGTGAGTAACCAAAAAAACAGAAAACAAAGCAAATAAACGTTGTATTTGTTGTCAAGATACAAAATAAGTGGTGTTAAAAACAAAATCATTAACCCTAAAATACCCAACGCTCCGTGCTCGGCAATCATTCGGGTAATTTCACTGTGCGAAACAACAATTTCACCGGTTCGCTCAAAGCGGTGTTCCATACTTCGTCCGACACCTACGCCAATAATTGGATGTTTTTTAAATATTTCAAACTCATCTTCAGCCAACTCACCACGTCCTGAAAGTTTGTCTTCTTTGACACGACCTGCTGCATCTTTATTTGCGTATCGTTTATCTATCATTCCGTTGGTCTGTTCTGATGAATAGTTCCATGCTAAAGTAAAAACCATAGCTACAAAACCTATCATGATGAGCATTCGAATTCTATTTGCTGAACTGATAAAAAAGAATGAAACAACCAACAAAGACGCAATCATTACAAAACCGGTAATAACGCCACCGCGTGAAAAGGTAATTAATCCTCGGTAGGTCATGTAAATTGAAATGGCTAAATTGATGATAAAAACATACTTTGATTTTGAATTTAAAACCATTCTCGAAACAAAAATAAACATACCCAAACCTAGCATAGTCGATACTTGATTAGGGCCAAAACCACCAGAGGTAACTCCGTTTGAATTGGTATCAATAATGGCTTCTTTGATATTGGGTGTGTATAAAGTCAGGTAGACCAAACATGCTATAATCGGCAAACCAATACACAATAAAATGTTGCTGAGTTGTTCTGATGAAACCCGTCTGTTGTAGGTATATATAGAACATAAAGCCAAACAAACCGGCCCTGAAATATTGAATGAAATTTCTTTACGCAAACTGATGGTGTAATTGAGCTCGGTAGTGGTGTAAATAGTGGCCGGAATTAAAAGCAAGAGAAATATCCAATACGGAACCGCATATTTCGATGATCCTTTAAAATAAATACCAATGATGATAAAAATCATGACCCCAAACTTCGAAAACTCATAAACCGGATTCCCGTCTGTCATTCGGAGTACAATTTCACTACCCACCATGTAGGCTGTGGCGTAGAGCACTTCATTATTGGCATTTTTTGAATTGATGATGTAAAAAATTCCTCCGAAGATTATACTGTAGCCATAAATTTTTGGCATCAACGGAACATAATAAATCAAGGTTCCGATGACCAAATGAATCAAAATAAGATAAAAATATGTTTTGTCTGATTTTAACATATACTACAATTGTTCTACCCAATGAAGATATTTTGCAATTACGGAATTTTCAGAATGATTTTCTTCGACAATTTTAAATAATTCTTCTCCAAATTTTTGCCTTAAAAAAGCATCTGACATTAAAACATCTAAATTGTCGATAAACAACTCATTATCTGAAACATCAGAGGTCAAACCACTAATTCCATGACGAACAATCTGAGGGATTTCGCCAACAGCTGTTGAAACCACCGGCTTTTTGTGCCATCCGAATTCAAGTAAAGCCATAGGCAAACCTTCTGAAATTGAACAAATCACAGCCAAATCTGCCTGCTCAATAATATGATGAATATCTTCACAAAGCCCATAAATAAATATGGTATCACTGAGTTGATTTTGCTGAATCGATTTTTTTAAATTTGACGCATAATCATCTTGAGCATCAGTTCCAACCAAATGATAAGTCCAACTCGGATGCTTCTGCTTAAGTTTTCTTGCTGCTTCAACCAAAAGAAGATGATTTTTAGGATGGCGCAAGTTGGCTAAACACAAAATGCGTTTTCCTGTTTGACCTTTGAGTTGGGTTATGGATTTTGACTGATTTGACGAACCCATAAAATTAGGCAAATACAATACTTTATTAAAATTCAATTCACGCCGACACCAAACTTCCAGCGGCTGATTTACCACAACAATTCCCTTAAAAAAGCGAACAACAAAAGCTAAAGTTTTATGCTTAGATGCCTTCTCATTTGCGCGTGCACCCGCATGTTCATGCCAAATAACATTTATTTTAGGCAAAACCAACTTGAGCAAAAAAGCCTGAAAATAAGATGTTCCATGAGCGTGAACCCAATCAATTTGATTTTCTACACAAACGCGGCGCAATTTGAACAAGGCTTTTAAATCAAAGGTCCAACGCTTGTGCAAACACCAATACGGTATGTTTTTTTGTATTTCGCTCTGCAAACTTCCGGGCTTTCTGGTTGAAACAATTCCGGAAAAATCAATCTTGTTACCCAGCGCATTGGCAAAATTCACAGCCAAACGCTCTGCTCCACCCACTTCAAGCGAATCAATGATTTGCAACATTCTCATGGGCGCAACAATTTTTGGATTTCAGATTCAAATTTATCAAGTGTGTATACACGTGACCATTCCATAGCTTGCAAAGCTGTGGTTTGATATTTTTGGTTGTTGATTATATAGGAATTTAGGACACGTACATCATCTTCTAATTTCATGTTGAGTAAAATACCCCGCGCTCCGTATTGAAGCATATCGGGCACGCATGAAACCTTTGTAGCTACCGGAACACAGGCCCAAAACATTGCTTCGGCAACTACTTTAGGCCATCCTTCACTCTCAGAAGGAAGAATCATAAAATGCGCCGATTGATATACTGCTTTCATTTCAGGTTGCGAAAAATTGCCTTTGAGCGATACAAATGACTGTAGCTGATTTTGATCAATATAATCTTGAAGATTTTCTTTTTCTTTTCCGTGTCCGTATATAGAAAGTCTAAAACTTGGATGAAGAGCTTGTAGTTTTTGTGCAAGCTCTATAGCATAAATAGGCCTTTTACCTTTGGATAAAGTACCTACATAAATCATTTCAATTTCTTTTTTCATGGTTCTGGGCGCTACTTGAATTTTGTCTGCTTCAGTATAAGTAGCCGTAAAAAACGGATAAATATTAGCTGTGCTTCCGGGCCAATTACCATAAACCAAAACCTTGATATTTCGTGTTAAAAAGGTATTACTTAAAATCATTTGTTGCCATTTATAGCTGCGTGGCTGGTTGGATTTCGGATCCCAGTTGCCCGCATATTTAGCAGTTTTTACTTTACCTGGAAAGAGCATTTGCACCCAACAGCCCATGAGCCCAACATTGCCGGGGCATCGCAAATGAATATGATCAGCCCAAAGCATGATTTTGAACAGCTGAATAAAATTACCAAATGAAAACAAAAAGGCTTTGAGGAAGTTCAACGGATTTTTGATGTTGAATTCTTTAAGCGCATACATCTGAAAAGGAAAATCAATCGGAGCAATCAGCAAGCCTTTATCATCCTCCCATATCGGGCAACAAAAGGCGATTTCATCTGCATGTTTGGCCCATACTTTTAATTCTTTGACATACGGGCTATAGGCATGAAAAACTCCGGATTGCCTTACGAACGGCGAAGATGAAATAACGGCAACTTTCATTAAATATATTCTTTGGAACCGTTTTGTGAAATAACTTGTGCCGGCACACCCAATACTGTAGTTTGAGGAGCAACATCTGAAGTAACCAACGAACAAGCACCAATTAATGCCCCGTCGGCGATAAAAATTTTACCGGCAACAATGCTGTTGGCAGCAATATATACATTATCTCCGATGATTGGAACACCTCGTTTTTCACCCAAACCTGAAACTCCAACAGTAACATTTTGACTCAAATTACAATTGTTGCCGATGATAACATCTTGATTTAAAAAAATACCTCCAAAATGTCCAATGTAAAAAGAATGTCCAATCTGTACTGATGCCGGAATAGATATTCCCGTGGTCAATTCAATAACTTTTTGCCACAAAAAAAGCAAACCTTTAAAAACCAATCTAAAAGGTTGCCACTTGATTTTTCTGTAAACAGCGTTTGCTAATCGGTATTGAAATATAGCCCAGAAACCTTGAGTAAAAAAAACAATTCCGATAAAACTTCCGCCGTATTTTCGGTATTTTTTATAATCAGAATGTATTAACTGCCAAGTGGTCATGATTGAATTTTAGGCTTTGAAAAAAACAAAAACAACCAACCGGACATCCGACCTAGAAATTCGGTAAAAGCCGCTTGGCGCTTTGTAGTGGTAAAAGTATTACTAAATCGGATAAAAGCCAAAAGCAAAGTAATCGCATGCCATTTAAATTGCGCGTTAATTGATGGCTTTGGGTGTTTTACACGCCAAACGTACCATCCGTTTCGAACTACCATTTGCCCATAATAATATTGATTGGGTCTACCTGAACTGTCGTGGTAATGCGCTAATTGAGCTGCTGTATTCAAATATAGCTTACCTGTTTTTGATAGACGAAGGGTAAAATCAGCATCTTCATAAAGTCCATAGCCTTCAAAATAAGTCGAGAACTGAAAACGTTCAAAAACACTTTTCCTAAAAGACGAAACGCCACCCATGAGTTGTTCAACGGGATAAATTTTTCCGGAGGGCGGCAAAAAACCGATACTACGACCATGTGAAAACTCAGGTAAAAATCCGGGTTTGGTGTTGCTGTCTAAACCCAATCGCTTACGCATAACAAAGCGGCTTCCATCGAGTTTTTTCCAACCATCATAAAAATATTCTTTGAGATTAGGTTGATAATCATTCCCAACAAAAACCCAATTGTCTTCGTTGTGAATGTATCCGCCCACACCCAAAGCGTCTGGAAATAATTGGTATGTTTTTAAAATTTCTTCAAAATAATTAGGTTCAAGAATAGTGTCGTCATCCAAAAAACAAACTATTTCTGAAGATTGAGCCACACGCGAAATACCATAATTACGTTGTTTGGTAAGCCCGCGTTGGTCATCATCTACCCTAAAATATTCGAGATTTTTGTATGAGCGCTCTTGAAGTAAATCTCGCGTCAAAGTATTACGCGATCCATCTACAATAAGAATTTGGTCGGGATAAACCGTTTGCTTTTGTACCGAAACCAGCAAATCATCAACCGGTTGAGGCCGCATATAGGTGCAAATGATGAGTGTAAACTGCATATTATTTGGTTCGAACACCTAAAGCCAGTAGCTTTTTGGCATAAAAAATCGATTTATCAAACTGAAGCTGTTTATAAGGAACACGAAGCAATCGCAAAGGCAAAGACCATTTTGATCCTTTAAACAAAAACAAAAAGAAATATTTATGCCTGAATTCTTTGACTTGCTCGGGTGTAAAATGTTTGTGAAACTGATACATCAAAGTTGGGCTCGGAACCGGTCGTATCCAACGCACTGGAGTATCGAGTTCCCAAGGCTGTTTTTTGCGTTTTTTGCCCAAAATTTTGGCTTGCGCACCCCAAAAACGATAACCTCCACTCATGGGTTTTAAGTGCAAATTTACCGAGAATGGATTGTGCAAAACCGGCACTCCTAATTTGAGTAAAGCGATTCCGAAATCGCCGTCTTCGCCATAACCACCGTCATAATTGATGTCATTACCCACCAATTGATGAACATATGAAGCTTTTACACATGAATTGGCGTTGCTAAACATTTGCGTACTGCCCACCAACCAACGTCGATCAGCTAATTGATCTAATCTTTTGGCTAAATCAGTCAAATCTTGGTTTGGATGCTCGGCCATAATATCAAGACCATTGCAAGCACCGGCATTATAAGTTTGTAATATTCTGAGGTGGTTTTCAATAAAATCATGCCCGATGCGAATATCATCATCTCCAAAAATTATGTACTCACCTTTACACAATTCAATAGCTTCATTACGCGCACGACAACTGCCTTTTGAAGTTTGCCAGAGTACCGTAAGTTCAAACGGATAATTACTGTTGTTATACAAAGACTCATCGCGCATGTCTGGCGGAGTAGCATCAACCACAACTACTTGTGTAGGCCTGTAGGTTTGCGTCATTAAATCATTGAGTAAACGCAAGGTAAAATCTTGGCGCATCATGGTTGGAATAATATAACTAACCGTAGGTTGCCCATTGAGTGGTTGCAATTTTCTGGGAGCTACAAGCGGGCGTTGTGTTATGAGTTTATACTTTTTGCGCACTGATAAAAAGGCGTTCCATTCGCTCAAACGCCAAAAGCCTTTGCGATATAGCATAAAAAGAGCATGATCAACTTTGAAATTTTTAATGTAAAAAGCATAGCGATCGTGTGCCGAGACTTGTATGGTATCATGCGTGCTTTGAGCAAATAAACCTTTAACATACAAAGGAACAGCTCCTTGATTGCGCAGCGCATTGTATCCGAAATCAAAAGCTTGCATATGCGGATGCTCATAATCAGAATCAAAACCTTGCATGGTTTCCCATACTGATTTTCTGACCGCAAACTGACTGGGATTAATTCGCCAACTCACACATACATCTAGTCCATCAAAATCATTGATATACCAAAACAAAACCGAAGATTGGTGCGCCAAATCTTGAAAAGCATTTTTAAATCCTTGCTCAAATGAACTGTGCCAAATATCTCCATAACCCGTAGCTAAAATCTCGAGTTGATCAAGATTCGGTGTGCCTTGGTATAAAATAATTTCGCCGCTTTGGGTTGTATATTGTTTCACCTTTTAGAATATTGTTGAATCACCGAAGTGTAAAAATCAATGTTTGTATGTACTGTTTTTTGAATATCAAAAGCTGTATGAACTCTTTCTTGAGCCGCTTTACCCAATTGACTGACCAATTCGGGATTTTGAATCAATTGAATAATTCGATTGGCAAATTCATCGTGATTTTTGGGATGAACCAAGAACCCTTCAGATGAATCACTCAGAATTTCTTGTGCCCAACCTATATTGCTATTGACTACTGCCTTTTGCATAGCCATTGATTCAATGGTTACCATTCCTTGGGTTTCGGCAAAAGTAGGAAAAACACAGACATTTGCCTGACGAATATAATCTTGAACTTGTTCGTAAGGAACTCGACCCAGATGTTTCATTCTCGAAAAAGAACGACCATCAAGCGCATTCTGCAACAACAACCATGTTGAATCAGATTTGGTTTTAATGTCATATGAATCGCCACCAATAAGAATCAACTCAGCCTCGTCACATTGCTTGAGCACACGTTCAAAAATATGAGAAAGTTCAAGAACTCCCTTTTTGCGAATAATGGTGCCCAAATATAAAATCAATCCTTTTTGATATTGGTTTGGATTTGGGTTCTGAAAATGCTCTAATGAAATTCCACTCGGAATCACTTGTAAAAGCTGTGGATTGAGTTTAAAAATCTCACAGGTAAGTTTTGCAGTATATTGGGTTGGGCTGATGATTGCATCGGCTGTTTTAAGACCGAGTTTTTCAAACCAAAAGTTCTTCACCTTTTGCTTTCTGCCTTCGAGTTTACAAAAATAGGCATCGGTTCCGTGAAGGCGAATCACCAATGGTGCACTAAGTTTCATAAAAGCCGTAATACCGGTCCAATCGGGGGCTTCAATTAAATCAATTTGCTCTGAAACAATACATTTATTGAGGTAGTTTTGCAAGTACTTGCGGTAAGAATACCAGGTAAAAAAACCTTTTTGTTGCAAAGGAATCAGATGTATAGTCAGCAGGCCTTCTTCAAGAATTTCGGCTTTGCTTTGTCCGTAAACAAAAATCGATACCTTGATTTTTTGCTTGAGTAAAGCCTGCGCTAAATTTTTGATTGTGGTTCCGATTCCGGCCGAAGCAGTTGCTTGAGCATGTGGATATTCAGGAGTGAGAAATCCGATATGCATATTAATCTTTTTTCTGCCAAACACAAGCTAAATTGCGTCCATTGAGTTGATTTTGCTGAATCCATTGCGATTCATCTTGTTGCATTTCTACAGGCAAATCACTTTTGAGCACACCGTAAAAAGCGTATGAACGATGACTGATGAGCCTAAAATTTCGTAGCCTATTTTTGAGAAATTCAAATGAAATTCCACGGGTTTGAGTGTCGTCTTTTGATTCAACATGAATATCGGTTACACTCCAAATTTCGTCTGCTGTCATTCGTTTGGTTATGACTTTCTCGCCGAGTAATTGATCGTTGATGTAATCAATGTAGTTTTTTCGACCCAGCCAACGATTTAAATTATTTTTAAATGAATTAGGAAGATAATCAACCCATCTTTTTGGTGTTGACTTGCGCTGCTTATGAAGCATATCTTCACGTTGGATAAATATTTCATCCTGAGCATAATCGCCATTCGGATCTTGCAAATGAATCAAAATCCCATTTGGATTTAACAACCTATTTATCTGCTGAAAAAAAGCATCTAAATCAGGAATATGATGCAAAACCGAACAAACAATAATCACATCGTATCCATCGGTTAAAACATCGCAAAGCCCATTGACAATTTGGTGTTTTTTGTTCCATTGAACAGCTTTTTGCGCAGCTTGTTCAAGCATTTTGGCAGAGGTATCCAACAATATAATTTCATCAATAAACTGCCCTGCTTTTGTGGCCAGTAATTTTTGTGTACTCAAGCCCGTGCCACAACCAATATCTAGTAACTTGAGCCCGCTATTTGGGTTCTGATGGGCAAACCAATCATCAACCAATAGGTTAATTTGTTCTTGTAGACTTTCCCACATATCATCGTGCAAACGATCATAATGAGCCGCTTCATAATCGTGAAAGACAACGTTAATACGCGATTGAAATTCCTCAGGGCTCAGAGTTGATCCTGTTTTTTTGATGAGCGGAATCAGACGTTGATAACTCATATATGCTTTATTTGGTATTAATAATATAGTCTGAAGATCCTTTATCAGATACAATTTGTGCTGTTTGTGCTGATACCACTGCATGGTCGGGCACATCAAAGGTAACCAAAGAATTAGCCCCAATGAGCGCATCATTTCCGATGTTAATACCACCTAAAATCACAGCGCCCGGGCCAATAAAAACTCTATCTCCGATGGTAGGAACTCCTGATTTCTTTCCGCGAACCAATACGCCAATGGTCATATTTTGCGATAAGTTACAGTTTTCACCGATTACTGTATCGCCATGAATAACGATTCCGCCAAAATGCCCAATATATAAACCTTTACCAATATTGGTTCGATATGAAATATCAATTCCGTAACCATGCTTTAAACGACGCAACCAAAAAAAGAAAAAGTAAAATAAAAGTCGATTGCGGCGGCGATAATATTGACAATATCTCAAAACAATAGTGTATTTGAGACCAGGAACTACCTGAATGTAGAAATAATTAAAAAAAGTACTCCATGAAACCGGTTTGCGAATTTCGTAGCGAAGCATATCTTGAGCGATGGCTTGCTTGAGTTCTTCTCGGGTATAACTTGGTTCTTGCACAGTTTACTTCTTAAAAATAGTTTCAAATTTTAGCGCCACACGACGAAATTGCTTTAGCAAACTTTTCTTGAATGCAAACGTCGAATCTTTAAAAATAATCGGATTTAATGTTTTGCTCATATCAACCGAAACCTTTGAAAATACATCATCAATACGTTGGGTGTGCTTTTCATTGGCTCCGTACGAACGCGCATACCAAGTGTGATACAGCAATTCATTCCCGCGATGGTCTTTGACTAGATTGGTTACCGAATCATCTGAAAATGGAACGGTCGCATCGAGAAAAAGTACTTTTTTACCCAATCGACGCATCCAAAAATAAAAACAATAATAAGGTTCAAACAAACTTTCTTTGCTATAATCGCCGGTTAATTCAGACAAATCATCGTTAAATTCTCCCGGATTTATATATTGATTTTTACGCACCAAATGCTCGTTCCAAAGCGGTTCAACTTCACTAAAATGTAAAATCGAAAAAAAAGTATTGATGGCATACGGATTCTGAACTCTATGCGGAATAACACCGCCATCGCGCACACCGCAAAAAGTAATCTGCTGTTGCTTCATATGATCAATGCAATCAAAAACGCTATGAGCATCAATAAAAACAACATCTTCATCGGCCATAATCAACCAATCAATTCCGCGATTTTTGAGTTTTTTAAACATAAACGCCACACTGTCCATAGCATGCATACCATTGCGGCCATCAATAACATATCGTTGAATGTCTTCAGGAAACAATCGAGCCGACTTTTGATACAAATCAAAGTTGACAACAGTTGATAATATGGCAATGTTTTGTAGCATTTTTCTTTCTGAATATCTTTTAATTAATGTGCTGTTGCGCTAATTCTTTTGAAATAATAATCTTTATTGCCTCAAGAATTCTGAGCGAAGCTTTATTGGGCTGATCCTGGTTGATTATCTCAAACCATTTTTGGGCTGCTTGTACTGTTGCAGACGAATTTGACATTCCTTGCAAAATTATTTGATCTAAATCGTTGGGGCTATTAATCCAAAGAACGCTCTCGGGCTGAGGCATTGAACGAAAATGCACATATTTGTATATTTTAGTGACACTCCAATGCTCTCGAGGACAATCGACCACATCATAATTTACAAAAGCACAAGGTTTTTGAAAAGAAACATAGTCAAAAACCATTGTTGAGCCTAAATTAACCACCATTTCTGTATGTGCAATCGTGCTGAGCTGCAAATGCATATCAGCTACAGTTGGTAAATAGGTATTCCAACCCTCGCCTGCTCGCTCCCAAACGGGATCAATAGATACAATTATATCCTGATTTTCGGTTAGTACATGATTAAACCTATCTGAAAAATCAACCGGGCAACGTCTAAAAACAACACCTAAGTTTTGTCCTTGGGTATTGAGTCTTCTTATTGCCGAACACAAATCTGCAAGATATTGCGGATCATTGGGCGAAGTAGTAACATCATCGCCTGAATAACAAATGTATTTTTTTTGTATATCGAGTTGATGTTGCTTAAAAAAGTCATCTTTAGGTGTTATCCAACGACTCTCTTGATGTTTTTCAAACTGTGGCGTTCCGGTTACAAAAATCTGATCTTTAGTAATAAAAGGATAATAAGCTAAAAGCTCATTTTTCATGTGTTGGCTCCAAACAAAATAAAAGTCCGGCTCTAAAACCAATGTTGCTTTGGGCAAATTATCCCATGAAAAAATAAAAGTTCCGGTGGGAATATTTAAATCTTGCGCTGCTAAAATAGGTGCAATAGCTGCCACGGTGCGCTGATTGGTTGAAAAAACAAAATCAGGTTTTTCTTGTTCAAAAAGCGTATGAAAATCACGATAAGATTTGGTTTTTCTTTCAAGATCAAAAATACGCTTCCGCAGTTTTTTTATACCATTTTCTGATGAATACCATTTTGACAATGCACTTACCGTAAATGATTTAATGCTCTCTGTCAAAGAGTTGTAATTAAACGGAAAACGATAAGCATTGTAAATCTGATCATTAAAGCGCTTGATGTTTAAATCCAAATCAACTTGAACCCTGGCTTTTTTAAAAAGGTCTGTTAATTTGTGCGGGCGCATTTGGGAAACTTTTATCTCGCGATATCCCATTTTTTTCAAATCAAACGGCGTGTTATTGATAAAAACAATCTCAATATTATTCTGCTCGGCTTGTTTCCAAAAATCAGTATACGCAAAGTTGCGCAGACCAACTCCGTCAGATAAAAGAATAAAAACTTTGCTTGGTTTCATACAAAATTAGCGGTAATCAGCGCGCAAAAATAGCTAAATTAGGCACGTAAAAGTTGCTAAATATCTCGAAATTGCTTTTGATGATTGAGCTGCCAAATATCAACACTTTTGAGTGATTCCAAAAACAATTGGGCACTGTTTCCGGTTCCGAAATCTGATAAGGTTGGTGTAACTTGGTGTTCATTTATAATAGCCAACGCGTTTGAAATACTTTTCTGATCGTAGCCCACATTGAGAATGTCAGCATGAACGGCTCTATTTTGCTGGCGTGTACCGATATTGATAATCGGAATTCCATAATAAGGTGCCTCGCGAATTCCGGCGCTGCTGTTGCCAATAATAAACTGGCTGTTTTTGAGTAAGGTCAAAAAATATTCAAATCGAAGTGACGGAAACACCCTGAACCTACTATTGCCTTTGAATGATTCGTAAGCATTCAAAATCGCTTGACTGCCCATATCGTTATTCGGAAAAATAACTACATAATTATGGTTATCTTTTAAAAGTGCTTGCACAAAGTTGTGTGCGTAAAACTCCATTTCGGCAGCCTCTGTGGTTACCGGATGAAACATGGCTAAAGCATATTGATTGAACTCAATTTCATAATACTTTTTTGAGGTTGCCAAATCAGGTAAATCATCTGAAAACATAATATCAATATCGGGCGAGCCAACAACAAAAACAGATGATTTCATCTCGCCCATTTGCAAGAGTCGTTTTTTTGCCTCTGAATTAGATACAAAGTGAATGTGACTTAACTTGCTCACACTATGCCGGATGAGTTCATCAACCGTTCCTGAGATTTCGCCCCCTTCAATATGCGCTACCAGAATATTGTTGAGCGAACCCACTATGGCCCCTGCCAAAGTTTCTACTCGATCACCATGCACCACAATCATATCTGGCTGAACTTTTTTAACATAGGCCGACAAACCTTCAATTGTTTTGGCCAAAGTAAGATCCATGGTAGTTTCGTGGGTATGATTTTGAAAAGTAGCTATGTTTGTAAAACCACAACGTTCAATTTCAAGCAAAGTATAACCATACTGCTCTTGGAGATGCATACCGGTCACAAAAACAAAAGGCTCAAATTCAGATTCTTGTTCTAGAATTTGAATCAATGATTTTATTTTACCAAAATCTGCGCGTGTGCCGGTTAAAAAAAGTATTTTTTTCATCAAATTAGACAATGTCTTCCCAAGTTAATTGCTCGTCATCAGCAATTGATCTCGTTGCTTTTTTTCCGATAATAGATTCAAAATGCTCTGCCAAAATTTTGCCTGTTCCCGGGCGTTTTACCCAGATATTTTCATGTGTAAAAACTTCGCCTTCGCCAATAGGAGCAATTGTACAAACCGTAGCAAATGCAAAATCAATAGTCACTTGTTCTTCGGCTGCAGGCTCTTTTTGACCGCCCCGCATTTGCCATATTTCACGAGATGAAATAATAAGCTCACCACACGCTTTTTCATCCATACTACAAACAATATCCGGTCCGGTGCGTTGCATATGATCGGTAAAGTGTCGCTCTAAAATGCTGCCGCCTAAAGCCACCGCACCCAAGCAAGCATTGTTGTTTAAAGTGTGGTCTGACAAACCAAATACTTTATCCGGGAAAGCCTCGTGCAGTTGCGTCATGGCTCCGTAACGCACCAAATGAATCGGCGTTGGATATAAATTAGTGGTATGTAAAAGTGCTACCGGAACTTGGTGTTTATCAAAAATAGCAACCGCTTTGGCTACACTTTCAATCGTATTCATACCGGTACTCAAAATCACCGGCTTTCCAAAACTGGCTATGTGCTCAAGTAACGGATAATTATTGCATTCGCCCGAACCAATTTTGTATGCTTCAACGCCCATACGCTGCAATCGGTTGGCAGCAGCTCTTGAAAAAGGCGTTGAAATAAAAATCATGCCTTTGCGCTCAACATAATTTTTAAGTTGAATTTCTTCATCTTCGTTGAGCGCACATCGCTGCATGATTTCATAAATTGAAACATCGGCATTGCCAGGAATGACTTTTTTGGCCACCGAGCTCATTTCATCCTCAACAATGTGGGTTTGATGTTTGACTACTTCAACACCCGCTCTGTGTGCTGCATCAACCATTTCAAAAGCTGTTTTTAATGAGCCTTCGTGGTTAATACCAATTTCGGCAATTACTAATGGTGGATAGTCGGGCCCGGTTTTTCGACCGGCAATTGAAATATAGGGATTCATCTATTTGTATTTTTGAATTAAATATTGGGCGTAATCAAAATCATCTTGGGTATCAATGTCAACCCATGAAAACGGGTGGTTAACAATCATCGGAAAACCATCTTCACTCATGATACTTCCTTGTTTTATAAGTGATGTACTGCTGATGTACAACAAACCGTTCTCATAATAAAGTGGTTCTAAATCTTGGCTTCGCTGCCCGATTTGATAATTGAACGGAACAAATTTGTGGTGGATGATTTTTCCGAATTTTTGGTGATTTCTGCTTACTGTCATCAAACTGTTACAATTGTTTTTTTGATACACAGCAAAGGCTTCCATCAATAATTTTTTAGGGCGAAGCGGATTAGTTGGTTGCAATAAAATTACATTTTCAATCGAATCCGGAAGCTCACTTAAAACATGTTGCAAGGCTGTTATTGTGGGCTGCTCATCACCCGACAAATCACAGGGGCGGTCAATGACTTGTGCACCGAAATCAAGAGCTGTTTGTTTGATTTGTGCATCATCGGTACTCACAAAAACGCCATCAATAATATCGTGATGCGCCAAAGCCAATTCAATGCTATGCGCTATGAGCGGTCGCCCGTCTAGCAGCATTAAATTTTTTCCGGGCAATCGTTTTGAACCGCCGCGAGCTGGAATGATGGCAATGGTTTTCATGTCTTAAAAATGGCCTTAAATGTAACTATTTTTCGGGTTTCCAATATAGGCGAATGTTCTCAATTTTTTCAAATTCTTGATATTCTTTTTCGCTCAGACGATTGGCATTTTTAATAATTTTTGGACCAAAAGTAATCAGATCAAAACCCGCCAAAATTAAAGCTTTCAAAGCTCTGTAATCGCCTTTAAAAACTCGGGATTTAAGTTGCATCCATATAGAATAAGCCAAAAGTCTGGGTATGCGGTTCATCGGAAAAAACATCAAATACAAACTCCAACCCGAGCGCAAAGAACGACGCAATCGAATGGCGTAATCTGCATTGTTTTTTCGGGCTTTTAGGTCAACTCTATGATGCACCAAAACCGAAGGCAAATAGTGAATTTCAATATCTTTTTTGAATAGTTCATAAGCGGCAAAATCTTCTTCGCCGTGAAAAACAAACCAAGCCGGATAACCCGAAATGGCTCTCCATGCACTCATCCGCCAGGCATGCGCACCACCTGCAAAACTTTTCATCCGCAACGAAACATCAGAAGTTTGCTGTGATAAAGGCGGTTGTTTGCTCCAAAAAATTCTAAATCCCACCAAACCACATTTTGGATTCTGCTGAAAATATTGTTCTATTTGATGCAATGGTTGCTCAGATAAAAAATGTAAATCATCATCAATTGAAATAGCATAATCACTTTGAACCAGACTCATGAGTTCATTGCGACTGGCAATGAGTCCAAGGCTTTTTTGATGTTGAATTAAATGAATATTGGGATAGTTCTTCTGGATAAATTCTGATGTAGCATCGGTTGATCCATCGTCACAAATTAGGGTTGAAACATTGGGCAATGCGAGCAATGAACTTATTTGCTCGAGGGTGAATTTTAAATCTTCGAGCCTATTTTTGGTTGTAATAATAATGGTAAAAGTAGCCTGCATATCAATATTTAGCAACCATTTCTTTGGGCAAACCTTTGTAACTGTAAAACAACATTCTGAATTTTTTACTCTTCATGAATTTTTTGAAAATGTGATTTTTGATAAAGTAAATCAGCTTATTACAGTTTTGATACACCGGAAATTGTGTTTGAAAAAGTTGTACCGAATCTCGGCTAAAGCTTACATCATCCATCCAAGGCTCATAAACATTGCCCATATGATAGGCATAATTATCATAAGTGGTCAGACGCCAATAATCTTTCTTGAGTGGAATGGTATCAAGATAAGTTTCACTGTAACCGCCCATTTTAAAGGGCATATAAGTGATCATTTCATCAAACATTTGCTTTTTATAAGTGGCAACGAAATGCCCTGAGCCCAAATATGCTTTAAATTGATCTTGGGTTTCAAAACCCAGTGTAAGCTTAAGATAATCAGGATTGGCATTGTCATCCCAACCCAAACTTTTATAAAATAGTTTTAACGCTTCTGGGTTTTTAACCGGCAACCATTTGAGCTTTCTAGTAAAAAAAGTATCAAAAATTGCATTGTTACAATAACTCAAAAACACGCGATATTGTGGCACGATTCCAACTACACCGGCCTTCGGAAAATGGGAAAATACGCGGTTGGTTTCAAGCTGCCATCCGGACAAAAAAAGCACATCGCTATCGGCTATTGTTACGAGTTCAATGTTATTTCCGGATAAACCTTTAAAAATAGCATTGAGTTTACCGATGTTGTGGGTGTGAATGAGTTCGTGAATTTTATTTTGCTCAAGTAGTGTGTCGAGATATTGAACTATAGGCGCATGACTACCGTTATTGACAATGGTAAAAAATGTGCGCTCGTGCGAAGTGGCCAATAATGACTCTATACACCGCTGCAAAATTTTAAACGCATCGCGATAATAATCTTGATCATGGGGTATAAAAACGGGTATAATCACCTGATGAAAATAATATTCTTCTTGATGAACTTGGTCTTTATGTGGATTATATCCTTGGCGCATGATTAAAATTTCTTGAGAAAATTTTTAAAGATTAATTTTAAAAACTTGAAGTAATTCCTAAAAGCCAAGTTCCTAAAATACAACTCTGAAATCTTGACAAAATAAGTCACCTTTTTTTTGTTGTAAATATAAGTTCTGCTCATTTGGCTCAGCAACAAAACAATTTGTCTAGGCGTAAATCGGCTTTTTTTCTGTTCGAGTAAGTATTTGTAAAACTGAAAAGCAGCTTCGGTTTTGGGGCCTGTATAGTGTTGACTTCCTGAAATGCTCACCTCAGAAATTCTGATTCCTGCCGGAGATTCATTAATCGTATATAAATTGCCAAAATTTGAAAACTCCAAAACGGCCAACCAATCTGAAAACCAAGCAAGAGGCAGTTCTTTAAATCCAATTTTCTGTACTTGCTCTTTTTTAAAAATATACTCACTTAATGAACTCCGATTGCCTTTAAAATAGGAATCTACAGCGTTTTCAATTTTGGGATGTGTAAAAATTTCTGATGTTTTTTGGCCTTGATGATTCATTTTGTATGTAGCAAAGCGCACTACTTGAGCCGTTTTTTCGATTGCGGGTAATTGCTCGTAAAACGATTCAATGGTTTGCGGATGAAGATAATCATCATCACCCAAGACCATAATCCAAGGCTCATCAGAAGTCAAAGCTATACATCGATTCCATTGAGCAACAAGCGAAATCCCACCCAGGTTTTCATCAAATCTATGATAATCAAAATCAAACTGTTGTCTGTATTTATCTAGAATAATTGCCGGATTTTGCTTACTGGCATCGTCACCAATATAAACTTTAAAGTTTTTGTTGGTTTGCTGCGCCAATGAATCTAACAGCGAATCAAAAAAGTCAAGCTTGTAATACGGAACTACAATAGCAATCATTTAGATTTTCTTTTCAGAATTTTAAGCGGTTTTAAAATAAAATTGCCAACTCTGTAGGTATTGCTTTTTTGCCAATGATCAGTCCAGCTTTTCTTTTGAATGATTTCGCCATTAAAAATAGAAAGTTTTTGCTTTTGAAAATCAACATCCGAACCGATGATAATCAAATATAAAGCATCAATATTTTGGGGTTGCACTTTGGCGTAATCACCGGTAAAAAAGCTCAAGTTGGCTTGCTGAAGATCGTCTTGAATTATAGAGTTCCCGTTGCAATAAGTTTGAGCCAACAACTGAGTGTTGCTAAAAGATGCTGATAGCAAATCAACAAATTCTTGTTTGTACAACTCAAGAACATGAAACGGATTTTGAAAATTTCTTTGATCAGAATAATACAATTTATCTGGGGTTGATATAATAACAACGCCATTGGGTTTGAGCACGCGTTTAATTTCGCGCATCATAGCCTCATGCTGATCGTGATGTTCAATGGTTTCAAAACTGACCACTACATCAACGCTTTGATCCTCAAGTGGAATTTGTGTAGCACTTCCTACTTGAAAACGAATATTGTCTTTTTTATACTTGGCTTTGGCCGCCTGAATGGTTTGCGGATCAATATCAACTGAATGAACCAAAGTTGCTTTACTACTCATGAGATTACTGCCATAACCTTCGCCACAAGCAATATCCAAAATTGTTTTGTTTTCAATATACGGCATCACCATAGCATAGCGATGCAAGTGTTCAATTGAGTCGCGCCCGTAGATAAAAGCTTCTAAACGTTCGCCAGACCATTTGTTTTTCATTGTTGTTCCCAATTTAATAGAGGACGAACCACTCCGGGAAATCTTCCGGAATAGCTACCTCTGACTGTATTTTCATTGATTTCATCAATCACATTAAAACCTACTATTTCCATTTCGTGAAACTCAACATGAAACGGGTTGTAGCGCATAATGGCAAAACTGCAGTTGTAAGTTCCTTCGGCTAAAAAGTTACCCGGAATGGTAATTACTGTTGAGTGAATTCCGAGCGGCAACGGTGTTTTTAATGATGATGCATTTTTATCGTGTGAACTCAAAATATGAATATTATGCCCGTTAAAAAGGTTGAAACCATGCAAGAAAAGTTCATTCTCTTTGGTGATTTCATAGGTAAACTCAATCTTCACATCATCAGTTATAGCATGATTTAAAGCTATTTGATTATGCTTATTAAGGACTTTAACTTCGAGCAATCGAATAAAACTAGATTTGGGTGCCGTTTGTATCGGCCATGTTCTGTGGGCATAACTTTCGGCATTTTTGAGGTAATGATCTATCGCTTGATCAACGCCTCCGTTAAAAGCCAATCTGCCATTTTCAAGAACAATTCCATGGGTACACAAGCTTTTGACCGCCGCCATATTATGACTCACAAATAAAACCGTTCTGCCTTGCCCTTTGCTGATATCACCCATTTTGCCGAGGCATTTTTTTTGAAATTCGGCATCGCCAACAGCCAAGACTTCATCTACAATAAGAATTTCGCTTTCAAGATGTGCCGCCACAGCAAAGGCTAAACGAACATACATGCCTGAAGAATATCTTTTAACTGGCGTATCTACATAGCGTTCAACGCCCGAAAAATCAATAATTTCATCTAGTTTACGCGTAATTTCTTTTTTGCGCATGCCTAAAATAGCACCGTTGAGATAAATATTTTCTCGACCGCTGAGTTCAGGATGGAAACCTGTTCCGACTTCAAGCAAACTGGCAATACGACCGCGAACTTTTATTTGACCCGTGGTGGGCGCAGTAACGCGGGAAAGCAATTTGAGCAAAGTACTTTTTCCGGCGCCATTTTTACCAATAATACCGACTGCTTCGCCTTGCTGAATATCAAAATTTATATCGCGCAAAGACCAAACTATATCACTACCGCCTTTGATACTTCGGTCATTGGTTTCGCCAATTTTTAAAAATGGATCTTCTTTTCCTAAAACCTTAGTGACCCAAAAACGTTCTAAATCTCGCGAAATAGTTCCGGTACCAATTTGTCCGATTTGGTAGGCTTTTGATAAATCTTCGGCTTTTATTACAACTTTTGACATTTAGATGGTATCTACAAAGGTTCGTTCGGTTTTATTAAAAATCACAACACCGGCCAGTAATACGATCAAAGTAACTCCGCTTGAATAAGCAATACTATTAAAAGTACACTCACCTTTGCCTAGCAATGAAAATCGAAAAGCTTCAATGATTCCGGTCATCGGATTGAGTTCAATAAACGATTTATATTTTTCAGGAGCAGCACTGAGCGGATAAATAACGGTTGTTCCGTACATCAGCAACTGAACTCCAAAAGTGACCAAAAAGGTTAAATCGCGGTATTTGGTTGTCATTGCAGTAATAATAAGTCCGGCACCTAATCCTAATAATGCCATAAGCAAAACCAAATACGGAAACAGCAATATAGCCGAAGTTACCTCAATTGAAGAACCCTGAATGGTGAAGTAAACCATCATAATGGCCAAGAGTAATAACTGAACCCCAAAGCGAACCAAATTGCTCACTACTATACTGAGCGGCATAATTAGCCTCGGAAAATACACCTTGCCGAAAATGGCCACATTATCTCGAAAAACGGTACTGGTTTTAGTCAGACAATCCGAAAAATAATTCCATGCCGTAATTCCTGAAAGGTAAAACAAATACTGAGGCAATCCATCAGTACTAATACCGGCCAGGTTTCCGAAAACAAAAGTAAATACCAAAGTGGTAAAAATTGGCTGTATAAAAAACCACAGCGGACCTAAAACTGTCTGTTTGTAGAAACTCACAAAATCGCGTTTAACAAACATCCACAAAAGATCACGATATCGCCATAAATCCTGGAATTTTAAATCAAAAAGCGATGTCTTGCCTTTGATGACTAAACTCCAATCTTCAGTATGACTTTTATCGGACATGATTATTTTTAATGAGTAGCAATTGTTCTGATTTTACAGACGCGTGCAAATATAAGAATTTAACGATTGTTGCCTTTGCAATTTTGCTTTGTTTATCAACAAATACAAGCCTTATCAAACTAGCTTAAAGTATATTTTGCTTACTTTTGCGCAGTAATTTTAGGGCTATGTTTGGCATTTTTAATAAAAAGACTTTTCTCAGAGATTTAATTCCGGACGGACATGTAGATATTCACTGTCATGTTTTACCCGGAATTGATGATGGCGCTGCCACAACAGACGACTCGCTTTTTCTTACACAATCGCTCAGTAAATTTGGGTTTACGCACTGTGTTGCAACACCTCACATTATGGGAAGCACATGGGAAAACACACCTGAAAGCATATCATCGGCTTACCAAAAATTAAATACCGAAAAAGAAATTCCGCTCAACTTGAGGTATGCTGCCGAATATATGATTGACCCAAATTTCACCAAGCTATATCAAACTGAAAAATTATTAACCCTTAAAGACAATTATGTCTTGATTGAGATATCTTATTTGAATCCGCCGGTACAACTTTTTGATATTTTATTTGAACTTCAAGTAGCAGGTTACCAACCTGTTCTGGCGCATCCGGAGCGTTACATTTACTACCATAAAAAATTTGATCAGTACCAACGGATTAAAAATTCCGGTTGTTTAATGCAACTAAATTTACTCTCAACTGTTGGTTATTATGGTCCAGCGGTAGCAGATGCAGCTCAAAAATTACTAAAAGCAGGATTAATTGATTTTGTAGGCTCAGATGTTCATCACGAAAAACACATTCTGGCCTTTGATCAAAAAACTTTGGTAAAAGACACCAAGCCTCTTCAAGAAGCTATTGCTCGAAACCAATTTTTTAAACCCTAAACATTTTTCTTAAACCAACTCAAAAACCAAGGCTGTTTTGGTGTATCATCAGTATAACCATAGCCGTATGCATAACCATAGCCATACGCATATGCGTATGATTTTCGCCACTCGGTATCATTGAGTACGGCTGCCATATTAGGCAATTTCTTCTCGCGATAAATGTTTTCGATAATCTTCAACAAGCGCTTGTCTAAGAAGTTGGCGCGAATAACATACAAGAATATATCAGCATTCTTTGCCACCAATAAAGTATCGGTAACCAAACTTACAGGCGCTGTATCAACAATGATATAATCGTATTCTTTTTTGATCTGTTCAAACAAACTATCAATACGACCATTCATCAGCAAGTCAACCGGATTTGGCGGAATAACTCCTGAAGGCAAGATATAGAAATCATCAAACCCATCGAGTTTTACAATATAATCATGAATATCTTGATCTTTTTTAGACAGATAATTGGTTAATCCTTTTGAAGGAAGTTGTACGTAACGATCAATTTTTGGGTTGCGGATATCTAAACCAATCAACAAAACTTTTTTGCCGGAGAGTGCAATTGTACTGGCTAAGTTGATTGCAACGAATGTTTTTCCTTCTTTAGGTATGGTCGAAGTAACAAAGACCGTTTTAGCCTGACCCTCGGGAGTCTGACTAAACATAAACTCGAGATTGGTTCTGATGATGCGGACTGCTTCGGCAGAACTTGACTTACTATTGGTATTGATTACCTCATCATGGGTTTCAGATTTTGGAATGTCACCCAAAAATGGCGCTGTAATAATGGACTCAACATCTTGACGTGTTTTGACTTTATTATCAAAAAGTGACTTCAGATAAATAATCATAAACGGAATCAAAATACCTAAAGCAATGGCAAAAATATAAACCAAATTAGGCTTCGGAGTTACCGGTGCACCCGGGGAATAAGCGCTATCAACCAATTTTGAAATAGGAGCCGTAACAGCTAACGAAATGGCTGTTTCTTCGCGCTTTTGTAAAAGATACAAATAAAGAGATTCTTTTATTTTTTGTTGACGATCCAGTATTCTGAATTCGCGTTCTTGTGTTGGAACTCTTGAAATTCGGCTTTTGATGTATTTGTCTTGCTTTTCGAGGTCAGATTTTTTGATTCTTAACGAAGCCTTAATTCTACTGAGGCTTTCTGTAATATTTCCGTTAAGTTCTTCGATTTTTTCTTCGAGATTGTATACAACCGAGTTTTTTGATGTTCCATCTTTTACAATTCGATTGCGTTGCAAAACCAAATCATTGTATTGCACAATAAAATTACTGGCGTCTTTAGAATCAGTAGTTGAAATAATGTTGGTCGGCACCAAATCCCATTTGCCTTTTGATTTCATAAAATCAAGCATAGCATCAACCACTTTGATTTGGGTTTCGGTTTCAATGAGTTCTTTGCTAAAATCAACCGAATTATTCAAGTAAATTTCGGCTTGAGTGGCAATATCAGTAACATCATTGGCTTTTTTGAATCCTTCGGCGTCTTTCTCTACATCACCAAGTTCTGAGGTAATAATCTTGAGACGATCTTGAATAAAAGCTAAAGTGTTTTCTGAGGTAAATTTTTTGTCAGCAATAGCATCTTCGTTGTAAACCTCAATAAGTGTATTGAGAAAATCTTCGGCCTTTTCGCGCACAGGGTCATTAATTGATAATGAAACCACACTTGAATTCTTACTCAGTGAACTAACATTTAATCTTCCGCGAAAACTTTCAGTAACATTATCAATTGAATTTACATTAACATGAATTGAAAATCCAGAACTAAATGAAGCAAACGTCTTAGGGTTTTTGTTGACCACCAACTTTGAGTCTTCTAGATTGATGATTGCTCCATAAGCAAATTTACCCATAGAGTTTTGTGTACCTTCAAAAAGTTCAAAACTATTGGCGTCAATATTATTAATGGTAAAACCTTTTTTGTTTTTGTAAAAAGAATCGCTTAAATCATAAAAATTAAACTCAATGGGTTTGTTTCTATATAATTCAAGTGTTTTGACACGACCTTCAGATATGTAAGACACATTAAACCCGAGTTTTTTTACTGTTTTACCAATGATACGGCGCGATTTTATAATCTCAATTTCGTTGTCTACATTATTTTTCACACCGGTCATGATGCCTAAATCAGAAAACGCACTAAGCTCAGATTGAAGCCCGCCTTTCTTTTCATCACGCACAACAATAGTAGCTGTTGCATTATATACCGGAATAGCATAACGCAAATAAAGTGTTGCCAAAATAAGACATACAAAAACACCGAAAACAAACCATTTCCAATGTATAATGTAACGCTCAACTAAATCGTGAAAATCAAAACGTTCGTCTGAACGCTCATTTATGTTTGCAGGAGTTGATTCCATTAATATTTTATGACTTAAGAACAATAATCATCGAGAGAATCACCGTTAGTCCAGATAGCATTAAAGCTGTATTTTGACCAACTGAAGAGTTTTTGACTCTGGTTTTGTTTGGCTCAACAAATACAACATCATTCTGAGCCAAATAATAATTTTGTGAATCAAGCATTTCAGCCTGAGTCAAATCATAACGGCGATAAGTTTTTTTTCCGTCTTCTTCATGAATGACTAAAACGTTGTTGCGCTTTCCGTATATAGTCAAATCGCCCGCCAAACTCAACGCCTCAAGCAAAGTAATTCGCTCACTTTGAATACTGTATGTGCCCGGATGCACAACTTCACCTAATACCGAAATTTTATAATTGAGAATCCTCAAATTAATTGAGGGATTTTTGATGTATTCAGAAACCTTTTGTCTTATCAGTGCTATAGCTTCAGATCGATATAAACCTCCGAGTTTCACTTTGCCAATCACAGGATATTCAATAAAGCCATCGTTATCAACCAAATAGCTTTTTATAGCTGTTTGTTTATCATTCAAATCATAATTTCCTTGAATTTGCGGTAAATTAAACGGCATTGTGATTTCTGGGTTTTCTGCCGAAACAATAATATTGACTAAATCGTCTGGTTGTAATTTAACTTCGTATTTTTTGGCCGAATCATAAGCATCTTTTTGCTCAATGTTCTGCATGTAAACAATATCTTTTCGGGTAGCACAAGAAGACAATAAAAAAAATAGGCTAAGGATTGATAAAAGATATGTTTTAGATATACTCATAGAAAGATAATTACTCGTGCAAATATAGCATTTGATTTGTATATCAATGCGATTGCGAATGGTTAAATTTTAAATTTGATTAAGCGTCAAGAGTTTCAAATACAGAATTCATACTCTTGAATTCAGGAACAATTTTTTTCATTCTGCTCACAATTTCATCATTGCACAGCGTAGATATATTTTCAAGCAAATCAAGGATCTCTTCATGAACTTTTTGATAGTTCTCAGGCAACTCTTGGGCAATCATGATTTTCTCATTATGTGTTGCCATCGTTTTTGAGGCATCATTGAGCAATTCTTCGTAGAGTTTTTCGCCCGGACGCAATCCGATGATTTTGATGTCAATGTCTTTATATGGTATAAACCCTGCTAAACGAATCATCTTTTTAGCCAAATCAATAATCTTGACTTGTTTACCCATATCAAAAATAAAAATTTCACTACCGTGCCCCATAGCTCCGGCTTCAAGCACCAGTTGGCAAGCTTCAGGGATCGTCATAAAATATCTAATAATATCCGGATGCGTTATCGTCAGAGGCCCTCCTTCAGAAATCTGTTTGGCAAAAAGCGGTACAATTGAACCATTTGACCCCAAGACATTTCCGAAACGGGTGGTAATAAATTTTGTTTTTATCACTTTACCGTCATCATGATATTTGTGGTGCAAGGTCTGAACGTATTTTTCGGCTATACGCTTACTGGCGCCCATAACACTACTCGGATTTACGGCCTTATCAGTAGATACCATTACAAAGCGATCAACTTCATACTTAACCGATAAATCGGCTACATTTTTGGTTCCTAAAACATTGGTATAAATAGATTGTGAAGGATTTTCTTCCATCAGCGGTACATGCTTGTAGGCCGCAGCATGATAAACTACACTGGGTTTGAATCGTTCAAAAACCGCCTCCATGGCTGTTCTGTGACGAACATCCGCCAAAACTGTTCTAATCTGAACACTTTGATTGATCGCATTGATTTCTAACCTTAATGAATGAAGCGGAGTTTCGGCTTGATCAACTAAAATTACTTTATGCGGCTTGAAAGACAATACCTGACGAACAATCTCACTGCCAATCGATCCGGCAGCTCCGGTAATCATGACTGTCTTTCCGTTGAGTTGTTCTGAAATAGATTTTGTATCGAGTACAATGGGTTTACGTTCGAGCAAATCTTCAATTTCAAAACTTTTTACCTTGTTTGAAATCTGTTGTTGATCTTCCCAATCGGTAATCAGCGGAACAGTAAATACTTTGAAGTTAAACTCAAGGCATTCTTCAACTATTGCAATGGTCTCTTCTTTACTCAAACCTTTTTCGGCAATGATTAATGCATCGGCTTTGAGTGACCGAAGTATCACATAAATCTTCTTATTCTGATTTACAATCGGTAAATTCAACATGCTTTTCGAAGCAGAACTGAGGTTGAACTTATCAATAAAGCCCAACAACTTAAATCGACTTGGGTTTTCAGCTCGAAGCGCATTAGCCACCGAAAAAGCGTTGGCATCAGCGCCATATATGACTGCTTTGGTGAGCTTTTTTTGGCTGTCAAAATTCATGTACTTCTCAAAAATATATTTGATGAGAATTCTGAACAAAAACAATAACAAAAATGAAATTACATAGTTGATAAACAACCGTGTATTGATAAACAATTGCTCATGAGTAGCAACATACCAAGCAAAATTAAAAACCAGTAAAAAAAGATACGCAGTTGTGGTTGATACCAATAACTTGACACCATCAATAAAAGTAGAATGGCGAATAATACCGGAATATGTTCTGTATACCAAGAAAAATACAGAATTGACTAAAATAAACGAACCGTATTTAATTAGGATTTCATTGGCAGTGTACAACAATCCTGTAAGGCTGTACATGATTAAATACGTAATCAAACCCGCAATTCCAACAATAAAAACGTCAATAGCAAAAATAATCCAACGCGGAAGGTATCCGATGTTTCGGAATCTGTTGCCCAATATGCTGTTTTTTAATACGTCAAAAATTGAGTTTGACATTGCAGTAGATTATTTAAGCCGCGACTAAAATTAATGTTTTTATAACAATCTTAACCGTTCAAAACTTAATTATTTAAAAAAAATGTTAAATACCGAAGCTATTCTGTCTTGATCATGCTGCGTTAAATTTGAACCTGACGGCAAACACAACCCATTAACAAACAGATTTTCAGCAATTTGACTTCCGTAATAAGGCGCTTGTGCAAAAATGGGCTGCAGGTGCATTGGCTTCCAAAGCGGTCTGCTTTCAATATTTTCTGCTTCAAGGGCCAAGCGCAAATCTTCGCGATTCTTGCCACCGCATTTATCAGGATTCATTACAATTGACGTTAACCAATGATTTGAATGATAATCTGCCGAAGGCTCAGAAAAAACTTCGACTCCCTCAATATTTTTAAAATAATCTTGATACCACGCATGCATAGATCGTCTATAACCAATATGTATATCGAGCACTTCCATCTGTCCGCGACCAATTCCAGCACTAATGTTGCTCAAACGATAATTATATCCTATTTCTGAATGCTGATAATGTGGCGCCTGATCACGAGATTGGGTCGAGAAAAATATAGCGCGATCTTTAAGTTCTTTGTTTCTACAAACGAGTGCACCACCTCCGGAAGTAGTAATGATTTTATTTCCATTGAATGACAACACACCAAAATCTCCAAAAGTTCCACACTTCTTACCCTTGTATGTACTGCCCAATGCTTCGGCGCTGTCTTCTAAAAGCGGAATATCATAACGGTTTGCAATGGTTCGAATTTCATCAATTTTGAAGGGCATGCCATACAGGTGAACACCAATAATAGCTTTTGGTTTTTTTCCTTTAGAAATACGATCATTGATGGCTTCTTCTAAAGCTTTTGGACAAAGATTCCAAGTATCGGGTTCACTGTCAATAAAAACAGGTTTCGCGCCTTGATACAAAATCGGATTGGCCGATGCCGAAAACGTAAAACTTTGGCAAATAACTTCATCTCCGGCAGAAACTCCCAGTAAAATAAGCCCTAAATGTATTGCTGCTGTTCCTGAACTCAGAGCCGCAACATGACTGTTTTGACCAATGTAATTTTCTAAATCAGATTCAAAACCTGATACATTAGGCCCGAGCGGAGCTACCCAATTTGAATCAAAAGCTTCTTGAACGTAGTTAAGTTCTGTACCGCCCATGTGTGGCGATGACAACCAAATTTTAGAAAGTGTCATACAAAAAAATAATGTTTTCGTTAACAAATATAGCAGAACCTAAGCGGTTGCTTGCTATTTTATGAGGATTAATTAAATACCGTTTTGAAAATAATTTTCAAATCTGTCATAAAAGATTGATGCTCAAAATACTCTAAATTCATTTTGACTTTATCGGGAAATATCACAGTATCATTATATTTTTTGGGGTCAGATTGGGCTGATAACAATAGGTCTTCATTTTTATACTTGATAGATGCCTCACTGGTAATCCCGGGTTTGAGTTCTAATAACCGGCGATCGTTTTCATTAAGGCAATCATAATATCCCGAAACATCCGGACGCGGTCCAACCACAGACATATCGCCTTTGATTACATTGTAAAACTGTGGTAATTCATCGAGTTTATACTTTCTAAAAAACTGACTAAAAAATCCAATTTTTTGACTTTTTGGGTGCATTGTCTTGAGCTTGTATATCCAAAATAGTTTTCCGAATTGCCCCACACGTTGCTGTACAAAAAGTCCATTCGAACGCGTTTCTATACTAGCCAACAAATAACAAAGTAAAAGCAACCAACTCAATGCAATCAGCATCAGCAATGAAAAAGTGATATCAAAAGTTCGTTTCAAAGCGCTAATAATCGATGAAATGAGAAACAAAAAACAAGAAAACACCCAAGAGCGCTTCTTGCTTTAAGACCATCAACAATATCTGGATAAATTACATTTTTTTGTGCAACTGAGCCTCTTTCATCAAAATCGGCAACGAATCAACATCGCGCAAGAATATTAAATCTTTCTCAAACTCATACATCTGATAGTTAAAATCAAAATCAACATCGCCATCAAGCAATCGAATCGTGTCTTCGGCAAAATTGGCTCCACCCGCAGCAAAACACTGGGTAAAGGCCACATGTCGAACATTGATTTCTGTAATGTATGGTTTGCCATTCTCGTCCTCTTTAAAATCAACGGTAAAAAAACCGTGATGTGCCGCTCGGGTATGCGCTAAGAGAAAATCCATGGCGCGTTTGGCCTCAGCAACCAAAGCCGGTTCGTTGAGCAATCTTCCAAATGAAGTATTGCCCGTAATGCCCGACGGCGCGACTTTGGCCATAATATAATTAACGCGTTCAGCACAAGCCGTTCGCAAAAGTTTACCGTTGTAATATAACATTTTACAAGCGAGATTTCGGCCCGGCAAAAATTTACTCGCTAAAAACTGTTGTACATTTGGATTGATTTGTATCCAGTTCTTCAATGAATCTACATCATCTACTTTAAGCGAACCCAAACCACTGGTTCCACTGGTGCTCCGCACCCAAAAACCGCCTTTGAGTAACTCAAAAGCTCCGTTAAAATTGGCGTCATCACGATGAAAAGTCACCGAAGGCGGAACGATGTCTAAATCTTTTAAAAGCTCGGTCATTTTTGATTTGTCAACCAGCAATTCAGCCATCGAAATATCAGGAATTAAAGCTTTGCAAGGTAATACGTCCGATTCTTTGCGACGGCTCCATTCCATAACTTCTAGTTCGGGTAAAATTACCGCTATCTCTATCTGATTTTCGCGGATTATAGTTTCAATAGCATTCCAATAATCCGGGCTTGATGCAGGCGGAACTACATAGGTTTTATTGAACAATTCGTTTTGATACAATCCCATGGCCAGCGGATTGATATCAGTTCCGATGAGTTCAAATCGCTTGTAAAAAGAATATTTTTTTAAGCCAATGGCAAAACTTCTCGGAGTTGGGCCTCCTACGCCGGTAATAAGAACTTTCATATATAAAATGCTTGTTATTGTGAGATTTAATTGGTTCCGTCAAACGGCAGCATGGGTCTGTCTTGAGTTTGATTGACTCCTTCTGATATCAATACTTTTTTGACAGTCAAAAACAAAATTTTAAGGTCAAACCAAAGATTTACTTGATCAACATATTCTACATCTAATCTAAACTTTTCGGTCCATGAGATACTATTTCTTCCATTGACTTGCGCCCATCCGGTAATGCCCGGTCGAACTTCATGTCGACGCAATTGGGTTGAATTATATAACGGAATATATTTAAACAATAAAGGTCTTGGGCCTACCAAACTCATATCACCTTTGAGTACGTTGATTAATTGTGGAAGCTCATCCAATGACCATTTTCTAAAAAAAGCACCCGCTTTGGTAATTCGCTTATTATCAGGTAACAATTGTCCTGAATCATCGCGAGCATCAGTCATAGTTTTGAACTTTATAATTCGAAAGGGTTGTTGATCTAATCCTGGCCTTTCTTGATAAAAAAATGCTTTTCCGTCATTCTGGCGATACAACACAAACCAAACAACTGCGAGGATAGGTGCAAATACCAGCAGCAACAAAAATGCAGCTGCAAAATCAATCCATCTTTTAAAAACCAACTTATACATACCAATAAGGTTCAATTCGATGTTTCAATCCTTGCTTTTCAGGAAGTTGCCAAAGCAATTTACACCAATCGTGGTTGCCCTCTATAAATCCAGGGCCACGCTCAGTGATGACAATATCCCAACCAATTGATTTATTCTGAGGATGTTCCAGAGCTGCTTTTTTAACCATATCAAGAGTTTCTTTCCAAAACGGAACTTGAAAACCAATGATATCAACACCGGTTACCGGATGCTTGACCTGATCGGTTTTGGTAATATCACTATAAACGCCCGGACCATTGACCAAACCAGTTTCAGGATCAATCGGAGCAGCCAAATTACCCGCAGCCATATTATCAACAGGTGAATTTACTGAAATCCGCTGACGACATCCCAATAGAACAACCTTTTGATCTGTTGTAACTTGGGTAAAAATACGAACGGTATTTACCCCTGACGGAGATAATGCCTGCAAAATTGGATGCTGAACGATAAACTCTTCGGCCAAATCGAAATGATGGGCTTTCATATAAGCTACCATTCCATGAGTTTTGAACTTTTCGGTGTTACAAACCTCAACACCTGCTCCGCATTTGCCGTCAACTACTTTAAAAACTACTTTTCCTGAGGGAGCATCAATAAATTTATTTGTCAATTCAGGATTTTTTTCCAGCTCATCCAAGGTGGCAACTTGATGTACAAAAAAACGCTGATAATTTTTATAAAAAAGCGCTTTATCATCAAGAATTTGACGACTATTAGGCGGATTCATTCTGAGCTGAAACTCATACATATAGCCGGTTCCTGCCCATCGTTCACGTTCGTATTTATCTTTTTCAAAAAATCGAAACTGAAAATACTCAAGCAGTGAAATGTTGTATTTAAAAACTGAAAACAAAACATCCAACAAAATAGAAAACTTGGCTTTACCGGTAGTTTGGGCAGTATAATTTAAAAAGGCAAAAAACTTTTCTCTGTCAAGCTTTTTGAGATAATAACCCAGGTAAACAAATCTTTTAAGCTTTTTCATCGGCTGATTATTTTTCCTAAATCACTGGCAGAAATAAAAACAACATCTGGCCATTTTGTTGTAATGGCATGAAGTAATTTCTTGAGCTCGACCAAGCCTTTAGTTCGGTTATTTGGGTCAATGTGACCACAAAAATTTACTCTATGCGAACTAATAATGGCCGGGCGATTCCACCTAAAAGCTGCTTCAATTTGCTTCATGGTAAAAGCTGTCCAGTCAAGCCCGCGATCTTCTGTGGGTTCAAAAACCACATTGCGCACCATTACCTGCAAACCTTCAGAGGTTTTACGACTGGTGTAATTAAACTCACGTTTGTATTTTCCGAAACCTTGATGCTCTTGACGAACCAAATCAAGGTCAATATATTTTATACCGTTTTCAACCAAAGTTGGGTATAATGAATGATGAATATGGTATACCGGCGGCGTAAAATAATCACTTTTGTAACCATATACTTGTTCAAAACGAACCAGGCCGTCACGTAAGTTTTCTTTCATGGGCTCTAACTCAGAAGTGTCCCAAAAATCATAGGCCGCCATTGAAGAATGGGCCGGATATTCATCGTCTGAAATACTAGTATAACTGCGGTTTTGCAATGCTGTCAATACATGTACATCTCTTTTGGCCAATTTATCATTGAGCACATGCAAATTTAAGTGCTCACGACCGTGAAACTCCGGACGCATAAGGCCTGAACTAATTCCTTCTCGCCATAAATTCCATGCTCCAGTATATGCTTTGGGTTGTAGTTGCGCTAATTTCTGATAAGTCAAGTCTAGATTTTCATAAGCATATTCCGTATAACCATTCTTGCTCATGGCGTCAAAATCAATATTACAAGGCAAAGCAAACGGAGAAAAAACAGCAGGTTTGCCATCTTGCCCTTTTACGGATGATAAAACTTCGAACAACTGTTCTAAATCTTGAGTGGTTTCTAATGTATCTAAAGCATCAAAACGCGAATAAATTTTCATTCCTGCAGCATCCAATCGTGCTCTAGCTTCGGCTGAATCCAAGCGTACATTGCCGTAATCATCAACTGAAAAAACCACATATTTCTTTTTGGTTTTCCAGCCAATTATATTTTTGGCATTCAATATCAGATTGCTTTTAATTTGATGTATCATATCTGAGCTTCTATAAAATCTAAGGCTTTGCTGTATACTACTTGTGCATCGCCTAACTCTTGAGTGAGAGCGAGTGCTTTTTGTTTCATCGAATCGAGTAATTGACGATCACTACTACAAGCCAAAATGTTATTCGCTAATGCTCGTCCATCTCCGGGATTGTTGTGAAAACCCACTTGATGATTTAATATAATTGACTTCATCTCGCTTTCAAGTGAATTCATGATAGGCAATCCGCAAGCCAGCAAATCAAATAGTTTGTATGTTACTGACTGTGTAGCACCTTTGATGTGTTGTGTCAATCCGATATCAGCCAAATAATACTCTTGCATTAGTTTTTCTTTTGATAATCGCCCGAGGTATTCCAAATTCTGATGACTTTGTTCATAGGTTTCGACTATGTCTTTTTGTGGTCCGTCACCAGCTATAATAAAATGAATGTTAGGCTGTTCTTGCTCAAGTATTTCAGCGGCTTTTAAAATGGTTGGCAAATCATACGAAAAACCCAAACTACCTGCATAAATAACGGTAATTCGGTTTTGATTTTTGGTCACTTTTTCTGAGGCCTGTTGCAACTGGCGTTTCATTTCGGCAAACTGAACTGCCGGATAAAAAACGGCTGTAGCTGAAGGTTGCTTGCGATATGTTTGAGCAAAATCAATGTATTGCTTTGATATTGCCATGATGGCCGAACATTGATTAAAAACAAAATTTGCTTTTTGCTTTAAAGGTAAAATACCGCATTGAACAATAATTCGCTTTAAGCCTTTCATATGCTCTAAAAAACCATCTGGCCAAGGGTCAATGATATCAACTACTACGGGAATTCGTTTTTTTTGAGCCCAAAGAATAACCTCATGCGCTGTTGAAATTGGCGGATAAGCCACCACAATCACATCGGGTTTAGGTTGGGTATCAAACAAAGCTACCATTGATTTTCCAAGTTTATAATGCGATTTCATTCGCGCCAATGAAATATTTTGCTGATAAGCATCGGCAGGAACAAATTTAACCTCTAAATGCTCGTTGATTTGAACTTCTTTATGACGATCAAAACGTTGTTGTTTGACATTATGCCTGAAAGTCGATGACCAAAAGACCACTCGATGTCCTCGTTGATTAGCCTCACGAGCTAAACTGTTATAACGGGTATTGAGGTTGTCGTCAATAGGAGTGTTTTCAAAAATTGAAACGAGCCAAATATTCATGAAATAAGTTATTATTGAATGCCTTCGCGTTGCATCCAAGCTTGGTAAATTTCTTCAAAAGTGGTTTGCAATGATTTAGTGATATCCCAATTCGGATAGTGCTCTTTCATTTTGCGCAAATCGCTGTAGTAACAGATATGATCGCCAATTCGGTTGGTCTGGTCGTATTTGTACTTCATAGGCTTGCCGCTGATTTTAGAGATGATATCAAATGCTTCGAGAATCGAACAAGTATTGTCTTTTCCTCCACCCAAATTATAAACTTCAGCCACGCGCGGTGCTTTGATGAATTCTTCAATGAAACGCGCCACATCATAAGAGTGAATGTTGTCACGAACTTGTTTTCCTTTGTAGCCAAAAACAGTGTATTCTCTTTCTTCAAGATTGCATTTAACCAAATAGCTCAAAAATCCGTGCAGTTCAACACCGCTGTGACTTGGTCCGGTCAAACAGCCGCCGCGCAATACACAACTTGGCATATTGAAATAGCGTCCGTATTCTTGAACCGAAATATCAGCCGATACTTTTGAAGCTCCAAAAAGTGAATGTTTGCATTGATCAATTCTAAAATGCTCCGGAATACCGTGTGCATAAGCTGCATCGGCATAATCCCAGCGCGTTTCAAGCTCAACCATTTCAATTTCATTCGGAGCATCTCCGTAAACTTTATTGGTTGACATGTGCACAAATGGAATATCAGTTCTGTATCGACGCGTTGCCTCAAGTAAGTTGAAAGTTCCCACTGCATTGGTATCAAAATCATCAAACGGAATCGCGGCTGCTCTATCATGACTTGGTTGGGCAGCTGTATGTACAATGGCATCAGGTTGCACTTTCTGAATCAAATCAAGCACGCCTTGACGATCGCGAATGTCTACTTCATGGTGCACAAAATTCTTGATTTTTGATGCCAATCGGTTTTGGTTCCAACGCGTATCACCACTCGGGCCAAAAAAGACAGCTCGTTGATTGTTATCTACTCCGTGAATTTCCCATCCCAATTCGGCAAAATGCATACACACTTCTGAGCCGATTAATCCGGATGAACCGGTTACAAGTAGTTTTTTCATTTTTATTCTAGTAAAATAGTTAGGTCAAAATTTTCAATAAAGTTTGGGCCGCACGAGTCACGCGTTGCTCATAACTTTCATATATAGGTGTTGGAATTGCCGAGAAGTCACGGCCAACAAGTATTTCGCTGAGTTCTTCGTCGTTGTGTGGTGAAAAATAAGTGCCTTTTTCTTTGAGTTGCTCAACATTCACCGAAAGATTTGAACAAATTACCGGTTTCTGAAGCGAAATTGCATCTTCAATCACAGTACTCCAACCTTCAAACAAACTCGGTTGCAAAATGGCATCGGCATGACGCATAATTGACAGTTGTTTATCCCGTGGTAATACACCCAAAAAAGTTACTTGGTTGTGCAAGTTGTTTTGGTCCAGTATGCTTTTGAGTTCCGCAACATAAGGCGATTGCGTGTCTTCGGGAAGTTTTCCGGTAATAGCCAAATGAACGGTTTTGCCTTGCTTTTTGAGTCTTGCCAAAGCTTTCAAGGCAACCATATGATTTTTGTGTTTGTGAAACTGATTACTGATTACAAAATAATGTTCAGGTAAGTTGAATTGGCTGCAAACTTCTTCTTTGGAGTAGGTCGGAAATTTATCAACGATAGATACAAAGTGATATACGTGAAAGTTTACATGGCTCGGAATATCAAAAAAACGATAAAAATCACCTTTAACATCATGGCTTGAAACCACTAAATCTTGTGTATTCTTCAAAATGAATAAAACGCGTAAATGACGTTCGATTCGCTTAGCCAAACTAAAAAACTGCGGGTAATGTTTGTGCTGCAAATCAGCATACCACGAAATGAGTTTGCAATCTTTTTTGGATTTGACCGGATAATCGTGCAACGGAAAAATACTGTCTAATTGATATTGATCAATTAAATCATCAACAAAAAGATTTTTTTGTGTCAAGATTGATTTTAAAAAAGTGGTGTGTACCGTTGGATAAGGGCGAATAATTTTATGCAAATACGGATAATTGAGCTCATCAACAAACCGCTGCAAATCAGGCTTATAAAACAAATATATTTCAGGCTTGTCTTCGTCTGGCAAAAAATCAAGTGCTTTGATTAAGTTGACAATATAAATCACCCCACCCATCCATTTGGTAGAAAAGTGATATAAAATCCCGACACGTTTTCGTTTAACTTCCATTATTTCCAATTGTCAATTAAATCTTTGATACCTTCTTCAATGCTCCAATTTGGTGACCATCCGGTGCGCGTTTTGAGTTTATCGACATTGGCTAATAAATGCATACGTTCTACTTTTCGGGTACGTGCCGGATCAATCTCGACAGTGATTTTTTCGCCGAGTAATTCCTCAAAAGTAGCGACAATTTCAGTGACTGAGTATTCTATTCCTCGCCCTAAATTAAAGGTATCATAGCCTGTGTTTTCAAGGATTACCAATGCATAAACGGCATTAGCCATATCAAAGGTGTGAATAAAATCACGTTTTGGCGCTAAATTTCCGAGCGCAATAGTTCTGGCTCCGTTGCGCAATTGCTTTTCTATTTCAGGAATCAAATGCGGATTGGTTTCATTAGGGCCAAAGGCGTTAAAAAATCTGCAACAAATGGTGTCAATTCCTGTTGATAAATGAAACTCACTGCACAAACGCTCTCCGGTTAGTTTGGTTAATCCGTAAATATCTAAAGGTAAAAGCGTATGATTTTCGTCAACCGCGTGGTCTGAAATTGGGTATACGGCAGCAGTAGAGGCAAAAAATACCTTCTTGAGATTTTTAATCTTTCGGGCTGCATCAAGTATATTCATTGTCCCGCGGATGTTTATATCGGCCGACTCAAATGGGTTGGCATTGCAATACGGAATAAAGTGTATGGCTGCCAAATGAACAATTGCATCGGGCTGGACGCTATCAAATGTCTTATTTACAAAATCGGCATCTCGAATATCACCCTCAAAAAAATGTGCGTCATCCACCGAAATAAAAGCGCGACTTCCGAAACTCAAATTATCTAAAACGAAGACATCATGGCCTTCTTTTTGCATTTTCGGAACTATAGCCGAACCAATAAATCCTGCTCCTCCGGTAACTAATATTTTCATGTAGTATTTTGCTTTTTATTTTTTATCAATAATAACTTCTTGGTTTGATCGACTTTTGGTTTTATGGGCATATTCGCGAATGTCGCCAATAACTGTGGCTGGGTTTCCGGCAACAATACTATTTTCTGGAATGTTACCTCGTACTACTGAACCTGCACCAACTATAACGTTGTTGCCTATAGTTGTTCCGGGTAAAATGATTGAATTCATTCCGATAAAAACATTGTCGCCAACAACAATATCTCGAAAAATACCAATATCAGTTTTAGGTTTTTCATCAATGGCAATAAGTGCTGTAGTAAAGCTGTAATCGTGCGTTAAAAAATATACGTTCAGAGACACAACCACACGATCACCCAACGTTATTCGGTGAAAATCGTCAAAGTTGGCACTTTTGGCAATAAATCTCGGTTCGCCTTTTAAGTTCATCCCTACATGTCGCAACAATTGGTTGTAATAATGCATGTATTTTCGCGAATCAAAATACATCCACAAGCTGATCAAAAACTTGAGTACATAATAGATTAATTTATTGATTTTGCGTTTCATGAGGTGATGAAATTTAAAAACTGTTCTGCAACCACATCGGTTTTATACTTTTCCGAATCAATTAAAGATTGTTTTCTCATTTGCATACAAAGAGAATCATTTTTCATGAGTTCAGCCAATTTCTGGGCAAAGATTTCGGTATTTAACAACGGAATTAAAAATCCATTGGATCCATCACCAATGATATCTGATGGTCCGGCTACACAATCAAATGAAACACAAGTTACTCCATAAGATTGTGCCTCTATTAAAACATTCGGGAAACCCTCAGAAATTGAAGTAAAAGCAAAAATCTTAGCTTGTGCATAAAAGGCACCAATATCTTTTTGAGCGCCCCAAAGTTTTATATGTTGCTGATTTTTGAGCTGCTGATGTTGCTGTTCGAGTTTTTGGCGTTCTGGGCCATCGCCTACAATCCAAAGTTCCCAATCAGGTAGTGCAATTTGGTCAAAAATATCCAAAAGCAAATCAACTTTTTTGTTGGGAATCAAACGACCTACATACAGTACAATATTTTTCTTTTCAGTCATTTGATAATCATGGTCACGCCCTGGATTGGGTATTACTCGGATGTTTTTGTGGTTGAGTTCACGTTCAAAAAAAGCTTTGGAATAACTGGTTTGGGCAACAATTCCATGCGCTCTTCGGTAAACCAACTGACGCATTTTTTCATGAAAAAAGCCCCATTTTCTATCGGGCTGACTACGATCAGAGACATAGTATTTTGACGATGTAAAAAAAGAACTCAACAAAACAAATGAATTGTACATTTCGCCAAAACTCAAAACTGATTTAGGTTTTATCCTGCGAATAGTTTGAATCAAAAACCACAAAAGTTTGAGTGAATGATATAGGCGTAATCGTGGATTAAAAAAGAAATCGGGTTCAACCAAATCTACGCCTTCAGGTACCTGGTAAAAATTGTTTTGGCTTCTGGCCAACTTGATAATGGTTACTTGATGATCAGAATTTTTCTTGATGTATTGCGCAATTTCAATCATTACGCGTTCCATTCCGCCTACATTAAGTGAGGGAATCGCCAAACAAATTCGCTTATTCTCCATCTTTCAACATTAAATCAATCATCCAGCCGTACGGATCAAATGAACCCTCATACCAATTGAGATTTTCATCCCAATAACCTGTGCAAGGATCATAAACTTTATTGGCAAAACCGTAGCTTATTTCAACCAGCAACGGATTGTTTTGCTCATCAAAGATATAGTCGTATGCCACACATTGCGCATTGAGCTTTTGGGTATATTCAAAAGACATTTTAACACACCTTTCACCAAAAACACTGCGCTCATAGGCAAAAATTCCGCTGCCCGAAGCTCTGAAATCATTTTTACGCACCATCCGTTTTAATGCAAAAGCTTTATGGTCAATCACAATAATTCGGGTATCAGAGTCATTATTAGGAATAAAATCTTGAAACAAAATATAGTTGATTTCACGACCCATCACTTTTGAATATCGCGGCGGTATAAACAACCTGATGAAACCTTTGGCAATATCTTTAAGCTCTGCTTTACCGATGCCCCAACGACGAATCCGTTCTTTAAAACTTCCCCAGGCGTCATAGGCTTTAAAACCTGAGCCAAAAGCGGTTTTGATCATTCTTTGTGCTTCACCCAAACTGCGAACCAATTTGACATTCTGTGAACCGGCACCACCACGAAGCTTAAATACTTTCGGAAACTGCTGCTGTTTGGCCCACTGCAAAGCCGTTTGTTTTTCATAAAAAACCCAAGTCTGAACCGCCTCAAAACCCAATTGTTCAAACAAATATTTTTGCCCGACTTTATCGTCAAAATGCCAAGCAGTATTATAATTTGGAAATACTTTCACACCACATTGCTCAAGCGAAAACAAGAGCGATTTGGCCATGACAATATCTTTTGAATTTGACTGATGGTAATGCCACATCAGGGCTGAACAACCTTTGAGCTGTTCAATGATATCATTGGCATAGCAATCAACCAATTTATAGGCAATGCTGTTTTGCTGGCAATATTTTATCCAACGATAGTGAAATAAATCTTCGCTGGTATTTTTATGAATGGCTATCATGCGTCTAAATATTGTTGTGCCCACAATTCAAAACCCAACATGAGCCAAATGGCGTCGAGTTGTTCAGGTGTGGCTTTGATACTATTGCTAACCCATTGATTTAAAGCGGATGTTTCAAATAAACCTCGACGACTAATAGCTGGAGCAATTTGATTATTCCAACGATTTTGAAAACCCTCAGATGACATAAACGACCTAAGCGGAATTCCAAACCCCATTTTATCGCGATAGGCAAACGCTTCACCAAATTTATCGGCGCAAATTTCTTTTAAAACGGCTTTGGCTTCAAGTTTTTGGTTGTGTTTATCTACTACAATATGTGCAGGAATGTTTAATGATGTATGCACCATTTCATTATCTAAAAACGGTACGCGATTCTCAATAGAATGTGCCATCGACATTTTGTCTTGACGCATCAACAAATCGGGTAAATAGGTCAAAAGCTCGTATTTTCGTTGCCTAAGAATAGTGTCGCCGGTAAGTTTATCCAACATCTGAGTTCTTGAAGCAATAGCTTTTTTGAGTGAAAAATCTTTGCGTAAAGCTCGGGCATTCTTCGGACTTCCGTAGGCAGTTTCCATGACCAAGCGTTTGCTCTTTTGGCAATAGTAACTCAAAAACTCCCACAAATTGTCTTTGTTTCGTTTGAGTAATCCCAAAAATGATTTACTCAAATATGGCGATTGTGTAGCACGAACAAATCGGCTGTATCCCGCCAATGATTCATCGGCACCTTCACCACTGAGCAAAACCGTGACGTGTTTGCGAGCTTGTTCGCTGAGCAAAAAAATACCAATAGTGTTCGGATGATTGAGCGGCTGTTCAAAATGCCAAATTGCTTTTTCAAGAACATTAAAATAATAGTCTGCGTTCATTTCATACTGATGTGATTGCAGCGAAAGCGTTTGGGCAACTTGGTCAATATATGGCTTTTCGGTAAATTTTGGATCGCTAAAGGTGATGGATATGGTTTCAAGATTTCCTTCAGCCAATGACTTGGCGGCATAATAGCTCACCAAAGACGAATCAACACCTCCTGAGAGTTGACTGCCTAATTTTACATCGCTAATCATCTGTGAAGCCACACTTTTTTTGAGCGCATCTTCAAGACTTGCTTTAGCTTGATTTTGGGATATTGGCTGCAATCCTTCAGAATCAATCTGATAAAAAACATGGGTTTGTAATTGACCTTCATGAACGCTTAAATAGGTTCCGGGTGTGCAATTTCGAATGTCTTTAAAAAGGGTATTGTTGACTACGTTTCTGAACAATAAAAACTCATCAAGCCTTGAAAAATCAGCTTCAAATTTAAAATCGGGCAATGCTTTGAAACTCTTCATTTCAGAAGCAAAGGCCAATCTGCCTTTTTGCTCAAGCAAGTATAAAGGCTTAATACCAAAACGATCGCGCGCCAAAAACAAAGTATCAAGATTAAAATCGTAAATAGCCATAGCAAACATACCATTGAGTAACTCAATCATGCGTTCGATTCCGTATTCTAAATACAAATGCAAGACAATTTCAGTATCTGAAGTGCTTTTAAAAATGTGTCCTTTACTTTCGAGTTCAGGTTTAAAATCAAAAGCGTTATAAACCTCACCATTCATAATAAGAACCACTTTCCCGTCTGGGCTTTCCATGGGTTGATGCCCCATAGGCGATAAATCAAGAATGCTCAAACGATTAAAACCAAAAATCAAATCACATGGCTCATCAAAATCTTTATCGTTTTGAACATCACCCACAAAAGCTTTTTTTGCTAGAGTATTGATGCCAACTATACCTGAATCATCAGGACCTCTATGCTGCTGAATAGCAAGCATTTGCCTGATGTTTTTATTGGTTGATTCTAAGCGTGAATCAGTGTATAAATATCCTGTAAATCCGCACATACTATTCTATTGGATTGATGGAATGAATCAAAATATCTCGGTGTGCTTCGCAACGAACTAAGTTGGTCAGCAACATTTTTTTATCTTTTGAAATAATTGAAGGCAAAAAGCCTTTCTTGTATAAACTAGGTAAGTACTTTCCTTTGTAGGGCTGAATCCATGTATTCATAATCGGTTTCCAAGAAGCTACATATTTGTTGAATGCATGTTCAAGTTTTTCATCGTCTAAAATAATTTTATTGAGCTCTAGCAAATGATGCTTCATGCTCTGACTCTCAGATTCTGAGCACAAATAAACACCTGGCATCTGATTATTGTGGTTGGTAAAAGTCATTTCAAAACCAACTGACTGTCCTTTTTCAAATTTGAGACGAACCATCATGCCACGGTTCCAAGCTGAATCACACATTCCGTCCCAATCAAAACAAAAATTTCCCAAACTGTAAAAAATAGGAGCGTTTTGATAAACTTCATAACCCGAAACAATATGGGTGTGGTGTGCAATAACTGCAGAAGCTCCGGCCTCAACAAAAAATCGATACCAGTTTTTCATACGCGGACTCGGAAGATTGTAATGCTCGTGTCCGCCATGAGCTATTACCACTACAAAATCTGCTTGATTCTTGGCTTTTTGAATCTGACGAAAAACCGAAACCAAATCAATCGGATGACAACCGGGCTGATCTCCATGTGTTGTTGTCCACTCGTTTTCGGCTACATTAATAAAAGCCAAGTTTACTCCGTCTTTTGACCAATAATATGTTCTTGAGGCTTCGTCTAAATTGGCACCACTGCCCAAATAAGCAATCTCATGATGTAGTAATGCAGTATAGGTCTCTTGCATTCCAGAGGTACCGTAATCTTTAAAATGGTTGTTGGCAGTAGCCACAACAGCACAATTTAAATGCTTAAGTAAAACTGCCGTGTCCGGATGTGCCTTGATATGAGGCCCCGTTTTTTGAATAGCCGACCGACTTTGTGTGAGCGGACATTCTAAATCAAGTATATTTAAATCATTCTGCTGAAAAAAAGGCAAAACTTCTGAAAACATATAAGCCCAATCACCTTTTTGAAAGGTTTGTTCGACACGCTTCCACGGACAAAAATCACCGGTAAAACCAACCTGAATCATCTTATTGTGGTTTTGAAGTTGAAAACAAAGGTTTTAAAACAGTTTGATACCAATAGGCAGTTACTTTCTGACCGCCAAATTGGTTGAGATGATCGGCTGCCAACCAATCTTTATCTGCATCAAGAATGCTCTGACTTGTTTGAAAGTTGTTTAAGTTGTGCACAATACATTTTTGACCGTCGCTTAAAGTAACTTCGGAAACATACGGAAAATCATTTCTCCGGGCATTTGAACCCGGCAATTCAAGCAACAAAACTTTGATTTGATTTTGGGCACAAATCGAGACTATTTGAGCCAAATACGGATTTGTGTATAAAATGGGCTCTGCTTTTTGAGATTTGTAATCAGAATTATCCGCGATAATTTTTTTGGTTTTCCATTGACCTAAAACCATTTGCGCCTGACGATGATCGGCCGACATGAGAATCTTTAAAATGTCTACAGCCAACCATTGAAAGTTTAAAAGTGGAGGATTACTGATTATCTCTGTCAAACTCGGATGATAAAAGAATTCTATTTCGGGGTTTTTAAAAGGCTGATCATTGAGATATGATTTTCCGATAGCAGAAGACAAGCCAATAGCCACTATTTTGGGCTTTTTATTGTTTTTGAGATAAGCCTCTAACATCATTTTAGAGCTTGAAATATGATCACCGGCAATTGCCATATTATAATTACTGATGCCTTGTTTTTGCAGATATTCTGAATCTATACCGTCTAAGGCCATACTGTTGCCAAAAATAAGCAGATCAAAATTTTGATTTTTAAAAGAATGAACCTCATATACTTTTTTGAAACCCGGGCTCAAAACCATTAAAATTCCCAAATAGGCCACATTGACCAAAACGATAATCGCCAAAAACCAAATACACTTTTTAACAAACTGATTCATTGGGTTGCGCGTTTAAAATTGGAAATAAATAAAGTTGCTTTGTTTTCCGCCAAAAAGTAAAATCAAAACCATAACAAAGGTATAAATCATCCAACGTCGGGCGGGCTTTTGCATCATCGTTGGATTGAATTGCAAACCGAATTGCTTGTCGCGGTGCATCCATTCAACGAGCAGTAAAAAACCTATAAGCCCCAAGTGAATGACAAAATAAATCATATCATTTTTGCCTAAATAATCAGGCACTTGCAGCAAACTCTTTGAAAATATTTTACCGATGATATCAATTGCTTGCTCCATATTGGTTGCTCTGAAGAAAATCCAAGCGATAACCGTCATAAAAAAAGTAATCAAAATTTGGAAAAATTCTTTTATTGAAGGAAAAAAACTTTGGGTTGAGATAACCTCAAGATTATTTCTGTTTTTATTGAGTAATAATAGCGGAATAAAATAAATCGCATTAAGTAAGCCCCAAGCTAGAAAAGTCCAATTGGCACCATGCCAAAAACCGCTGACCAAAAATATCGCAAAAGTGTTGCGTACTTTCATGAGTGTTCCGCCTTGACTTCCGCCCAGCGGAAAATATAAATAATCTCTGAACCATGTTGAGAGCGAAATATGCCATCTTCGCCAAAATTCGGCAATATCTCTTGAAAAATATGGAAAGGCAAAATTGCGTAATAGTTCTATACCCAAAAGCCTTGAAGTACCTAAGGCAATGTCTGAATAACCCGAAAAATCACCATAAATTTGGAAGGTAAAAAATAAAGCTCCCAACAACAAACTGCTTCCGTTGTGCTCGCCACTGGCATTAAAAATTTCATTGGCGTAAGTGGCACAATTATCGGCAATAACTACCTTTTTAAATAAACCCCAGAGAATTTGACGCATACCATCAGCCGCCTTATCGTAGTTAAAACTACGTGGCTTTTTCACCTGTGGTAATAAATGTGTTGCGCGCTCAATAGGACCGGCCACCAGCAGCGGAAAATAGCTCACAAATACTGCGTATTCAACAAAATTCCTCTCGGCAGTAATGCGTTTTTTATACACATCAATAATGTACGAAAGCCCGTGAAAAGTATAGAATGAAATGCCAACCGGAAGGATGACTTTGAGCGTCCAAGGATGAATTTGCACTCCTGCATGTGTCAAGGCATTGGTGAGTTCCGTGACAAAAAAGTTGTAATATTTAAAAAAACCCAGAAAACCCAAATTGATCCCTATACTCAATATGAGCCAAAATTTGCTCTTTGATGGTGTGTTTGCTTGTTCAATTTTAAGTCCTGAAAAATAATCCAGAAAGGTTGAAAATGCCAATAAAAAAAGAAAACGCCAATCCCACCAAGCGTAAAAAACATAGCTAACCAGCAATAGCATGAGGTTCTGAGCCCTAAGATTTTTTTGAAAAACAAACCAATAAAGTATAAATACTAAAGGTAAAAACAGCGCAAATTCAAGTGAATTGAATAACATATAATTTCTTTTATTTTATAGTTATATCACAGAGTTCATCGGTTGAAATAAAACGGATATCGGGCCATTGCTTTAACATTTTTGAAAGCAAAATATCCAAGTCGTTCAGGCCGCGGGTTCTGTTATCAGTATTGATGAATCCGATAAAATTAATGCGATGTGCACAAATCACTGCCGGTTTGTTCCAATGAAATGCACTGGCAATTTGTGCCATACAGCTATTGACCCAATCTCGGTTGGGAGCCATTGACGGTTCAAACATACAGTTGCGCACATTGTACCGCATACCTAAAGAGTTCGTTTGCCCAAAGTAATGACGAACAGGATGATAACAATCAAACTTTCCGGTGGGAACTAATTGTGATCGCATACCTTGAATCCAACGAACACCATGGCTGGCGAGTGTAGATTCAATTTCTGTATCCCAGTTGTAGCAAGGGGCAATAAAAGATTTGCTCTCATATCCAAAGGTTTCTTTGAAAATTCGAAGGCCATCGGCTATAACTTCTTTTTGCTCGGGAATATCCGTTGGGCTGTCCCAATCATATGCTTCCATAAAACTGTAGTCATCTTGACCTGAGTAGGTAGCCTTTTGATTAAAACAGTACAAAGCCGCGGGATTGTTATTTTGCAAAACCCGAAGCCAACGCTTGTAATTGAGATGCTCGCGTCCGTGAAATTGAGGCTGAAAAACACCAGCTCGACTTCCTTGCAACCACAAATCTAAATTGCGGTTGTGCTCTGGATACTTTTTGAAAGTTTCAGTGAATTTCTCGTAGTGAAACTCTGTATAATTTGAGGCCTTAATTTTATCAAAATCCGGATTAGCCATAATTGCATTGGCTGTTAATTTAGCCAACTTACCGTCGGAACCCTTATGCTTTGACAATACCGCAAAAAGCATTTCTAAATCATCTTCTGATTCTAGCGCATCATATTGATAAACACTTTGACCTACACCAAATCCTTGCTTTTTGAAATCGGCAAAAACCTCGCTCGAAGGTGTTCTTATCGCTCCCCAATCATCTGATTCTATCAGCACTAACTTTTCATTTACCTTACAACCGGTTCGGTTAACTCCGGTAGCATTGAGGTAAGATTTAAGACTTTGCAGAATTTGCTGTTTTGATTTCAAAGCTATTTGATTAGATTAATGAGCGGAAATGGCAAATCAACAAAAAACACCAAAACAGGATTGGTTAATACTGTGGTAAAGGTGAGGGTTTCAAGCGAAACTCGCATCGAAATAAAAACAAAGAAGATCATCAATGGCGAGGCGATTTTGAACCATTTTCGGTAGTTGGCAAAATCGTATTGTGTCCAAAAATAAATAATCATCGCAAGGCCAAACATTTGTCCAATCATTTCAAATCGACTTCCCGAAGGCAACAACGACATGATATTACCAACAGCCATAATCAGCATTGAGAACCCATAGAGATTGATAAAAGTCGGCGATGATTCGGATTTTTTTTTGGGTGTAAAATAGATGACCGTAAACAAAATTGCGATAAACCATGTGAGTGCTTTGGTGTAGTAATCAATATACCAAACAGCCTGAGCATTGAATTCGGTAACGGTTTCAACATACTCATCACTGGTATAACGATTTACACGCGGAAGCAAAAACTCCGGTGCGGTACTTTCAATTTGGTTTCTGACAGCTTGAATATTGAGCGTAGATATAAAAAAACTTCCTAAAAAAACAAAATACAAAAATCGCCAAGAACTCTTGATCAAATAAAATAAAGCCAAAGCAATTAAAGGAACTACAAAAGAAAAATGCACCAAAATACTTGATGCTGCAATGAGAATTCCCTTTTTTTGATTATTAAACAAATGCAAAAATGCACCATAAAAAAAGATGTGCCCCGCGGTCCACATTCTGACTCCGTTAAGATTCCAAAAACCAATAACACAAGCAAAAGCTGCAATCATTATCCAGAATTCTTTCCCGGGCCATCTTACTCGCGCAAGATCAATCATCAGCCAAATGTTTCGGGAGTAAAAATAGCCGAAAACAAATCCAAACACAGCAAACAATAGGTTTCCACTATCAGTTACCATAGACATTAAGTAGGTCACCAATGGCTGATAAATATCAACCGTATCGCCGTCTTCAGAATAAAAACTGCTTATGAATGATTCCCAACTAATAGGCTGTTGATACAATTCTTGAAGTTTAGCTACATATCGCGTTGAGTCCATAAGCTCCGGACGGTACATAGTAAAACCATAAAAAATAATGAATAACCAAACGCTATTTTTCGCCCAAGTTTCACGATAGTGTTTAAAAGCCTGAATGACTCCCAAAACAGGTGAAAGCAGAAAAAAATTAAAGGCGTTATTCATATTTTCTTATTCTATATTTAAGAATTGCTGTGCAACACGCTCTATTCTGTATTGGTCAGCTTGCTCAATTTTGAATGCATTTTGGTAATCTTGATTTAGAAATTGATCGACAACTTCAGTTTTTAACCCACCAAATTTGATAGACAAAATAGGCTTTTCGATGATGGCAAAATCAATGAGTTTACTTGGTGTTTGTGTACTGCCGACATTTTCAAAATTGACTACAAAATGCATTTTACTCATTTCAAATAACAGCGCATCTCTTTTGACAATAGGTTTGAGTATAATTCTTCCTTTTGAATTTTCGATAAATGGTTCAACCATGTGCGGTGTGGTTGTATACACATGGAATTCAAATTTGATAGATTGATCAAGTGAATTCAAATAATTCAAAAACTCTGAAGGATCGCGACGACCCGGAATAAACATGCCTCCATAACCAAATATGATTTTTTCTTGATTAAGTGGTTCATTACTGCGTTGCACATCTTCAAATTTGAAACCTTGTGGAATAACGCGAATTTTAGATCTAAACTCCGGGTAATAACCATTGATTGATGCCGAAGTAGGCACCGTAATATAATCGGCCTTTCGACAAAATCTTTTCTCTAACCATCCAAAGTAGAAAGGTGGCTTAAAAGTATCGTTTTCTTGACCCATGTAGGGATCTCCGCAATCAGCTATCCATTTTTTGGCGATGGGTTTTTTTGAAGTTCTTACAGCGGCCACTCCCCAATGAATCGGATACGGAACAGCTACAGAAATCATCAAATCATAACCTGAAAATTGGCAAAGCGTCTTTTTGAGCAAAGAAATAATTTGAATGTTCGGATACTCAAAAAGCAAACTGCTGAATCTTGTAACCAACCGCCAAAATAAACGAACCAAACCAGAACCTTTGATGGTAAATGGCTTCCAAGTTATAGCGCCCATATTTTTGTATTCAATACCGTGTTTCGCACAAAACTCTGACACGTCCTCACGAGGATGGGTTAAAACAGTTACTTGATGCCCTTGTCTCACCAATTCTTTGGCAAGCTCGGTTGCTCTAAAGGAACGCGGTGAAATTTCAGGATAAAATCCGTTGGTGACGATTAATATTTTTTGAGCACTCATGTATTGAATTTATTAAAGTTTAATCAAGCAATCAACAATGCGCTCAGCGGCTTTTCCATCCCACTTTTCTGGAATTCCACCTTTTTTCCAATCTTGATTTAAGATTTTCTGCAAAGCGGGTTTGAGTGCTTTAGGATTAGTGCCAATCAATTCATTAGTTCCAATTGAAATGGTCTCCGGTCGCTCAGTATTGTCGCGCAAGGTCAAACAAGGAACGCCCATGATGGTTGTTTCTTCGGTAATTCCGCCTGAATCGGTAATGACTGCTTGGGCATGTTCAACCAAATAATTGAATTCTAAATAACCCAGAGGCTCAACAATATGCAAATGATTTGCAGTAATACCTGTTGATTGTAAAACCTTCGCCGTTCTAGGATGAATCGGAAAAATGACCGGCTTTCCGTTGGTGTTTTCAATAATTTCAGAAACCAATTGTTTTAAGTTATCCGGCTCATCAACATTGGCCGGGCGGTGAAGGGTTACAACAAAATAGGATTGAGGCTGTAACTGAAATGCGGACCAAAAATCCGGTTGTTTAAACTTAGATCGATTGGCCAAAAGTGTATCAATCATAACATTGCCCACAAAGAAAATTTTGTGCTCTTCTACACCGGCTTTTTTGAGGTTATCACCGGCCCAATGGGTTGTGGTAAAGAAATAATCTGTCAAAGCATCTGTCACTAGGCGATTAATTTCTTCAGGCATGCTCATATCAAATGAACGTATACCTGCCTCAACATGAGCCACTTTTACGTTTAATTTTTTGGCTACAATACTACAAGCCATAGTACTGGTTACATCGCCAACTACCAAAACCAAATCAGTCGGATGAGCCAAAAGTTCTTGTTCAAAGGCAACCATGATGGCGGCAGTTTGTTCAGCTTGTGTTCCACCTCCGCAATTTAAATTGATATGAGGTTCAGGAATATTGAGCTGCTGAAAAAAAGTGTGACTCATTTTTTCATCAAAATGCTGCCCTGTGTGCACTAATCGATAAGTGAGTGAAACATCAGACCTTTTGTTAATGGCATGAATGATGGGCGCAATTTTCATGAAATTAGGTCTTGCCCCAGCAATGATGGTAATTTTATTCATTTTTTGATATTATTTTGGCGGGAACCCCCGCAACAACTACATTCGACGGAAAAGATTTACTGACTACCGCACCGGCTGCTACCACTACATGGTCTCCCAAAGTGACTCCGGGCAAAATGACCGCGTTAGCACCTATCCAACAATGTTTCCCAATGATAACAGGATGGGTTGTTTTATCGTGTTTATGAAGATCTTTTTTATCGTGATTGGCCGAAATAATTTTAATGCCAGGGGCAAAAATGGTATAATCGCCAATATATATATTATTTATCCCTTGTACGTAACATCCTCCAGAATTAGCAAAATACTGAGCCACACCTTTGCCTAAATAAACGGTTTTACTGACAGTCGATGTAAAATGAACCATAAATGGAACTTCAGCATTGATGCGTAGAATTTTCTGAAAGAAAAAATTCACTAACCGAATATTGTTATTGGCCGGAGACAAGAGGTATTCCAACCAATTTGAAGGTTCATTTTTTTTCCAATTTTGATATTTAAATCTGTTGAACATAACTAATTGATCAGTTTAAAATAAACAGGAAATAACCATTTTGAAAAATTATAAACTTTGATGTATTGCTTATATTTAAAACGAAGCCCATTGGTTTCCAACTTAGAAAACCCTGCTTGTTTGAGTTTCTGAATGACCTTAAAATAAGATTTAAAATCTCTGCTGGCAATACTTGGTGAAAGGGATAAAACCACAAATTTAGCCATCACATGATGAATTAAATCCGATTGTTGATGGGTGAGTTTATTTTTTTTTCCAAAATGTTTGATATCGTCAATAGCCAAGATAAAACCATTGATAGCTTGTTCAGAATAAAATAATCTCGAATTGGTAGCTGAACCTTTTCGGGTAGTTCGCTGATAAAAAATTTCGTGATCAAAACCAACGCGCTCAGCCACAGCAAATACTTTCGCCAAAAACAAACCATCTTCTAAATACGGAACTCCTTTGGGATAATCTATTGAAAATTGGGTGAGTAGAGAGCGTTTGTAGAGCATGGCCCAGGAACGATCGGGGTCGCGAACATCATAATCCCGTGCGCGAAAATAAGCCTCTACTCCTGGATATATTTTGTCTGTAAAATTACTGTAACGGGTTTTCCACTCTGAATTTCCGTCGGCATCAAAAATTTCAAAGCCCATATACAGCACATCTAGGTTTCTACCTTCGGCTAAACTTAAAATACGCTCAAAAGTATTAGGCAACACATAATCATCCGGATCAATGGGTAAAATATAGTTTCCTTTAGCTTGGGCTATAGCATGATTACGCGCCATGGAAACCCCTTGATTTTCTTGATTTATTAGTATGATATTCGGATAAACTTGTTGCAATCCTGTAACGATAGCCGCGCTGTTATCCGGAGAACCGTCGTTGGTAACAATGATTTCGTAATCAGAAAGCGGAATATCTTGATGCTCGAGACTGCGAATGCTTTTCTCGATAAATTTTTCAACTTTATAAGCAGGAATAATAATACTTAAACGCACCATTATTGATAGAATATTTTTGATTTATTTTGTGGTAATCGCTTGTTAAAAGCATACACATATTGAAACGGATTCAAATATACTATTGCTAATTGATATAGCCTTTTAATCCATGGCTTATTTTGATTCAAACCTGCTTGCTCAAATGCTTTTGAGAAATAATATGTTTGATACTCAGAAGCGACGATTTCCCACGGCAAGTATGGATGTGCGAAGGTTTGACGAACTTTGAATGAATTAATAACCGAGGGTTTGAACAGCACTTCTTGTCCGGTATTATTAGTAGCTTTAGAGTGAATTCTGTAGCCTACCGTTGGCTCATGAAAATAGAACAATCGTTCTCCGGCCTGTGTTAGCTTTAACCACATCGGATAATCTTCAACCAATTTGTTTTCTTCATCGTAACCGCCTACTTCAAGAACGGCTTGTTTGTTCTGAAAAAAAGACGGTGTATAATGAATGCGATCTGAAAGCAACAACAATTGATATTGATCATGTGCTGTTAATTTTTCATCCATCAAATTATGTGGATAATCAAGCGGTGTGGTTTTGACATACGATTCGGGCTTAAAATAATCTTGATAAACCTTAATCTGACTAAAAACGATGCGAGCTTGTGGATTTTTGGCCACAAAATTCATATATTTTTCAATTCCGTCCGGAAGAATGATGTCATCACCGGCTATGAACTTCACGTATTCTGAAGGCGCAGCAGCGATGCTTCGGTTACAATTGGCCGAAATCCCGGTATTTTTAGAAACTGTAACCAATTCAATGCTGTGAAATCGCTCGTTAACCCGCGGTTGTGAAATCCAACTTTGAACCAACGCAACGGTGTTATCTTGAGAACAATCGTCTGAAACCACCAGTGCAATCGGGTTGTAGCTTTGATTGAAGATACTCTCGAGCGTTTCTTCGACAAAAGCGGCTGAATTGTACGTAGCTACCGCAACCGTTACCAATAGATTCATCCGGAAATGCGCGCTTTGAGGTTTAACAATATAGATTTGATGTTCATTCGCTTATTGAGTTCAACATAACACATCCCAAGGGTAATGGCTACAATAATAGCTTCAAAAAAATACGCCTGAGGGTAGCCCAAGGTATAAATGCAAACCATACACAAAGCCAACGGAATCATATCTTTAGCCAAGAGCAGATAAACATTTTTTTCAAAACTAAAGCTATATTTTACCTTAAGTACACTGAGCATCATGATGATAAATACCAGGTAACTTACCAACATAGATATACCCAAACCATCAATTCCTTTATAAGTGTAAAAACCAATATTAAACAACAACAACAGCATATTGGCTGTGATTTCTACACCCAAAAACAATTTATTGTCGCCTTTGGCTAGAATAATAAAACCCAAAACCCAAACCAAACCTTTGAGCGGTATAGCTAAAACTGCCCAAAAAATAAAGTTTTGTGCCGGCAAAAAAGAAGCACTCAATAACAATCTTATTAGTATTGGGGTGGTTGAAATAAGTAAGACCAATACGATTCCCAGAATGATTAAGACTAGTTCTGCTTGTTGATTTACTACTTGTTTCCATTGCTTTTCGTCGTGAATTAAAGCGGACAACCTCGGAAAATAATCGGTTGACATGGCAGTAAATACCATTCCTACATAACCATCAACGATAGCTAAACCAGCATTATACAAACCTACCTCAGACAAGGTTCCGGTTTTTGAAATATAACCATTCAGCGCAAAGGCAACAGCCGAGGCTAATAAATTTACTACTGTTAAACTAAGTCCAAGTTTAACCATGGGCATACCCAGATTTATGGTTTCTTGCCAACTAACTTTGACTTCGGTTAATTGTATTTTATTCTTAAAATAAAGCGATACCAAATAAGTAGCAAAAGCAGTAGCTATAATAGCAGGAACCACCCCTTTTATGCCCATGAAAAATAATATTGGCAAAGCCACCAACAAACCGGCAACGCCCCCAAATATATTAGCTTGAGCAAGATACTTGAGCTGTCTGGTTCCGCGCAACATGGTGTAAATTCCACCCATGAGTGCTCCAAAAATAAAGGTGCTGCTCAAGGCGATATATGACCAAGTATAATCGTGATTATTAAACGAAAACTGACTTAGCAAGGATGAAAATAACACCGTAATGAGAATTCCCAAGGCAGCAGTAATCCATATCCACTTTTTAAAAACTGCAAAAGTGATTTGCATTTGATGTTCGTCGCCCGAGGCATGAGCTTTTGACAAATCGCGCACAGCACTTTCGGTGAGCCCTAATGAACTTACCGTTTTAATTAAATTTAATCCCGACATAAACAAACCGTTTAAACCCATACCTGCGGTACCAATGAGCAACGCGACTGCTTTTCCGCGAATAAGTGTAACCAGTATATTAAATACTTGAACACCTCCAAAAATAGAAGTGGCTTTAAATATTGATTTGTAATGTGAGGCTTTCTCGCTCATTTCAGGCTTTAAAATGATTGATTGCGGTAATCACTTGGGTCACTTCGTCCTGAGTCATTACCGAACTAATGGGCAAACTCAAAACCGTATCGTGAATTTGATTGGTCAGTTCAAAATCAAGATGATTCATCTGGGCATACGCACCTTGTTTGTTGGGCGGAATCGGATAATGAATCAACGTTTGAATGCCACATTCGCTCAAATAGGTCTGAAGCGCATCGCGATTTGGATGACGAATCACAAACAAATGCCAAACGTGTTCCGGGTTTTCATTCGCCGAAAAACTTTTGTTCACCGGCCTCGGAAGAATCACCTCTGGATGTGTAATTTCTTGTAGATATCGCGCTGCTATATTTTTCCTGATTTGATTCTCAGTTTCAATATGCTTGATTTTGACGCTCAAAAAAGCCGCCTGAAGTTCATCTAATCGGCTGTTGAGACCAATAAATTCATTGACGTATTTTTTCTTGCTGCCGTAATTGCCCAAAGCACGCACACGCTCGACTAATTCAGCATCGTTGGTTGTTACGGCTCCGGCATCGCCCAAAGCGCCCAGATTTTTTCCTGGATAAAAACTAAAGCCCGATGCATCACCGAGGTTACCGGTTTTGACACCGTTGAAACTCGCGCCTATCGCCTGAGCATTATCTTCAATGATTTTAAGTTGATGCTTCTGCGCCAAAGCTGTCAAATCATCGCTCCAACAAACCTGACCATACAAATGCACCACCATAATGGCTTTGGTTTTGGGCGTAATATGCTTTTCAATCAAATTCAAATCAAGATTGTAACTTTCTAAAGTAGGCTCAACCAAAACCGGAACAAGCTGGTTATCAGTAATTGCCAAAACAGAAGCTATATACGTATTCGCCGGAACAATTACTTCATCGCCGGCAGCCATAACGCCCATATCAATGTAAGCTTTGAGAATCAGACGCAAAGCATCGAGTCCGTTGGCCACACCAATGGCGTGTTTTGCTCCGGTAAATTCGGCGAGTTGTTTTTCAAAAGTAGCGAGTTTATCTCCGGTCAAAAACCAACCTGAATCAATGACCTCAGCAGCTGCTTGTTTGAGCTCATCGGCATATTGCGCATTGATTTTTTGAAGATCTAAAAACTTGATCATAATCGTTGTCCTATTTTAAATAATGCTGACGGTATTATTTCTTGTCCGTCTAAACTGAGGCTTTCAATGGCCAAAGCGGTATCGGCTGTTTTGATCCAAACCGCACCTTCAGAGGTGATTAAAACCACCGCGCCGGGTACGCCTTTAGAGTGCATAAATCCGGAAATCATTGAAAGTTTGTTGATTTCGTATAAAGTGTTGTTGTATTTGAGTTTGAAACCCGTTCCCAAAGGGCGAGCAAAAACCATATTCCGCCCTATAAAATCTTGTGTTGGCTTGTTCCAATCGGTAATGATGCCGTCTTCGGGAACCAGCGGACAAGCATATATAAACGAAGCGCCTTCTTGGCTTTGCGGTTGTATTTTTCGTTGTAGAATGTCTTCAACTTTATGCGCTAGATTTTGCTCCATATCTGTTTTCATCGCTTGCTTGGCGTGAAAATACGTTTGATTGGGCTGGATTTCATAGCCGAACTTATAATAAATATCACCATCGTCTAGCTTGTCGTTGATGGCGTGTACAGTATAACCAACGGTATAATCGCCATTGAGAATTGACCATGAATTGGCATTGTTTCCGCGATAAACGGGCAACAATCCCATGTGAATGTTGAGCAAAAACTCAGTGCGAACCTCATCAACCGGAATAATCTTGTTGTAATTATAAACGATGATGGCTTGCGGCTGAAGCTCATTGGCTTGTGCAAAATCTAATATCGGGAGTTGATGTTCTTCTAAAAACGCATAAAAAAACGGAAACTTCGCACGTCGGTGATAATCGGGTACCACGCCTAAAACATCAAAACGACTTTCAAGCCAATGATACAAATCAATCATCGGCTGACCGAATCCGGCCAAAACAATTTTGGGTTTAGACATTTGCAAAATTTTGTTGATAATAATGAATTACTTGAATGAAGTAATCGATATCCGTTGTATTTAAATGTTGATGGCACGGAATAAAAAAAGCATCTTCACCATAAAAAACGCTGCTTTGAATTCCGTGATTGGCCAAAAAAACTTTCAGTGCCGGTAAATCTTTGATTTGATGATGATTGTTGAGCATAAGTACAGAAGGCACAACTGAATCAGAACTTTCAAATCTCAAACTGAATCCCATCTTTTGAAACGCTTCGGCCGCATATTGAAAATTGTCTTTGCGTTGGGCTATAATCGAATCGTTTTGAGACAAATAATGCGATAATGTTTTTTCAATATATACTTGCTCGTTATGATTTAACTCAGTGGTGAACGGTTGTGAAAATACTTGATTTGAAACGAGCAATCCTCCTATTTGTATCGGAAAAAATTTCGGAAAACTATAAGTGGTAAAATTGCCGTACTGCCCTACTTTATGCGCTGTATCTTGGCTAAAAAAAGTAGTACAACAATCTTCAATAATGGGCAACCCCAAAGCTAAGATTTCTTGCATTTTCGGGTGCGGATAACCAAACTCATGGTTGACAATGATGACTTTGGTATCATGCGTGACGGTTCGGTTCCACTGACAAAATTCTTCGATGGTTTTGGTCACACAAGAACTGATGTAAAAATTCTCAGAAGTGGTCAAAATCGTCACCACATCAAGCGGTTTGAGGTGGTACTGTTGGAGCGCCAAACGAATAGCTTCACGACCGTTAAAAGTAAACATCCACTTATTTTGACCGAATCTGTTATCAAAATAATTCTGGGCGAAATTACTTTCAGTGTATTGCGTATTCTGAGCCAAATGACACGTCTGAAAAGGGCTGATTCTATAAGCCGGTAACAAAAACGGGTCAGGATTCAGTACAAACATTAGTTCAAATCTTTATAAAATTCGGTTTTGATGCCGATACTGCAACCAATACTTTCTTTAAATTCACACAAACCGTGGTTCGGAATTGAATTCTCGGTGGACGGCCCAATATCAATGAGGCGAATACCTTGTTTTTGGTAGTATTCAAACAAATGATAGGATAAGAAATTCATGGTTTTACATTCGGCATAAGCCGGTAAATCGCCCCAATAAACTACTTGAACAATGCCATCGGCCACGTGAAAAACAACCGCTGCGGCTATATCATCTCTTTCTTTTTTGACCAAGAAAAAATCAACTTGAACCGCCGTCATGGTTTCTTGAACTTGCACCCAAGTCATTCTGAGCGGAAAACCTCTTTGTTGTCGGTTGAGCGCAATGATATCATAAGCTTGCTGACCATCTTGTGCAGAAAGCGGAATAAATTCAAGACCGGCTTGCAAGGAACGTTTGTAGTTTTTTCGGGCATTATACCAAAGAACTTTCATCACATAATCTTCGGTAAATTTTGCAGTTTCAAACTGATAATTGAGTTCAATATTTTGGCTGACAAAGCCGCTTCGGTACAAACAATTGTGGAATTTATTGAGTAAATCTGAACCGTAAATAAACGGCGGTTGTACGATGCGAATGCCGATATAGTTTTTAGATTTTGCCCAAGCGGTTAAAGCTTCAAGCGCCAAATCAATGGTTTGCAGCCGAACATCAACCGAGGTTGCTTCAAATCCGCCGAAGGGCGCAGAAAAAGGCGAAATTAATTTGCCTTCGCGAACGCCTAAAATCAATCCTAATCGGACTTTGGAATCTTTGAAAATCAAATAATAAACTTGCTCACATTTGTAGGCATTGAGCGCATTAAAAGCCGCCGAATTAAACACATGCGACGGTTGAGCAAAATTTTGCCCGTATAATTGATCGTTTACTTCGATGATTTCCATTGCGTAAACTGATTGTAATCTCTAAAATAATCGGCCTCATCATATTTGTGTGAAGCCAAAACAAAACAAATTGAGCCGCTCGAAAAATTGTCTAATTCGCGCCACAATCCCGAAGGCATATACACGCCCATATTCGGTCTTGAAAGGTGAAAGGTGCGCTTGACTTTTCCGTCATCGACAATCAAATCAAAACTACCGCTCAGAGCAACGATAAGCTGTTGTAACTCAGCGTGCCCGTGTCCGCCACGACTAAAACCACCCGGAACATCATATAAATAATACACCCGCTGCACATCAAACGGTACTTCTTGGCTGTTGCTCACGGCCGTTAGGTTTCCGTTGGCTTGATGATTAATGGGCAAAGTAACCATCGTGCAATCATAAACGGTTGATTTTTTCATAGCCTTAAGAAATCAAAAATTGAGGATAATCGCGGATGTAGTCTTCTTCAGAAAAATCGGCACTTGACAAATGAACCGAAACCGAATTAGTAGAAAAATTCTCTAAATGGCGCCAATGCATTGGTGGAATATACAACGCTGAATACGATCGATTTAAAACAAAACGCTTGGTTTCACCTTGTTGATTCACCACCACAATATCAATACTTCCGCTGATGACAATGATGATTTCTTCTTGTGTTTTGTATGCGTGACCACCTCTGGTTTCTCCGCCCGGAACGTCATAAATCCAAAAAACACGCTTGATGTCAAATGGAATATGTTCTGGATTTTGCATAAAAGACAAGTTCCCTCGCGCATCGGCGATTTTGGGCAACTCAATAATATGCGGTGTTGTGAAGTTTTCAGTGTTCATATCCAACGGTTATTGATATTGTTGGTCGTAGTATTTTTGGTAATTTCCGCTGGTAACACTCTCGAGCCAATCTGTATTTTGCAAATACCAATCAATGGTTTGGCTCAAGCCTTCTTCAAAAGTAACCGATGGTTTCCAGCCAAGTTCTTTGTTGATTTTGTTCGCATCAATCGCATAGCGCAAATCGTGGCCCGGTCGGTCTTTAACATAAGTAATCAATTGAGCAGAAGTGCCTTCTGGTCGACCGAGTTTTTCATCCATTTTTTGACAAAGCAAATGAACCAAATCTATATTTTGCCATTCGTTGAAGCCGCCAATATTATATGTTTCATGATTTTTTCCTTCGTGAAAAACCAAATCAATGGCTACGGCATGATCAATGACGTAGAGCCAATCACGCGTATATTTTCCGTCACCATACACCGGAAGCGGTTTGTTGTTGATGATGTTATTGATCATGAGCGGAATGAGTTTCTCCGGAAAATGGTTCGGCCCATAATTGTTTGAACAATTGGTAATAACATACGGCAAACCATAAGTTTCACCATAAGCACGAACAAAGTGATCTGATGCTGCTTTTGAAGCAGAATAAGGTGAATTCGGACTATAAGGCGTGGTTTCGGTAAACAATCCTTCGGCGCCTAAAGTTCCGTAAACTTCATCTGTGCTGATGTGGTAGAAACGTTTGCCTTGTTTATTGTCTTTCCAGATTTCGCGAACCGCATTGAGCAAATTCATAGTTCCGATGACATTGGTTCTGACAAAAGCGAGCGGATCGGTAATAGAACGATCAACATGAGATTCTGCGGCCAAATGCAAGACACCGTCAAACTGATGCTTAACAAACAAATCATTGACAAAATCAGCATCAGTGATGTCACCTTTTATGAATTCGTAGTTGGCTGATGACTCGATATCGGCAATATTCTCAAGATTTCCGGCATAAGTAAGTGCGTCGAGATTGTAGATTTTATATTCCGGATATCGATTTACAAATCGTCTGACTACATGCGAACCGATAAATCCTGCGCCACCGGTAATGAGTATTTTTTTCATGATGTTAAAAACTGAAAACGCTTAAACAATGATTTTAGGCGTAAGGTTTGGATTTATTTTGTTTTTTAGGAATGGCTCCGCCCCATCAGTCCCATTTTTGGCACTAACGAGGTAATTTATTTATTTGTTTTTTTACAGTTCTTCTCGATGAAGTGTAATCAATACACCCAGCTCACTCAGAACTAACTGCAAACTATTTTTATTCAGTTGGCGAATCATTCCTTCTTTGCCTTGGAATGGTCCAGCAGGAATCGATATCACATCCCCTATTTTATAAGCGCTAACCTCATACGAAGCTAATGCATTTTGAAGATGCTCTTGGAGCGCTTCAATTTCTTCATCGCGAACTACCGCAGGTCTTCCGAGCCAATAAACATAGCGAACCACTCCGCTGACTTGAAAAACCAAGTTCCTCTCTTTCTCATCCAATCGAACAAAAACATAAGAACTCAATAAAGGTTCTTGTATCTTTTTTTTTCGGTCAGACCATTGCTTGATGGTAGTTACCAAAGGGCAATAAACTTCAACACCCATTTGCGCCAACCGTTCGGCTACTTTTTTTTCTGTTCGGGGTTTAGTATAGAGCACAAACCAATTCATCGCAATATGCTTAAGCTGATTCGTAGATAACCAAACCGTCTCCGACATAGGTTTCTGCTAGATTAAACTGAACCTTGCGCTTGATTTCTTTTTCTACTTTGGCCCTGAGTTGTTCAATGTATTTCGAATCTAATTGTTCTCCAACTAAAATCACTTGAATTAATCCGCTGTCAATGCCTTTAGCATAGTCGCCAATAACGACTACTTTTTGCACTCGTCCCATACGCTGCAAAACAAGTTCAACCAGCGCATCTAAACCGATATGCTGGCGAACAATTTGCTGTAAAACACTAAATAATGGGTGTTTGGTATTGGCCTTGTATAAGACCTTATTTTGAAGGGATTCCTTTTTTAGATAACCTGCCTCCTGAAGATTATTGAGCTCTTTTCGGATGGCATTGGTAGATTCGTTGAGTTCTTCTGCTAAACCTCTAAGATATCCGTCGTTGGCTACATTGATAAAAAATTTAACAAGTATGCGCAGCCGAGTCTTGGAAGTGATTAAAGTTTCGAGCATTAAATTCGAATTAAAAATCGAGTAACAAAAGTACTCGAATTATTTCAATCACTAAAATTAAAATAAAATTTTAATTAAGCCAAGAAAGGTTGATAAATCTTAAAAAAATCTTAATATGCGCTTCCTACTGAGCTAAAAACGAAACCAATTTCTTTCATTTTCTTAGCGTCTAAAATATTTCTACCGTCAAAAACAAAGGCAGGCTTATGCATGCTGTCAAAAATTCGTTTCCAATCATAGTTCTTAAATTCATCCCACTCGGTGAGAACAGCTATGGCGTGCGAACCTTTGCATGCTTCATACGGATCTTGATAAACAGTGACATTTTTATCAATATTTGAAAGCTCATTTGTTGCAGAATATGCTAAGTCATATCGGACTTGTTTTTCACCAACCTTTGGGTCAAATACTGCTACTTTGGCCTGCTCAAGCAATAAATAATCTGCTACATCAATAGCTGCGGATTCACGAGTATCATTGGTGTCTTTCTTGAAAGCCCAGCCTAAAAAGGCGATTTTTTTTCCTGAAACGGTATTATATAACGTTTGTACAATTTTGTGGGCAAATCTTCTTTTTTGATGATCATTCATAATAACCACTTGCTCCCAATAATCAGCTACTTCGTCTAGTCCGTATGATTTTGCAATGTATACCAAGTTTAGAATATCTTTTTGAAAACATGAACCGCCAAATCCTACAGATGCCTTTAAGAATTTTGAACCTATACGACTGTCCATTCCAATAGCTCTGGCTACTTCATTGACATCAGCGCCTGTTTTTTCACATACTTCAGAAAGCGCATTTATAGAAGATACGCGCTGCGCTAAAAAGGCATTAGCAGTTAACTTGGACAATTCAGAAGACCATAAATTTGTAGTTAATATTTTGTCTCTTGATACCCAATTGGCATATATTTCAACCAAAGATTCTATAGCTTGAGCATCATTGCCGCCAATGAGCACGCGATCAGGGTTTAATAAATCTTCAACAGCAGTGCCTTCAGCAAGAAATTCAGGATTTGACAAAATCTGAAATTGTACTCCATTACCAGTATTGTCTAAAATATTCTTAACTGCCTCAGCTGTCCTAACCGGAAGCGTTGACTTTTCAACAACAATTTTATTATCCTTCGCAACAGAGGCAATCTGTCGAGCACACAATTCAATATACTTCAAATCAGCAGCCATGCCTTTTCCCAATCCGTACGTTTTGGTTGGCGTATTAACTGATATGAAAATCATTTGCGCCTCATCAATACCCTTTTCAACTTCGGTAGTAAAAAATAAATTTCTACCGCGGGCTTCACCAACCATATCACTTAAACCAGGCTCAAAAATCGGAATATTATTTACATCCGGATCGTTCCATGCAGCGATTCTCTCTTCATTTAAATCAACAACAGTAACTTTGATATGAGGGCATTTTTGGGCAATAATGGCCATTGTTGGGCCTCCAACATAACCGGCTCCGATACAACAAATTGAAGTAATTTTCATAGTTCTAAATTATAGTTTACCATCAGCTACATTACCTAAAATTCCTTTTACATCATATAAAACAGCATTTTCTTTTTTAATTTTTTTATAGTCTAAGTTGGCAAATACATCGTGTGCCACACCCAAAACAACGGCATCAAACTGATCTTTTGGACACTCTGAATTGGTGATCAAACCATATTCGTGCTTGACTTCATCTGGGCTTGCCCATGGATCGTAAATACTTACTTGAATTCCGTAATCAGCTAATGAAGAAATAACATCAACTATCTTGGTGTTGCGAACATCAGGACAGTTTTCTTTAAAAGTAATTCCCAACATTAAAAGCTTTGCGCCATTGACAACAACACCTTTTTTAATCATGAGTTTAACCACTTGTGAAGCTACATATTCACCCATACTATCATTGAGCCTACGACCTGCCAAAATAATCTCAGGATGATAACCAACCTCTTGTGCTTTTTGTGCTAAATAATAAGGATCTACTCCGATACAATGTCCACCCACAAGCCCCGGTTTAAACGGAAGAAAATTCCATTTGGTTCCTGCCGCTTGTAGTACTGCATGGGTGTCAATTCCGAGCAAATTAAATATTTTTGAAAGCTCATTCACAAAAGCAATATTGATATCTCTTTGAGAATTTTCAATAACCTTAGCAGCTTCGGCTACTTTAATGGTTGGTGCCAAATGAGTTCCGGCAGTGATAACCGATTTATATAAGTCATTAACTTTTTTACCAACCTCAGGAGTTGAACCCGCTGTTACTTTGAGAATTTTTTCAACTGTATGTTGTTTATCACCAGGATTAATGCGCTCCGGAGAATAACCTGCAAAAAAATCAACGTTAAACTTGAGCCCGCTTACACGTTCTAGCACAGGTACACATTCTTCTTCGGTAACGCCAGGATAAACCGTTGATTCATAAATAACGATATCACCTTTTTTAAGCACCTTTCCAACTGTTTCACTCGATTTGTACAATGGAGTTAAATCAGGACGATTGTTTTTGTCAACCGGTGTCGGCACAGTCACTATATAGTAAGTACAATCCCGAATATCATCTAAAGAAGTACTGCACAACAAACCTAAAGCAAGTGCATCATCTGATTTTTGTTTAAGCACCGATTGTAATAATTCGGCTTCAACTTCAAGTGTACTATCAACACCAAGATTGAGCTCGTCAACCCTACTTTGATTGATGTCAAAACCTACTACCGAATATTGGGTAGCAAACAATCTTGCTAGCGGCAAGCCTACATAGCCTAATCCAATTACTGCTATTTTCATTTATATAATTGTTATAATCTGTATTATTTTAAATTTTCCCAATACCATTGAACTGCTTGGTTTACGCCTTCTTGTAAGGAGAACTTAGGATCATAACCCAATAGTTCTTTGGCTTTGTCAATACTAGCCAACGAATGCGGGATATCACCTGCTCGATTAGGTCCGTAAACAACTTCAACCTCAGCAATTTTAGCATCAAAGCTTGACAAAGCTGATTTCAAGTATCCAACCAAATCATTAAGTGTTGTTCTATCGCCAAAAGCGGCATTAAAAACGGTATTGACAGCCTGCGGATTTTGTGTTAACATAGCCCGTTCATTGATTTGCACTATGTTATCAATATAGGTAAAATCACGAGAATAATTCCCATCACCATTAATAATAGGGCTTTCGTGTTTCATGAATTGCATCACAAATTTTGGTATCACAGCCGCATAGGCTCCGTTTGGGTCTTGCTTTCGTCCAAAAACGTTAAAATATCTCAATCCGATGGTTTCTAAACCATATACTTTATAAAAAATATCAGCATATAATTCGTTTACATATTTGGTGATGGCATAAGGAGATAAAGGCTTTCCAATAACATGCTCAACTTTAGGCAAGGATTCAGAATCACCATATGTTGAAGAACTCGCTGCGTAAATAAATCTTTCCACTTGAGCATCACGGGCCGCTACAAGCATATTCAAAAAACCTGAGACATTTACCTCATTTGAAGTAATAGGATCATTAATAGAACGCGGAACCGATCCTAATGCTGCTTGGTGCAATACATAATCTGCATTTTGAACTGCCTTTTTACAGTCGTTTAAATTTCTAATATCCCCTTCAATTAAAGTAAAATTTGGATGTTGGATTACTGCGTTTAGATTATGTCGATGACCTGTTGCGAAGTTATCTAAACAAACTACCTGATGCCCTTTTGCAATAAAATGCTCACAAAGATTTGATCCGATAAATCCGGCACCACCGGTAATAGTTATTTTGTAGACTTCTTTGGTTGACATGATCGCTTATTGTTTTTTTCGTCTAAAAATGGACAAAATTTTCTCAAAAATATTCTTTGGCTTATCATCTTCATGATAACCGTTTCCGTAGTTTCCGTAACCATAACCATAACCGTAACCGTAACCATAGCCATAACCTGTTCCATATTTGGCTTTGTTTTCAAAACCGTTCAGAATGATACTGATATTTTCAAGCTCACCCCGTTTAAATCGGTTGTTAAGCAAAGTAACCATGTCTTTCTTGGTATAATTCTGACGCATGATATACAGCGTTAAATCGGCATATTCAGCCAGCTCAATTGCATCAGAAACCAAACCAACAGGCGGTGTATCAAGAATAATGTAATCGTAACGCGATTTGAGCTCTTGCATAAAATCACGCATACTTTGCCCGATGATTAACTCTGAAGGATTAGGCGGAATTGGCCCAGAGGTAACCACATCCAAATATGGAATATGTGTTTTTTGAATAACCTCATCAATGTTTTTTTGGCCGATGAGATAATTGACCACACCTACATCATTCTTAATATTGAAATCTTCAAAGATTTTTGGTTTACGCAAATCAAGACCAACTATAACGGTATTGCGCTCACTCATGGCAAAAACCGTGGCCAAATTTAACGAACAGAAAGTTTTACCTTCACCACTGATGGACGAGGTGAGCATCAAAGTTTTTGAACCGGATATGTCTTTCTTTTTATACATGAACTGCAAAGAAGAACGAACTGCTCTAAACGATTCTGACAAAGCCGATTTTGGTTTTTCAAAAACCGAAAGATTTGAACTGGTATATTTTAGCCCAACTACACCAATAAGTGGGATATTGGTTAGTCGACTAATATCTTCTGTATTGAGAATTGAATTTTCTAAAAAGAAAATAACAAAAACAATAAGCAAAGGAATCAACAACCCGAGAAAAGTTGCCAAAACATAATTTACACTGGTATTCGGACCAATAAGCCCTCCGCCAGTATCTTTGGCGGTATCAATAAAATGAATATCTGATAAATTGGCCGCTTTGACAATTTCGGCCTCGTTTCGTTTTTGTAAAAAATTATTGTAAATATTGTCGCTCAAATCATATTTGCGCAATATCTTGAGGTATTCTTGTTTGTCTTCAGGCAGTTTTTTGATATCACCCTCAATCTTACCGATTTTGTTGTTCACCAAACTCAAATCGTATTTTAAAGAACTTGTTAATGAAGCAATATTTTCAAGCAAAACAGATTTCATAGATTCCATCTGCATGTCAAAGTCTTTAAAAATGCGCTCACTTTTAACCGAGTAGGCCAATTGTGATCGCTGAATTGATAATTCAATCAACTTTGAAACGTTGGCCAAAATATTCGGATCTTCAATACCCGCAACAGTTGGTGCCGGAAGTTTTGAATAATCTGCATTGTTCCTGAGGTAACTCTTGAGTGTATTGCAATAGGCAATTTTACGAGCAATTAAATCTTTTTCTACATCATAATTCATGAGTTGACCCGACATACTTGAGCCTTCTTCTTGAATAGCCAAAATGTTTTTGTTGCTGTTAAAAGATTTGAGTTGATCACCGGTAACTTTGAGTTGATCTCCTAATGAAACCAATGTACTGTCAATAAATTCAATCGTATTGGTGGCAAATTGATTCTTGCGATCTAATTGAACTTTGATGAGCATTTTGACGGTCTCATTGAGATAATCTTCCATGCGTTTTTTGTTCGTTCCTTGTAGGGAAAGCCTCAAAATTGAAGGTGCCTTCTGATCAATATCAACTTTGATTCCTTGGTAACGAGCCACTGTTTCATCAAAGTCTTTGAATCGAATATAGTATTCATTGCCTTTATAAAATCCGGGATTGTCTTTAATTTCAAGAACAAAATTCATGAAAGGCAAATTCACGCGTTGACCTGTGCGATAACGCTTTTTAAATTCACCGGGAACTACTGCTGTTTGACTTTTAGAGTTATCTGTATAATTGACCAAGTTTACGCTTTTTCCTTCAAAGGGAATGTCAATATAATATTCTGATTCTGTGATGAATTTAATTTTCATCAAAGTTTCATACAACTGTGGTTTGCTTGGATCAACGGTTACATAAAACGGAACTCTTCCGTAAGCGTCTTGGTAGTTGTATTTTCCTTTTTCAAGATAATCCACGTAATAATGTAACTTATTCACCACCAATTCATTATGCGAACGAGAACGCATAGTATTGGATATATTCTGAACTTGGTCTGAAGTTCCTCCCCAATTAAAAACCAAACTCGTATTGGTGGTAAAAAACGGATTATTTTCTTCTTTGATGGCAATAGAAGTTTCCATTTGATACACTTTTTCTTTGCGAATATTGACCTGATGTGCAATAGTAAAAGTGATGATTAATGACAATATAAACCATTTCCAGTAGCTGGTGATTTTGATTAAAAAGCCTTTGAAGTCAAAGCTATTCTGACTCTCAAAAAACGAAAAATCTTTGGTATCAATCATGGTTTAGTTGCTTCTTAAAAGGATCAATGATGTGGTAATCAACGTAAGAACTGACAAAACGGTTGAAAGTGATTCTATACCCGTTTTTCCGGTGCCCCAAGATTTTTGTTTGAGTGGTTTAATATAAATATAATCATTGGGTTTGATGTAATAATAAGGCGATTTCATGGCAGTCACATCAGTCAGATCTAAATCGTGCATTTCATATCCTGATGGCGTTTGACGAATCACTGTTACGTTGTGTCGGTCACCGGTCATGGTGATATCACCAGCATTGGCAATGGCTTCCATGATGTTAAGCTTATCAACATACAAAACTTTACTCCCCGGAGCATTTACCTCGCCGTTGATGGTATATCTAAAACCAGATAATTTAACCGTAACAAAAATATTAGCTTCTTTATTAAAGTATTCTTTGAGCAATCGGTCTTCAATATGCAAACGCACTTCATCAAGAGTTTTACCTAAAACATTAACTTCCTCAAGTATGGGCATTCGGATATTTCCGTGATCATCAACCGAAAAGCCATCGTAATACAAGGCTGTTTCTGTTCGGTTGCCTTCCAAAACTTGATTCTTAGGCGAAAAAATCTCAACCAATTTAGGATCGTTAGCTTTGATTGAAATTGTAATAATATCAGAGATTTGCAATCGATATGGTTTCGAAGCTATCTGATTAACCTCTGTACTTTCTTGTTGTGATCCCTTTTTTTGAAGATATATTAAATCTTTAGTCGGTACACATGAGGAGAGTAATAACCCAAAACCAATAAGTACCAACAATAAGCGCTTGTTCATGCTGTTGTAAAAATTTAGCCAACAAAGATAATTTTTATGGCGGAATAACAAAAAAGAACCCACTGAATATTACCTAATTATTTTTGAAAGAAATTTCAAGCGGAATTCTTTGTCTAATGCTTCTACCCAAGGTGATCTCATCAGCATACTCAAGCTCATCTCCAACTGAAATTCCTCGGGCAATAGTTGTTGTAATTACATCAGTATCTTTGATTTGTTTGTAGATGAAAAAATTGGTTGTATCACCTTCCATAGTTGAGCTCAAAGCAAAAACAAGCTCTTTAACCGACCCTGATTTTACTTTGTCAACCAATGAAGAAATTTTGAGTTGGCTAGGGCCTACACCATCAATAGGTGAAATTTTTCCGCCCAAAACATGATAGATTCCACCAAACTGACGCGTATTTTCAATAGCCATAACATCACGCACATCTTCAACCACACAAATCAGTGCATGATCACGGCTTGAATTAGCGCAAATATCACAAAGTTCTGTATCTGAAATATTGTGACAGCTCTGACAAAACCTAATATCCTCACGTAAAGCTGTAAGTGCTTGGGTTAAAAAAGCCGTTTGCTCTTGAGGTTGACGCAACAAATGCAGGACCAAACGCAAGGCAGTTCGCTTGCCGATTCCAGGCAATTGTGCCATTTCGTCGACGGCTTTTTCTAGTAATTTTGATGAAAATTCCATAGTCGCGAAGGTACATATTTTGACTTTGTAATGGTTGCAATTTTTGAAGATAATTTGTGTAATTTGGCCGCAACTAAAAAAACTTCGCATGACGCCAACGTCCATTCTCACCTTGATTATTTGTTATTTCGGGATGTTATTTTTCATCTCGTATTATACCAGCCGAAAAAACTCCGGAAACGACGCTTTTTTTAAAGCCAACAAAAATTCAAAATGGTATTTGGTAGCCTTCGGGATGATTGGAACCGCGCTGTCAGGCGTTACTTTTATCTCGGTGCCCGGCGAGGTCGGAAACCCCGACAATCAGTTCAAGTATTTTCAGTTTGTGCTGGGCAATGCCATTGGTTTTCTGATTATTGCCAAGTTGCTTTTGCCGCTCTATTACCGTATGAATTTAACCTCAATTTACGGTTATATCGAGAAGCGTTTAGGAACAGTCAGCTACAAAACCGCAGCTTTTATTTTCTTGCTCAGCCGAACCATTGGCTCTGCTTTTAGATTGTACTTGGTGGTGATTGTTTTGCAGCGTTATGTATTTGATTTTTACGGAATTCCGTTTGCCGCAACGGTGCTCATTTCACTCGGGTTGATTTTTGCCTACACCTATCGCGGCGGGCTCAAAACCATTATCATCACCGATACTTTGCAAACATTTTTCTTGGTATCCTCGGTGTTTTTGACCATTTATTTTGTGTGCGACAGTTTGCATTTGTCTTTTTTTCAAGCCTTTGAACAAGTCAAAAACAGCGGTTACTCAAAAATCTTTTTTTATGAAGATTACCTCAAAGGAACCTACTTTTTAAAACAAATCCTCGGCGGAATTTTTGTAACCATTGCCATGGTTGGGCTCGATCAAGATTTGATGCAAAAAAACCTCAGTTGTGCCACCATTGGCGAGGCGCAAAAAAACATGTTCACTTTTACCGGGATTTTTGTGGTGATCAATTTGTTCTTTTTGAGCGTAGGTGCTTTGTTGTATATGTATGCCGCGCAAAACCACATTGAGGTTCCTACAGATTTGATGACCGGAAAACCGCGAACTGATTTGCTCTTTCCGGAGATTGCATTTCACCATTTGAGTTTGATACCGTCGGTAGTGTTTTTGCTGGGCTTGACGGCCGCCACTTTTGCCACAACCGATAGCGCGCTCACAGCATTGACCACTTCATTCTGCGTTGATTTTCTCGGGATGGATAAAACCGAAAACGCGCACAAACACTCCGTTAAAACGCGTCATATGGTGCACATTGGGTTTTCAATATTGATGTTTTTGGTGATTGTGATTTTTAACGCGATCAACGATGCCTCGGTGGTGAGTATGATTTTTAAAATTGCCTCTTATACCTACGGACCGCTTTTGGGCTTGTATGCCTTTGGTTTGTTTGTCAAAACCAAAACGGTTCACGATAAATTTGTGCCTTTGATTTGTGTGATATCGCCGGCCATTTGCTTTTTGATCAGCAAGAATTCGGCATTGCTTTTTGGCGATTATGTTTTTGACAACGAACTCATCATCGTCAACGGACTGCTCACATTTATCGGATTGTATGCCATCAGCAAACCGGCCGAATCGCAAACGCAGTTTTAAGCCACACGACTGCCCTAGCCCGGATGGCAGCGGCATCCTTTTGAACCTGCGAGGTTTTGAAAACCTTGTAGGTTTAAAAGATAAAGCGAACAGCCGGACCGAGCTCCTAAAAAGGTATTTTAATACTGATTTGTAGCCAACAAAACCAACGTACAAGCTTCTTCTACGCCAATGCTATTGCTTTTGAGCAACTGGTAAAACTCAGGGTTTTCGGTACCCGGATTAAAAATCACGCGCTTGGGTTGTGACTCAATGATGTAATTGTAGTATTCGCGTTGGTTGCGCGGATTGAGATACAGCGTGACGGTGTCAATGTTTTTAACGGGAACCATTTTGGTCTGGATTTTCACACCAGCCACCTCACCTGATAGCTGCCCAATGGCCACCACAGGATGGTTGTGATTGATGAGTGAATGAATGGCACGATTGGCGTAACGGTCTTCTTTGGTGGTAGCACCCAGCACTAATGTTTTTTTCTTTTCCATGGCGCGAAGTTACGAAGATGAAGGCTTTTGACGCGCTAAAATTAACTTTAGATTAATTTATAGTTTAACTTTGCGGGCATCGATGGCGGTAACTTTACCCAAAAAATATGGAAATTTTTGTTTACCTTTTTTTCGCATTGTTCTCGGTATTAAACCCAATCGGAACGGTTCCGATTTTTGTGGGGCTCACACAAGATGACACGCAAAAAGAACGTTCGCGCATTTCGCTCTGGACTTCGATTGATGTTTTTATTATTTTGTTGATTTCGTTTTTTGTTGGGAAATATGTACTTGATTTCTTCGGAATCACCATTACTGCACTGCGTATTACCGGAGGAATCATCATTGCGAGTTCTGGTTTTTCGTTGCTCAACGGCCGATTCAACAAAAACAAAGGAATCAACAAAAAAGTAGAAGAAGAAATTCAGGTGCGCAACGATATTGCTTTAACACCACTCGCCATGCCCATGTTGGCCGGTCCGGGCTCAATGTCTTTGCTGATTACTTATTATCAGGAACACCATTCTACTGAAGAAATTATAGCGTCATGTTTGGCGATAATGGCGACTTCGTTGGTGATTTTTATTATTCTCAGAAGTGCGCATTATCTTTCTAAAATGTTGGGCACTTCAGGAATTGTAGCGATTTCGCGAATTGTCGGTTTCTTGACTATTGCCATTGGTGTTCAATACATCATCAGCGCGATTTTGAGTATTATTCGCGGGATATAAAACAAAAAATCCGATGAAATCTACATCTCATCGGAATTTATTATTTCACTTTTGTTGATTACTGCTTTGGCAGAAAAACCTCGGCCATCATGCAACGCGCGCTTCCGCCGCCGCAAGCTTCAATGGTGTCTAAACTTGAACTCAAGATGGTGGCGTGTTTTTCGAGCTGGGTAATTTGTGCCGGTGTTAAACTTTTGTGTGCCGATTGGCTCATGACCAAATAACGACGGTTGTCGCTGCCGCGCACTTCAAGCATATTTCCTGCAAAATTATTGACTTGATCTTCGGTAATGAGGATGATTTCTTTGCCGTCTTCGCGCAGGTTGTCGAGCACCATTTTGCGCTCTTGCTTGTCGTCAATGCAATCCGCACAAATTACAGCAAAGGTTTCGCCCAAACACATCATCACGTTAGTGTGATAAATGAGTTTGCGCACACCGTCAACGGTTTGATAGGCTTCAAAAATAATAGGATTATATTCAAAATCTTCACAGAATTCGATGAATAATTCTTCATCGGCACGCGGTGAAAGCGCACAATAAGCCTTGCCGTTTTGTCGGTCTAAAAGCAAACTTCCGGTGCCTTCGAGAAAAATATCATCGTCTTCAGCCGAAGTGTAATCCATGATTTCATTGATAGCAAAACCGCGCTCTTCAAGCAAATCAAGAATGTCTTCACGGCGCTCATGACGGCGGTTTTCGGCAAACATCGGATAAAGCACTACATCGCCGTTTTCGTGAAACGATATCCAGTTGTTCGGAAAAATCGAATCAGGCGTATCGGGATGCAAGGTGTCTTCAACCACCACCACATCAACACCCACCATGCGCAGTTTGTTGACAAAAGCGTCAAATTCTTCGCGGGCACGGGCATTGACCGTCTCAGGTGTAAGTCCGTCGAGTACTTTTTGGTAGTAATTATTTACGGCCGTTTGCTCGTTCATTCTAAAAGCTACCGGTCGAATCATCAAAATGGCGTTGGCAGTCTGTTTCATTTTGTAAACTTCAATATTCGTTATTCGTTAATCAAATTTCTGAGTTATTCTTTCATTTTTTTTTGAACGCGAGGTTGATTTTGACGCTAAGCCCGCGTTAGGGATTGTAGCAAAAAGCCCGCAGCGCAGCGAGGACTTGAAGCGAAAGCCCGGCCGAAGGCAACGCCCAAAACAACCTATTAGTCGCGAATGAGCGGCAAGGTTGAACAGCGCAAAAGGCCTTCTTGCTTGGCGATTTCGGCATACGGAATTTCTTCGACGGTAAAGCCTTGGCTGCGCAACCAGTTGTTGAGACGCGTGAAATTCTTTTCTGAAACTACCACATCAGGCGCAATGGAGAATACGTTGGAGTTCATATCGTACATTTCATCGCGGGTGATGTGAAATAAATTTTCTGGACCGAACAAATCAACGAGTTGTTGGTATTCGCGCTCATCGCGGAATCCGCCTTTGTAAATGATGGCTTTGTTGGTTCCGACGGGCTGAAAACAGCAATCAAGATGCAAGGCGTTGTCGCGCGCATCGCTCCAAGATTTGACCAAATCAAAGGTGAGCACTTTTTTGTGCGGAAAATGTTCTTTGATCAAATCAATACCGGCTTGGTTGGTGCGAGCGGTTTTTACATCTTTATAATCGGCGCCGCGATAGGTTCCGATAAAAATATATTCGTTCCAAAGCAAGACGTCGCCGCCTTCAATGTGGATGTTTTCTTTGTCGTGAATGCGGATGACTTTGGCCGGATCAACTTGATCGATGATGTATTGAATGGCCGGGAATTCTTTGTCGCGCTCGGGCAAAATGCCGGCTTCGATGATCTTATCATCAATAACAAAAGCGATGTCGCGCGAGAAGATTTGGTTTTCGTTCGGGACGAGTTCGGGGCGGTAAACTTGTACGCCGTATTTTTGGAACACTTGGTTAAACGCTTCCATTTCTTGAATCATATCGGCTTCTTGCGGGTAAGTTCCGGCCAATAGGTGTTCTAATGATTTAGGATCGTAGGCATCTTGGGCTTTGGGTGTCGGTCCGTTGCTCACGGCAGTTCCGAGCACCACGGCCCTCAGTCGGGAAGTTTCGTTGGTTACGTGTAAGGATAACATAAAGTGTTTTTGTATAAAAGCAAATATAAAGAAAGTGGCGTGATGGCAAAATTTCGAAGCAAGTTTCGTTGATAAATATTTTTGGGATGAAAAAAGCCACTCGTTGGAGTGGCTTTCTCTGTAACTGAAATTTGATTATCGCTGATTCATCGGTTTGAAATCACGCAACGGATGTCCGGTGTAAATTTGACGCGGACGGCCAATAGGTTCTTTGTTGATACGCATTTCTTTCCATTGAGCAATCCAGCCCGGAAGACGGCCAATGGCAAACATCACCGTAAACATATCGGTTGGAATTCCTAAAGCTCTGTAGATGATTCCCGAATAGAAATCTACGTTTGGATACAATTTTCTTGAAACGAAATAATCGTCAACCAAGGCAGCTTCTTCGAGTTTTTTGGCAATGTCCAAGATCGGATCATTCACTCCTAAAGTTTGTAATACTTCATCCGCCGCTTTTTTGATGATGCGCGCACGTGGATCAAAGTTTTTGTATACGCGATGTCCGAAGCCCATCAATCTAAACGGATCGTCTTTATCTTTGGCTTTGGCCATGTACTTATCGCAATCACCACCGTTTTTGTGAATTTCTTCGAGCATTTCTAAAACCGCTTGATTGGCTCCGCCGTGTAATGGCCCCCACAAAGCAGAAACACCTGCAGAAATTGAGGCAAACAATCCGGCATGTGATGAACCCACAATTCTAACGGTTGAAGTCGAGCAGTTTTGTTCGTGATCAGCATGCAAGATGAACAATTTATCTAAAGCGTCAATCACGACCGGATTAGCGCTGTACGGCCCTGTGGGTAAAGCAAACATCAAATGCATGAAATTCTCAACGTAACCTTTGGTGTTATCGTAATAGTTGAGTGGATAACCCATCATTTTGCGGTACGTCCAGGTAGCAATCACCAAGAATTTACCCATGGTTTTGCAAACGGCCTCATACATTTCTTTTTCATTGTCAACATTGACTACTTTCGGGTTAAAAGCCGTAAGCGCACTGGTTAATGAAGAAAGAACACCCATAGGATGCGCAGTTTTCGGGAAACCGTCGATGATGTTTTTCATCTCTTCATTGACCAAAGTATACTTGCGAATATCGTTTTCAAATTGTGTCAATTGCTGTTTTGTTGGCAATTCACCGAAGATGATTAGGAAAGCTACTTCTAGGAAATCAGCTTTGTCAGCCAGATCTTCAATGGCGTATCCGCGGTAACGCAAAATACCTTCTTCACCGTCGAGGAAAGTAATTTCGCTGGTACAAGAACCTGAATTTTTGTAACCCGGATCCATAGTAATGGCTCCAGATAAGTCGCGCAATTTGTTGATGTCGATACCGACTTCGTTTTCGCTTCCGACAATAACCGGAAACTCATACTTTTTGCCGTCTAACTCGAGTGTAGCAATTTTTGACATAATATTTAAGGAAATTTTTATTGGAATAATAATTTAACAAAACTAGGGAATTCAAAATGAAATAGAAAAAGAATTTGACAACGATTTCGTTAATAATATTATAAAAATTGCAAGATTAGTATATACTGATTGGTAAAACAAAAAACCCGCCATGAAGACGGGTTATATTTATGAATTGATTAATTATTTAAAAGCGCGCTCACCCGGGAAATAAGCCGTATCGCCCAATTCTTCTTCGATGCGCAAAAGTTGATTGTATTTGGCCATACGATCAGAACGCGAGGCTGATCCGGTTTTGATTTGGCCACAGTTTAATGCTACCGCTAAATCAGCAATGGTGTTGTCTTCGGTTTCGCCCGAGCGGTGCGACATCACCGAAGTATAACCTGCATTGTGTGCCATATTGACCGCGGCTATGGTTTCAGATAAAGTTCCGATTTGGTTTACTTTGACGAGTATTGAATTAGCAATGCCTTTCTCAATTCCGGTGGACAAACGTTGCACGTTGGTTACAAATAAATCGTCGCCCACGAGTTGCACTTTGTCGCCGATGAGTTCGGTCAAATATTTCCAACCGTCCCAATCGTCTTCATACATACCGTCTTCAATAGATATGATGGGATAGTTTTTGCTGAGTTCAGCCAGATATTCGGCTTGTTCTTTAGACGATCGTACTTTTCCGGTTGGACCTTCAAATTTGCTGTAATCGTATGTTCCGTCTTTGTAGAATTCTGAAGCAGCACAATCTAAGGCAATCATGACTTCATCGCCAAAACGATAACCTGCATTTTCAACTGCTTTCTTGATGGTGTCTAAAGCGTCTTCGGTTCCGCCTGCTAAATTCGGAGCAAAACCACCTTCATCGCCCACCGCTGTTGATAAACCGCGATCGTGCAATACTTTTTTAAGGTTGTGGAAAATTTCGGTACCCATTTGCATCGCATGTGTGAAGTTTTTGGCTTTGACCGGCATGATCATGAATTCTTGAAAGGCAATCGGAGCATCTGAATGCGAACCTCCGTTGATGATGTTCATCATCGGCACCGGAAGCGTATGCGCAGAAACTCCGCCCACATAGCGATACAATGGCATGCCTAATTCATTCGCAGCGGCTTTAGCCACAGCCAATGAAACGCCTAAAATAGCGTTGGCGCCAAGGTTTGATTTATTGGGTGTTCCATCAAGCTCAATCATACGCTGATCAATCAAGTTTTGTTCAAACACAGAAGTTCCAAGTAATTCTTCGGCTATTTTGATGTTGACATTTTCAACCGCTTTCATCACGCCTTTACCCATGTAGGCTTTACCGCCATCACGCAATTCAACAGCTTCGTGTTCTCCGGTTGAAGCTCCTGACGGAACCGCAGCACGACCCAAAACGCCGTTCTCGGTAACTACATCAACTTCAATGGTTGGATTTCCTCTGGAATCTAAAATCTGCCTTGCATGAATTTTTACGATAATGCTCATAATTTTCTATTTTAAATTTTAAATAATCAATTTTGGTGTTGTTGTTTTACAAATATATCGCATCTGATATTTTATCAAGCCTATTTTTCTGAATCTTATCAACGATAACGATTTAGTGCACTACAGTTTTGAGTAAGCCTACAAAATCGTCGAACAAATAGCTCGAATCATGTGGGCCGGGACTGGCTTCAGGATGGTATTGCACTGAAAAAACAGGTTTTGATTTCATGCGCATTCCCGCCACCGTTTGATCATTGAGATGATAATGCGTGATTTCTAAATCAGGATGTGCTTCTAGTTGCTCTCTGTTGACGGCAAATCCGTGGTTTTGCGAAGTAATTTCGCCTTTGCCCGTGAGCAAATTCATGACCGGATGATTGATTCCGCGGTGACCGTTGAACATTTTATAGGTAGAAACGCCATTGGCCAAAGCTAAAATCTGATGCCCAAGGCAGATGCCAAAAACAGGTTGGTTAGAAGCCATCATTTGCTGCGCAGTAGCAATCACCTCAGTGAGTGGTTCGGGATCACCGGGCCCATTGGATAAGAAATAACCATCAGGCTCAAAAGCTTGCAATTCTGAAAACGGCGTGTTGTACGGAAAGACTTTTATATAACAATCACGCTGAGCCAAATGACGCAAAATGTTGGTTTTAATACCCAAATCAAGCGCAGAAATTTTGTGTGTGGCTGATGGATTTCCGAAAAAATAAGGCTCACGAACCGAAACTTTTGAAGCCAATTCCAAGCCTTTCATATTCGGAACTTGGGCTAATTGTTTTTTGAGTTCTTCAATCGGAGTTCCATCAGTGCAAATAACCGCATTCATGGCACCGTTGTCGCGGATGTAACTGACCAGTGCGCGCGTATCAACATCTGAAATTACAACCAGGTTTTGTTTTTCAAAGTAATCATACAAAGAGCCTTCTGAATCCGGGCGGGAATGATTAAAACTAAAATTGCGGCAAACCAGGCCGGAGATTTTGACCGAATCAGATTCGATTTCTTCTGCATTGACGCCGTAGTTTCCGATGTGGACATTGGCCGCCACCATGATTTGTCCGAAATACGACGGATCGGTAAAAATTTCTTGATAGCCGGTCATTCCGGTGTTGAAGCAAACTTCGCCAAAAGTGGTTCCGGAAACACCAATGGATTTACCGTAAAAAACAGTGCCATCGGCCAAAAGTAAAATAGCTTGAGGTCGGGTTGTGTATGTCATGAGTTGTGTGTTGTTGCGCAAATTTAATGGTATCGCTTTAGGTTACAAAGTCAAGAGATTGCTTTTTTATGAGCGTTTATGAACATGTTTTGAAAAAGAGATTTTATGGATAGCCCCGATTGACGTGGAAATCCTTTTAAAATGGGCTTCCGGTGTGAAGCAGCGGGAAGCGATTTTAAAAGATTGCAACGCAAAGCGGGACAGGTGTTGGTGGTGAAACATGATGTTTCGCTTCTGATTTTTAGAATGGTTTGAAAAGACATAAAAAAAGGGACAAAACTAATGTCTTGTCCCTTGATATTTAGAATTCTGAATTCATTACTCAGCGTTCTCTTCGTTGGTTTCTTCAGCAGCAGCTTCTGGAGCTTCAGGAGCTTGCTCTGTAGTTTCAACAATTGGCTCTTCAGCTTTAGGCTCTTCAACTTTTGGAGCTTCTGCTTTGGTTTCAGCTGCTTTAGCTTTACCTCCACGACGGCTTTTAGTTTTCTTAACCTCTTTTTTGCCTCCGTTGTACAATTCGTTGAAGTCAACTAATTCGATCATCGCCATATCAGCGTTATCTCCTAGACGATTCCCCAACTTGATGATACGAGTGTAACCACCCGGACGATCTCCTACTTTAGCTGCTACATCGCGGAACAAATCTGTTACCGCATATTTGCTTTTCAAGTAAGAGAACACGATACGACGATTGTGCGTAGTATCTTCTTTTGATTTTGTAATCAAAGGCTCAACATATTGTTTTAAGGCCTTAGCTTTAGCAACAGTCGTATTGATGCGCTTGTGCTCGATCAATGAACAAGCCATATTAGCCAACATAGCTTTTCTGTGTCCAGACTGTCTGCTTAAGTGATTTATTTTCTTTCCGTGTCTCATTTCTGTAAAATTTAAACCTCAGTGGGCTTAGATTAATCTTTGTCTAATTTGTATTTTGATAAGTCCATTCCGAAAGTTAAATTCTTCACAGCAACTAATTCATCCAGTTCTGTCAAAGATTTTTTACCGAAGTTGCGGAACTTCATCAAGTCATTTTTGTTGAACGATACCAAGTCACCTAAAGTCTCTACTTCAGCTGCTTTCAAACAGTTCAAGGCACGCACTGACAAGTCCATATCAACCAATTTGGTTTTGAGCAATTGTCTCATGTGCAATGATTCTTCATCATATGATTCTGTTTGTGCGATTTCATCAGCCTCAAGGGTAATGCGCTCATCAGAGAACAACATGAAGTGGTGAATCAATACTTTGGCAGCTTCTGTCAAGGCGTCTTTCGGATTGATCGAACCGTCGGTCTTGATTTCGAAAATCAGTTTTTCGTAATCCGTTTTTTGCTCCACACGGAAGTTTTCGATCGCGTACTTCACATTGATTACCGGAGTATAGATTGAATCGGTAAAGATAGTACCAATAGCAGCATTTTGCTTTTTGTTCTCTTCTGCAGATACATAACCGCGCCCTTTTTCAATCGTCAATTCGATGTTGAGCTTGATTTTGCTATCCATGTTGCAGATCACCAATTCAGGATTCAATACTTGGAAACCAGAAATGAATTTTTGGAAATCGCCCGCTGTTAGTTGGTCTTTTCCTGTAACCGAAATAGTCACAGATTCGTTATCGACATCTTCGATTTGACGTTTGAAACGAACTTGTTTCAAATTCAAGATGATTTCGGTAACATCTTCAACAACTCCAGAAATTGTAGAGAACTCATGGTCAACGCCTTCAATACGAACAGAAGTAATTGCATAGCCTTCTAAAGCAGAAAGCATAACTCTTCTGAGTGCGTTGCCCACAGTCAATCCGTAACCAGGTTCTAAAGGTCTGAATTCAAATTTACCTTCAAAATCGGTAGAATCGATCATGATCACTTTATCGGGCTTCTGAAAATTAAATAATGCCATAGTTACGTCTTAGTTATTATTTGTTGTACAATTCGACGATGAGTTGTTCCTTGATATTTTCAGGAATCTGCAATCTAGCAGGAACAGAAACGAATGTTCCTTCTTTGGTGTCATTGTTCCAAGTAATCCACTCATATACATGTGCAGAATTTGACAATGAACGCTCAATTGATTCCAATGATTTTGATTTTTCACGAACGGCAACTTTATCGCCAGGTTTCAATTGGTATGAAGGGATGTTGACCACTTCACCATTTACCGTAATGTGACGGTGAGAAACGATTTGACGGGCAGCTCTTCTTGAAGAAGCAATACCCATTCTGAATACTACGTTGTCTAAACGGCTTTCGCAAAGTTGAATCAAAACTTCACCAGTTACTCCACGAGCAGCTGATGCTTTTTCGAACAATCCACGGAATTGTTTTTCAAGGATTCCGTAGGTATATTTTGCTTTTTGCTTCTCCATCAATTGGACAGCGTACTCAGATTTTTTACCTCTCTTTTTAGCCAAACCGTGTTGTCCTGGAGGGTAATTTCTTTTTTCGAAGGCTTTGTCATCTCCGAAAATAGCTTCGCCAAACTTACGGGCGATTTTTGTTTTTGGACCAGTATATCTTGCCATTTTAAATTGTTTAAGGCAGCGATTATGAATTCAGGTCTTATCCTTCGATAATCGAGAACCTGCCTAGGTTATACTATAAATTTTGAGTATTAAACTCTACGTCTTTTAGGAGGACGACATCCGTTGTGCGGCATAGGTGTAACGTCAATGATTTCAGTTACTTCAATACCACCGTTGTGAATTGAACGAATCGCAGACTCACGTCCGTTACCCGGTCCTTTCACATACACTTTTACTTTCTTAAGTCCAGCCTCAAGAGCTACTTTGCTGCAATCTTCAGCAGCCATTTGCGCAGCATAAGGAGTGTTCTTTTTAGAACCTCTGAATCCCATTTTACCGGCAGAAGACCAAGAAATCACTTCACCTTTTTTGTTGGTGAGTGAAATAATGATGTTGTTGAAAGTGGCACTAATATGAGCTTCACCCGTTGACTCAACGATAACTTTACGCTTTTTTGTAGTTGCTTTAGCCATATTATTACTTATTATTTAGTTGCTTTTTTCTTGTTAGCAACAGTTTTTCTCTTACCTTTTCTCGTTCTAGAGTTGTTTTTGGTTCTTTGACCTCTAAGCGGAAGACCAGATCTGTGACGGATTCCTCTGTAACATCCGATGTCCATGAGACGTTTGATGTTTAATGAAGTTTCTGAGCGCAATTCACCTTCAATTTTGAATTGTGAAACTGCATCACGGATAGCACCGATTTGCTCATCATTCCATTCTTGAACTTTGATGTCTTCGCTAACGTTAGCTTGAGCCAAAATTTCGCTAGCACGGCTTTTTCCAATTCCGAAGATATAGGTCAAAGCGATAACTCCTCTTTTGTTTTTTGGGATGTCTACCCCTGCTATTCTTGCCATAATTATCCTTGTCTTTGTTTGAATCTAGGATTCTTTTTGTTGATTACGTATAATCTTCCTTTTCTACGAACGATGATGCACTCGGCACTACGTTTCTTTACTGATGCTCTTACTTTCATCTTTTTTAATATTTTAGTATCTGTAAGTAATTCTTGCTTTTGACAAATCGTAAGGGCTCATTTCAAGTTTAACTTTGTCGCCTGGAAGCAACTTGATATAATGCATACGCATTTTACCTGAAATGTGCGCAATTACAACGTGTCCATTTTCTAATTCTACGCGAAACATTGCATTGGACAATGCTTCAATGATTGATCCGTCTTGTTCTATTGCTGATTGCTTTGCCATATTAAGCTACTGCTTTTCTGTTTTTACCGCTCTTCATCAAACCATCATAATGCTTGTTCAACAAATATGAATTGATCTGTTGGATGGTATCAATCGCAACACCAACCATAATAATCAAAGACGTGCCTCCGAAGAACATAGCCCATGATTGTTGTACACCCAAACCAACTATAATAGCTGGGAACACAGCAATTAAAGCAAGGAATAATGAACCAGGGAATGTAATTAAGGACATAATGTGATCTAGATAATCAGAGGTTTCAACTCCGGGACGAATTCCGGGAATAAATCCACCGCTTCTTTTTAAATCATCGGCCATTTTATTGGTAGGAACTGTAATTGCAGTGTAAAAGAATGTAAAGATTACAATCAATGAAGCAAAAACAAAATTATACCAAAAACCAAACATATCACTAAACGCAGCCGCAACTGATTGAGATGTCTCAGTTTGAGACAAACCAGCAAGAGCTGCAGGAATGAACATAATGGCTTGAGCAAAGATGATTGGCATAACACCGGCAGCATTCAATTTCAATGGAATCCATTGTCTGTTTCCGCCCATCATATCTTGTTCAAAATCACCTGTAGTTGTACGACGTGCGTATTGAACCGGAATTCTTCGAACAGCCATAACCAACAATACACAGGCAATAATGACCAACAACCAAATAATAACTTCAAGCACCAACAACATTGGTCCACCGTTATTATTAGTAATAGTTGAAGTAAACTCTTGGATAAATGCTTGTGGAAGGCGAGCCAAAATACCCACCATAATCAAAAGCGAAATACCATTTCCGATTCCTTTATCTGTAATTTTCTCACCCAACCACATCGCGAAAATAGTTCCGGTGGTCAAGATCAATACCGATGAGAACAAGAAACTGAATGAGTCAAAACCTAACAAGAATGCACTTGAAGGAATGGTTCTGTACAAATTGTAAATGTAACCAGGGCCTTGAACCAATGTAATTACAATGGTCAACCAACGGGTAATTTGGTTGAGTTTTTTTCTACCGCTCTCTCCGTCCTTTTGAAGTTTTTGCAAATATGGAATCGCAATTCCCATAAGCTGAACTACAATCGAAGCAGAAATATACGGCATGATACCCAAGGCAAATACTGAAGCTTTTGAGAAAGCTCCCCCGGTAAACATGTCCAAAATTGAACCAATACCATTTTTGGTTTGACCTGCCAGACTGTGCAATTGTGATGCATCAATACCCGGAAGGGTAACGTGCGCACCAAAACGGTACACCAACAAAAGTCCTAAAGTGAAAAGGATTCTGTTTTTCAGCTCCTCGATTTTCCAAACATTGGCTAATGATTCAAAAAACTTCTTCATCGTAAGAAAATTATAGGGTTACAGCTTCTCCACCAGCAGCTTCAATAGCAGCTTTTGCAGTGGCAGTAAACTTGTGAGCAGATACTTTTAATTTAGCTTTCAATTCACCTCTACCCAAAATTTTTACAACTTCGTTTTTGGTAGCTAAGCGATTGGTCACAAATACAGACATATCTACTGTATCGGTAACCATTCCGTTGTCAACTAAAGCTTGTAATGTATCTAGATTAACACCTTGATATTCTACACGATTGATGTTTTTGAATCCAAACTTAGGAACACGTCTTTGAAGCGGCATTTGACCACCTTCAAAACCAATCTTTTTAGAATAACCCGAACGAGACTTAGCTCCTTTGTGACCTCTTGCAGCAGTGCCCCCTTTTCCAGAACCTTCTCCGCGTCCTACTCTTTTATTCTGATTGTGCGTTGAACCTTCAGCTGGTTGTAAGTTACTTAAATTCATAACTATGATTTTTATTTAACTTCCTCAACGGAAACTAAGTGTTTAACTTTATTTATCATTCCAAGGATGGCAGGATTTGAATCGTGTTCAACTACCTGACCCATTTTGCGCAATCCTAATGCTTCCAAACCTCTTTTTTGAGTCAATGGGCAGTTGATTTTGCTTCTGATTTGTTTTACTAATAATTTAGCCATAATTTCTCCTTGTGAATTAACCTTTAAATACTTTCTCTAAAGAAACACCTCTTTGTTTGGCAACCGTATGAGCGCTTCTCATTTGCATCAAAGCATCAAACGTAGCTTTTACCACGTTGTGTGGATTAGATGATCCTTGTGATTTTGACAATACATCGTGAATACCCACTGACTCAAGTACGGCACGAACTGCACCACCGGCAATTACTCCGGTACCGTGAGAAGCTGGCATCAAAAATACACGTGCTCCGCCAAATTTACCTTTTTGTTCGTGTGGAACTGATTGACCAGCAAGTGGAATACGCACCAAGTTTTTCTTAGCATCTTCAACTGCTTTAGCAATCGCCTCAGAAACGTCTTTAGATTTACCTAAACCGTGACCTACTACACCGTGCTCATCGCCTACTACAACAATAGCAGAAAAGCCAAATGCTCTACCACCTTTAGTTACTTTAGTAACACGATTTACCGCTACCAAACGATCTTTTAATTCAAGACCGATGGGTTTTACTATTTCTATGTTTTTATACTTATTAGACATGATAATATTAGAATTTAAGCCCGGCTTCTCTTGCGCCTTCAGCTAGTGATTTAATACGGCCGTGGTATAAATAACCTCCTCTATCGAAAGTAACTGTATCAACCCCAGCTTTCAACGCTTTCTCTGCGATGAGTTTTCCAACTGCACCTGCAACTTCAACGTTAGTTCCTTTATTTACTCCTTTTTCTCTTGAAGAGGCAGCTGCCAAAGTAACTCCATTCACATCGTCGATAAGTTGTGCATAGATCTCTTTATTGCTTCTGAACACAGAAAGTCTTGGTTTAGCAGCAGTACCGCTAACTATCTTTCTAATTCTGAATCTAATTCTCTGTCTTCTATCAGATTTTGTTAATGACATAATGTTATCTTTTTTAAGCTGATTTACCTGCTTTTCTTCTTAATACTTCGTCTACAAACTTAACTCCTTTTCCTTTGTATGGCTCCGGTTTACGGAAGCTTCTGATTTTAGCAGAAACTTGACCCAACAATTGTCTATCGTGAGAAGTTAGTTTTACAATTGGGTTTTTACCTTTTTCAGAAATGGTTTCCAATTTTACTTCTGGAGCGATTTCTAAAACAATGTTGTGTGAAAAACCTAAAGCCAAATCCAATTTCTGTCCTTGGTTTGAAGCTCTATAACCTACTCCAACCAATTCAAGTTCTTTGGTGAAACCAACAGATACACCGGTAATCATGTTGTTGATTAGCGCACGGTACAAACCGTGTTTTGCTCTTTGATCTTTGTGGTCAGAAGAACGCTCAACGAGAACGCTACCTTCTTCAACTTTTACAGTTACATCTGAGTAATCTTGTGATAGTTGACCTAATTTCCCTTTTACGGTTACGTTTGAATCAGTAACCTCTACAGTAACACCTGCAGGGATTGTGATGGGGTTTTTACCTATTCTTGACATCTTTCTTCGTCTTTAAATATTAGTATACGTAGCAAATTAACTCACCACCCACGTTCAATTGTTTCGCTTGCTTTCCGGTCATCAAACCTTTAGAAGTTGAAACGATTGCTATACCTAATCCATTAAGGATTCTAGGCAATTTGGCAGCGCCAGCATACTTACGTAAACCCGGTTTACTAATTCTTTGAATATCTTTGATTACAGGCTCTTTAGTATCTTTATCATACTTCAAAGCAATTTTGATAGAACCCTGAACGGTATTCTGTTCAAACTTGTAACTTAAGATGTAACCTTGATCAAACAAGATTTTTGTGATTTCTTTTTTCAGATTAGAAGCAGGAATCTCAACAACTTTGTGGTTTGCTGCCACAGCGTTTCTGATTCTTGTCAAATAATCCGCAATTGGATCTGTATACATGTTTATTGATTTGCGGTAGTGGTTTTCAATAGAAACTATTTCTTCGAACCTGCTACCAATTATACTCTGTTATTTACTTTACCTTTATCAAAAGGCAATGCCAACTGTTACCAGCTGGCTTTTTTTACTCCTGGAATTAACCCTTGATTGGCCATTTCACGGAACGTTACACGCGAGATACCAAACTGACGCATATAACCTCTTGGTCTACCGGTAAGTTTGCAACGATTGTGCATACGAACTGGCGAAGCGTTTTTAGGTAACTTTTGTAAGCCTTCATAATCTCCGGCTTCAATTAAAGCTTTTCTTTTCTCAGCGTATTTAGCAACCGTTTTAGCTCTTTTTACCTCACGGGCTTTCATTGATTCTTTAGCCATATCTTAATTCTTTTTAAAAGGTAATCCTAGTTCAGCTAATAATGATTTTGCTTCTTTGTCTGTTTGAGCATTGGTTACAAAAGTAATATCCATACCTGAGATTTTGTTCACTTTATCAATGTCAATTTCAGGGAAGATAATTTGCTCCAATACACCCAAGTTGTAGTTACCTCTTCCGTCAAAACCAGTAGCTTTGATTCCGCCGAAGTCACGTACACGTGGCAAAGCTGAAGTAATCAAACGATCAAGGAATTCATACATTCTATCGCCGCGCAAAGTAACTTTGGCACCAATTGGCATTCCTTTTCTCAATTTGAAAGAAGCAACGTCTTTTTTAGAAATCGTAGCTACCGCTTTTTGACCTGTGATTTTTGTCAACTCGTCAACAGCATAATCAATCAATTTCTTGTCAGAAACCGCTGCACCAACTCCTTTGCTTACAACAATTTTCTCTAATCTAGGAACCTGCATTACATTTTTGTATGCGAATTCTTCTTTAAGAGCAGCGACTACGCGACTCTTATATTCTTCTCTAAGTCTTGGTGTATAAGCCATAACTATAATACTTGATTAGATTTTTTAGAAACTCTTACTTTTTTGTCTCCTTCTACTTTGATTCCAACACGGGTTGCTTTTTTAGATTTTGGATCAATCAAAGCAATGTTTGAAATATGGATAGGAGCTTCTTTCTTAACGATTCCGCCTTGTGGGTTTTTAGCACTTGGCTTAGTGTGTTTAGACACCATGTTTACCCCTTCAACAATCGCTTTGTTTTTCTCACGGTCTACTTTAAGAACTTTGCCTTCAGCACCTTTATGGTCACCGGCAATTACTTTTACAGTATCGCCCGATTTGATTTTTAGCTTTGTCATATTCTTCAATATTAAAGCACTTCAGGTGCTAGTGATACAATTTTCATGAATTGTTTCTCGCGCAATTCTCTCGCAACCGGACCAAAAACACGTGTACCTCTCATTTCACCTGCAGCGTTCAAAAGAACACATGCATTGTCATCGAAACGGATGTAAGAACCATCGGCTCTTCTCACTTCTTTTTTGGTACGTACAACTACTGCAGTTGAAACCGCTCCTTTTTTAACGTTTCCGTTTGGAGTAGCGTCTTTAATAGATACTACAATCTTGTCACCAACAGAGGCATAACGACGTTTCGTTCCTCCTAAAACACGGATGGTAAGAACTTCTTTTGCTCCCGTGTTGTCTGCTACTTTTAGTCTTGATTCCTGTTGTACCATAATTATTTCGCTCTTTCAATGATTTCAACTAATCTCCAACATTTTGATTTACTGAGTGGACGCGTTTCGCTGATTCTCACAGTATCGCCAATGTTGCAGTCATTTGTTTCGTCGTGTGCTACGTATTTTTTCGTTTTCAATACGAATTTACCGTATAACGGGTGCTTTACTTTAGTTACTTGTGCAACAACAATAGACTTGTCCATTTTGTTTGAAGTAACCACACCGATTCTCTCTTTTCTTAAATTTCTTTTTTCCATTTTCAGCTACTTTAATTATTGTAACTCTCTTTTGGTAAGCTCAGTTGCTAATCTGGCAACAGTTCTGCGAACTGATCTGATTTGCATAGGATTCTCAATAGGAGAAATCGCATGAGCCATTTTGAGATCGTTATAGGTTTTTTTTGTCTGAGTCAATTTTTCCTGTAACTCTGCTACGGAAAGATCTTTAATTTCTTTTTGTTTCATAATGCTTAATATTATGCTTCGAAATCTCTGGCTACAACGAATTTAGTTTTTACAGGTAGTTTTTGAGCGGCCAAACGCAATGCTTCTTTTGCAACTGCTAATGGCACCCCACCTACTTCAAACATCATTCTTCCTGGTTTAACAACAGCTGCCCAATATTCAACGGCACCTTTACCTTTACCCATACGAACCTCTAGAGGCTTTTTGGTAATAGGCTTATCTGGGAAGATTTTAATCCATAACTGACCTTCACGTTTCATGTAACGAGTTGCAGCAATACGAGCAGCTTCAATTTGACGTGAGGTTAGGAACATACCTGTTTCGTGTACTGATTTAATTCCGAACATACCGTTAGAAAGTTCATGACCACGATTGGCATTTCCTTTCATTCTACCTTTTTGTACCTTGCGGTATTTTGTTCTTTTAGGCTGTAACATTTTTCTTTAATTTAAAAATTACTTTCTCTTACGAGCTTCACCTTTTCCGCCTTTAACAGATTTGCGTTCTCCTCTAGGAGCATCGCCTTTTCCGCCAGCAGCTTGTTTTTTGTCCATTCCTACAAGCGGAGAAAGATCTCTCTTGCCGTAAACTTCACCTTTCATGATCCATACTTTGATACCCATACGACCATAAGTAGTATGCGCTTCAGCCAAAGCATAATCGATGTCAGCTCTGAAAGTTGATAGAGGAATACGTCCTTCTTTGAAATTCTCTGAACGAGCCATCTCAGCACCGTTTAAACGACCAGAAATCATAACTTTGATTCCTTCTGCATTCATACGCATTGAAGCAGCAATGGCCATTTTAATTGCTCTTCTGTATGAAATACGGCTTTCGATTTGACGAGCGATGCTTGACGCAACTAGAAAAGCATCTAATTCAGGTCTTTTGATTTCAAAGATGTTGATTTGAACCTCTTTGTCTGTAATCTTTTTCAATTCTTCTTTGAGCTTGTCTACCTCTTGACCGCCTTTACCAATGATGATACCTGGACGAGCCGTAGTGATAGTAACGGTTACAAGTTTCAAAGTTCTTTCAATGATTACTTTTGATACACTAGCTTTTGATAAACGAGCGTGGATGTACTTTCTGATTTTGTAATCCTCAGCGATTTTGTCGCCGTAGTCATTACCGCCAAACCAGTTAGAATCCCAACCTCTGATGATACCAAGTCTGTTTCCGATTGGATTTGTCTTTTGTCCCATACTGTTTATTAATTGCTTTGTGTGTTATCTAATTGTCCTAATACGATCGTTACGTGGTTAGAACGTTTTCTAATTCTGTGTGCTCTTCCTTGTGGAGCCGGACGAAGTCTTTTCAACATCATACCACCATCAACACGGATTTCTTTCACGATTAAGCCTGCTTCAGCTACGTTTCCGCCTTCATTCTTCTGCTCCCAGTTATTGATCGCAGACAACAAAAGTTTTTCTAATTTGCGTGAAGCTTCTTTAGTGCTGAATCTTAAAATATTCAACGCTCTTTCTACCTTCTGACCTCTTACCAAGTCTGCTACTAAGCGCATTTTTCTAGGTGAAGTAGGGCAGTTATTCAATTTTGCAAAAGCAATCGATTTGTTCGATTCTTTTCTTGCATTTGCTGTTTCTCTTTTACGAACTCCCATGACTTCTTATTTTTTACCTTTATTTTTTGCTCCAGCATGACCTCTAAAAGATCTAGTTGGTGAAAACTCTCCTAATTTGTGCCCAACCATGTTTTCAGTCACATACACAGGAACGAATTGACGTCCGTTGTGTACAGCGATGGTTTGCCCAACAAAGTCTGGAGTAATCATAGAAGCTCTTGACCAGGTTTTCACCACGCCTTTGTTTCCATTTTCAACATTATCCAGAACTTTTTTCTCTAATTTATAGTGAACGTAAGGTCCTTTCTTTAATGAACGTGCCATATCTTATTATTTCTTTCTGCGTTCTACAATATACTTATTGCTCGGATTAGCCAAGGCACGTGTTCTGTAACCTTTAGCCGGAAGACCTTTTCTTGAACGTGGGTGACCTCCAGATGAACGTCCTTCACCACCACCCATTGGGTGATCAACAGGGTTCATTGCTACCGGTCTTGTTCTTGGTCTTCTGCCCAACCATCTTGATCTACCTGCTTTACCTGAAACGATTAATTGGTGATCAGAGTTAGACACTGCTCCAATCGTAGCCGAACAAGTTAACAAGATCAATCTTGTCTCACCTGAAGGCATTTTGATGGTAGCATATTTTCCGTCTCTCGCCATCAATTGCGCAAATGTTCCAGCCGAACGAGCAATAACAGCTCCTTGACCAGGACGCAATTCGATGCATGAAATAACAGTTCCCAAAGGAATTTTGCTTAATGGCATGCTGTTGCCGATTTCTGGTTGTGCACCTTCACCAGACACTACTGTCTGACCCACTTGCAAACCATTTTGGGCAATTACATACGTTTTCTCTCCATCAGCATAAGCCAACAAAGCGATGAACGCCGTTCTGTTTGGATCGTATTCAATTGATTTAACTGTAGCAGGGATTCCAGCTTTAGTTCTTTTAAAATCAATAACACGATAACGTTTTTTGTGACCACCGCCTGTGTAACGCATGGTCATCTTTCCTTGACTATTTCTACCTCCAGAGCTTTTTATCGGCGCTAACAATGAGCGTTCCGGCTTATCAGTCGTGATAGCGTCAAAACTATTCACAACTCTAAAACGCTGGCCCGGGGTAATAGGTTTTAGTTTTCTAACTGACATAATGCTGCCTCTTATTAGATGTTGTTATAAAAATCAATTGTTTCTCCTTCTTGTACTTGAACAATCGCTTTTTTGAAAGCGTTCGTCTTTCCGCTGATCAGTCCGCTCTTAGTGTATTTAACTGAACGATCTGGTCTTACATTCATAGTATTAACAGAAACCACAGAAACCCCATAAGCAGCTTCAACCGCTTTCTTAATCTCTACTTTGTTGGCTTTCTTGTTTACCACAAAACCAAATTGATTCAGCACCTCACCTTGTTTGGTTACTTTCTCAGTTACGATAGGTTTAATTATGATGCTCATCCTAATTATTTACTTAAATTTTCTTCAATTCCTTCTAAAGAACTCTCTAAAAGTACTAAATTATTAGCGTTTAAAACAGCATAAGTGTTTAATTCTGAGCTAGTTACAACGCTAGACGCCTTTAAATTGCGTGAGGACAAATATACATTTTTATTTGTATCACCCAACACGAACAAAGATTTTTTGTTATCTAAGCCCAAAGCTTTCAATACAGTAAGGAAATTTTTGGTGCTTGGCGCTTCAAAATCAAAGTCTTCAACTACGATTAAGTTTGACTCTTTAGCTTTTAATGTCAAAGCTGATTTTCTAGCCAAACGCTTCAAAGTTTTGTTCAATTTGAATGAGTAGCTGCGCGGACGTGGTCCGAATACAGTACCTCCACCTTTGAACAATGGACTTTTTTTACTTCCTGCACGAGCCGTACCAGTACCTTTTTGCTTTTTGATTTTGCGGGTACTTCCGATTACTTCAGCACGTTCTTTAGCTTTATGCGTTCCTTGTCTTTGGTTAGCCAAGTATTGTTTAACATCTAAATAAATCGCGTGGTTGTTAGGCTCAATAGCGAAAACAGAGTCAGAAAGTTGTACTTTTCTACCTGTTTCTTTTCCGGTTTTATCTAAAACTTTTACTTCCATTACTTCTGAATGATTACATAAGAGTTATTGTGTCCTGGAATACACCCTTTAACAAGTAAAAGGTTTTTGTCAGCTACCACTTTTAAAACTCTAAGGTTTTGAACTTTAACATTATCAGCTCCCATTCTTCCAGCCATTCGCATTCCTTTGAATACACGTGAAGGATAAGAGGATGCACCCACAGATCCAGGCGCTCTCAAACGGTTGTGCTGACCGTGAGTTGATTGTCCAACACCACCAAAACCGTGACGTTTAACAACACCTTGGAAACCTTTTCCTTTAGATACTCCTTGAATATCTACAAATTCACCTTCTTCAAAAATAGTTACGTCGATAACGTCACCTAATTTTTGTTCTGTTGCGAAATCTTTGAATTCAACGACTTTTTTCTTAGCTACAGTTCCAGCTTTTTTAAAGTGACCAACAGCCGCTTTAGTGGAATGTTTCTCATCTTTGTCATCGAAACCAAGTTGCAACGCTTCATACCCGTCAACCTCATTGGTTCTGACTTGGGTAACAACACATGGTCCAGCTTCGATTACAGTACAAGGAATGTTTTTCCCGTTCTCATCGAAAATGCTGGTCATGCCGATTTTTCTACCAATTAACCCAGACATATAAAATAATTAATAATTAATAAATTCTTTTTGATTTAGACATAAGTAAAGTACCGAGACCGAAATCCCGGTACTTTTACCTAGATGTTTTTATGATCACACTTTGATTTCAACTTCAACACCACTTGGCAACTCTAATTTCATAAGCGCATCAATGGTTTTTGAAGATGATGAATAAATATCAATCAATCTTTTGTATGACATTACTTCGAATTGCTCTCTCGCTTTTTTGTTTACGTGCGGAGAACGCAATACGGTGAAAAGTTTTTTATGCGTAGGCAACGGAATAGGACCTGTCACTACAGCACCAGTACTTTTTACTGTTTTTACGATCTTCTCTGATGATTTGTCCACCAACATATGATCGTAAGACTTCAATTTTATTCTGATTTTTTGACTCATCTTGTTAAGAATTAAGCGTTACCTTTTGCTTTTTTAATTACTTCTTCTGAAATATTAGAAGGAGTTTGTTCGTAGTGAGAGAACTCCATAGTTGAAGTTGCTCTACCAGAAGAAAGTGTTCTCAAAGTAGTTACATAACCGAACATTTCTGACAAAGGAACGTGTGCTTTAATAGTTTTAGCACCAGCTCTGTCTCCCATGTCGTTTACTTGACCTCTTCTTCTGTTCAAGTCACCAACGATATCACCCATATTTTCTTCTGGAGTAATTACTTCGATTTTCATGATTGGCTCAAGAATTACAGCTCCAGCAGCTTTTGCTACTTCTTTGTAACCCATTTTAGCAGCCAATTCAAAAGAAAGCGCATCAGAATCTACCGGGTGATATGAACCGTCCAAAAGAGTAACTTTTAAACTATCAACCACATAACCAGCTAAAGGACCTTGCTTCATAGCTTCGCGGAAACCTTTTTCTACAGCCGGAATAAATTCTTTAGGAACGTTACCTCCTTTTACTTCGTTCACAAATTGCAAACCTACAGGAACTTTACCATCTACTTCATCAGCAGGTTGTAAACGGAATACGATGTCACCGAATTTACCACGACCACCCGATTGTTTTTTGTAAACCTCGCGATGTTGCGCTGATTTTGTAAAGGCTTCTTTGTACTCAACTTGTGGCTCTCCTTGATTTACTTCAACTTTGAACTCACGTTTCATACGGTCTACCAAGATATCTAAGTGAAGCTCACCCATACCAGAAATAATGGTTTGACCTGAAGCCTCATCAGTTCTAACTGTAAACGTTGGATCTTCTTCAGCCAATTTAGCCAAAGCCATACCCATTTTATCAACGTCTGCTTTAGTTTTAGGCTCGATAGCGATACCAATTACCGGATCAGGGAATTTCATTGACTCAAGGATGATTGGGTGTTTTTCATCACACATAGTATCACCTGTCTTGATGTCTTTGAAACCTACAGCAGCTCCGATATCACCCGCCTCGATATATTCGATTGGGTTTTGTTTGTTCGCGTGCATTTGGTAAATACGAGAAATACGCTCTTTGTTACCTGAACGTGTGTTCAAGATATAAGAACCTGCATCTAAACGACCTGAATAAGCACGGAAGAACGCCAAACGACCAACATATGGATCGGTAGCAATTTTAAATGCCAAAGCAGCAAATGGCTCGTTTACATCTGGACGACGTAAAATTTTAGTTTGATCTTCTTCTAACAAATCAGCATCATCAGGGTGAATACCTTGAATACCTTCTTTGTCAAGTGGAGATGGTAAATATTTACATACAGCATCCAACATAAATTGAACACCTTTGTTTTTAAATGATGAACCAGCAATCATCGGAATGATCGCCATATCAATGGTAGCAGCTCTTAACGCATTGTTGATTTCTTCCTCAGTGATTGAGTTTTCATCTTCCATGTATTTATCAAGCAAGTTCTCATCGTACTCAGCAACTGCTTCAATCAAAATTGAACGGTATTCTTTTACCTCAGCAACCATATCAGCAGGAATATCTACAATATCAAAAGTAGCTCCTTGCGTTTCATCATGCCATACAATAGCTTGGTTCTTAACCAAATCAACCACACCTTTGAAATCAGCTTCTTCACCAATTGGCAAAGTAATCGCTACTGCATTTGATTTCAACATATCGCGAACTTGTTGACAAACTCCTAAGAAGTTTGAACCTTGACGGTCCATTTTATTAACAAATCCCATACGAGGAACGCGGTATTGGTCAGCCAAACGCCAGTTGGTTTCTGATTGCGGCTCAACACCGTCAACCGCAGAAAACAAGAATACCAATCCATCTAATACACGCAATGAACGGTTTACCTCAACGGTAAAATCAACGTGTCCTGGAGTATCAATAATATTGAAGTGATATGGTTTTGATTCTGGAATTAATTTACCTTGAACAGTTGGAAAACTCCACTCACAAGTTGTAGCAGCAGAAGTAATGGTAATACCACGCTCTTGCTCCTGAGCCATCCAGTCCATAGTAGCCGCACCATCGTGCACCTCACCAATTTTGTGAGACTTACCCGTATAGAACAAAATACGCTCTGTAGTAGTTGTTTTACCGGCATCAATATGCGCGGCAATTCCGATATTTCTAGTGAATTTTAAATCTCTTGCCATCTTAATTAAAATCTAAAGTGAGAGAATGCTTTATTAGCTTCTGCCATTTTGTGGGTATCCATTCTCTTTTTAACAGCAGCTCCTTCTTCTCTGGCAGCAGCCAAAACTTCTGAAGCAAGTCTTTGAGCCATAGATTTCTCGTTTCTTTTACGAGCATAGAGAATCAACCATTTCATCGCAACTGAAATTTTGCGATCTGGTCTGATTTGCATTGGAATTTGGAAAGTAGCTCCACCTACACGACGCGAACGAACTTCTACGTGCGGCATTACATTAGTCAATGCATCTTTCCAGATTTCAAGCGCTGACTTCTCAGCATCCTGCTTTTTAGATTCAACGATATCAATAGCATCGTAGAACACTTTGAAAGCAGTTGATTTTTTACCATCCCACATCAAGTTGTTTACGAAACGCGTAACCAATTGATCGTTAAATTTAGGATCTGGTAAAAGAGGTCTTTTTTTAGCCTGTCTTTTTCTCATGTCTTTTCTTTAAAAGTTTTTAGATTACTTTTTGTCTTTAGGGCGTTTAGCTCCGTATTTAGATCTTCTTTGCGTTCTTCCGGCAACACCTGATGTATCAAGCGCTCCACGAACGATGTGGTATCTAACTCCCGGTAAATCTTTTACCCTTCCTCCCCTAACTAATACTATCGAGTGCTCTTGTAAGTTGTGACCTTCTCCTGGGATGTAAGCATTCACCTCGTTACCGTTTGTCAAACGCACACGCGCAACTTTACGCATCGCTGAGTTTGGCTTTTTAGGTGTCGTGGTGTAAACACGCGTACATACGCCTCTTCTTTGTGGACAAGAATCTAAAGCAACCGATTTACTCTTCTTAGTTATCTGGGTTCTTCCAGTTCTTACTAATTGTTGAATTGTTGGCATAATTAATACTAAAAAAATATTATGTTATAAATTCCCGCTTTTTACGGGGTTGCAAATGTAGAAATATTTTTTTTCAAAACAAATCTTAATTCATTAATTTTCAAACGTATTCTTCAACATTTTACATCATACGATAAAGTGTGGTTTTTTGCGTTACATTTGACCTAAGGAAATTGATTTTGAAAAAGTTTTTTTACTTTTTGATTATGTTGCTTTTATCCGGAAATGCTCTGGCTCAAAAACAATATCTAAAAATTATAGCCGAAAACAGAGTAGAACAAAAACGCATCGACTCAATCGGATACAATGCAAAATTTGAAAGCCTGAAAAGCATTATTGATGAATTCAACTTGTTCCATAAAAAACTTCAAACTATTGGGTACATAGAATCTGAAGTTATCAGGCAAGAAAAAGTGAATGACTCGGTTTTTGCTTTCAGAATAAAACTTGGAAATCAAGTAAAGGAGTTGCATATATATATAGGTAAAGATTCACCCCTTAAAAAACTCGAAATAATTGACACTAAAACAGACACCGTCAAAGTCACTTATTCTGAGACAGAAAAATATTTACAACAAATCTTAAATCTTCTTGAAAAGAAAGGTTGGGCTTTATCACAAGTCAAACTCACCAATATCACACGCAACCACCAAAAACTATTTGCTAACCTCGAGATAAAAACTGAAAGCGAAAGACATTTTGACGATATTGTTATTAAAGGTGACGTAAATTTTCCGGCAAGTCATTTAAAACAACTCAAAAAAAATTACAGAAAAAGAATCTTTAGTCAACAAAATTTAAAAAGTTTCGCCTCAGAGATTGACAAATTCAGATTTATCAGACAAACCAGATATCCGGAAATTCTTTTCAAACCAGATTCAACCAAAATTTATTGTTATCTAGAAAAAGCAAAGGCCAATAACTTTGAAGGCTTCGTAGGTTTTACCAACAGCGAAACCAAAAAACTAACCGTAAACGGATACCTTGATTTGACACTGAACAATCTTTTAAAATCAGGCGAAACTTTTTCACTGTATTGGAAGAGCGACGGAAAAGACCAAAAAACATTTAACACCAACATCAATTTGCCTTATATCTTTAAAAGTCCATTGGGCATTAAAGCGCAGTTGAATATCTTCAAACAAGACAGTACTTTTCAAAACACCAAAACCAATCTTGACCTGGGATATTTTTTCAATTATAGCACACGCTTATATTTAGGATACCAATCAACGGAATCTAGCGACATTCAAAATCAAAACACCCAAATACTCAATGATTACAGTAATCAATTTGTAACTTCAGAATTTGAGTTTACAGATTGGAAGCCCGACAATTACTTGTTTGCCGAAAAAACCAAAATCGATTTAAAAATCGGAGCTGGATCAAGAAGCTCAAAGACCAACCAAGACCAACAGTTTTTTGGACAATTAACCACAAGCCACATTATATACCTAAATTCAAAAAACAACATCTCACTTAAGAGTGAAAACTTTTACCTAAACAGCAATAATTATATAACCAATGAGCTTTATAGATTTGGCGGAATCAATTCAATTCGCGGATTTAACGAAAACAGCCTTCAAGCAAATCTTTTTAACTCAATTTTGAGTGAGTACAGATATATTCCATCACCCAACTTTTATTTATACACAATTATCGACTACGGCTACTTTCAAGACAAAACTATTGACAAAAGCGGAAATTTAATCGGTTTAGGAATCGGATTGGGTGTAATTACAAAAAATGGTTTATTGAACTTGATTTATGCCAACGGAAGCAATCAAACTACAGACATTAAAGCTTCTAACGCATTAATTCATCTTAGTTTCAAAACTATTTTTTAACCTTTTTTTAAAGTTGTGGATAAAAAATATGCACGCATATTAGGTTATTTAACAGGAATTTTAGAATTTTATCGGGCTAATTCAAAATTACCCACAATGAAACTTAAGTTTAATCGAATTTTAACACTACTTATGGTGTTAATGGTGCAAATAACATTTGCACAAGACATGGCCGTTAGCGGTACTGTCACGGATCAGGCCGGAATGCCTCTTCCAGGCGTTAATGTTTTGGTTAAAGGAACCAAAGACGGTATTCAAACCGACTTCGACGGAAAGTTTAAACTTTCTGCCAAAGAAGGGCAAGTACTTGTTTTTAGTTTCTTAGGATTCAAAACACAGGAGATGAAGGCCGCGGCCAACATGAAAGTAAAAATGAGTGATGAATCACTTCAATTAGAAGGAGTGGTTGTTACCGCACTCGGCATTAAAAAACAAAAACGTGAGTTGGGTTATGCCACAGCTACAGTAAGTTCAAAAGACTTAACTGAAGTCAACAACACCAACGTTTTTGAATCATTATCCGGGAAACTTGCCGGTGTTGACATTACTGCACCTGCACAAGTAGGAGCATCAACAAAAGTTGTAATTCGCGGGTACAACTCGTTAACTATTGGTGGAAGCAGTCCTCTTTACGTAATAGACGGAACACCAATCAACAATGACACATCAAGTAGAACCGGCAACACCCGTAGTTTCGATGGTGGTAATGGGCTAAGCGATTTAGATCCGAACAACATTGAGAGCATGACGGTACTCAAAGGAGCCGCCGCATCTGCCTTATATGGTTCGAGAGCCGGAGCCGGGGTAATTGTTATTACAACAAAATCTGCCAAAAACAAATCAAAAATTGGGGTTGAAATCATCACTTCATCTGAATATTCTGAAGTTGCCAGAGTTCCTCACTTACAAAATGATTTCGGACAAGGCTGGTCAGGTTTTTCATGGTCAAACTGGGCCGGAAGCTCAAATACTGCCAGTAATGAAAATGGTTCATGGGGGCCTGCATTTAATGGTGAAATTCGCCCTTGGGGTGCCATCATCAACAATGCACAACAAATCAAGCCTTATGTTGCTTTAAAAGACAACATCCGTGATTTTTACGAAATTGGCCAAACCTTCTCAAACAGTATTCGTTTGAGTGGTGGTGGTGAAAACAGTAATTTTTCAATCAACTATTCTGATGTAACTTCAGATGGTGTTATTCCGACCAACAATGATTCATTTAAAAGAAAGTCATTCTCTGCCAACGGTGGAGTATCAAATGACAAATGGAACGTTAAGGCCAATTTTACTTATGTAAAAAAAGATCAAAATGCGGTTAATACCGGACAAGGAAACGATGCCGGCGAAGGAAATACACTTACCCAGGAAATGCTACAAATTCCGCGTGATGTTAGTGTTGTTGATTTAGAAGACTATACCAACAACCCATACAACACCAACAGCAATTACTTCACGCCATATGCATCTAACCCATATTGGGTAGTTAATGAAAACGGAACCAAAATTACGGGGAATAGAATCTACGGAAACACCACGGTTGGATATACTTTTAACAAAAACTTCTCGGTAAGTTATAGAGCCGGTGGCGATTACAGAACCGAAAAAGTAAAATCTTACGGAGCCATTGTTAAATATGAACCGGGTTCTGCACAAGCTTTAGCGGGTACAAATCCGGTTGTGGGAGGTGTTACTGAAACCACCAATGAATTTGTTGAGTTTGATGCGACTTTGATGTTGAATTATAACACTGCGTTAACTGATTACATCAATTTAAACGCAATGTTAGGTTACAATTCAAACGAAAGAAGAAGTTCATTCTTAACTGCTTCAATAACCAATTTAGATATTCCAAACTTTTACGAACTTTCGAATTCATCGGTAAAACCCAATGTACTTCAAAACGATAACTTAAGAAAAGCATTCGGCGTATTTGGTTCACTTGAAGCTTCGTACAAGAACAAATTGTTCGTCACAGTTACTGGCCGTAATGACTGGACTTCAACCTTACCTCAAAATGCCAATTCATATTTTTATCCTGCGGTTAGTTTGAGTTATGTTGCCCTAGACAGCAATGATTATTTCTTGAAGTTAAGAGGCTCCGCTTCAACTATTGGAAACGATACCGATTTATACAGAACTGAATCTGCTTTAGCTCAAGGAAATGCTGTATTGGGATTTGGAAACATTCTCTTACCAGTGGGTGGAGTAAACGGGTATGAGTTCGCCGGAAACCTAGGAAACGGCAATTTAAAACCTGAGAGAACAACAGAATTTGAATTAGGTTTTGAGACTCGATTGTTCACAAGCAGATTAAATCTTGACGCGTCTTTTTATTCAAAGAAAACAACTGATCTACTTTTCCCTAGACCTCTACCTACATCAACTGGTTATACATCACAAACAGGGAATATTTTGGATATCGCAAACAAAGGTGTAGAATTGGTTTTGAATGCAGTACCTGTTAAAACCGAAAATTTCCAATGGGATTTTACCACAACCTTTACCAAAAACATGTCAGAAGTAACTGATATTGCTGGCGGAGTAGATAAAATTCAATTAGCCTCTAACTATGGTATTACTTTCAATGCGGTAAAAGGAGAACCTTTGGGAGTATTCAGCACCTTTGTTCCAAAAACCAATGCTGCAGGTCAATACATTGTTGACCCTGCTACAGGCTACTACAAGGTTACAGACGATGAGCAAAATGTTGGAAATGCGCAAAGAGATTTTGTTTTGGGTATTAAAAACCGTCTTACCTACAAAAACTTTGTCTTATCATTTGGTATTGATTGGAAACAAGGAGGTGAAATGTACTCTTACACCAAACAATTGTCTCACTTTACCGGAAACGGTATTGAAACTACCTACAACGGAAGAAATCCATTCATCATTCCTAATTCTGTTGTAGAAGTTGTTGATGGTGCCGGTAATGTTACCTATGAAGAAAACACAACTGCGGTAAGCTTTGATCGTATCACAGATTTCTGGAACCAAAACAACAATCCGGGTGTTGAGCAAACGCACATCATTGACAAAACATTTGTTCGTTTGAGAGACTTATCACTTACCTATAACGTTCCTTCAAAATTGGTTAAAAAAATAGGTTTGGTAAATGCATCATTTAGTATTTATGGCAAAAACTTGGCGTTGTGGACACCGGATGACAATTCATATGTTGACCCAGAGTTGTCTACATTTGGAGACGGCTTACTAAGTGAGCAAGGAGAGTTTGGTGCTAATATGTCACAAAGAGCTTATGGCGCTAGCCTTAAATTAACCTTCTAAAAATTGTTACAAATGAAAAAATATATAACCAGTATTTTAGCTTTATCCATGGTATTTACAGCATGTAGTACCGACACGGATATCAATCGTGACCCAGATTTATTAAACCCAGATAATGCACCTTTATCAGCTCAATTACCTGCGGGAATTTCTGGTTTAGCCGGTTCTGAAGGCGCTGCTATGGCCATTATCGGCGGTATGTGGGCGCAATATTGGACGCAAAGTAATGCGGCCAACCAATATAAAGATATTGACAATTATAACTTAGGTACCGCTGATTACAATTATGTATGGGACGGTATGTATGATGCATTGGGCGATATCAGAAATGTAAAAAGAAAAGCAGCCGCTAGTGGCAATTGGAAGTATTACCTTATTGCAACCACACTTGAAGCGCAAGCATCACAAATTCTGACCGATTGGTATGGAAGCGTTCCATATGAAGAAGCAAACAACAAAGACATTCTTGCTCCTAGATTTAATACAGGAGAGGAAATTTATGACTTGATGATTGCAGATTTAGATGATGCATTATCAAAAGATTTAAGTGCGTCACAAGGAACAAACCCGGGAACTGATGATTTCATTTTTGGTGGAGACATGACCAAATGGACTCAGTTTGCCAACACTATGAAACTCAAAATTTACATGAGACAAACCAATAGCAGTAGAGCTGCTGCTGCTGGTACAGCTATCACAGCTATGTTAAATTCTGGGGTAACATTCTTGAGTACAGATGCAGCTATGACACAATTCACAGATGCAATCAATCAAAGTAATCCGCTTTATGAGTTCAACAACCGTCGTTTGAATGTGGCTACCAACTTAAGAATGAGCACAACGCTTGCTTCATATTTTGCAGCAAATTCAGACCCAAGAAGAGGGGCTTACTATTTAGCAGGAAACTCACTTAATCAAGGTTTTTACAATAGTACTGTTGGAGCTGGAACAATCGCTGTAGTTAAATTAGCAGCAACAACTCCGGTTTTATTTATGAGTAAAGAAGAAAGCTTATTTTTACAAGCTGAAGCTGCTGCTCGTTACAACGGCGGTACTGGTGCAAAAGCTTTATACGATGCTGCTGTGAATGCAAACTTTGCAAGATACTCGTTAGCTGAAGGAGGCTTGTTGGCTGGTGCTTACGCATACCCTTCTGCTGGAACAGTTGACCAACAAATTGAAGCTATTATAGTTCAAAAATGGATTGCAAGTTTCCCTGGAAATGGTTTTGAAGGTTTCTTCGAAAAAAACAGAACCGGTTATCCAAGAACATCAGCCGTTCCACAATCAGACCCTTCTTATGTTCCGGGTCAAATCACCTACTCTGTTAATGGAGCTACCGGAGGTTTATTCCCTAAAAGAATGCCTTATCCATTAACCGAGAGAAACGCAAATCCAAATGCTCCTACTTTAGTTCCAATCACCACTCCTGTTTGGTGGGCAAATAATTAATGATTATGAAAAGAATATTTCTAACACTCATAATTGCAAGCTCATTTATTGCTTGTGATGACAAGGATGACACAGCGAGTGTGTCAAGAATCACCAACTATCCAATTATAACGGTTTTAGGAGACGATCCAATCTACATTGAAAAAGGTGGAGAATATGTTGATCCAGGAGCCATCGCTATGGAAGGTGAAAACGAAATTGAATACACCACATCTTCAACAGGAAAATACAGAGGCGGAAGTCTTGACGCTAATGTTGTTGATGAGTACAATGTAACCTATACTGCTACCAACAAAGACGGTTTTGACGGAAGCGCTACAAGAAAAGTGATTGTATATAAAAACGGTGATTTAGTAAACAGTATTGAAGGTTTGTACAAATGTACAATTAGCCGTAATGGAGTAATTCCAAGTAATGCCTACAGAGATATTGAGTACATCTACATCTGGAAAAATGATGATGGCACCTATGGTATTTCAGATGCATTTGGCGGTTGGTATGAATACGGACGTGCTTTAGGTCTGGCTTATATCACACCAGGTGGAATTATCAATGCTGTAGACATTGCAACAAACTCATTCACTTTCCCGGGCAATCCACTTTCAAATGATGGATTTGGCGGGGTTGCTAACATCACAGATGTGAATGTTGACGCTGCAACCAAAAAAATAGTACTTACTTGTACTTGGGCTGCTCCAACAGCTTACACGTTTGTAGCTACCTTAACACAAGTTCAACCTTAATACCTTCAAAATGAATAAGATTAAAAATAATATTGTAAGAGCACTTTTTGCAGTTCTTTTATTTACTGCTTTCTCATGCGATGAAGGTGGTGATCCAAATCCTGGCGGAACCAACACAGGACAATTTGCAGGTGATTGGTTTATTGACTTAACTGATAGTGATGGTCATGCAATTGTATCGCATGCATTACATTCAACATACAATACAGCGGCCAATGATAACACAATGTGGATTGATGATTATGAAAATGGTTATTGGATTAAATGTAAAATAACTATTAACTCAAATGGAACTTTCACCGCGACCAATGCTGATAATATTATCGCAGCAGATCAAGGCACAGTTACCATTACGGAAGGAAAAATTGAAAAAGGGGCCGGTTTATCAAAAGCGGGGCACAGAGTAGACAAAATTTCTTTCAGAGCACATTTTAGTTATGATGCTGATGGATATGACATCATCTATACCGGTCATAAAAGAACAGGTTTCTTAGAAGATGAATATTAATGTTCATTGACTTTAAAATAAAACCACCCTACAAAAGGGTGGTTTTTTTATATCTTTGGGCCATGAAAAATGAACATCAGATATTTGGTATCCGTGCTATTATGGAAGCCGTTCAATCAGGTAAACCGGTTGACAAAGTTTTTATTCAAAAAGACGCTTCTGGCGAACTCATGAAAGAACTCATCAAAACGCTCAAACGTGCGAATATTAATTTTACCTATGTTCCCACTGAAAAACTTCATCGATTAACCAATCAAAACCACCAAGGGGCTGTAGCCAGTATTTCACCGGTTGAATTTGTCGACATAGAATTTTTGGTCGAGCAAGCACAAAATTCAGATAGACCGCCTTTTTTGTTGATTCTCGATCAAATTTCAGACGCCCGTAATTTTGGCGCCATCATCCGAACAGCCGAATGTACTGGCGTTCATGGCATCATTGTTCCAAAAAACGGTTCAGCACCGGTCAATGGCGATACGGTAAAAACTTCTGCCGGAGCCGTTTTTAATGTTCCAATATGCAAAGTCGAGCACATCAAAGATGCCTTGTTTTACCTTCAAGGTTGCGGAATCAAATCCGTAGCGGCAACCGAAAAAACTGATCAATCTATTTACGATATTGATTTAAAAGAACCCGTGGCTATTGTTATGGGAAGTGAAGACCGCGGAATCAATCCATCGGTTTTAAAAATCATTGACGAAAAAGGAAAACTACCTATGTTTGGCAACATTGGTTCACTGAATGTATCAGTAGCGTGTGGTGCTTTTCTGTATGAAACCGTTCGTCAACGCGCTTAATTATTCTTTTTTTGGCTGAATAACATATACATTTCGTTGAGCATCATAATAGACCTCATGGTAAGCCGAAGTTGATTGCAAGCTTCTTTGGGGTTCTATTTCAACCATAGGCTCCGGTGGTGGTGGATTGACAAAATTGCCGTTTTCATCAAAGCGTTGCATAAATTTATCTCGCGAAGAATCGTAATCAGGTTTCTCCCAATCATACCGATATTCTTTGACAAAATCAGGTGTTTTAACGGTATAGGCAAATACCAACCCGACGAGCATTCCCGCTAAATGACCTTCCCAAGAAATTCCTTCTTTTACATTCGGAAAAATATACCAAACCAAACTTCCGTAGGTCAAAACAACCAAAAATGATAAAGCAGCCAAGCGATAATACCCTGTGAGTATTCCTTTAAAAAAGATAAAACTCACGAGTAAATAAACCAAACTACTCGCCCCAATATGATAGGATTCGCGACCAATGACCCAAGTAATAAAACCACTAAGCAACCAACCATAGCCCAAAACCAAAAAAGTTTGATCGCGATAAAAATAACGCATAGCTGCCAAAAGCATCAAAAGCGGAATCGAATTATTGTATAGATGTTCAATATTACCGTGAACAAGCGGACTCAAAAAGACACCTTTAAAACCGTCTAAGGCACGCGGATAAATACCCAAGGTTTCTAAATCTAAATGAAATCGCACTCCAACCCAAAAAACAATCCACAAACTCAGCACCGTTAAAAACGGAAACCAAATGACTGAAGTTGAAAATTTAAAAGGTTGTTCTTGCATATTATTGGTTTGAGCCACGGAATTGTCAAATATACCACCAAAGAACTTTTTATGCTATATTGTCAGCAACTTGTCAGGCAAACCTTTTGAATAAAGCCTCTCAAAACATTACCTTTGAGCATCATTTTTTTTCAGATTTAAATCAGATGTCAACACCGCTTGCCGAACGCATTCGCCCTCAAAAACTTGCCGACTATGTAAGCCAAACACATTTGGTCGGACCCCAGGGCTCATTAACCTTGCAGATGCAAAACGGGTTGATTTCATCGATGATTTTCTGGGGTCCACCCGGCACCGGAAAAACCACTTTGGCCAACATCATTGCGCGCGAATCCGGGCGGCCTTTTTATGAGCTCAGCGCTATTAATGCCGGAGTAAAAGACGTGCGCGAAGTGATTGACAAAGCCCGCCAAAGTGGCGGATTGTTCAGCGGCAAAAACCCAATTCTATTTATTGATGAGATTCATCGCTTTAGCAAATCACAACAAGATTCACTTTTGGCAGCTGTTGAAAAAGGCTGGGTAACACTCATTGGTGCCACTACTGAAAATCCCAGTTTTGAAGTGATTCCTGCCCTACTCTCGCGTTGTCAGGTATATGTACTCAATGCTTTTACCAGAGCAGATTTAGAAGCTTTACTCTACAGAGCTATTGCATTAGACACCGAACTTCATAAGAAAAAAATTGATCTGAAAGAAACCGAAGCGCTGATTAGGTTATCGGGCGGTGATGGACGAAAATTGCTCAATATTTTTGAGCTTGTGGTAAGTGCCATCAGCGGTAATGACATTCAAATTACCAATGACAAAGTTTTAGAACTCGTCCAGCAAAATACCGTACTGTATGACAAAACGGGTGAACAACATTACGATATTGTTTCAGCGTTTATCAAATCTATCCGCGGAAGCGACCCAAATGCAGCTGTGTATTGGTTGGCGCGTATGATTGAAGGCGGTGAAGATTTAAAATTCATTGCCCGTCGCATGCTGATTCTGGCTAGTGAAGACATTGGTAACGCCAACCCTACAGCGCTCATTATGGCCAACAACACCTTTCAGGCCGTTTCAACTATTGGCTATCCCGAAAGCAGAATTATCTTGAGTCAATGTGCCGTTTATTTAGCCAGTTCAGCCAAAAGCAATGCAAGTTATATGGCTATTGGCCAGGCGCAAGCCATTGTCAAACAAACCGGCGATTTACCTGTTCCGATTCATCTGCGCAATGCCCCCACCAAACTCATGAAAGAACTCGGTTATGGAGAAGAATATCAATATGCACATGATTTTGCCAACAATTTTATTGATCAAGAATATTTACCTGAAGCTTTGCAGAACACCAAACTCTACGAACCAGGTAACAATGCCCGAGAGAACGAATTGCGAGCCTTTTTGAAAAATCGTTGGAAAGATAAATACGGCTACTAATTCGGCATCACAACATCTATAGGTTCTGAAACAAAGTTTTCACCTTGATAATATTCAAAAAACCAAGTGTTTTCTTTGAAAATCAGCGCTCCTTGCTGGCTAGATTTAAGAGCCGTAAACATATCAACTCGTGAAGTTTTGAGCAATTTCATAACAACTTTCTTTTCGGTATCAAGTAATTCATAGCCATTGGCCGTTGCACGAGCAGTATATAAATGCTCAGAAAGTTGTTTTTTAGGCTCTGAAATTGTCGATGTAGCATTATCAGTAGTCAGCTCATTTTCTTTTGGTTCATAATGGTAATTGAGTTTTTCAAATGAGTTTAAAGCTTGACGAAGTGCCAAATTATAGCTAACATTAAAATCTTTTTCTTTACTGGTTCCGACATCTGACTTATAAATAGTATCTTTTTTACAATCAAGTAAAAAAACCTGCATTTTGGTTTTCATGAAATTGCCTTTTTCAACAACTGAAGCATACATGGCATCACAAGGATTTGCTGCAAGTTCAGATGGAACTTCTGAATTCAAATAAACTTGAAATCCGGATTTTTCAAAAAACAATTTGGTCAAAACATTCAAGTTGTATTGATTTTCTTTTTTGACGAAATTAAACTTGTTCGGAACAATAATTTTTTGGTAGTTGTTAATACTTTTTTGTGCAATTAACGCAAGAGGCAATAAAAAGCAAATAATCAAATAAGAATTTCTCATTAAAAAAGTTTTTTGAGTTCGGCTAAATTAGTTATTTGAACAACATCAAATTCTAATGGGATTTGATTCGGATTAAAAAAAACCGCTTGCATTCCAAAATCTAGCGCGCCAAGAATATCAGCTTCAATGCTATCGCCTACCATAATACTTTGTTGCTTATCAGCTTTGGCTACTTTTAAAGCATGTTCAAAGATAATCGGATTGGGCTTTTTCGCACCGGCTTGCTCCGAATTGGTAATGGTTTTAAAATAGGGCGACAAATGAGATCGAGTCATTTTTTTGAACTGAACCTCGGCAAAACCATTAGTAATGATATGCAAATCATAGCGCTGCTGCAGATAACCCAGCGTTTCATGAGTATGCTCAAATAAGTGATTAAACTCAGGCAAAAGTGCGATATAAGCTTCTGAAATATAATCAATTTGAGCATCGGTAACAGGCAGTTTGAGCGCGTCAAATGATTGCTTGAGCCGCTCATAACGCAAGGTTTCGTGCGTAATTTTGTCAACTTGATAGAGTTTCCAACACGCTTGATTAATCGGAATATAATGCATTAAAAAAGCATTGATATTCAACTCAGGAAACAAGTCTTGAAATATAACTTCGAAGGCTTTTTCTGAATTGGTATCAAAATCCCAAAGCGTGTGATCTAAATCAAAAAATATGTGCTGAATGTTGTTCAATTTGATTCAATAAAGGCACAAAAATCGGGAAGTTTTTTCAGGCAACCATGCATGCTATAAAATTCCTTCATCGGCAAAACTAAAATAACCATGCTCTGTGATGATGAGATGATCTAAAACTTTGATATCGAGTTGCTCTCCGGCTAATTTGAGTTTTTTGGTAATTTGCTTATCAGACTCACTCGGACGCAAAGTACCCGACGGATGGTTGTGCGTTAGGATGATGCCCACTGCGCTGAGTTCTAAAGCCGCTTTATAAACCAAACGAACATCCACCAAAGTACCGGTAATTCCGCCTTTGCTGAGCTGTGCTTTGAGGATGATTTTATGCGCATTGTTCAAATATAATATCCAAAATTCTTCATGCGGAAGCTCGCCTATAACCGGTTGCATCAGCTCAAAAACACTCATGCTTGACGAAACAGTTTGCCATTGCGGAAGTTCGGCAGCACGGCGTCTTTTTCCGAGTTCAAGAGCAGCCTGAACCGACACGGCTTTGGCATCGCCCATACCTTTAAAAGCAGTTAATTGTGCAATAGATAATTTGCCCAGTGTGTTTAAATTGTGTGACACACTCGCCAAAATGCGCTGGCTCAAAGCAACGGCTGATTCATTTTTAGAACCCGAACCAATAATAATGGCTAAAAGCTCGGCATCGCTAAGGGTAGCTTTGCCTTTTAAAAGCAATTTTTCGCGCGGTTTATCATCATCAGACCAACTGCTGATGGGAAAGAAAGTTTTCTCAGACATAATTTGTATGGCGTTTAAAATGAGCTCCTAAGGTAACAGAATTTATAATTAAAACAAAAAAGCCGCTCAAAAATGGCGGCTCTTATTTACAATACAATTTGATTTATTGAATCAAATTCTTGACTTCATCAAAATTCAAACCTCCGTAGTTTCCGGAGCTCATGAGTAATAAGGCCGAGTTATCTAGATTCAACCCAAACAAATATGCTTTAAAATCTTGCGGACTGGTATAAATAATCAAATCATCACGCTTGAAACTTTGGGCAATTTGCTCATAGGTTACTTCTTCAAGACGTTTGATTTTGACCGCATCTGGCGAATAAAACACCACAGCTACATCAGCAGCATCAAGCGCGCCTTGATATTCTTTCAGAAATTCGGCGTTCAAACTACTGTAGGTATGCAATTCTAAACAAGCCACCAGAGTTCTATCCGGATATTGTTCTTTGACTGCTTTGGTCGTTGCGGCTACTTTACTGGGCGAATGTGCAAAATCTTTGTAAGCCACTTTATTTGAACTCTCGGCTATTTTTTCTAACCTTTTTGAGGCGCCTTTGAACGATGCAATAGCTTCATAAAAATCAGCCTCATCTACACCCATGTTTTGGCAAATCCATTTGGCACCAGCCAAATTGTTTAGGTTGTGCGCGCCAAAAACCTCGATGGGCATATAACCTTCGGGTGTGCTGAGCATGGTTTTTCCGTTTTCAACTTTATAATCGGGTGTTGCGTATGACAATTTTCGGATCGGATTGGTAGCTGCTTCTGCAATTCTTTTGACTTCAGAATCATTTTCGTTGTATACCAAAATGCCGCCGGGAGTAATTTTTTGGATGAAAATCTCAAATTGTTCTACATAGTTTTCATAGGTCGGAAAAACGTTGATATGATCCCAAGCAATTCCAGAAATCAAAGCTATATTAGGTTGATATAAATGAAATTTCGGACGAAGATCAGTAGGTGATGATAAGTATTCATCTCCCTCAAGCACCATGAAATCATTTTCTTCGGTAAGATGCACCATCGTGTCGAAGCCTTCGAGTTGCGCACCTACCATATAATCAACCTCAATATTGTGGTAATGCATGACATGCAAAATCATCGAAGTGATCGTGGTTTTGCCGTGCGAACCACCAATCACTACTCGGGTTTTGTTTTTGGATTGTTCATATAAAAATTCCGGATACGAGTATATTTTCAAACCCAATTCTTGAGCGCACATGAGTTCTGGATTGTCAGATTTGGCGTGCATTCCCAAAATAACAGCATCAATATCCGGCGTTATTTTCTCGGCAAACCATCCCATTTGGGCAGGTAGCAAACCTTTTTTTTCTAATCGAGTTTTAGAAGGCTCAAAAATAGCATCGTCGCTGCCGGTAATTTGATAGCCTTTTTGATGAAGTGCCAAGGCTAAGTTGTGCATCGCGCTTCCGCCAATGGCAATAAAATGTATACGCATTTATGATTTATTTTTTTCTGAATATGCTCTGAGTATTTCGTTGGCCTTTTCCGGCTGATGTAACTTTTGTTTATAGAGTTGGGCTAAACGTTCGTAGGTGTTTTTAGAACCGCCCACTTGAATGGCAAATTTATAGTTTTTTTCGGCGCTCAAATATCTTTTAAAATATTCATCGATATGTGCTTTTGAAAGATAACCATCTACAGGAGATAATTTCATGAGTTCGTTGGCATAAACTTGAGCTTTTTTCTCGCTACCGCCCACAAATGCAGGGAGTTGTAAGTAATATTCTATCATGGCCCATCGGGCTTCAATGTGCTTGGGATTAAGCTGTATGGCTCGTTCAAAGGCAGCACGCATATCGCCAACAAGCCTGATAGCTACCCATTTACCGCCCACCTTTGCTTTCATGCCTAGTGCACCACCGTATTTATAATAATAATTAGCCTCTGACGGTTTGAGTGTCTTAAGCTTTTCGTAGTAAAATATTGATTTATCCCAATCGTCTTGATGACTTGATATATCGCCCAAATATTCAATGATTTTCAGATTGTTGGGCTCTTGCTTCAAAAGCGAAAGAAACAAGGGTTTGGCTTGTACATAATTTTCTTGATCAAACAGCTTAACCGCCTTTTCATAGTTTGATTGTCCGAGCATTGGCATCGAAATCAACAATAAGACAAACATCCATTTTTTCATGAGCGAAGATTGGTTTTCAAAATTAGAAAAATAAACACAGACGAATTCAGTTCGCTGTTTTTCTTTATAAAAAAGAGTTGAAAATAGTGTAAAAAACAGATTAATTCCTTTACAGAAAAAATTCGCAAACACTTATTTAACAATGGTTTGCAAGCTGTTATCAACAATCGTTGTGAAAAACGACACTTCATCGATTTTAATGGTTAGTCACCCGATAAATTATTTTGCTCTGATGGTTCAAAATAAATTTGTTATGCCAAATCAATAGTCTTAAGCCATATGAAGAAGAATTTTTACAATTCTAAGTTTCCTTTTTGGAATAAAACATCCATTGTAAAAGAGTTTTTTTTAACCCTTTTATTCACGGTTAGTTTCTTAGTATCGAACTCAGCCCAAGGTCAAATTGCCTTGAGAGGCGCTGCAACAACATCAACCACCAACAATACTAATATTACCATAAACAAGCCCACCGGAGTAGTTGCTGGCGATGTTATGTTGGTGAATATTGCCAAAGCCGGAAACAATACTAATGCTCCTACTTTAGCCGGCTGGACCTTGATTAGCGGAGTTGCTATTGGCGGCGGCGGAACCCAACGATACGGTGCAGTTTTATACAAAGTGGCCGGAGCTACTGAACCGGCGAATTACACTTTTGCCCTCGGAGCGGGCACCAATACAGGATCAGGTGGTATCGTAGCATTTTCTGGTGTTGACGGAACCACACCCTTTGATGTGACTCCCGGAACTATTTCAGTTCAAGCAAGTCAAACCGGTGTAGTTGCAACGGGTTTAACAACAGTTACGGCAAATACTGCAATCATCATGTTCGGACAAGCTGGCGGAAACGATCCAACGTATAACAATGGAGCATGGAGTACAACATCGCCAGGTGCATTGACAGAACTATTTGATGTAGGACACGCAGCCGGAAATCAATCATCTGCCGGTGCGGCATGGGCCACAAAAGCAACTGTGGGTGCCACCGGAAATGGCGCCGCTACCCTATCGGTTGCCGAGCGCAACGGAGGAATTCTAATAGCCCTTAGACCCAGTTGCACAGTTCCTTCTGCACCAAGCCAACCTACTGCTTTTACACTTGGAACAGCTACTTCTAGCTCTTTACCGGCAAGCTTTACAGGTTCGGCTTCAGGTTATTTGGTAATTCAATCCCTTACAAATTCTTTGCCTGCACAACCTGTTGATGGAACTACGTATAATGCCGCAAATATTTCAAGTTTAGGAGCTGGCTTAAGTTTTATACAAAGCAGTAATTCAACCAGTATTCCCGGAACAGGTTTAAACGGAAACACGCGCTATTATTATTTCGTTTTTGCATATAATACGCCCCCGTGTTCGGGCGGACCAATATACAGCACTGCAGCTCCACTTACGGGCAATGGAACAACATGTCCGGCAATACCTAATTCAGTTAGCATAAACAGTTTAACCCACAATGGTTTTACGGTTGATTGGGCAACTCCAACCGGCGGAAATGCACTGCCGATTACATATACTTTGCAAGTTTGTACCAATGCAGCATATACCGTAAACGTTGCAGGGTCACCTTTTACAATTAATGACCCAACAGTAACAAGAGTTATTACGGGTTTAAACCCAAATACAATTTACTATTACAGAATATTGGCTAGCAATGGCTGTACAAGTGCTTATGCATCCGGAAACGTCACCACACTCCAACCCCCTTGTGTGGCACCGGTAGCACAGGCTTCGGCATTAGTTATTGGGACGAGAACTTCAACTTCGGTTCCGGCAAGTTTTTCAGGTTCAGCCAACGGTTATTTGGTTATTCAATCACAAAACAGTACACCGCCTAGTCAACCCGCTAATGGAACAACCTATAATGCAGGTAATATAGCCACTCTAGGTAGTGGCCTAACTTTTATTCAAAGCAACAACACTACCAACATTGCCGGAACCGGTTTGATCGGAAATACCACCTATTATTACTTTGTATACGCTTATAACAATTCCGCTTGTTCTGGCGGGCCTGTGTACAACACATCCGGACCATTAACAGGCAATGGAACTACCTGTCCGGCGGTTCCGAATTCGGTTACCATCAACAATCTAAGTCATAACGGATTTACGGTTGATTGGGCAACACCCACCGGTGGAAATGCACTGCCGATTACCTATACTTTGCAGATTACAACCAATGCAGCCTATACTGCAAATATTCCCGGATCTCCATTTACTATTGCCGCACCGACCAACACAAGAATCATTACAGGCTTAAATCCAAACACAGTATATTATTACAGAATCTTGGCAAACAACGGATGCAGTAGCACTTATGTAACCGGAAATACGACTACATTACAAACGCCTTGCCTTGCACCAGTAAATCAAGCATCTGCATTGACTTTTGGCACGGCTACCAACACGACTTTACCGGCCAGTTTTACAGGAACAGCCAATGGCTTTTTGGTGATCAGATCGCTGAGCAATATACCGCCAAGTCAACCTGTTAATGGAACCATTTACAACGCAGGAAACATCAACACTTTAGGAAGCGGGCTTACTTTTATTCAAAGCAGCAACGCAACTACCATAGCTGGAACCGGGCTTACCGGAAACACTCGTTATTATTATTATATATATGCCTACAACAACACCGCTTGTTCAGCAGGACCAGCATACAATACATCCGGCCCTTTATCTGGCAGCGGAGTAACTTGTGTAAACACACCTAATTCTCTGACTGTTACAGGCTTGAGCCACAACGGATTTACACTTAATTGGATTTATCCTACCGGTGGAAATGCCTTGGCGGTTACATATACAGTACAAATCACTACGAATGCGGCTTATACGGCCAATATCCCTGGATCACCATTTACAATTGCTGACCCTACGGTAACCAAAGTGGTCACAGGACTCAATCCGAACACCCAGTATTACTACAGAATATTAGCTAGTAATGGCTGTAATAGCGCCTATGTTACCGGTAATACAACCACCCTGCAAACTCCGTGTGTAGCGCCGGTGGCTCAAGCCTCTGCTTTTGTAGTTGGCACAAACACATCAACCTCGACGGCGGCATCTTTTAGCGGTACGGCAAATGGCTTTTTAGTGATTCGCTCGTTGAGCAACACACCCCCTAGCGCACCTGCAAACGGCACTCTGTACAATGCCGGAAATATTGGGACATTAGGCAGTGGTTTAACTTTTATACAAAGTAGTGCCGCCACGACCATTGCCGAAACAGGACTCATCGGAAACACGCGTTATTATTATTTTGTATATGCTTACAACAATACGGCATGTTCCGGAGGGCCTGTCTATAATTCTGCTGCACCTTTGAGCGGCAGCAGTGTGACTTGCCCTGATATTCCATATTCGGTGGCCAATACAGTAACTACCAGCAGCAGCTTTACTCTGAATTGGTCAACGCCTTCAGGCGGATCGGCAGCTGCAATCACGTATGTTTTACAAATTACCACAGATGCGGGCTACACGGCAAATATTGCTGGGTCACCATTTAGCATTGCCGACCCAACAAACACCAAAACAGTTACCGGTTTAGCAGCCAATACAACATATTACTATCGAATTTTAGCCAATAACGGTTGTAATAGTGCTTATGTTACTGGAACTTGTTATACCGGATATTGTCCTGCCACTGGTAGTACTGCGGGTTACTTCATCAATAACTTTTCAACTACAGGCGGAACTTTAAACATTACCAATAACGGTTCAGGATTATCAGCCGGCGGGTATGGAAATTTCACTGGCTTGACTGTGAGCCAACAATATTACGGAACAGTTAACTTTTCATCAGCATATACCGGAGGAACATTTGGGTTTAATATTTGGGTTGATTGGAACAATGATTTAGACTTTGATGATTCAGGCGAAAAAGTTTATGGTTCAGGAAGCTTCAACAACGCCAACACAGGGAGCTTTACGATTCCTGCTTCGGCTACTTTAGGAAATCACCGTATGCGTATTAGAGCCGATTATTGGGCCACCAATCCGAATCAATGCGGAACAATTACTACCGGAGAAACAGAAGATTATACACTGACTGTTTTGGCTTTAGCTTGCAGCAGCAACCCTTCAAATCTCTCGGCTAGTTCGGTAAGTTTTACAACAGCCACTTTAAACTGGACAGCTGCTAGCCCGGCACCAGCTAGTGGATATCAGTATTATTATTCGGTTTCGGGAACTCCTCCGAATCTGGCAACTGCGCCTTCAGGTTCAGTAGCAGCCGGAATAACAACAGCATCTCTTTCAGGTCTAAGTAGCGGAACTTTTTACAATGTATGGATTCGCTCTAATTGCGGCGGAACCAGAGGTCTTTGGATTGGGCCAATTAATTTTACAACACTCAATGCTCCGCCGGTGACTACGGGAACTACTTTTTGTCAAGGCGGAAGCGGAACCGTATCAGCTACAGCCTCGTGTACAAACCTAGTCAACATGGGTACGACCATCAATGGAGGTTGGGATGCATCAAATGACCCAAGAGCAATCAGACCAATAGTCTTTATGGCCAACTCTACGACTTGTGCTTTTGATCCGGGCAACAATACCGCGAATTATGCTGCCATGGATTTTCAGGTAAGTGTGACCGGCACTTATACTTTTACAATGGCTCCGACTACTGCTTATGACAGTATGGGTTATATAGTTATAAATCCATTTAATCCGGGTGTTTGCGGAAGCGGAACTTGGGTGGTTGGTGATGACGACAGCGGGCCTACAACCTTTGAACCACAGATGTCAGCAACCCTTACCGCAGGAGTTACTTATACATTAATTTCAACCTTGTATGGCGCTTCAAGTTTATTGGTTACCAATTCATTTCAGTGGAATGTTACTGCACCTCCGGGAGGTTTTATTGCCGGTGTAGCTTCGGGCTCAATTGAATGGTATACAGCTGCTTCGGGTGGAACGCCAATCGGAACAGGAAGTCCATTTAACCCTGTAGGTGTTTCAGGCTCAGGATTAACCGACACCAATACACCGGGCACTTACACGTTTTATGCTGCTTGTCCAAACAATCCATCGGTCAGAACTGCTGTTGACTATGTCATTAATGGTCCAACGGCAACTATTTCAGGAACAGGAAGCGTTTGTCAAGCCAATACAGATATTTCTATTGCCCTAACCGGAACCGCCCCTTGGACAGTAACCTATACTGATGGAACTACACCAGTAACGGTAAGCGGAATCAACTCCAGTCCGTATATTTTTAATGTGAATCCTTCATCGGCAACCAATTATACCCTTGTTTCTGCCAACGACGCAAATTGCAACGCTTTGGCTGCTAATTTGACCGGAACTGCTACCGTTAGTGGTGCATTTCAATGGCAAGGAACAGTTGATAATGATTGGAGTAATGCAAGCAACTGGTCAACCGGACTGGTTCCGACAGCAACCGATTGTGTGATTATTCCAGCAGCCGCAAATTCACCTGTGATTACGGGCACCGGATATCATGCTTTTGCTTTTAATTTAACAATTCTCAATGGCGGAATTTTATCAATAGACTCATCCAATGATATTACCGTAACCCATTGGGTACATGTTTTATCAGGTGGACAATTTTACATCAAAGACAGCGCAAGTTTAATTCAGATCAACAATGTGCCCAACACCGGAAACATCAATATGGAGCGTATTACCCAACCCATGTATCGATTTGATTATACTTATTGGGGATGTCCGGTAACATTGGCATCAAACTTTACCCTGGGCATGCTGTCACCCAACACACTTTCTGACAAGTTCTTTAGTTGGATACCCACCACCGGTGCAAATCAATTTGGAACTTGGAATTTTGAAACTTCATCCTCGGTTATGAATCCTATAAAAGGATACATTGTTCGGGCTCCGCAAACATTTTCTAGTTCCCCGAGTGTAAAAGTTCCTTATACGGCTAATTTTATAGGAACACCAAACAACGGAGATATTGCGTGTCCAATCTACCACGGAACTTTGGTCGGAAACAACAATGACAAATACAATTTACTCGGAAACCCTTATCCGTCAGCAGTTGATGCACAAGCCTTTTTAACAGATCCAGCCAATGCCGCTGTGATTGATGGAACCATTTATTTCTGGACACACAATTCTGCTCCATCAACTACTTATGTTGATCCGTTCTATGGCGATTACGTCATTAACTATAATGCCAGTGATTATGCTTCATGGAATAGTTTAGGAGCCGTGGGTTCTAGAGGTTCAGCAGCACTTTCAGGAGGTATGGTTCCGAATGGTTATATAGCTGCTGGCCAAGGTTTCTTTACCAGAAGTACCGCAACAGCACCGAGCGGAGATCCGGTTGTGTTCAAAAACACAATGCGTTCATCAGTGAATAATCAATTTTATAGAAACGCATCGATTGTGAGCAGTGCTCAAAAACTAATGACCGATACCACTGAGAAACACCGCATTTGGCTCAACTTGATCTCGAACAGCGGAGTATTTAATCAAATCTTGGTTGGTTATGTTTCGGGAGCTTCTAGCGGTTGGGACAGAACTTATGATGGTGTGCGTTTTACTGATGGCATCAGCAGTACTTTTTATTCAATTATTCCTGAACAAAATCTGGTAATTCAGGGCAGACCATTGCCTTTTGATGTGACAGATCAAGTTCAACTTGGATTCAAGACTACTACTGCCGATACTTTCTCGGTGCGCCTAGACCAATTTGATGGATTGTTTGACACACAAGATATTTTTATTGAAGACAAATTACTCGGAATTGTACACAACCTTAAACAAAGCCCGTATTCATTTAGCTCTGGAGCCGGAACTTTTAATGATCGCTTTGTACTTAGATACAATAATAATCTACTCAATATTACTCATCCGCAAATGGAATCGAATATTTGGGCGCAAATTCATAACGGTATTTTAAAATTAGATTCTAAAAAATTTATGCAACAAATTGAGTTATTTGACTTAACCGGAAAATTGATTATATCTCAAAAATTTGATGTTCCTATACTTGAACATCATGAGTCATTTACCTATGCGGATGGAATTTATTTGTTAAAAGTTCACCTGAATGACGGAAATATCCAAACCAAAAAACTGATTACAAAATAGCATACAAGGCCCCTTAAGTGGGGCTTTTTTTATGAATGCTTGAAAAAAAGTGTGATTCTGAGTGCCGCCCAAACACCAAAAGCAGATTTATATTTTAAACATGCATTTGGTCGGATTTTTAAATAGTTTTCAACAATTTTGATTTTTATAAAGATATCCTTCTGATAAATAGAAAAAAGACTATAAATTTACCAACCCTTTTTTCAATTTATCTCAAACATGATACAACTAGAGCAGCTCAGAGGCTTTCTCTGCGTACGTCCTATACGCACAGAAAAACCAATTCTAAAAAGCGCTTCTACAACTGTGAAGTTTCTTTTGTCAATATTCTTTTTTATTAGTTTTAGTAAAATTTCGGCTCAATGTACTGCTTATCAAAACTTTGAAAGTTTTGGCACAAGCATACCAAGCTCGGGAGGCACTTGGCTAGATAACTCAATGACTTATGCCACAACTGTACCGCCAACTTATTCTTATTCAGGTTTAAATCAATTGCAATTTGATGCCGTTGGAGATTACATCATTACTCCTAAAATTGTTACTCCGGGCATATTTTCATTTTATCACCGCAGAGGGGGCGTTGCCACAGGTACTCCAAAATTTACCGTTAGAACCTCACCAGATTTAATCACTTGGACTACAAGAGGTTCGGTAACACCAGGTTTGTTATGGACTCAAATGTCGATTAACTTGGGGGCTTTGGGACTAACTAATGTTTATGTCCAGATTATTGACGAAAGGGTTAGCGGGACTGATTTTCGTTGGATTGACGACATTGCTTGGACCTCAACCAACGCAGCCGAAAACACCATTATTCCTGCAATAGGTAATTGTAGCCAAACAATTCAATGCGGAACAACCTACAATTTTATGGACCAAGGCGGTATCAATGATGCATACAACATTACAAAAGATTACACCATCACTTTTACCCCTTCGGTAGGAACCAGTAAAGTTGAATTGGTTTTTAACAATTTTAGCACTGAATCTGGTGAAGACGGTATGGTAATTTACGATGGTCCAAACACAAGTTCACCACAAATTTCATCTGGTTTACCTGCTGGGACAAATGCCACAAACTGCCCAGCAGGAGCATTTTATGGAGTTATTAGTCCGGGAACTGTCACTTCATCTGATCCAACGGGGGCCATTACCATAAGATGGAGGTCAAGCAGCGCAAACAATTTTCCGGGTTGGCTTGCTAGCGTTAGTTGCGTTTCGCCTAGTTCTTGTCAAAAGCCGGTGCTAACGGCAACTAATTCAATTACCACAACTACAGCAACTATCAATTGGAATGCACCCAGTACCCCTCCTGCTAATGGCTATGAATATGTGGTTACAACATCAAGCCTAACACCTTCAGGGAGCGGAACCTTTACTGCCGGAACTACTGTTAATCTAACAAGTCTGGCTCCCAATACCACCTATTATATTTTTGTTAGAAGCGATTGTGGTTCCGGAAATTTTAGCAGTTGGACTTCGCCGGGTACTTTCACAACTTTATTACCTTCATGCGTAGCGCCTGTAAGCCAAGCCTCAGCCTTAGCTCTTAGCAGTATTACCAGCACTTCAATAGCGGGCACATTTTCAGGATCTGCTCAAGGTTATTTGGTTATACAATCAACTAGTGCTACACCTCCCACCCAACCCAGTAACGGCACGATTTACAGCAGTGCCAATGTTTCAACTCTTGGATCCGGTTTAACGTTTATTCAAACCGGAGCTACCACCACATTCACTTCTGGTTCTTTATTGGGCAATACTCAATATTACTATTATATTTATGCCTATAACAACACAAGCTGTTTGGGCGGACCTGCATATAACTTATCAGGGGCACTGACTAGCTCTGCAAATACTTGTCCGGCTGTTCCAAACTCAGTAACAACCTCAGGAATTACCTCATCTGGATTTTCAATCAATTGGACAGTACCCAGCGGAGGTTCGGCTGCAAGCATTACTTATTTAATTCAGGTAACCACCGACGCTGGTTTTACAACAAACATTAGTGGATCACCATTTACAACATCTTCTACAACTATAAATATCAGCAGCTTAAACAGCAATACTACATATTATTATAGAATATTAGCACAAAATGGCTGTTCAAGTTCTTATGTAACCGGATCAGCTACAACACTACTCCCAAATTGTAATGCACCAACTCTTCAAGCTAGTGGTTTTACTTTAGGGGTAATTACCGCGTCGTCAATTGCAGCTAATTACTCAGGTTCAGCTAATGGCTATTTAGTGATTAGATCTTTGTCAAGTACTTTTCCAAGTCAGCCCATTAACGGAACAACCTACAGCGCAGCAAACATCGGAACTTTGGGAGCTGGTTTGACTTTTGTTCAATCGACAAGTGCTTTGTCTTACACTGATACGGGCCTTAATTCGAGTACTACTTATTATTATTTCATTTTTGCCTACAACAACACTTCATGTTTGGGTGGTCCGGTTTATAATTCGTCTGGGGCTCTTACAGGCTCAGCAACCACACTTGCAGCATTTAATGACAATTGCAACACTGCATATCCGTTGACTGTCAATACCACCTTAACTTGTACCACTTCAAGTTCAGGAACCACAGTAGGCGCAACACAAACGCAAGCGGGTTGTGCCGGAACTGCTGATGACGATGTTTGGTATAAATTTACAGCAACAGCCAATACCCATGTTCTTACTGTTACCCCTGGCACTTTGACCGATGCCGTTCTTCAAGTTTTTTCAGGAACTTGTGCAGGAACATTAACCAACCTTGGTTGTATTGACAACACCTCAGGAACGGGTATTGAGACTAATTCATTTTCAGGATTAACTCCGGGAACCCAGTATTTTGTTCGAGTATATAGTTTTGGAAATGCCACCGGACAAGGCACTTTTTCATTGTGTGTTACAACTACTCCTGCGTGTACCACTCCAAGTCCTGCAACAAGTTTGTCATTCTTAACACCAACAGCCACAACAATTTCGGCAAATTATACAGGTTTGGCCAACGGTTATTTGGTCATTCAGTCAACCAGTAGCACTCCGCCATCAACACCTGTCAACGGAACAACATACAACGCTCTTAACATCAATACATTAGGAGCAGGATTAACCTTTATTCAAAGCAGCACATCTACAACCATTTCGGCAACAGCTCTTACAGGTAATACACGTTACTATTATTACATTTATGCATACAATAACACTTCGTGTTCGGGTGGTCCGATGTATAATTCAACCGTATTGAGCGGAAACAATATAACGTGTGCAGCAGCACCAAGTTCAGTAAACATAAGCAATGTCAATACTTCAAACTTTACAATCAATTGGGGTTCATCAGCAGGCGGAAATGCTAATGGTGTTACTTATACATTACAGGTTACAACAGATGCAGGTTTTACAGCAAATATTGCAGGCTCTCCTTTTTCTGTTGCCGCGCCTAATACCTCATATAATGTTTCCGGCTTAAGCTCAAGTACACTTTACTACTACAGAATTCTAGCCAGTAATGGCTGTCTGAGTTCTTATGTAAACGGAAGCATTAGCACCACCTGTACAGCCACAAACGTACCTTATTTTCAGAATTTTGACAGTGTAACACAACCAGCTCTTCCGACTTGTGTAAGTGTCCAAAACAACAACAGCGATGCACAATTCTGGAAAACCTGTAACACAACTTCACTCGGAAACGCTACAGCTGTTACTCCGTTTTCAGGAACAAACCAAATGGGTATTCAGTACAACTCGAGCAGTCCGATGGATGATTGGTTTTATATTCAAGGAATCAACATGACTGCAGGAACAGCCTATAGACTAACATTTTACACCAGAGCTTATGTTTATTCTGGCAGCAACGAAAATATTGAAGTTAAATGTGGCAATTCTCCGTCATCGGCGGCAATGACACAAACCATTCTTGGCCCTACAGTAGTAACAGGAAACATAGCATACACACAAAAAGTAATTGACTTTTTAGTACCCACTACAGGAATTTATTATGTAGGTTTTCACGGAATATCTGCTGCTAACATTTGGTATTTGTTTGTTGATGATGTAAGCGTCACCTTAAGCCCTAGTTGTCTTACTCCAACCGTAAATGCCGCAACGAATCTAACTGGTACAACGGCTACTATAAACTGGAGTGCACCAATCATAGCACCAACAAATGGATATCAATATGTAGTTTCAACTAGTAGTACAACCCCAGTTGGAGCAGGAACAGCAAGCTCAGGTTTATCGGCCAATGTTACCGGATTATCTACCAATACTACTTACTATGTATTTGTTCGAAGTGATTGTGGCAGTGGTAATTTTAGCTCTTGGTCAAGTCCGTTAACTTTTTATAACGGTTATTGCGCGTCAACCAGTACAGGAACGGGTTACTACATCAGTGATTTTTCTACTACTGGTGGTACAACTAATATTACCAACAACTCATCAGGGATTTCGGCTTCAGGTTACGGAAACTTTACAGCAATGAGTGTCAGTCAACAACCCTATGGAACGGTTAATTTTTCATCAACATACTCAGGCGGCACATTTGGATTTAACATCTGGATTGATTGGAATAACGATTTAGATTTTGACGACCCGGGTGAAAAGGTATACGGCTCCGGCAATTTTTTCACGGCAAATACAGGTAGTTTTACAGTACCCGGATCAGCCACTGTGGGCAATCATCGAATGAGAATACGCGCACACTTTACCGATACAAACCCACAAGCATGCGGTTCTATTACCAGTGGTGAAACCGAAGATTACACTTTTACAGTTCTGGCGCTTCCGTGCAGCGGAAACCCATCAAACTTGTCGGTTTCATCAATAAGCTTTACAACCGCAACCCTCAGTTGGACAGCAGCTAGCCCGGCACCAACCAGTGGTTATCAATACTATTATGCTACCTCAGCTCTAGAGCCCACCTACAGTACAACTCCAAGCGGTAGCACCGGAGCTGGCATAACCTCAGCCAATTTAAGTTCACTTACCTCTGGAATGCCTTATTATGTTTGGGTGCGATCAAATTGTGGAGCCAATCAAGGAGTATGGATTGGGCCTTTAAATTTTTCGACTATTGCTTCGCCTCCGGTAACAACTAACTCAACCGTTTGTCAGGGCGGGAACACAACCATAACTGCAACCGGAACTTGTACAGGGTTGATGAATTTAGGAAACACCATCAATGGCAGTTGGGATGCCACATCAGACCCGAGGGCTATTCGACCTATCATTTTTATGAACAATTCAACTACTTGCGAATTTGATCCGGCTAATCTAACAGCCAATTATACATCTATGGATTTTCAGGTAAGTACAACAGGAACCTATGTATTTACCATGGCTCCGACAACCGCTTATGATTCGATGGGTTATATTGTTATTAATCCGTTTAATCCGGGTGTTTGTGGCAGCGGAACATGGGTTGTAGGCGACGATGACAGCGGCCCAACCACTTTTGAACCTCAAATGACCACAACCTTAACGGCAGGAATAACATATACTTTAATTTCAACTCTGTATGCAGCATCCAGCATTTTAGTCACCAATACGTTTCAATGGAATGTTACCGGGCCCGGAACTATTTCAGGTGTTGTGGGCGGATCAGTTGAGTGGTACACAGCCGCTTCTGGTGGAGTTCCTATTGGTACCGGAACTCCTTTTAATCCGGTGGGCGTAACAGGTTCTGGCCTAACCAATACAAACACTCCCGGAACTTATACTTATTATGCAGCTTGTCCTAACAATCCAAATGTTCGTTCAGCAGCCAATTTTGTTATTTCAGGGCCAACAGCTACAATCTCAGGTTCAGGAACCACTTGTTCGGGCGGAACAATCATGAGTATTGCGCTTACTGGTACTGCGCCATGGAATTTTACCTATACCGATGGTACAACTCCGATAACCGTTACCGGAAATACGACAAATCCATATACTTTTACGGTTAATCCTTCTACACCAACCAATTACACCTTAACAGCTTTGAGCGATGCATCTTGTACAGCCGTGTCATCAAACTTAATGGGCACCGGAACCGTTGGCAGTTCAAAAACTTGGAATGGATCATCAGGAACCAATTGGAATATTGCAGCCAATTGGACCCCAAATGGCGTACCTACTTCATCTGATTGTGTTGTTATTCCGTCTTCGGCCAATGCACCAATCATCAGCGGAACATCATACCAAGCATACGCCTACAGTTTGACTGTTCAAAACGGAGGAATTTTGACGATTAATTCAACCAATTATATAACCGTTACCAATGCTGTTACAGTTAATACGGGTGGGCAATTTTTGATTAAAAACGGAGCAAGCCTCATTCAGACCAATAACGTAGCCAATTCAGGGATCGTAAATATCGAGCGAATTACCCAGCCTATGTATCGTTTTGACTACACCTATTGGGGATGTCCGGTAACTTTTGCTTCTAACTACACATTAGGTATGCTTTCACCCAATACATTATCTGATAAGTTTTTTAGTTGGATTCCAACAACTGGAGCCAATCAATTTGGCACTTGGCAATTTGAAAGCACTGCAACTATAATGAATCCTATTAAAGGTTATATTGTGAGAGCACCGCAAACATTCTCATTCACTCCAGATGTAAAAGTTCCTTATACTGCTAATTTTATCGGAACACCAAACAATGGTAATATTTCATGTCCGATATATCACGGAACTTTGGTGGGCAACAACAACGACAAATACAACCTGCTCGGAAATCCTTATCCTTCAGCAGTTGATGCGCAAGCTTTCTTGACTGATCCTGCCAATGCTGCTGTGATTGACGGAACCATCTATTTCTGGACACACAATTCCGGACCAAGCACCACTTATGTTGATCCCTTTTACGGAGATTATGTTATTAATTACAACGGAAGCGACTATGCTTCATGGAACAGTTTAGGACCGGTTGGATCAAGAGGTTCGGCAGCTACAACCGGAGGTTCGGCACCAAACGGTTATATTGCTAGTGGTCAAGGCTTTTTTACACGAAGCACAGGAACAGCTCCTAGCGGAAACCCTGTAGTATTTAAAAACACTATGCGTTCATCAATTAACAGTCAATTTTTTAAATCAGCTTCAATACTCTCCGGAGAGCGCCAACTACGCACCAATGACAACTCAGAAAAACACAGAATTTGGTTGAATTTAATTTCAAACGGAGGTGTATTTAATCAAATATTAGTAGGCTATGTTGAAGGCGCATCTATTGGCTGGGATCGAACTTATGACGGTGTGCGTTTTATTGACCAAAGTAGTAGCACATTTTACTCAATTATTCCGGAACAAAATTTAGTAATTCAAGGAAGACCACTGCCTTTTGACCAAACTGATCAAATAGCTTTAGGTTTTAAAACTACAGTTGCCGACAACTTTGCCATAAGATTAGACCAATTTGATGGTTTGTTTGATAACCAAGATATTTTTATTGAAGATAAACTCTTGGGTATTATACACAATTTAAAGCTGAGCCCTTATGCATTTAGTTCGGTTATTGGAACTTTTGACAATCGTTTTGTATTGCGATTTACCAATGCTGCTCTTAGTATAAACTCAAATGTTGCGCATAATATTTTTGCTAAAATTCAAAATAAAACCATTGAAATTTCGGCTAGTGATGCCTTTTCAAATGTAGAAGTATATGATATGACCGGGAAATTAGTTGCCCGTTATTCAACAACAGCTATCCTAGACACAAAAATGAATGAGCCTTTTTTATTTTCTGATGGATATTATTTAGCTAAAATTTATTTCAAAAACGGAACAATTGCAGCCAAAAAATTAATCAGCAAAAATTGAGATTTCTATCGCAATTAATGATATTAATTTCATAAAAAAATCATCGAAAACCGCTTCAATCGAGGCGGTTTTTTAATTATCATTCAAGAATTTCAACAATCTGTTACTATATCCGCGAAAATTCCTGAAAGCACTAAAAACACTAGTCTGTTATGATTTTTATTTCTAATTTTGATAGTTCGTCCGACTTGACAATCAATTGATTAAAAGTCGGATTTTGTGTCAAAAGAAAACATAGAATATGAAACATACTTACGGCTGTTATTTAAGACTCTTGCCTTTGATTTTTTTATGTCAAATGCTCAATGCTCAAAACAATTGGGACGGCGATAATGCCATCGGTGAGTTTACTCTTTGCGACAACTGGTTTGGCAATTCTTGTCCGGCAGTTTGGAATGCAACCACTGATTTGAATATTCAATTAAAAAACAGTGGTTTTCAAACCACCATGTATTTGAACTATGGTTCATGGATTGATTTGAATAATCTAACCTATTTTGCTTCATATACTCCTTCGGTAAATCAGTTTGATGCCGATGGCCCGGTGGGCAATGAAAACGGAATCAATTTCTACGGAAAAATCGAAAACTACTCTCCTAACCACACACAAGTTTTCAACTTGCCTTTTCACGGCAGAAATGCAACTGTAATCGAAATCAACCCGATTAACGGAGGCTTAACTTTTAATCGTCCCATCCTAAATAGCGGCAACCGAAATTTTAATATTTGGGGGCCAAATTCAAGAAAACTAACCCTCAATAGTTATCCTGCCGGTAATGGCAGCGTGGGTTTATACATCAAACAATACTCAATTGTTGAAGTCAATTATAATGACCCGGCCTCGCTATCAGGCGGTTATTTTGTTGAAGAGGGTGAATTATGGGTCAATTCAGCAGGAGTGATTCAAGGCCCGATTCAGGTTGGAAACGGAACAACAGCCGTCAATAAATTATACATCAGTCATGCTTCAACTGCTACTACGGTAGCCAACAATATTTCAGTTCCAACAAGCTCAGCCAACGCAACCATTGGCGCCTTAAACACCTCTAACACACATACTTATTCAGGCAACATCAATTTAAACAACAACACCGTTAACTTTGATGAAGTAAGTGCAGGAGGAACTGTTAATTTTACCGGTGGAATTTCCGGCACTGGAGGAATGCTCAAAATTGGCGCCGGATTGGTTCGATTATCTAACAGCTGTACTTACACCGGAACCACAACCATCAACGCGGGAACGCTTCAATATGGTGTTGCCAACGCGATTTCAAATTCAAGCAATGTTATCCTCAACGGAGGAAAATTCAGTACCGGAGCTACTACAGGTTATAGTGATACCGTTGGTACATTAACCCTTACCGATAATTCTACTATTGAACTCGGAACCGGAACCCACACCTTAAACTTTGCCAACAGTAATGCTGTGGCTTGGACAGCCGGACGAACACTGACCATCACCGGATGGACCAATAGCTGTTCAGGGGCTAAAATATTTGTCGGAACTGATAATACCGGATTAACCACAACACAATTGGCGCAAATTACTTTTCAAGGTTATGCCGCCGGAGCCAGCATTAGTCCTGTAGGTGAACTGATTCCGGGGAATATTGTATTGACTGCCACAGGCGGAACTTTATTGGCCAAATACAGCACATTAAAAGCTGCTTTTGACGCAATGAATTTGAGTACACATTTAGGTGTGATTAATATTTCGGTATTGAATGATATCAACGAAGGAGCCAACACCGCCGCACTAAATCAAGTAGCCGGAATTACATCAGTATTGATTCAACCGGGAGGTTGTGGCCCCAGAACCATTACCGGAACAGGTAATACTGGCGGCAGTAATCCTTTGATTGACTTAAACGGAGCTGACAACGTCACTATAGATGGCTTGAACACCAACGGAAACAGCTTAACCATCAGCAACACCAGTACTTCAGCAGCGGGTGGCACTAGTACCATTCGTTTTCTGACCGATGCAACCAACAATGTTATTACTAATTGTTCTATTTTAGGTTCGGCTACCGGTCCGGGCGCAACGGCTACCGGAAACATCTTTTTTGGTGCCGCTGCCGTTACTACCGGAAATGACAACAATACCGTTTCATACTGTAATATTGGCCCGGCCGGGGGGAATTTACCGACCAAAGGAATTCATTTTACAGGTACTTCAGGTAGAGAAAACAGCGGCATTATCATTACCAACAACAATATTTACGACTATTTCAATGCGACGGTAGAATCAGCAGGAGTTTATGTAGGTGTAGGAACAAGTACATGTACTTTTAGCAACAACCGGTTTTATCAAACCGCCAATAGAGCACAAACAACAGCTTCACAACACTCAGCTATTAAGATTGCAACTGGAGCCACCGGAAATGGTTTTTTAATTTCTGGCAACATCATCGGATACCGTTCATCTTCAGGAACGTTAACTTATCCGTTTAACGGAATTGCGGGTACAAGTTTCACTCCTATTTCGCTCTCGGTCGGAACTACCGCAACCACAGTCCAAAACAACACCATTGCCGGAATCATGTATAATATAAATACAGCTGCTGCCGGCACTATTTTTCAGGGAATTTCATCCACAGGAAGTGGCACTGTTAACGTAATCGGAAATACCTTCGGGTTAACAACAGGAACTCTTGGATTTTTCTCAACTTCAACCGCAGGTGGAAATATATTTTTCATCAACCTTTCGGGAACCGGCACGATGAACATTCAAAACAATATTGTTCAATCAGTAACTACCGGTAATAGCTTAGGATCCGCAGCTTTCAACATTACCGGAATTTCTGTAGCCGGAACTGCTGCTTATAACATTAGCAATAATACGATAGGCCACACTACGCCCGCCAATAGTATTACTATGGGTACTCTGGGCACTTCTACCACCGCGGCAACTTTTACGGGAATTACTTCGTCTGCTACCGGTAACTTGACCGTTGGTTCTTCTGGAAATTCAAACACTATTCAGAACATAACCATCAACCCTGCTGCAAACAACGCCTTTATTGGTTTTAGTAACTCTGGAGCAAACACTGCTACTTCTATTAGCTACAATGTGGTGAAAGGTGTTTCATTTGCCGCTGGTTCATCAACCGGCTCAACTTTTAGAGGCATCAACAATACAGGAGCCGTTACTGGAACTATTGATCTCAACAACAACAGTTTTGGCGTTTCAGGAACCGGAATGGTTAGCTACTCTGCAGCCAACACCGGAACATTGATTGTTTTCAATAATACTGCCGGAGGTGCAACTGCCGCTCTATCGGTTCAAAACAATGACATTCAAGGAATCACACATGCGGGAGCTACAACTTGTGCACATACGTACATCACCAACACAGCAGCAACTTTATCGCAAAACATTAGTGGTAATACATTTACCAATTTAAATGCAGCTACTACAGGAGCGGTTGCTATGATTGTTGACAATGTAATTCTCTCAGCAACAGGAACAATAAACATCGACTCAAATAGTATTGTTACCGGTTTTACAACCACAACCACCAATTTAACTTTAGTGAGTTGTACTGGAGCATCATTTACGGGGGCTGCTATTAGTTGTAGTAACAATAATTTTTCGAATATTACAGGTAGTTCAGTTGCTATTTTATCAGTTATTAATTTAGGCACCGTAAGTAACTTTCAGACCAAAACGATTTCAAACAATACGTTGAGTAATTTCACATTAGGGGTAGTAGGGATTACTGCAATCAATGCTGGAAACATTGGCGGAACCTCAACCATCAGCAACAATACTATTACCGGATTATCAAACAATTCAACCATCTCTGGGATTATTATTGGGGCCTATAACACAGGAGCGACACTCAATTGTACTTCGAATACATTGAATAATTTTAATACCACAACTGCCATATACGGAGTTTCGAGTAGTTCAGCAACTGTAGCAACCGCAACTGAAAATATATCTAATAATACGATTGGCTCATTAATTACTAGTGGCGCTTCTATTGTATATGGTATATATTCTACAGGAGTAGTTTCTAACAAAATAATTAATAATAACAACCTAACTACATTTAATTCTAACGGAAATTTTACTTATGGAATTAACCATTCCGGCGGATCCACAGTAGCCATTACCAACAATACCATCAGTAACTTTTCACAAAACAATCCAAATACAATATACGGAATTAATTCTTCTGCCGCCAGCACCACGAATACTATAACCGGAAATCAAATCAACAACATAGTAAATACTGGTTCAGGTGTTTTTTCATTGATATACGGAATTAATTATACTGGAGCAGTAGCCGCTACAATTTCAAACAACACGATCAGCAATCTTGAATCAGCATCAACTAATGCAAATCCAACCATAGGAATTAATTTAGGTATGACTGTAGCCGGAAACACGGTTAGCGGAAATACCATTTATGGACTCAATGGTTCTTTAACTTCTGCAGGAACAACCAATGTGTGCGCTATCATTAGTTCCTCTACAACCGCTGGAGGTAACATTTCAGGCAACAGAATTTACAGCCTTAGTAACGGCACTACTTCTACTACGAGTATGATTGTTGGTTTTAAACCCAACGGAGGCAGTTGGACAGTTCATAACAACATGATTTCACTCATCAACAACCAAACCGTTTCTGCTTATGGTGTTTATGACTCAGGAGCTACTGGGGCCAGAAAGTACTTTTACAACAGTATATACATTGGTGGTACCAATGCAGGTTCTAACCCTTCAGCTGCGATGCAATACAATGCCGGAGCCGGAACGGTCGACATCAAAAACAACATTTTGGTCAATGAGCAAAACAATTCTGGTAAAAACTACGCCATTGCCAATACCGCTGCGAACTTCACAGGCATGACCATGAATTACAATGTACTCAACGCGAGTAACATCAATATGGTTGCCATCAACAATACCACGGATCAAAATTTTGCCGGATGGAAATCTGCCTCAGGATTGGATGCCAATAGTTTATCTGGCATCGTAGTTCCATTTGCCAACACCGCCACCGCTGATTTACATATTACCACAACGTGTAATGATTTAGAATCAACCGGAACACCCGTAACTGTTACTACCGATTATGATGGTGTAACCCGTAATGCGACCACACCTGATATTGGAGCTGATGAATTCGCCGGATCAGCACCTGCAGCCATTACACTTTCGCCAGCCACTTTAACAGTTTGTGCCGGAAGCGGCATTGCCATTACAGCATCGAGTACTGATGCAACATACGCTTATACCTGGAGCCCAGCCACTGGTTTGAGCGCTACAACGGGCGCAACGGTAACTGCTACTCCAGCGGCCACTACTACTTATATTGTTACAGGAACTTCGCCGTCAGGTTGTACCAAGTCAAAATCATTTGTGGTTACAGTTAACCCGTTGCCAACCGCAATCACTGTGAGTCCGAGTTCGGTGAATTCTTGCCCGAATATTATTCAGACTTTGACGGTTACGCCTAATCCGAGCACGATGATTCCGATTGGAACACCAAACTCTAACACTGCTGTGGTTGGAAACACACCTTATCGTCAAGCGTCAAGCACTCAGCTCAGAATACAGTATTTAGTAACCAAAGCCGAGCTTAATGCTGCCGGAATTAACAATGCTACCAATTTAAAATCAATTTCATTCAATGTGACTTCGGCCGGAACCGGAACCATGCCTACTTATGATATTAGTATGGCACATACTGCCGCCGCTGCCTTAACTGCAACCTATATAGCTACAGGTTTTACAACGGTTTATAACGGAGTAAACATACTTCCGGTCAACGGAATCAACACCCATACATTTGCAACACCGTTTGCTTGGGACGGAACATCTAATATTGTTATCAATATATGCCATACGGCAACCGGAACCGGACTCAACCCGTTTAGCTTAGTTACATTGTGTACACCGGCAACTACAAGCACCACTTCAAGAACCGGAGGCGGGTCTTGTACCGCAGCTTCAGGAACCACCAATGCTGATAAACCTGTTATTTATTTTGAAGTTGATGCTCCGATTACCTGGTCACCAACAACTAATTTGTATGCTGATGCATTAGCTACTACAGCTTACAATCCGACAGTTCATACCAACATGCCTACTATTTATGCCAAGCCTACAGTAGCAACTACTTATACCGCATCGGTTACCAATACCGTAACCGGTTGCGCGAGTACCAGTACCGGGGCAATCACCATGAACCCGAATATTTGGAACGGAACAACTTGGAGTTTGGGAGCACCATCAGGAACCACCAATTTGGAGTTTAACGGTAACTTTACATCTTCAGCTAATTTATCAGGATGTAATTGTTCAGTAACTAGCGGAACTATTGTGTTTAATGATCCGGCAACCCTTACTTTATCAGGAGGATTAAACGTATCGGGAGGCTCGCTTACTTTTATGAACAACGCTAGTCTTTTGCAAACCAATGACAGCTCTTCCAACTCAGGAACTGTAACCATTGAGCGCATCACTCAACCTATGTATAAATTTGACTACACCTATTGGGGTAGTCCACTCACACAAGGCTCGGGCTATACCTTGGGTATGCTATCGCCCAACACTCTGATTGATAAATATTTTAGTTGGACACCTACCATTGCTAATGCGGGTGGAAATTGGGCGTTTGAAACGCAAGCAACCGTAATGGACCCTAGAAAAGGATATATTGTTCGTGCGCCACAATCGTTTTCGCCTAACCCACTGGTAAAAACAACCTATACCGCCAACTTTGTTGGAATTCCGAACAATGGTGTAATATCAAGTCCTATTTTACACGGAACATTAGCACTCGGAGTGAATGACGACAAATACAATTTATTAGGCAATCCATACCCTTCGGCTCTTGATGCGCAAGCTTTCTTGACTGATCCTGCCAATACACCAATTATTGACGGAACCATATATTTCTGGACGCACAACTCACCTATTAGCGCTTCAAATCCAAACCCGTTTTACGGAACTTTTGCTTTGAACTACAGCAGTAATGATTATGCAGCTTGGAATAGCCTAGGAGCTGTGGGCTTTAGAGGTATACAAGCAATATCAGGTGGTGCTGTGCCCAACGGATACATCAGTGTAGGTCAAGGATTCTTTACCAAAAGCTCCGGAACGGCTCCTTCACCTTCGCCGGTTACTTTTAAAAACGCAATGCGTGTTGCCGGAAATAACAGTCAATTTTTCAGAAATGCAACGGTTGCCAACCACCGTTTCTGGGTTGACTTGATTGACAACAGCGGAAGCTTTAGCCAAATTCTTATCGGCTACAAAGACGATGCTACTTTGGGTTGGGACAGAATGTATGACGGTTCGCCAATGGATGAAGGAAGTGGTCTAACCTTATATTCAATTATTCCGGACAGACATCTGAGTATACAAGCACGTCCGTTGCCGTTTGACCAACAAGACCAAGTAATTTTAGGTTATAAAGCAACGCACCCCGACACTTATTCATTCGGATTAGACAGCGTTGACGGCATGTTTGACAATCAAGATATTTTTATTGAAGACACTCAACTCAACATCATCCATGACCTGAAACAAAACCCCTATGTATTTACATCTGAAGCTGGAACATTCAACGAGCGCTTTGTGCTTAGATACAACAATACAGCTCTGACTAATGCCAATTTTGATGAGCAAAATGTAAGTGTTGGCATCATGCAACACGAATTGATGGCTCAAAGTAATGCTCAAATCAAAACAATCGAGGTATTTGACATCACCGGAAAACTAATTGCCCGCTATGAGCCGCAAAGCAATCAATTCAAAACCTTGTTCAATTTTGCACAAGGCGTTTACCTTGCTAGAATAACACTTGATAACGGTAAAGTAAGTTCAAAGAAAATCATGAACTAAAAAATATTACAAAAACAAAAAAGCCGCTCGAATTGAGCGGCTTTTTTTATTGAGCTATTACATTATTTTACAATAGTCATTTCATCCACAATGTGTTTTGCGCCTGAGAAATTCTCAATAACCCACAACACATAACGAATATCAACGTTAATGGTTCTTTGCAATTTGTTGTCAAAAATAACATCACCTGCCATAGCCTCAATGTTTCCGTCAAAAGCAAGTCCAATCAATTCACCTTTACCGTTCAAAACCGGAGAACCTGAATTACCGCCGGTAATATCGTTATCAGTCAAGAAATTCACGTGTAAGCTTCCGTCTTTATCAGCATATCTACCGTAATCTTTAGCTTTGTTCATGTCTAAAACACGTGTTGGCAAATCAAACTCTTGGTCGCCTTTTTTGTATTTTTTTACTTGACTGTCTAAAGTTGTGTAGTTGTTAATTGATACCGGATTGCGTTTATCAGCAGGCAATGCGCGTACTTTTCCGTAGGTCAAACGCAAAGTAGAGTTGGCATCCGGATATTTAATAGTTCCGATTTTTGATTCTCTCAAACCTTCCACCAATTTGCGGAATGCAGCGCCATAATCATTTTGCGCTTTGGCAATTGCATCTGATTTTGAACTAAAATGCGCTACCATATCATTAGATAAAGCATACAATGGATCATTGTCTAAAACCGCTTGACTTGGCCAATTCAAGAAAGCAGCAATGCGTTCTTTTGAAGTTAAAATACTCAAATCAATAATCGATGCTGCGTATTGAGAAAAGTCATTGTTGGTTTCTTTACCCACTTTCTCCACCATTGGCGCAATCGGATAACCCGCAGATTTAGTCGCGTATAATTTTAATTGAGCGGCCAATAAATCTTTCTCCGCCGGAATATACAATTCTTTGAACATCTCATCAGCCATTTCAGTAATCGCCGGAGCCATTTCTTTGCGTTTAGCTGCATCAGCTTTTACATAATTGTCCAGTTGTTTCCCTAAGCTACGACCAATCGTTCCAAACGCAGTGGTTCTGAACAATTGTTGTAAATAGTTGTCATGACGAGACTTTTCGTTGGTCATAGCGTAATACTTGTTGATGGTTTCTACCACAGTTCCGTATTTGGCTTTGTTAGCCGCTTTATTGGCCCAACTATTGAATTTTGCTTCTTGAGCCGCTTTTGCTTTTGAAGTTTGGAATTTAGTGAGCGCATCAATCATTCCTTGACGGTTTTTCCAGTAATTAGCCGTTGAAGCATATTTTGAAGCATACACCAAGTTCAAAGCAGCGCTCTGATCCATATACTTTTTCATGTTGTCCATACCGGTTTTGGCACCTTCCACCCAAGCCGGATAACCGAATTTTACGTTTTGCTCAATTCCACCCGCCGGCATCCAACGGTTGGTTCTGCCCGGATAACCCAAAATCATCGCAAAGTCACCTTCTTTTACACCACCCAAATTCACAGGTAAATAGTGTTTTGGTTGCAAAGGCACGTTATCAGCAGAAAAATCAGCAGGATTTCCGTTTTTATCCGCATAAATTCTAAACATAGAAAAATCTGCTGTTTGACGTGGCCATTCCCAGTTATCAGTGTCACCACCAAATTTACCTAAGCTTTCAGGTGGAGTTCCTACCAAACGAACATCTTTATAATCTTGGTAAACAAAGTAATAAAACTCATTTCCTTGAAAAAACGAACGAACCGAAACCACATATTTTCCGCCTTCATTGTTTTCTTTTTCAATTTTAGCAATCTCAGCATTGATGGCTTTTTCGCGTTCAGCTTCAGTCATTTTGTCGTTTACTTGCGCCAAGATGCGTTTTGAACAATCATCCATACGCACAAAAAAGCGCACAAATAAACTCGATGGTTTGAGCTCGCCTTTTTTGCTGTCGGCCCAATAACCGTTTTTCAGATAGTTTTTGTCAGCGGTTGAAAGCTCAGCAATGGCGTCATATCCGCAGTGGTGATTGGTGAGCACCAACCCGTCTTTTGAGATAACCTCAGCCGTACAACCTCCGTTAAACTGTACAATCGCATCTTTCAAACTGTGGTGATTGATGCTGTAAATTTCTTCAGCGGTCAATTGCAGACCCATTTTTTGCATGTCGCGGTGATTGAGTCGTTCAATAAACATCAAAAACCACATTCCTTCATCGGCCTTCACGCTCATGGGCACAAGCATCACAGCAGCAATTACGGAAAGAATCATTTTTTTCATCGGTAATTAAATTGAATTAGTTAATAATCGAGCTTATAGTCGGCGCATGAGACGGTTTGTTACAATATCAACCTCATGAGTTCCAACTCGTGCGTGCGAAGATAACGCATTTTGGCCAAAAACTTTCTCAAAAACTACAACGATGTCGTTATGGATTATGATGATTTTTGGGGCGAACGGCCGGGCTGTCCGCTTATAGTCCTCGCCGCTGCGCTGCGCTCCGCGGCTGTGGGCTACCGCTTCCATCCCTGTCGCGCATTTGAGCCAACAAAAACATCAGCACACAAAAAAAGCGCCTCATCTCTAAAGCGCTTTGGTTTATTGGGTTGCATCTGATTAATTATTGAGCATCGCCCACAATTTGTCTTTGAGCTCGGTCAAACCTTGTTGTGCCACCGACGAAATAAACAAATACGGAACTTTTTTAAACTCTTTGTCGAGTTGCTTTTTCATCTCAGCTTTGAGTTCGTCGTCGAGCATATCACATTTTGAAATCACGAGCAAACGTTCTTTATCGAGCAATTCCGGGTTGTATTCTGAAAGCTCTTTAACCAGAATATCATATTCAGCTTTGATATCTGGCGCATCGGCCGGAACCAAAAACAACAGTGTTGAGTTGCGTTCAATATGGCGTAAGAAATAATGCCCGAGGCCTTTTCCTTCGGCAGCGCCTTCAATAATTCCAGGAATATCAGCCATCACAAACGACTGAAAATCGCGGTAGGCCACAATGCCCAAATTGGGTTTCAAAGTCGTAAACGGATAATCGGCAATTTTGGGTTTGGCCGAAGTCAAAACCGAAAGCAACGTTGATTTTCCGGCATTCGGAAAACCTACCAAGCCCACATCAGCCAATACTTTGAGCTCCAAAATGATGTCCATTTCAGCACCGGGCATTCCGGGTTGTGCATAACGCGGCGTTTGGTTGGTCGAGCTTCTAAAATGCCAGTTGCCCAATCCGCCTTTTCCGCCAGGAGCGAGGATTCTTTTTTCGCCGTCTTGGGTAATTTCAAACAAGATTTCGTTGGTTTCAAAATCGCGTACCACGGTTCCGAGTGGCACTTCAATAATTTTGTCTTCACCATCGTGCCCGGTACTGCGCGAACTTCCGCCATCACCGCCGTGTCCGGCTTTCACGTGGCGCGCAAACTTCAAGTGAAACAAAGTCCACAAGCCGCTGTTGCCCACCAAATACACATGACCGCCACGACCACCATCACCGCCGTCAGGGCCGCCTTTTTCAATAAATTTTTCGCGGTGCAAATGGCTTGAGCCTCGGCCACCTTTGCCTGATGCGACATATATTTTTACGTAGTCAACAAAATTGCCTTCGGTCATATTTTTAGTTTGTTATTATGATACGACCCATTAGATGATTAAAATACCTTACAGCCACCGGCTGTCCTCCTTTTAATTTCAAATCCTCGGTCATATTTTTAGTTGTCGATTGTCAGTTGTTGTTAATGAATAAACAACAGTCAGTAACAAAAATTAATTATTCTTTTAAGGCACGCATGCCTACTTTACTTATTTTCACGCCGTCCATTTCAAGCACTTCCAGTTCAAATCTTTGCCAGATGAGTTTCTCTCCTTTTTTTGGAATGTTTCCGAGCTCAGTGATTACAAATCCGCTCACGGTGGTTACTTCATAATCGCTGGTGAGTTCATCCAAATCAAAATACGTCAAGAAATCGTGCAGCGAATATTGCCCGTCAATGGTCCAGGTATTGTCAGGATTCGCTATGAGTTGATATTCGTCATCGTCAAAATCAGCGGCGTCGCCCACGAGCGCCTCTAAAATGTCATTCAAAGTAATAATGCCTTGAAAAACACCAAACTCGTCCATGACAAAAGCATAATGAACTTTAGAGCGTTTAAAATTTTCGAGTGCTTTATAGGCAGAGGTTTGCTCAATGAGATACACGGGTTCTTTGGTGATTTTTTTCAAATCAAACTTTCCGGTTTCAATGGCTACAAATAAATCTTTGAGCAAAACAACACCCAGAACTTCGTCGAGGTTTTCGCCACACACCGGATATACCGAATGCAATTCTTCAAGCACTTTGGCTTTGAGTTCTTCAACAGTATCCTCAACCGAAAGATAGACTATTGAACTGCGGTGCGTCATGAGTGAATTGACTTTGCGATCGCCAATGTGAAACACGCGTTCAACAATATCTTGCTCGATTTCTTGCACCTCGCCCACTTCAGTACCTTCTTTGATGATGGCTTTGATTTCGTCTTCGGTGACTTTGCCGTCGGCGGTAGGTTTGATATTGAATAGATTGAGTAAACCGTCGGTTGATTGCGTGAGTAACCAAATAAACGGAGCAGTTACTTGTGAGATCACCTTCATCGGAACGGCCACCGATTTGGCGATGCTTTCAGGGTAATTGAGTCCGATGCGTTTGGGCAACAATTCGCCCAAAACGAGTGAAAAATAAGTCAAAACCACCACGACAATTCCGACCGCCAATGAATGTGCATACGGTTGCAACATCGGGAATCCTTCGATGAACAGTTGTACATCTGTAGTGATTTTATCACCCGAATAAATACCGGTTAAAATACTGATGAGCGTGATGCCGATTTGCACCGTCGAGAGCAATTTGTTGGGCGCGTTGACCAAATCAAGCGCGGTTTTGGCGCCATCGCTTCCTTTTTTGGCAGCGGTTTCAAGACGGTTTTTGCGTGCCGAAATCAGTGCGATTTCAGACATTGAAAACACGCCGTTGAGCAAAATCAAAAAAAGAATAATCAGTATTTCCAAAGATGGTTGTTTTAGTGAAACATGAAGTAACACGGCTGCCCTAGCCCCGATTGAAGCAAGCTACCGCGTAGCGCGAAAAGCGGGAAAAAGCTACAAAGAATCAATCACAGCACTCAAACGCTCGGTGATTTCGGCAATAGCGCCAATGCCATCTACCGCGTGAAATTTGCCTTGGGCTTTGTAAAAATCCATAAGCGGAGCCGTTTTTTCGTTGTATTCTTGATAGCGATTTCTGATTTTTTCTTCGTCTTGATCATCCGGACGGCCTGAGGTTTTTCCGCGTTCTAAAAGGCGTTGCACCAAGATTTCATCGTTGGCCTCAAGCGCCACGGTGGCCGTAATGCTTTGCCCTTTGGTGGTTAAAAAAGCATCGAGCGCCTCGGCCTGAGCAATGGTTCTCGGAAAACCGTCAAACAAAAATCCGGCTGAATCAGGGTTTTGATCGACCTCGCTTTGCAACATCTGAATGGTGACTGCATCGGGCACCAAATCGCCTTGATCCATATAGCTTTTGGCCAATTGACCGAGCTCAGTGTTGTTTTTGATGTTGTATCTAAAAATATCACCGGTGGACAAATGCGTGAGGTTGTATTTTTCTTTTAAAAATTCGGCTTGGGTTCCTTTGCCTGCGCCTGGTTTTCCGAAGAGAACGATGTTGATCATTGTGAAAGTTTATAAGAGTTTATAAAGTTTAGAAAAGTTTAGGAAGTTTAAAAGGTTTATATAGTTTAGTTGGCGGCGAGTTGATAAACGTCGGGCAAATTGCGGCCGAGTCCGTCATAGTCGAGTCCGTAACCCACGATAAATTTATTCGGGATACGAATGCCAACATAGTCAATTTTGATGTCTTTTTTATACGCATCGGGTTTGAAAAACAAAGTGGCAAACTTGAGGTGTTTGACGTTTTGTGCTTTGAGCAGGGCTTTGAGTTCTTCGATGGTGTTTCCGGTATCAACAATATCTTCAATCACCACTACGGTGCGCCCTTCAAGGTTTTGGTTAACGCCGATGAGTTGTTTGACTTCATGGGTAGTTTGTGTGCCTTCATACGAAGCCATTTTTACAAAACTCACCTCGCACATACCGCGGTAGTGTTTCATTAAATCGGCCACCACCATAAAAGCACCGTTGAGTACGCCTATAAAAACCGGAACTTCTTCAAAAAAATCGTCGTCCATTTGTTTGGCCATATTTTGAATGGCGAACTGAATTTCATCGGACGAGATGAAAGGTTCAAAAGTTTTGTCGTGTAAACGTATCATGTTGTGCTGTTTGAATAAGCTGCAAATTTACACAAGTATTGACTACCACCTCAATTGGTTGTGGACTTTTTTGCAAAAATGGTATATTTATGCAATGAATATGAACTTCTACAAACAAATCACCACCGGTAACGCCGGACTTAAATGCCGAAACGCGAACATCAAACGCGTACTCGATGCGCCCGAATTGCTGCATGATTTGGTGCAGATAGCCACCAATCTTTCAGACAAAAATCAGCACAAAGCCATCTGGATTGTTGAAATGCTCGCCGAACAAAACGCGGCTATACTCCAACCTTACGCGCAAAAATTATTAGATACGATTCCGCAATTTAAGCATGAATCGGCCATTCGTGGCTCGTCAAGGATTGTATTGTTTATGAGCAAGTTTGAGCCCATATTCTTGACCGAAGCCCAACAGCAAACTTGCATTGAAATCGCGTTAGATTGGCTCATCAACGACCAAATTAAAGTTGCACCCAAAGCCAATGCCTTGTATACTTTGGCGCATTATATGAAAAAGCAAACCTGGCTCAAAGATGAGCTCAGAGAAATCATCGGCAAAGATTTCGCCCAGCAATCGGTAGCCTACAAAGCGGCGGCGAAAGTCGTGCTCAAAAAGCTCAAAGCTTGATGCATTGTTCCGGGATAAAAATTATCTTTGCGCACACAACAACACAACACGTACTGATTAAGTACAAAACCAAAATAACTACAACCCATGAATTATTTCTCTTCCGATTTTACCCTCGGAATCTTGGGCGGCGGTCAACTCGGCAAAATGCTCTTGACCGAAACGCGCAAATTTGACCTCAAAACTTTTGTGCTCGACCCCTCTGCTGAAGCGCCCGGACAATTTGGCTGCAACCGTTTTTTTCAAGGCGATTTGATGGATTTTGACACCGTTTACCACTTCGGAAAACAAGTTGATTTGCTCACCCTAGAAATTGAAAACGTCAATCTTGAGGCGCTCGAACAACTCGAAAACGAAGGTTTAAAAGTTTATCCATCTGTCCAGACTTTAAAGCTGATACAGAACAAAGGCACCCAAAAAGATTTTTACCAAAAGCATCAAATTCCCACTTCGGCACATCAGAGATTTTCTGATTTAAATGCATTACAAGCTGCTGTAACATCAAGCGCAGTCAAGATGCCGTTTGTCTGGAAAGCCGCTCGATTTGGCTATGACGGCAACGGAGTTAAAATTGTGCGCAACTCAGAAAACTTAAACGCGTTGCCCGATACAGAATGTATTGCCGAACAACTCGTTCCCTTCACGCATGAATTGGCCGTCATTGTGGCGCGCTCAGCATCAGGCGAAGTCAAAACCTATCCGGTGGTTGAAATGGAATTTCACCCTGAAGCCAATCAAGTAGAATACGTGATTTGTCCGGCGAGAATTCCGGAGGATATCGCACAAAAAGCTACCCAAATTGCGCTGCAAGTCTCCACTGCTTTCGCGCACGTAGGCCTTTTGGCGGTTGAAATGTTTTTAACGGCAGACGGCGCCATTTATGTCAATGAAGTAGCGCCACGTCCGCACAATTCAGGCCATTACAGTATTGAAGCCAGTTACACATCGCAATTTGAAAACCATCTGCGCGCCATACTGGGCTTACCGCTCGGAAACACCCAGAGCAAAGTAGCCGGCGTGATGGTCAATTTGGTCGGCGCCGAAGGTTATTCGGGCGAAGTTGTGTATGAAAATATCGAAAAAATCATGACGCTAGACGGAGTCACACCGCACATCTACGGCAAAAAACAAACACGCCCTTTCAGAAAAATGGGCCATGTAACCATTGTGCATCCTAGTATGAACCAAGCGCGCAAAACCGCCGAAGAAGTTAAAAAAACCATCCGCGTGATCAGTAAAAAATAACCGCCGATTGTCTACATTTACAACGTCAAAAAAATCCAACCGATGAAAGTAGCCATCATCATGGGAAGCCAAAGCGACCTTCCCGTCATGCAAGAAGCCATAGATGTTTTACACCAATTGGGCATTGCCACGCAAGTTGATATTGTATCGGCCCACCGAACCCCCGAAAAACTCGTCGAATTTAGCACCAGCGCACACAAAAACGGCATCAACGTCATCATTGCCGGCGCAGGCGGAGCGGCACATTTACCCGGTATGGTGGCCTCAATGAGTCCGCTTCCGGTGATTGGCGTTCCGGTTAAATCAAGCAATTCTATAGACGGCTGGGATTCGGTTTTGTCGATTCTGCAAATGCCAGGCGGTGTGCCTGTGGCCACAGTAGCGCTCAACGGAGCCAAAAATGCAGGCATCTTGGCCGCCCAAATCATCGGCGCATCCAACCCTGAAGTGCTTCAAAAAATCATTGATTACAAACAAAGTCTCAAAGAAGCCGTTTTAAAAGCTTCGTCTGAATTAAAGAATAAATATTAGAAGCTTTTTCCCGCTGTTCGATTACAAAGTGTTTTGCTAAAGCAAAAATACCTGAAGCCCACCGGGCTTCCTCCTCTTAATATCAAATCATCGGGGCTAAAGCCAACGTTTTCGCTCAATAACATTATGCAAATACTTACCCAACGTTTCACGACACCACACAATACGGCACCGTTTAGCCAAATCAAACTCGAAGATTATCAACCGGCTTTTGAGGCCAACATCGCCGCCGCCCGCGCCGAGATTGACGCCATCATCAGTAATCCCGCAGCGCCCACTTTTGAAAACACCATTGAAGCTTTGGAATGCTCCGGGCAAGCGCTTGATCGGTTATCATCGATTTTCTTCAACTTAAATTCAGCCCAAACCAACGAAACCATGCAAAAAATAGCGCAAGAAGTTTCACCCTTGCTCACGGCTTTTGGCAACGATATTGCGCTCAACGAAGATTTGTTCAAACGCGTCAAAACGGTCTACGAGCAGCGCGATCAGCTGAATCTTACCGCCGAACAAAGTATGTTGCTCGAGAAAAAATTCAAAGGTTTTAGCCGCAACGGAGCTTTGCTCTCTGAAGATAAAAAAGAGCGTTTGCGCGAAATTGACACCGAACTCGCCAAACTCAAACTCACCTTTGGCGAAAATGTCTTGGCCGAAACCAATGACTATCAGTTGCACATTACCAACGAGGGTGAATTATCAGGTTTGCCCGAAGGCGCTAAAGAAGCTGCGGCTGCACTGGCACAATCTAAAAACCTTGAAGGTTGGTTGTTTACGCTAGATTTTCCGAGTTATATGCCGGTGGTTACCTATGCCGACAACCGAGCTTTGCGTCGTGAAATTGCTTTGGCTTATGGCAAAAAAGCATTCCAAAACAACCCATACAACAACACACAAAACATTCAAAAAATAGTAGCGCTGCGTCATGAACGCGCACAATTGTTGGGCTACGAATCACATGCGCATTTTGTACTTGAAGAACGTATGGCGCAAAACCCCGAGCGCGTAAAAACCTTTTTAGAAGAGTTACTGCAAAAAGCCAAACCGGCTTCTGAGCGCGAATTTGCACAGCTGAGCGCTTTTGCAAAAAAATTAGATGGCATTGAACAACTCGAAAAATGGGATGGCGCTTATTATTCTGAAAAACTCAAACAAAAATTATTCAGCTTAGACGATGAATTGCTCAAGCCGTATTTTAAACTCGAAAATGTTTTAAATGGAGCGTTCACGGTAGCTGAAAAACTCTTTGGCATTACTTTTCACGAAGTATCCAACATTGAGAAATACCATCCGGAAGTGCAAACCTATGAAGTGCGCGATTTTGAGCAGGAACTCGTGGCTATTTTTTATGCCGATTTCTTTCCGCGCAAAGGCAAACGCCCGGGCGCTTGGATGACTTCGTTTAAATCGCAATCTATTCAGAATGGCATCAACGAACGTCCGCATGTATCGATTGTGTGCAACTTTACCCCGCCAACACCATCCAAACCATCGTTGTTGACTTTTAATGAAGTGACAACTTTATTCCACGAATTTGGTCACGCACTACACGGCATGCTCGCCAATACAGTATATCCGAGTTTATCGGGTACTTCAGTATATTGGGATTTTGTGGAACTCCCAAGCCAAGTCATGGAAAACTGGTGTTACGAGCCCGAAGCTTTGGCTTTGTTTGCGCATCACTACCAAAGTGGCGAAGTAATTCCGCAAGAATACGTGAACAAAATCAAAGAAAGCGCGAGCTTTTTAGAAGGTATGGCTACTGTGCGTCAACTGAGTTTTGGTTTGCTCGATATGGCCTATCACACGCAGGCAACCGAAATCAAAGACGTCAAAGCTTTTGAAGTGGCAGCTACCGAGCGCACCGCTTTGTATCCGGATGTGACGGAAAATTGTTTGAGCGTGTCGTTTTCGCATATTTTTCAGGGCGGATATTCATCGGGCTATTACAGCTACAAATGGGCCGAAGTTTTGGATGCCGATGCTTTTGAGTTCTTTCAAGAAAACGGAATTTTCAACAAAGAAATTGCCGAGCGTTTCAAAGAAAATGTTTTGTCAAAAGGCGGAACCGAATTACCGATGGAACTCTACAAACGCTTTCGCGGACAAGAACCCAAACCGGAAGCTTTGCTCAGACGCGCGGGTTTGTTGTAATGCTCAATTCTGAAAATTATAGTTTGATTACTTTTAAGGATCTTGGTTTTTCTTGCTCAAAGACTTTCAACCAATAAACACCTTTTTCTAATGAACTTATATCAAGTTCTGTTTGATTGATTTGAGGATAACTATGATCTATTACAGATTTTCCGAGCACATCAATCACCTGGATTTTTTGTATGTTTTGACCCGTAACCGTTAGAGATTTTTCAGTTGGATTTGGAAAGGCTTTGAGTGGATTTTTAGATGTAAAATCAGTAATTGCAAAGCAACCACAAGGTGTAGCATTCCATTTAAAAATTCCGCCAACCAAAGGGCTTTCACTATAACCGCCTGCAAAACCATGACTTAGACTAAACATAGATATTTGGTTTCCATCAACCGGGACTGAATCATATATAGGCTCCCAAGTAATTCCTGAATCTACTGTGTAAGAAGAGCCTCTTTGAAAAATATGATCACTACCTATCACAATATAGGCATGGAGAAGTCCGGGAATTGAAGAAATTGAGCCGTCGCGAAAATCCCCAGACCAAGCATGTTCAAACCAACTATTGCCTCCGTCAGAGGTATAATACAAATTGAATTCTGATGCCAATATTCCGTTGTTTTGATCTGTAAAAGCAAAATCAACAGTTTCGTTATTGATCATTGCACCGCCAAAATCAGGGATTGGAGATGACAAAGCAGTCCAAGTAAGGCCTCTGTCAGATGATTTTAAAAGCCGGTTATAAGTGGTCAGAATCCAAATGGTGTTTTCGGTAACTGTGTATTTATTGCGTATACCGTATTCATCGGTAGCTAATGGAATTAATGCTTCTGAAATAGCCACGCGTGACCAATTCGCTCCGCCGTTGGTTGTGGTATAAATTTCAAAATAACCACCCGCCGGATCGCCCATGGCTACTCCTTGATTTTGATTCCAAAAATGCACTAAGTTTGGATAGGATGATTCATCAGAGAAATCAGCTGAATTCTGTCTGTTCCAATGAACACCCCCATCGATGGTTTTCCAGATACCGCCCAAAACATTAGATGTTGTAGGAAAAACGGCCGCATAAGCTTCAGACGCAGAAGTTCCGGATATGTTGGCAATTTCTAAATTGGGTGCATCTGAGCCTAAATCAATTTCTGCAGAGGCCCAAACAAAACCGCCATCAAGGGTTTTTGAAAAACGTCTGATAGAACTTTGAGTTGATGCTCCGGATTCCATATTGAGCCATGTGACATTTTCATCGACAATTGAAATACTTCTAACGCCGGTGCCTTGAGCGGTTTGTGCTGTGGAATATTGTGTCCAAAAATCTTGGGCTTGGGCTTTTGAAGCCAGAAATAAAATAAAAATGAGGACTGCTTTTTTCATGATTGGATGGATTATACAGTTTAGAATCAAACAAATATAGTTTTAAATGAATAAGATTTAACATCAAAAATGAATTGATTAAAACCCATTTTATAGGGAAACACTTGCGCTAGGGATTGCAGCAGAAAGCCCGCAGCGCAGCGAGGACTTGCCGCGAAAAGCCCGACCTGAGCCAAAAGGAATGAAACAATCTTGTAGACTTTTTTTAGTGAGCAACACGAATTTGCAGTGACGCGTATGCAAGGGAGCGCCCAAAACTAACGCGATAAAAACCAAACCGCGGCCCACCAAACCACCGGAATACTCTCGGCCCAAAACCATGAAAAATACCGTGATTGGTTGGCGTTGGCTTGCCACAACATCAGCGCTACTGTGGCGGCTAATCCGAATTTGACCAAGGAAATTTGCCACAGTTGGTGTGGCCAAACCAATTCAATGAACACAAAAATAGCCATGAGTAGCCAGCCCAAGCGGCGGGTAGCCTGCACCCCTATTTGTTGCGGAACGGTTTGCAAGTGTGGATCATCGGTTTTGAGATCGACAATTTCAAAAATGAGCACCAACGAAAATATCAGCAAAATGCGTTGTGCCGCAAATAAATAAAACGCTGAATCGATGGGCATTTGGGCATTAATCACCGGCAAAAAAAGGGTAACGCCCAGCCAACAAATCGTAACGATGTAGATTTTGATTCCGGCCCAATTGCGCGCGTTTTTTCGGTTCGGAAAAAAGGGCAAAGTATACAAAACAGTCAACAACAAAACCAGTAAAGAAAGCAGCTGAGTAAAGGCGTGCAAATGCCAAAAACAATAAACTGCACCGAGCACAGCCATAAAACTGAGACCGGCAATGAGCAAATGTTTTGATTGGGGCGGCCTTTTTTGGGTTCGGACCAACGCGTCGTATTTGACAAAATTATAACCGACGATGGTTCCGAAAAAAGCAAAACCCGAAACGGCTTTATCATCGGGTAAGTGAAACCAGCATTGCGTGAGTTTGACCAAGGACCAACACGAAAGCGCCACATGAAAACTGGCTTGCAGGTAAAAATCGAGTATGCGCTTAAAAATCGACATAGCACAAAATTAGCAAACCTGTTAATAAGACTTGATTTTGGTTAACAAATTAATATAAATGAACCGTTAAATGGCCCTGATTTTTGAGATTAATCCATAAATTTGTGCATCAAAATTTTAAACCTCTACCCTATTAATACCTTATGAAAACGGACGCTTTTGCTTTACGACACATTGGACCAGGTGAACAAGATTTGGCTCATATGTACAAAACCATCGGAGTTGAATCAATGGAGCAACTTATATACGAAACCTTGCCCGATGATATTCGATTAAAAGCACCACTTAATTTGCCCCCGGCGATGACCGAATATGAGTTTGCTTTGCACATTCAGAAGTTGGGCGAAAAAAACAAAATGTTCCGCTCATACATTGGTTTGGGATATCATCAAGCGATAGTTCCTGCGGTGATTCAGCGTAACATTTTAGAAAATCCGGGTTGGTATACAGCCTACACGCCTTATCAAGCCGAGATTGCGCAAGGCAGATTAGAAGCGATTTTGAATTTTCAAACCATGGTGATTGAACTCACCGGAATGGAAATCGCGAATGCCTCTTTACTCGATGAATCAACTGCTGCGGCTGAAGCCATGGCACTTTTGTTTGATGTTCGTTCACGCGATCAGAAAAAAAATAATGTGTGCAAATTCTTTGTATCAGAAGATGTTTTGCCACAGACCATTTCGGTTTTGCAAACGCGTTCAACGCCGCTGGGTATTGAACTCGTGATCGGCGATCACAAAACTTTTGATTTTTCGACAGAATTTTTCGGAGCCGTATTGCAGTATCCGGGCAAATATGGTCAGGTTGAAGATATTTCAGGATTCATCGCACAAGCAAAAAACAACGAAATTAAAGTGGCTGTTGCCGCTGATATTTTAAGCTTGGTAAAACTCACACCTCCGGGTGAAATGGGCGCCGATGTTGTTTTTGGAACTACACAACGCTTTGGAATTCCATTGGGTTATGGCGGGCCACACGCGGCTTATTTTGCCTCAAAAGAAGAATACAAACGCAGCATGCCGGGTCGTATTATTGGCGTAACGGTTGATACCGACGGCAATAGAGCTTTACGTATGGCTTTGCAAACACGCGAGCAACACATCAAACGCGATAAAGCGACCTCAAATATTTGTACTGCTCAGGTTTTATTGGCGGTCATGGCCGGAATGTACTCGGTTTATCACGGTCCGAAAGGCTTGAGATATATTGCTGATAAAGTTCATGCATCAACGGTTACTTTGGCAAATGCACTTAAAAATATCGGTGTCGAACAAACCAACACGAGTTATTTTGACACTTTGGTGGTGAAAGCCGATGCACAAAAAGTACGCCCCTTAGCCGAAGCCAAAGAAATCAACTTTTATTATATAGATGCGCAAACCATTTCAATCGCTCTCAATGAAACCGTGAGTTTGAATGATTTAAATGATATCGTTTCAGTGTTTGCTCAAGCAGTCGGAAAATCTGCTGATACTATAAACGCATTGAGTTCTACTGAATATATTCCGAATGAATTACTGAGAACTTCAACTTTTTTAGAGCATGAAGTGTTTAACCAACACCACTCTGAAACTGCCCTGATGCGTTACATCAAAATGCTCGAGCGCAAAGATTTGGCGTTGAACCATTCGATGATTTCATTGGGTTCTTGTACGATGAAACTCAATGCTGCGGCCGAGATGATTCCGCTGAGCAACCCACAATGGAACAACATTCATCCATTTGCGCCGCTTAATCAAGCGCAAGGTTATCAAGAAATGTTGTCGCAACTTGAAAAATACCTCAACGTAGTAACCGGTTTTGCGGGCACAACTTTACAACCGAATTCAGGCGCGCAAGGTGAATACGCGGGGCTGATGGTGATTCGTGCGTATCATCATTCCAGAGGTGATTACCACCGAAACATTGCACTGATTCCTTCATCGGCACACGGAACCAATCCGGCATCAGCGGCCATGGCAGGAATGCAAGTTGTAGTGACCAAAACCTTAGAAAACGGGAATATTGATGTGGACGATTTACGCGAAAAAGCCATTTTGCACAAAGACAATTTATCGTGTTTGATGGTGACTTATCCGTCAACGCACGGTGTTTATGAAGCATCGATTATTGAAGTAACCAAAATCATTCACGAAAACGGCGGACAAGTTTATATGGACGGAGCCAACATGAATGCCCAAGTTGGACTCACCAATCCGGCTACCATTGGTGCCGATGTTTGCCACTTGAACTTGCACAAAACCTTTGCGATTCCACATGGCGGAGGCGGCCCGGGTGTAGGCCCAATTTGTGTAGCGCCGCAATTAGTTCCGTTTTTACCGACCAATCCGGTAGTGGCAACCGGTGGTGCGCAAGCCATTACAGCTATTTCGGCAGCACCGTGGGGTTCGGCTTTGGTTTGCTTGATTTCATACGGATACATCTCCATGTTAGGCGCAGAAGGTTTGACCAAATCTACAGAAATGGCCATTCTGAATGCCAACTATATTAAGGAACGCCTGAGCGGACATTACGATACGTTATATTCTGGCGAAATGGGTCGCGCGGCACACGAAATGATTTTGGAGTGTCGTCCGTTTAAACAAAAAGGAATTGAAGTAACCGATATAGCCAAACGTTTGATGGATTACGGTTTCCACGCACCAACGGTATCGTTTCCGGTAGCCGGAACTTTGATGATTGAGCCAACCGAAAGTGAAAACTTAGAAGAACTAGACCGTTTTTGTGATGCGATGATATCCATCAGAAAAGAAATCGAAGCGGCATCAGCAGAAAATCCGAACAACGTTCTTAAAAATGCACCGCATACTTTGAACATGTTGACCTCAGATGTTTGGAATTTACCATACACCCGAGAACAAGCGGCTTTCCCGCTGGAATATATTGCAGAAAACAAATTCTGGCCAACGGTTCGCCGCGCCGATGATGCTTATGGCGATCGCAACTTGATTTGCAGTTGCGCTCCGATAGAAGCGTATATGCAAGAATAAATTTTAAATATAAAATCCCAAATTCAACTCAGAGTTTGGGATTTCTTTTTCATCATGAAAGACATACAAAACCAAGATGATTTGTTGCAATTGGTGACTTTGTTTTATGAAAAGTTACTCGCCGATGAATCCATCAGTTATATTTTTACGGAAGTAGTCAAAATCAAACTTGAAGAGCACTTACCTATATTGGTGACTTTTTGGTCGCAAGCAGTTCTGGGAACCGGTGGTTATACCCATAACCTGACGCAAATTCATTTGGAAGTAAGCGAAAAATCCTATCTATCACCTGAGCTTTTTAAGATTTGGCTGGGGCATTTCAACAATAGCGTAGATGCACTTTTTACTGGTGAAAAAGCCGAACAAATTAAAACCAATGCACTGAGTATTGCAACGATAATGCAGATTAAAATTCATCAGCAAAAACAGCAATAATTCTGACTTTCAAAAAAATAGCTGTTTTATTTTAAAGAATTCGCAAATCGGATTCACAAAAGAAACTATTTCGCATTGCCTGTGTTTTTTATGGGTACATTCGTTAGAAATCTACCTATATGAATATCAAAATTATTGGTTCCGGAAGCTACATACCATCAATAGAGGTTAAAAACGAAAACTTCAACCAACATCAATTTTTGACTGAAGAATGTCAGGAGATTTCTGACACTAATGAAGTTATCATTGAAAAATTCAAAGCCATCACTGGCATAGAAGCGCGAAGGTATGCCGAAAGTCAATTCAACACTTCAGACATGGGTTTTATGGCCGCGCAAGAAGCCATTGAACAATCAGGCATAGACCCTGAAACTTTAGATTACATCATTTTTGCGCACAACTTTGGCGATGTAAAACCCGGCGCGATTCAATCGGATATGCTTCCGACTTTAGCGACCAGAGTTAAGTTTAAACTCAAGATCAAGAACCCGAATTGCGTGGCCTATGATTTACTTTTTGGTTGTCCGGGTTGGATTGAAGGTATTTTGCAAGCACGTGCTTTTATCATGTCAGGTATGGCGAAACGCTGTTTGGTGATTGGTGCTGAAACTTTATCACGTGTGGTTGATGTGCACGACCGCGACAGCATGATTTATGCCGATGGTGCCGGAGCTTCGGTAGTTGAAGTAAGTCATGACCAAACCGGACTGATATCTTATAAAAGCGCTACTTATACTTTTGATGAAGCTTATTATTTGTATTTCGGGAATTCCTACAACAAGAATCTTGATCCGGATGTTCGATACATTAAAATGCACGGGCGAAAAATTTATGAATTTGCGCTGAATCAAGTTCCGATGGCGATGAAAGCATGTTTGGACCAAAGCGGCATTGACATCAGCCAAGTTAAAAAAGTGCTCATTCATCAAGCCAATGAAAAAATGGATGAAGCCATCATTCATAGATTTTATAAGTTACACGGCCAACTCCCTCCGAAAGATATTATGCCGATGAGCATTCACAAACTGGGCAATTCAAGCGTAGCAACGGTTCCTACCTTGTTTGATTTATTGCAAAAAAACCAAATTAAAGACCATAGGTTGAGCAAAGGTGATATCTTAATTTTTGCTTCAGTAGGCGCTGGCATGAACATTAATGCTTTTGTATATCGTTATTAATTTTGATCAATTATTTGAGGTTTATATGAAATGTATTATTTTTATTTTGTAAGAATTTTATATCTTAAAAAATAATATTTATGCATTTCATCGATTTTTTTTGTTTTTAATCGAACAATCGTTGTACTATTGCCTCGTGTTTAAACGAAAACAAAATAAATTAATTAAACCCTAAATTTTATGAAAGCATTTTACACCTACGCCGCTTTGGCCTTTTGCTCAATCTCATTTGGTCAACAATTATTCATCGTTAACTCTGACAACAAATATGGTGTTGTGAATGAGAACGGTGTTGAAATTATTCCTGCTAAATATTCTTCAGTAGAAGAGTTTGACAAAATTCATCCAAACTGGTCAAAAGTTGGATTGGGAAGTTTGTACGGATTCATCGATAAATCAGGTAAGATTATCATCGAACCTAAATATGAAGAAATCAGTGCCTACAACGTTTATCATGAAGGTTGGGCATTGGTGAAAAAAGATGGAAAATTCGGATTTATTGACAATGCCGGAAAAGAAATTGTTCCAACTGTATATGACAAAGTAGGTGCTTTTGGCGACTATGTAAAAGATTGGATGTTGGTTGAAGCCAATGGTCTGAAAGGATTTGTTGATAAAGAAGGAAACGTAATTGTTCCTATTAAATATGTTCAAATTGAGAAATTTGACAACGTAAGAAAAAACTGGTCTTTGGTTAAAGACAGTAAAGATAAGCTTGGATTCATTGACAGAACCGGAAAAGAAGTTATTCCGGTGGTGTATGACAACATCGAAGCTTTCGTAAAAAAACCCACAGCGCTTGCCAACGCTGACTAACCTTAAGTTTTGAATTAGTAATGAAGGAGCCTGAATAAGGCTCCTTTTTTTATGTCTTTTTTTTTTGCTTCGTTATATTTGCAAGACTAAAAATTCATCATGTACGAACAGAGTTACCCCACCAAGAGATTTGAAATCACCTTGAAGTTTTTAAAAAAGCACATCACAACCTCAGAAACTATTCTGGATTTAGGTGTAGAAAATCCATTTTCGGCAATTATGAAAGCCAATGGTTATGTAGTTCAGAATACAATGGGTGAAGATTTAGATCAAAATCAAAACACTTTGCAAAACTCTGACGCAAAAGTGATTACCGCTTTTGAAATTTTTGAACACTTGCTCAACCCGTATACCATTTTACAAGAAATCAAAGCCGATAAAATTTTAATTTCTGTTCCGCTCAGATTATGGTTTTCTCCGGCTTACAGAAGTAAAACTGATCCATGGGACCGACATTACCACGAGTTTGAAGATTGGCAACTTGATTGGCTTTTGGAAAAAACCGGTTGGCGCATTATCGATCGAAAAAAATGGACGCATCCGGTTAACAAAATAGGAATCAGACCATTACTAAGATACTTTACACCGAGATATTATATGGTGTATGCTGAAAAAGTTCGATAGAGAAATCGAACTTTTTTTGTAAGATTTTTATATGTTATTATTTCATTTTAGTGCATTTCATCGATTATTTTTGCTTTTTATCGGTTTTTTGACGTAACATTGCTCCGTAATAATAATTCGAAAAATTAACGAAATTTAAATTTTTATGAAAGCAATCTACACCTACGCGGCTTTGGCTTTATGTTCCGTTAGTTTTGGTCAAAAATTATTTATCGTCAGTTCAGATGATAAATTTGGCGTGATCAATGAAAATGGAGTAGAAATCATACCTACCAAGTACAGCTCGGTAGATGATTTTGACAAAGTACACCTCAACTGGTCAAAAGTTGGGTTGAATAATCTTTATGGTTTTATCGATAAAAAAGGTAAAATCATTGTTGAACCAAAATATGAAGTCATCAACGCGTATGGCAAGCTCAACGAAGGTTGGGCCATGGTTCAAAAAGAAGGTAAATTTGGATTTATTGACGATTTAGGAAAAGAAATCGTTCCGCCAATTTACGACAAAATAAGTGGCTTTGGTGAATATACCAAAGACTGGATGCTTGTTGAAGCCGATGGACTAAAAGGGTTTATTGACAAAGAAGGCAACATCATTGTTCCGGTAAAATATGTTCAAATTGATAAATTTGACAATGTGCGTAAAAACTGGGCTTTGGTTAAAGACCGAAAAGAAAAACTGGGCTTTATTGACAAAACCGGAAAAGAAGTTATTCCGGTGGTGTATGACAACATCGAAGCTTTTATGAAGAAAAAATCGACGGTTGCCGAGTCAAACTAATCTAATCCAACCTTTCAATCATACAATCTAAAAGGGATTTCTTAAATGGAATCCCTTTTTTTTTATTTTTATGGCATAAACCCATCACCGAATGCAATATTACCTCATTATTCCGGCGCACAATGAAGCGCGATTTATCAGCGCTATGATTGAATCTGTTTTGAATCAAACCTTAGCCGCCAAAAAAATAGTCGTGGTAAACGATCATTCAACCGATCAAACCGAGCAAATTGTTCGTGATTTGGCACAAAAAGATTCGAGAATCGTTTTGCTCAACAATCTATCAGATGCGGTTCATCAACCGGGCAGTAAAGTTATTCGTGCCTTTGAAAAAGGTTTGTCAGCAGTAGATGATACCTATGATTTTATTGTCAAACTAGACGCGGATTTGATTTTGCCACAGAATTACTTTGAAACCGTTGCCAACCATTTTACACAAAACCCAAAAGTAGGCATGGTGGGTGGATTTGCTTATATCGAAAAAAACGGAAACTGGGTTTTAGAAAACCTTACTGATAAAGACCACATTCGTGGAGCTTTTAAAGCCTATCGAAAAGAGTGTTTTGAACAAATGGGCGGTCTCAGACCTGCGATGGGTTGGGACACCGCGGATGAACTCTTGGCGCGTTATTATAATTGGGACATTTTGACCGATGAATCCCTCAAAGTAAAACACCTTAAACCCACCGGAGCCAATTATAATAGAGACGCTGGACTCAAACAAGGCGCCGCTTTTTACACGTTGGGTTATGGTTTTATGATTACACTGATTGCCTCGATTAAATTGGCATTGCGCAAAAAAAGGCCTTTGCTTCTTTTTGATTATATGTTGGGGTTTTATCAGGCCAGAAAAAATCGAAAACCCATGCTCGTAACGCCACAGCAATCTAAATTTATTCGAGATTATCGCTGGATGAAAATCAAACAAAAACTCACCTGAAAACGCGTTGCGTGAGATTTGAAATTAGTCTGAGTCGCGTGAGGGATAGCAGCGAAAATCCTTTTGTGCAACAAAAGATTGCAGCGCATAGCCCGACCCGCAGGGGCACGCCCTTAAAAAAACTCAAAACCCATAACCGAGAACTGACAACTTCTTCCTAATTTAGCGCATATTTAAAAACTATGATGCTCGTACGCTATTTGTCGCAAATTGGACGGTATTTCTTGATGCTCAAAGACATTTTTAATAAGCCTACCAAATGGTCGGTGATGCGCAATTTGATCTTTAAAGAAATTGACGATTTGATCATTGGTTCGCTCGGAATTGTTGCGTTTATCTCATTTTTTGTGGGTGGTGTTGTATCAATTCAAACTGCGCTCAACTTGACCAATCCGCTGATTCCGAAATATTTGATTGGTTTTGCGACGCGTCAATCGGTGATTTTAGAATTTGCCCCGACGTTTATTTCGATTATTATGGCCGGAAAAATGGGCTCGTTTATTACTTCGAGTATCGGAACTATGCGCGTTACTGAGCAAATTGACGCACTTGAAGTAATGGGCATCAACTCACTGAACTATTTGGTTTTTCCGAAACTGATTGCTCTGCTGCTCTACCCATTTTTGATTGGGATTAGTATGTTTTTGGGTATTTTGGGTGGATGGATTGCTGCCGTATATGGTGGTTTTGCTTCGAGTTCACAATTTATTGGCGGAATTCAGCAAGAATTTATTCCGTTTCACATTGCTTATGCGTTTATCAAAACCGTAGTTTTTGCTTTGCTGTTGGCCACCATTCCGTCGTTTCACGGTTATTATATGAAAGGCGGCGCGCTTGAAGTAGGAAAAGCCAGCACCATATCATTCGTTTGGACTTCAGTGTCTATTATTTTGATGAACTACATACTAACCCAGTTATTACTTGCCTGATGATAGAAGTAAAAAATGTAGAAAAATCGTTCGGAGATTCAAAAGTACTCAAAGGAATTTCTACTGTTTTTGAAACCGGAAAAACCAATATGATCATTGGCCAAAGTGGTTCCGGAAAAACGGTTTTGCTCAAATCATTATTGGGTATTCACACGCCTGACGCAGGAACTATTTCATTTGATGGACGTGTTTATTCTGAGCTTTCACGCGATGAGAAAATGGAACTCCGTACTGAAATTGGTATGGTATTTCAAGGCAGCGCGTTGTTTGACTCGCTTACGGTGGCCGAAAATGTAGGCTTCCCGTTGCAAATGTTTACCAACAATTCAAAATCTGAAATCAACGATCGTGTAGATTTTGTGCTCAAACGGGTAAACTTGATTGATGCGCATAAAAAACTGCCTTCTGAAATCTCGGGTGGAATGCAAAAACGGGTGGCGATTGCCCGCGCTATTGTTAATAATCCGAAGTATTTATTTTGTGACGAACCCAACTCCGGGCTTGATCCGAACACGTCGATTTTAATTGACAATTTGATCAAAGAAATTACTGAAGAATACAACATCACCACCGTGATCAACTCACACGATATGAACTCGGTGATGGAAATTGGCGAGAACATTGTCTTTCTCAAAAACGGTCTCAAAGCATGGCAAGGGACACGTCATGACATTTACAAAACTGATTCGCAAGCCTTGGTTGATTTTGTGTATTCTTCTAATTTATTCAGAAAAGTACGCGAAGTTCAATTAAGAGAGAACTTATAGATAATTACCCATACGTTTATTTGGTTACATACACCCAGCCTGTCTTTTCCTCACCTGATTGTAGCTTCAGATAATAAAAATAAATTCCGTCAGGCAATGTATGGTCATTGTAATCTTGTCCGTGCCATTGGTCTGTATAATCATCTTGTTCATAAACTAAGGTGCCGTATCGATTAAAAATCTCTAACTCGATTACCCCAAATCCGGTTAAATCAAATGTTTCATTGGATCCGTCAACATTCGGTGAAACTCCGGCCGGAATAGCACATTTAGTTTTGAGAATTTCTGTGCTTTGCGTTTGTGAACAACCATTGACATCAGTTACCGTTACCGAATAATTTCCGGTGTTTAAACTATTCAAAACTACCTGTTCATCATGACTGCTATAACCATCAGGACCTTGCCAAAAATAAGTAGCTGTTTCTGGATCAAAAGAATTTTCAAGCGGCACAACATATAAAATTTGATTATTGTTGGCACAAATTGTTTTCATGCTCAGCAACAGCTGTGGACTAACATTTATTTGGATTTCTGCCGAAGATTCACACCCGTATGCCTGTGCTTTTACTGTGTAAACACCATTGTTTTCAGGGGCGGCTTGCAAAATCTGAGGATTAGCATCAAGTGAACTAAAATTATTAGGTCCGGTCCAAGAGTAACTTACATTGGGCATAGTCTGTATTTGAAACTGTATCGCATCGCCTTGGCAAAATTGCTGTGACATGTTTATATCGGGGGCTTGTAGCACATCTATCAAAGTAATATCAAAAACAGCTTCATCAAAAAAATCACAAAAACCAGGTACAATATATTTAAAGGTATAGGTTCCGGCAGAAAGTCCGGCAGGCAACCAAAAATGCCCGTTGAGCATACCGCTATTAGTGGTTTCAATCCAATATCCGTATGCATCATATATACCACTTCTGAACAGATTTAAATCAAAGGCATTTCGAGCACAAATGGTAGCTGCATTATCTTCACCTGCCCGAGGATTGGTTCGGTCTTGAATGGTATACGGAACCGTTATGTCTATACATGACAGCGGTGATTCTGAATAAATACGAACATAATAAGTTCCCGGAGTTGTATTAACTGAAAAGGGACTAAAATGCAAATTACTAGTGGTACTCAATATTAGATTTGGATCATTGGCACTCCACCACTGATAACTCAAAAACGAAAAAGGCTGAACACTGAGTTGTCCTTCTTGTCCATCGCACAATTCAGAAGCTGAAACAACAGGCTCTGACAAAACCGTAACGTCAAACAATCGCATGGCAATGTTGCCGCAACCATCGGTAACTTTAAACTTGTATATGGCCGGAGCCAATCCGTTGAACAAATTTGAGTTTTGATTGTTTACATAAAACGACTGCCCATCTTTTTCAATAATTTCATAGGTTAATGGCGAGGTATCGCCAGCCACAATCAGCACTTGCGAAGTTCCTCCTGAGCAAGCCATTTTGAAAGCATCGGTTATTTTTAAAGTGCCCAGAAAATCAAATTCAGTCAAAACATTTACACACGGAATCATAGCTGAAGATCCGTTTGAATAAATATAATTTACCTTGATAACTCTAAAATGTCCGATAGCAGTTAAATTGTAATTGTTGCTTGAAAGCAAAAGTGAATTCTGTCCATTCGGAAATGAGTTCGGACTATAGGGCACGCCTGTATATGGGTGCTCCCAACGATTGAAGTTTGGATTAAATTTTTGCAATAAAAAAGCAGGACCTGTTGTAAATGAGTTTCCGTCTTGAGTCAGAAACAAATTAAACGCGCCACAAAATCCCTGAATCTCAACATTCGTATTGTAAAAATGATTGCCTATGTTGAGTGTGCCGGTGTGCACTTTTCCGCAAAAATCTGTACCTGTAAACTCGTAATCGCCTTCTGGTAAATTATTCATATACAACCTCTTGATAAAAGGATCTATCAAAAAGCTAACATCATACGGCATGGTTTGGGCATAACTTGCGGGTGCCGAAATCATGGTAATAGAACTCAATCCGGTATTGGAAAAAAAGGGAACCCCAACCTGAATAGAACCCAGGCCCGGCAAACAACCTTCTGATACTGAACATTCTAATGCGCCTTCATACAATATCAACGGAACATTAACCTCAAGCGGAGGGTAATAAAAATTACATTCGTCATTTACTTGAATAACATAATCTCCGGAGGGCAAATGTTCTAATTTAATTTCGTTATCAAAATCGGGACTGTTGAGCAAATCTGAAACATCATGCGGTAATGGATGGTTATATCCCAAAGGCGCTTGAACCACTACAACAGATGTAATTTCAGGGTTATCCTGAAAAGAAACCGTAATAGAACCGAGATTATCACAGCCAAACTCATTGCCTGTCTCAGTAATTGCTTGCGGAAGTATTTCAGGAATTTCAAGAATAACCGTATAAGGATTTCCACAAATATTGACCCCTGTATAGGTGTAAATTCCCGGAATACTCAGATGATCAATAAAGGCGCCTCCTTCTATTTGACCTGTAAAATCATGAGGTAAAGCAAGCGGGTATCCTTGGGGAGCTCCGCTTAGTGTGATTGTCTGAATAGGAACAGTTGATGCAGGAATATTAATCGGAAAATACAACACACAATCTTCATAATATTTATAGTCAAAATCAATAACCCCAAGAGATTTTGGAACGGGCACTTCAACACTACCTTGTATGACCCTACCACAAGCATCAGTCACTTGAATTAAATAATTACCCGTTGGAACTTGATATTGATCATTTGAAAAAAACACCACTGGTGTATTGTATGGACCTAAACCACCGGGATTAAAATGAATTGGATTAAAACCTGCCGGAGCTGACAAAAAATTTAACGTTATAGGGTACATCACCCCGCAAGGTGCGATTCCGAGTCTGGTTTCGCATACATTCGCGTCTTGCGCTGACAGTTCAAGAGTAACACAAGCTGAACCAACAGCAACCACAGGCCCTTGGGAAACATTGTTGCAAAAATCGGTTATCTTAATACTGTATGAAACGCTCTGGTGGTTGTAAAACGGAACAGCAAACTCAATAGACTCTGCAAATGGGTTACCCGAATTGACCGTTTGATTGATGATCACTGGCGTGCCTCCGCCGGGCGGATAAATGGTAATCTCAGCATAAAACGGATAGGGAATCGTAGCATTTAAAGCCGCATTGATTGGCACGCTAATTTGTGCCTGATTACATGATAATAAGCTGCATTGTTGATAGGTAATGGTTGTTGGAAAAATTAAATCATCCGGGTCAAATTCATAAAAAAGCGTACAAGCTTGAACCAGCGCATCACCACAAGTGTCGGTAACCTTTACCGTGTATTGACCAAGCGGCAGATTGGCTAAGATGTTTGAACTTTGTGGCGGTACAATCACAGGCCCAGAAATAATTTCATAAGTAACCGGATTTCCGTGGGCCACTTGCACATCAATATTCGCCCGTTGACAATTAATGGGTACGCAAACTGCCTGATATTGAAGCAAGTTGCGATTATCGTTTACCGTGACCGTTTGTTGCTGGGTATTGCTTAGTGCCCCTAATGATTGTGTTGCAATCACTTGATATAAACCAGAGCTTAAGCCCGTCAATAGGTTACTACTAATTACGGCAATCGGTGTTGTGGTGTCAGGCAATCGATATATAGAGTAAAAAATACTAGCTCCGGGCGAGGTGTTACTGACAGTAAATGAAAGTGATCCGTTTCCGGTACAAGTTTCGTGATTCGGGGTTATGGTCAATGAAAAATTTGATAATTGTGCATAAACTCTTGAATGAGGTAAGAGAAAAAAAAGCACAACAATACAAGCAAAAAAACGGATTGGTTTCGATATCATAGCAGTTTGTTTAATTTGGGTTAAACCCTCTCAAATGTAAAAAATAATATTTTACTTACGAGCTAAACCGAGCTTAATTAACTGATAAAGAATAAAAAAGCGGAATATGTATTCCGCTTTACTTTATTTTGGCAATTGACTCACAATTCCCTTGATTTCTTGCTCTTTGCTTTTGGGATAAATGAGCAGAACATGGTCTTTATCGACAATGATAAAATCTTCCAATCCGTCAATGATCACCAACTTATCTTTTGACGTACTGATGATGTTGCTTGAAGCGTTGTTGATCATTACCGTAGCATTGACTACTGCGTTGTTGTTTTCATCTTTATCAAGCTTTTCATGCAATGAACCCCAAGTACCTAAATCGTTCCAGTCAAAAGTAGCCGGAAGCACATAGACATTTTGGGCGTTTTCCATGAGCGCGTAATCAATTGAAATGTTTTCGGACTGAGCATAATACTGATCAATAAAGTCTTGTTCTGAATTGGTATTGTATTTTGTCCAACCTTGCATAAACAAACTATTCATCGCTGGCTGATATTGTTCAAATGCTTGGGTAACCGAGGCGACGCTCCAAATAAAAATACCTCCGTTCCATAAAAAGTTTCCTTGCTCTAAAAACGATTTGGCCGTTTCATAATCAGGTTTTTCTCTGAATTGATTGACTTTTTTCACGGCATTTGCATCGGCTTTATCAAATTCAATATAACCAAATCCGGTATTCGGAAAAGTGGGCTGAATACCCAAAGTCATGAGCGCATTGTGCTCGCTGCAAAAATCAAAACACTGTTGCACATTGGCAGTAAAAGCCGCTTCGTCTTCAATCCAGTGATCGCTGGGCGCAACAATCATCAATGCCTCTGGATTTTGCTTTTTTATTTTGAGTGAAGCGTATAAAATACAAGGAGCCGTATTGCGCATGGCCGGTTCGGTCAAAACCTGACTCGGATTGATTTGCGGCAACTGATCTAAAACAATCGAACTGTATTTTTCATTGGTAAGCACCAAAATATTTTCGGCCGGAATGAGTTTTGACAAACGGCTAAAAGTTTTTTGTATCAAGGTTTGCCCGGCACCGAGCATATCGTGAAATTGTTTCGGAAAATCAGCAGTACTCACAGGCCAAAACCTAGAACCTACTCCGCCGGCCATAATTACGGCATAATAATTTTTGTTCATACTAATTGTGTAATAATTCTACTTCTGCATTCGGGTTGAATAAGTACAATCTTCCGCTGCTGATTTCAAGGCATTCATAGCGTTTAATTCGCAAAGCGCCTTTCTGAAAAATTTTCCCGTTGTGGATTCTAAAACGGCTTCCGTAAGGGATTTCAAAGATATAACTTTTATCGTTTTGACCATCGAACTGTTTGAGCGCCAAAGTGAGCGTAGCATCAACATCGCTACTGGCCGAAGGATTTTTAAAATGCCGCGCCACCAGCGGAAGCAATGAGCCGGGAAAAATTTCAGGCCTGATGTACGGAACCATCAATCGCTGAAAAGTGTATTTCCACTCGTTTCCATGCGGTTTGATGTTGTGTCCAAACTTTTCAAAAGCAACCAAATGTGCTATTTCGTGAATAAGTGTAATGAGAAATTTATATGGATTTAAATTGGCATTGACTGTAATTTCATGCTTTCCGTCGGGGCCTTTTCTGTAATCGCCATGACGTGTTACCCGCTGATTCACCACTTTTAGATGCACACTGTTTTGCACGATTAAATCAAAAACCGGTGCCACGGCATGCTCAGGCAAATATTTAGACAGAACCGGATTCATGTTTTAAGGCGTAGTTGACGAAACCTGAATGATTTTTCCGTTGTGAAATTGATTTCCGGTCAAGGCAAAATGAGCAATATAATGCGCCATCTGAGCAGCCGTTACCGGAGCTTGATAGCCCGGAAAAGCTTCGGCAAGCATTTCTGTTTGTACTGCGCCCAAAGCCAAAACATTAAAGGCTATGCCTTGTTCTTTGTATTCTTCAGCAAGTAATTCAGTCAAGGTTATCAGCGCCCCTTTACTAGAACTATAAGCCGAAAGTCCGGAAAATTTCATACTGCCTTGAATTCCGCCCATAGAACTGATGCTCACTACATGACTCCCGGGCTTGAGATAAGGCAAACAAATTCTGGTCAAGTTGGCCACCCCGAAAAAATTGGTTTTATAGACATACTCAAAATCTTCTTGTGTAGTTTGAGCGAAAGGTTTTGATAAGAGCAAACCCGCATTGTGAATCATGATATCAACCTGATGCCAAGTTGAAGATATAAATTCGTTTACCTGATTTAATTCTTTTTCTTTGGCAATGTCAACAGAAAGCGATGTAACATTAGGTTGTGACAAAAGTTTGGGGTTGATCTTTCTGGAAATAGCTAAAACTTCATGTCCAAGAGCAGAAAGTTGTTTGGCTAGTTCAAATCCGATACCGCGAGAAGTACCCGTTATAATAATTTTCATTTAGATGAATTTGCTTGTAAAAATAACAAAAAAAGGCAACCCTCACGAGCTGCCTGCACCTAACTAAAACAATAAAAAATAAAAATACCGATGGCTGCATAAATACAAAACAAGAGTATTTCTAAGCGGTACTTTTCAATAAAAGGCTCCATTAAAATGAGTATTAATAGTCATTTTTAAAGAAAAAAAACAAAAATGCTACCTAAAAAAACAAATGACAAAATACTGACGGTTTTTAAGCCTTTATTTTGCTCTTTCAAAAATAAAAAGGCACTCAAAGCAAACATGATATAACCCAACAAGGCCATAAAACAAGGATAACCCTGATACAGGTCTCGGATTGCTTCAGGAACCGACAATAAAGTTTGCGTTTTAAACCCTGTTGACGATAATTCATAGAAACCTTCGGAAGCACTTAATCCAATAAAACTCAAAAGGATAAGACAAGCCAATCCGAAAATAGTTAGCACGGAGATTTGTCTGAAATTCATAGCTGCATTTTTTAAAAAAATACACTGAAGGCACCAGTTTATTCTATTACTTAATTATTGATTGCATCATTCTCAAAAAAACAATATAAAAAACCACCACCGATGCCTTGCGAAGTGTATTTTGTTACGTTTTGCACTACCCAAAAATTTACTCAAATTGGGCTTAATGCGAAACTAAGGTATTCAATTGTGAGAAAAACCGCTTAAAAACTTGATAACTGCATTCAAAAATGAGTAAGTGCTGCTTTGGATGAGATAAGTGATAAAGCACTAAGTATAACTGAACTTCATCTAAGGCATAAGGTTTTAAATAATGATTACTTTTACCTTTAAATAAGAGTCAACTTGAAAAGTTTTTTACTTACTTTATTTTTGTTTTTAACCTCATTGCTTTGGGCGCAAGATCCGTTTTACATTCGTTATTCAACTGCTGATGGGCTGCCATCGGCCAATGTATACTCAGTATTTAATGGCTCAGACGGTCAAATATGGTTTACAACCGATGCCGGAATTGTCAGATACAACAGCCATACTTTTACCGTAATAAACACCGATAACGGCCTTTCAGACAATGAGATTTTTCAGATGAAAAAAGATCATTTAGGTCGCATCTGGATGCTCACCTTAAGCGGAAAAACATGCTATTTATACAAAGGAAAAGTCTATAACCAAAATAATTCAAAATTAGTTCAAGCGGTTTCGGGTTCTAGTGTTATGCTTGACTTTTATCAAACCGCCGATCACACCATTTATTTTCAATATCGCGATCGAGAAATTACCGTATTAAAGCCCAACGGAAAAGTACTAAAATTAGACCCTTTGAAAGTGCCTGTCCCTGAAATGAAAAAGATACGAAGCGAGTATTTTTTTCTCAAAAATTGCGGAATCATCAAACAAATGCATCCTTTATTTGCGCCCGGCCATCCGGAGTCAAACACCTATCGCTCTTATCACTATGGCTATAAAAATTTCTTTAGCAGCGGCCAAGGCTTGTACCAAATTACAGCTCAGCAGGAAATCGTTAAAGTAGCCGAAATTCCGGACAAAACCGAGATCATTCAGATGTATCAGGAATCTCGAAATAAGTTGTGGATTTGCACACGAAACGGGCTTTATTTATTTGAAAATCAAATTTTTGTAAAAAAGTATTTTAATAAAGAAAGCATATCTTATATAGCGCAAGATTTTGAAGGAGGCTATTGGATTTCAACGCTCAAAAATGGGGTTTTCTATGTTCCCTCATTTGATATTTATATCGATCAACTCGGATTTTCAGAACCTACAAAATTTAATTGCCTCAATGTAAATCACAATGGTGTGTGGGTTGGAGGCGATAACAACAAGTATTTTTTCAGATTATTTAATGGTGATGTAAAAAAATTTGAAGTTATAGACAAAAAAGAAATCCCGGATCAAATCAGTCGCATCAGGCAAATAGACGGAAAAATTTACATCATCGGAAAAAAACAAATTGAAAGAATAGATGCAAATAATCAAAGAACGCCTTTTGGATTTGGCGGAAATGATTATCTGTCAACCGATAAAGATTATTTTATAGCCTACAATTACACTTTTAAAGTGGCTCGAAAAAATTTATCCGAAGAAAATCTCAGTCAAGTTATTTATGACAGCATTTTAATCAACAGACGAGCTACGGTGTTTGAACAAGACCAATCAAAAAATGTCTGGATAGGAACCAATTATGGCTTGTACGAATATAAAACCAATGGAGAAATTAAAAATTGGAGTCAAAAAATTCCCGAACTACAAGTTTCAATTTTAGATTTATATTATGATACTGTATATCATTTTTTGGTCATAGCCACAAGCTCCAAAGGTTTGTATGTGATCAAAAATGACAAAATCATCTTTCACATCACCAACCGCCAAGGGCTCAATAGTGTTTCTTGTAACACCATCAAAAAACTAACAGATCATTATTATCTAATCGGATCAAACAACGGAATCAACGGAATTATTTTAGGTAAAAACACATTTGAAGTCAAAAATCTCAATGCTTTATTAGGGCTAAAAAACAAAAAAATAAATGATATTGATTGTTATAAAAACTCGGTCTATTTGGCAACTGATGAAGGTTTATTAAATTTTGACATTCAAAAAATTCGCCGAAAAAAAAGCCGGCCGATTTGCTTGATTGAATACCTCAAAAATGAAAATCACTACTGGCAACCCATGCTCGGTCAAGAATATCGCTTTTCATACAACAACAATGATGTCAGCATAAGCTTTAACGGCATTTCTTATATCAACCAAAACAATCTCAAATATTATTATCGGTTGGGCGGACAAAATGATCGTTGGTTTGAAAGTTCAGAATCGCAAATCAACTATAAATCCTTGGCACCAAACCATTATACTTTTAGCGTTTATTGCGTTGATGGTTATGGCGTAAAAAGTAAAATTCAAACAGTACATTTTGAAATTGAAACCCCGTTTTGGCAAGAAACCTGGTTTAGTTTGTTGTGCATATTGGCTATTTCAATGGTTATTTATGGTTTTGTAAAATATAGATTGGTTCAGCAACAAAAAACTTTTGAAACCGAAAAAGCGGCCATCCAACTTGAACGCGACAAAGCCAACCTCGAGAAACAAATGACCGAACTCGAACAAAAAGCACTCAGATTACAAATGAATCCGCATTTTATTTTTAATGCACTCAACACCATCAAAGGTTATTATTCTGAGGGCGATGTAGTTAATGCCAGCACCTATATATCAAAGTTTTCGCGACTATTGCGCATGTTACTCGAAAACACCGATCCAACTTTATCCTTGGCCTCAGAAATTGAAATGTTGCAATTATACCTAGAACTGACCAAAATCAGATACAAAAACAAATTTGAATACGAAATCAACGTTGACCCAAACCTAAATCAAAATGACACAGCCATACCTACTTTGCTGCTACAACCCATTGTTGAAAATGCCATCATTCACGGATTGGCGCCCAAAAATGACCCCGGAGGAAAACTCACTGTATCATTTAAAATGAACAACAACATGCTGGAATGTGCGGTACAAGACAATGGCATTGGACGTAGAGCCTCTGAAAAAATGAAAACGCATCGGGATCACGAATCAAAAGCTTTAGAAATTACCCGAGAACGCATCAAACTTTTTGACCACCAAAATGGCCTGTCAAATATTGAAATTACTGATTTAGAAACCCATCAAAAACCCAGCGGAACACTAGTAGTAGTAACAATTCCAATAACAAATATATGGTAATGAGAGTACTAATTATTGAAGACGAAGAACAATCCATTTCAGCTTTGCGCTCAGAAATCGCTTTGAATTGCCCAAGCCTTGAAATTATTGGCGTGGCAAAAACGGTGTCTGAAGGCATCTTAATGATTGAAACTTTACAACCTGAGTTGATTTTTTTAGACATTCAACTCTCTGATGGAATTGGTTTTGACATCTTGACCCATTTTCAAGATAAAATTGATTTTAAAGTTATTTTTACCACGGCTTACAGCCAATATGCCATTAAGGCGATTAAGTTCAGCGCGCTCGATTATTTGCTCAAACCCATTGATGCTGAAGAACTCAAAACAGCTGTTGACAAGGCTTTGAAAGCTCCGCAAAACGAACTGACCACCAAAATTGAAACATTAATTCGCAACCAAACTGAATCGTCAGCGCGCAAAAAAATTGTACTGGCCACTTCTGATGGAATCTCAGTTTTTGATGTTGAAACCATTTTAAAATGTTCGGCCGAGAGTAATTATACCTGTGTATATTTTACCAACGGCAAGAAAATGTTGTTCTCAAAAACGCTCAAAGAATTTGAAGAATTACTTTGTAACAGCGGCTTTGAGCGTATTCACAATTCGCACATCATCAACCTAAATCATTTGAGCAGTTTTGTTAATAAAGATGGCGGTTATGTGATTTTATCCGACAAAAGCACGCTGCCGGTTTCGCAACGAAAAAAAATCAATTTGATGGCTGCCCTGAGCAGGCTGAGCTAATTTACGTTGTACTTTTTTCTGTATCGAAAGATTTGATACAAAGCCAACAAAACAAAAAACAGCGGAACGATAAAAGACAACAAATACTTTTGCAACTCTGCTGATTGTTCTGTAAAATAAGCCAATACAAGAACAATAGTCAGCATTCCGAGCATTGTGCCGGCCAAAGCGCCCAGAAAATAAAAATTTCTACCCAACAGATTCGGACGGTAATTTTGGTTCACGTATAAATGCCATCCCAACCAAAACGGAATTTGCATCAAATTGATTAAGTTCAAACCAATTCCTTTCAAGTAAAAAGAGCCTTCGCCCAAGCTGTATTGGTTAAATTGCTGATGATTTTCGCTGGTTCCGCTTGACCCAAAAACAAAGGCCAAAACCAACAAAAAAACAATACTGAACAACTCTATAAAACGTTTTATTTGGGTTTGCTTACTCAAAAAAAGAGCGCTTTTATAGGTAAAATAAAGGATGAAAACCTCAACCGAAACAACCCCAAAAAGGTAAGCCATCAATGCTTGTAAACCCGCTTGCTCATATACCTGAAAACCAATCACATTGAGATAGCCCAGCGGAATCGAACCCAAAAAACTGATTGCAAATCCGAGCAGCAAATGCTTGAGCAAAACCATTTTAAAAATTCAAAATTTGACGATTGTGTTTGCGGTGCAGTCTGTATTGCTCCATTCCTTCTGTAAAAGACAAATAAGCCAATCCTTTTTTGTGGTTCATTTGACTAATTTTGAACATATAATGAATGTGTCGCAGAAGCTCTTTCCAGCCAAAAAACAGACTGTGCTTCGGATCGTAAATATGAGTAGGCTCGCTGGCCGAACCGTTGAGTTCAACAATCTGAAAATTTTGCCCGGCTTCAAGCTGCGCCCAACTTTCAAACATCAAGTCTAATCGGCCAAAATAAAAACCCGGAATTTGTTGACAAACCTCATCAATTGCTTGATTGAGTTTGGGTGTAATGCGGTGGCTGGCGTCAATAAATTTGGCTCCGCGGATGTGATTTCCATACGGAACCAACGTACATTTTTCACCCGCCGGTAATATCTTTTTCATTGTAAGCCCGTGCTCTTTAGCAATGGCTTTTTGTTGCATCTGATGTCGCGGATCTTTTTGAAGTAAGGCTTCGATGGTTGATGTTCCGTCACCGGTAACGGTGAGAAATTCTTTGGCCACAATGCCCGTAATCTGGCCTTTGGAGGCACCCGGAAATCGAACATAGAAAATACCAACTTCATTTTGATACGGAATCAAATCCTGAATTAAATAATCAAAACCGGCGCGCTGATGATACTGCTTTAGCAGGCTTTCAGATTCAATTTTCTTTACCGCTGAACCGCGTAAACCAATGTCAGGCTTGGCTATGAGCGGATAAGTCAAGCCCAATGTTTCTATTTGTTCTTTGACTTTTTCAAATGAGCAACCTGAGAGAATCAATTGTGTTTTGGGATAAAATGGCTTCGGAATAAGCGAATATATATTCATTTTAGATTCCATAAAAAAGCCGCCATTCTTAATACCCGGATTGGCTGCATTAAAAAAGAAAATGGTTCTGCTGCGCAAAGCATACCAGAGCCAAACCAAATAAACCGGAATATAAACCAGCTGCATAGGCCAATATTCCCAATGAGTGAGTTTATGAAAAAACAACCGCATTTTTAAATCTTGATAAATGAATAATCAAACGCTTCTTGGGCTATCAAATCGCGATAATGCATTTGCCATTTGTTGGTATCAATGACCGTTTGTGTGATGCTCAAAGTTTTCAGACTATTGCGATGAATCACCAAACCATTATGCTCGTCATCAGAATGGGTAAATTGATGAAATTCTAATATTTGACTCGGCGTGGGCTGCGGATGCTTCTGCAAAAACAGCTCAAACCATGCTGTCCGCTGGGCTCTGACCGGCGCCGGATACAAAGTAGAAGAAGACCAAATATGTGATTGCTGCGGATAGAGCAGCAGCGTGCTTTTTTGTCTTCCGTCCCAACGCAATTGATACAATTCAGACTTAAAATACAGCACAATCGTAAAAGGTTCTACTCGGTCTAAATCAAGAGCATCCCAAAAATCGAGCATTTCATTACTGCTGATGATGTCAAGCGCAATCAATCCTCGGCTGCGTCTGTACGGTGGTTGCCACAAGTGTTTTTCGTCGGCTCCGTTGAGCAAAACCAAAACATGGGCGTGTTCATCAGCCGCATACCAAGTTCCACCGGCCTTGGGGTCTTTCGGAAAGCAAATGTTTTTTCCGTTGATTGAATAGGTTTTGGGCGCCCAAGCAGGTCTGGCCACTTGTTCATCGCGATTTGAGGTAATGATTATTTTACCTTCTGAAAAAACATAGCTTACTGTGCACATTGTTTTCTGTATTGAATTGTGGCTCTTGCTACGCCAAAATGATCATCAAAAACCACTTCTGGCATGGATAACAAAGCCACTCGAATCAGCGCTTGATGATGCACACAATGCTCAAGGTTATAAGCCAATTCGCGGTGGTAATTGGTTTTCATTTTTATGATGCCTTGATCAAAACTTTGGGTCAGGGTCAACTCTTTATTGGGTTTATCCAACTTACTGAGCAATGATTGAATGACTTTGGCTGCAACGGTTCGATCGCTTTGAACCGATAAATCACGGGCGCGCAACTCATAGTTAATCTCTTGAGCATCGTACTGATTCACCAAGCAAACAAACAATTCCAAAATATGTCGCACGTGCGCTCCAATACTGGCTCCGCTGAGTTGGGATTGGGGTACACTATATTGTTCGTTGGTGAGTTGGCTCAGTATGTCGAGCAATTCATTTAAAACAGAATCTATAGCTGATTTTAACATATATTACCGTTTAGAGTTCATTTAATTTTTGAAAAGCCCGTAATGTTTGAGCAACTCTTCAATCTGCTTTCGATGTAAAAAAAGCAGTACAACACAGCTCAAGGCAGTTACTAGCGCCAGAAAAAACAACAAGCCACCGTCATTTTGAACTTCAACACCCAAAACAAAAAGATGACTAAAAATAGCTCCGAACATCGTTGCTAAACCCATCAAAGCTCCGAGCCAAGTGGTGCGCGGCCAAAGAATCAAAATAGCCGAAATCAATTCAAAAACACCCGAACCAATTCTTCCGTAAGGTTCAATACCAAGGGTGCTGAAAATATAAACGCTTTCGGGAGCTGCCGTAAATTTAAAGAAAAGAGTCTGAAGTAAAATTACTGCTGGTATCAGGCGCAAAGTCCAAAGTATGCTGCTTGTTTTCATGATTTGATGATTTTTTGCCAATTTTTATCTGCTTGTTTTTTGAGTTTTGTCTCGTCTTTATTCCAACTTTTGAGCGTGTTGTTGAAGTAGGCATTGTAAAATAAGTACAACTTTCCGTCTAGAATTTTATAGGTTTCCGAGTCAACTTCGACCTTTTCGCCATTGCTGCCCATGGCATAAGCGCACCAACCACCATATTGCGGCTCATAATTCTGTGGGTTCTTTACAAAAGCGTCTTTGTGGGTTGGATTGGCAAAATAGTAGGTAACACCTTCAAATTGAACGGCTAATTCCTTTTTCCCTTTTAAAGGTTTTTTCTGTAAAAAATAGCTCACCGGATCATATCCTTGTAGCGCTAATTTGTTGTCTAAGTTGAAATCTTGTTGTCTTTGTTTAACAGACTGAGCTTGTATACTGAGGCTTGTGACCATCAGCCAAAGAAGAATTTTAATTTTCATCATGATTTATTTAAGTTGTATTTGATAATTTACTGAAACCACCCAAGCGCGTGTGAGCCCATCAGGTCTAGAATCGCGAACCACAAAAGGAGTGGCAGCTACGAGCTCTATTGATTGTTTGGGCGACCATTTCCAGCTAGCAGATAATACACCGTTGAGTGTAAGTCCGCTTGAGCCGTCGATAGAAACCCTGCGCCCGTATATGTTTTCATACGAATCTTCGCCTAAGTGATAAATTGCCAATAAAGAAGGCTGTAATTGAAATGAAGAACGACGAATGAGTTTATAAGCCATTTTGAGTAAAGCATCGGGTTTTCGTTCAAATAAATTGGTCGATTCAAAATCATCGGTCGGACTGTATTCTTTGAAATAAGAATTTCGGTTTTTATTTAAAAATGGCCATTGCAATCCGCTTGAAAAACGCCAATTATTGCGCTCATAAGAAAGCCCCAACAACACATCAAAAGTTCCTAAACTGGGCTGATAATCCATCGGTAAAGAATAGCCATTGATTTTGAGGTTGGCTGCACTTAATGGCGCTTTAAACCCGACAGATAGATTCCACAACTGATGCTTTTGGGTGGACCATTCATAGCCGCCTGTGAGATATACATCGCCAAACTGACCGCGGGTTCCCAATTCGCCGTGGACTTGATTATAAGTGATTCGAGAGCTAAATGAATATCCTTTATGAAACTGACGTTTATAGGTAATAGCTGGTGCAAAATAAATAACACCGGCGGCTCCTTCGGCTATTTGCGGACTGAATTCAAGTGAGTGTGTCGCGAGAGAATCTACCGAAATACTTGAATCAAAATTGCAAATACCAGCATCACTACAACCTTGTGCCGATAATGAAAATGGCATCGCCCAAAAAACCAGAAAATAAATTGTCTTTTTCATCTTACATCTGAGGAATTAATTGCCCATAAGCAAACAAATGACTGTATTGCTGACAATGAATCAGCACATGAGTGTATACCGAAAAATCAATTGATTCAGGCAAAACATAAATTTGTTTTCGGGATAAGTTGCCCAAATTGACAAACTCATGCTGTGCATTGCTTTGTGAGAGATAAACTTTTAAATCAGGGCCATCTTCAATGGAATAATCTACCAATCGAAGCTTGAATCTGTTTTGATCTGAATAAACCTCGGCCATACCGGTGCCGGAAATACCTTCAGTAGTGATAAAAGTAGTGGTGTAAACCAATCTGGCTTGATCAGACAAAGCTGAATCTGAAGCGTGATTACGGGTTAAATCACCATCCATCTGACAAGAAATCAGCAATAAGAATAACGGAATTGTTTTTAAATAACGACTCATCTTTTTTTATTCAAAAGTAGAGAGCCGCGAAATGCAGAAATGTCAGCAACCCGACATTAGCGATAAATTTTATTTTAATTTTTCGATATCGTCAATAATGATTTCTTTTCGGCTGTAATAAACCAATCCTGAAGATTCTAATTCTTGGAGCAACAAAACAGCGGTTTGCCTTGAAGTACAAATGATTTGGGCGATGTCATTTTGGGTGAGATAATTCTCGATATAAACTTTTCCGTTGTGCGGTTTGCCTTCTCTTTCGGCCCATTCGCGAATAAATGTTATCAGCCGAGAACGCGCATCTTTTGACATCAAATTATTGTAGTTGTTTTTGAGACGCTTCATCTTTAAACCTACAAACTTGGTATATGACAAAGCCAAATCAGGATGCTTGAGCATTAAATGTTCAAAATCAGATTGCAAAAAACTACAGATAGATACCTCTGGCGATAATGCTTTTGCGTATTCGTTGATTTCCTGCGAATCATCGAGTTCTAAATGTCCGAATAAATCGCCTTTCTGAATAACATCCTTAACCACTTCGTTACCATCTTCATCTAAAGCGACAATCTTAATGCTGCCTTTTTTCAGTAAATAAATTCGGGGAAGCTCTCCGGAACCAAAATAAATCACATCGCCTTTTTGGGCTTTTTTATATCCGGTGATGATGCATAATTGCCTGATTTGAGACATACTCAAAGCCCGAAACAACTTGTGGTCGCGCAGATACCAATATTTGAGCTCTTCATACATAAAGCTAAAGTAAGAAGATTTGCATCAAAAAACCCGTTCATTGGGTTAAACGGGTTATTTATTTTATGCTGACAAGGTCTATTTCACCAAACCTCTTGATATAACAATGCGTTGAATTTCAGAAGTTCCTTCGTAAATCTGAGTGATTTTGGCATCGCGCATCATACGCTCTACGTGGTATTCGGCTACGTAACCGTTTCCACCGTGAATTTGCACTGCCTCATTGGCCACTTCTAAAGCAATTTCAGAAGCGTACAATTTAGCCATCGCGCCTGAGTGAGCAATGTCTTTGCCTTCGTCTTTTTCGCAAGCTGCTTTCATGACTAAAAGTCGAGCCGCCGTTACTTTGACAAACATATCGGCCAACTTAAAGGCAATTGCTTGGTGATTGAAAATTTCTTTACCAAACGCTTTTCTTTCTTTAGAATACTTCAATGCGATTTCATAAGCTCCAGTGGCAATTCCCAAGGCTTGTGAAGCAATTCCGATGCGGCCTCCGTTGAGCACGGCCATCGCAAAGTTAAACCCGAAACCGTCTTCGCCAATGCGGTTTTCTTTCGGAACCTTTACATCAGTAAACATCAATGAATGCGTGTCTGAACCGCGAATACCCATTTTCTTTTCTTTCGGACCAACCTCAAATCCGGCCCAGCCTTTCTCTACAATAAACGCATTGATTCCTTTGTGGCCTTTTTCAACATCAGTTTGTGCAATCACGATATAGGTAGATGCTGTTGAACCATTGGTAATCCAGTTTTTGGTTCCGTTGAGCAAATAGTGATCTCCTTTGTCAATCGCAGTTGTTTTTTGCGAAGTAGCATCAGAACCCGCTTCAGGCTCTGACAAACAAAATGCACCGATTACCTGACCTTGCGCCAGAGGAACCAAGTATTTTTGCTTTTGCTCTTCTGAGGCATATTTTTCTAAACCGGCACAAACCAGTGAATTGTTGACAGACATAATCACCGCAGCCGAAGCATCTACTTTGGCAATTTCGGTCATGGCCAACACATACGATACGCTGTCTAAACCTGAACCACCGTATTTTGGGTCAACCATCATTCCTAAAAATCCCAGCTCAGCCATTTTTTTGACTTGCTCTTCCGGAAATTTAGAATGTTCGTCTCTTTCAATAACACCCGGCAACAATTCTGCTTGTGCAAAATCTCTGGCGGCTTCTTGAATCATCAGGTGTTCTTCGGTTAAATTAAAATCCATCGTATGTTGGTTTTTTGTTAGTTGATTCTTTATTTTTAGTGCCCCAAAAGTATGATATTAATGTTAATTTTTCAAACGATTTCGTAAATTTAAAAGATGTTGAACAATCGCTATAATGTGGTCGGTGTAATGTCAGGAACTTCGCTCGACGGAGTTGATTTGGCGCATCTTAAATTCAGTGTTGATGAAGGTCATTGGTCATTTGAAATTTTAGAAGCCCAGACGATTACTTATTCAGATTTTTGGGTCAATCAACTCAAATCAGCCGTTGATTTTTCTGAGCAACAATTGCAAAAACTCAACGAAGATTACACAGAACTTTTGGTCCATCACATCCGCGATTTTATACAAAAACACCAACTTAAAAATCTCGATGCGGTATGTTCGCACGGACACACGATTTTGCATCAACCTCAAAACGGTTTTACTTTACAAATTGGCAATCTACCCGAAATAGCTAAGCATTGCGGGCAAACTGTGGTCTGTGATTTTCGCGTGCAAGATGTAAAACTCGGCGGACAAGGCGCTCCACTAGTACCGATTGGCGATCGTTTGTTGTTTGCCGATTATGATTATTGCTTGAATTTGGGTGGATTTTCAAATGTTTCTTTTGAAACACCCGCCGGTAGAATTGCTTTTGATATTTCACCGGTGAATACCGTTTTGAATTTTTATGCCCACCAACTCGGGCTTGTTTATGACGACCGCGGAACAATCGCGCGCTCGGGCCAATTGAACCCGATGCTTTTAAAAGCACTCAATGAGTTGGATTACTACCAACTTGCCTATCCAAAATCATTGGGCATCGAATATGTCAAAAATACCTTGTTGCCTTTAATTGAAAAGTTTGAAATCCCGACCGAAGATAAACTACACACTTTTGTACAACACATTGCCTATCAAACAGCTTTGGCTTTGCCCAAAAAAACAGGAAAATTATTGGCTACCGGCGGCGGCGCTTACCATGATTTTTTGATGCATCACCTCAGAAGTGAACTGCCCGAAATGGAGATTGAAATTCCGTCAGCTAAAATATTAGAATACAAAGAAGCGCTCATTTTTGGTTTGTTGGGCGTACTCAAACTTCGTGGCGAAATCAATGTTTTATCGAGTGTAACGGGTGCAAAAAAAGACCACAGTAGTGGCCTTGTTTATAAAATTTAAATATTGAATTTTTATTTCTTGACTAACTTAAAGGTTTGTTTTTGGTTGCCTTGCGATACAGAAACCATGTAAAAACCGCTTGGATAGCTTTGACCAAATTCTTGTTTACTTACTTCAGAGGCATCTATTAATCGTCCCTCAACTTTTCGTCCGGTGGCATCAAAAACTTCAACATTAACAGCACCGCTCAATTGGGTATCGCTCAATTTAAAAGTTTGCTCAAACGGGTTTGGATAAGCCGTCCAATTTTGTGATTCAAAAGCCATATTGTTGAGCAATCTGAACATATTGACATGTACTGATGGCGTGGTGGCGGTTTCGCTTTGTAATACTAAATTGTTGTTGGCTAAGGCTATTGCTGTTGAGACCGTATTCTGTTCACAGTAAACTACTAAAACATTCAAAGTAATTCCGGGTGTTGAAGTAGTTGGAAAAGTCAAATCAGTTTCTGAATTGATATCCCAATCCATTGAGCTTTCGAATCTGAATCGCGCAAATTTGAGCGCTATATTGGATGGCAAATCAACCGCATTAGCTCGATTTGTTGGGGTTTGAGCCCAACGCAATTGTCTCATTGCCGCAGAATGTTGCGCTGGTGAAATATTATTAAATGTTGCAAAATTACCCGTTTGATTAGGCTGTTCAACAACGGTCAAAGTGCCTTGAGCACCCATCGGCAAAAAATTATCGCCATAAAGTACATTTCCACCAAAACCAGCCATTTTGAGCGATGTAGTTCCGATGTTCTTTACAAAAATATCATATTCTAGAGCGTTAGCGGTTGCTGTAACATTGTCAATATAAATAAGGACTTTGTTGCCCACGCATTGCTGTGCTTGTACTTTTATGACCGAAAAAAACAAAGCACCCATAAGGATTATTTGACAGAATTTAATAAAAGTAGTTTTGCTCTTCATATCATATTATTTTTAAACTCTAAAATCAAAGATAGAGAATTCATTATTAACATTTTAAAAAATAAATCAGCTTTAAATGGTTTGAGACTTCAATTGAGAATATAATTGATAAACGCACTATACAAAAAAACAAAAAACGCCACTCAATGAGCAGCGTTTTTTAATTTATAATAATCTAAAATTATTTTTTGATAAAACGTTTGACAACCGTTTCTCCGTTTGATTCTAGTTCTAACATATAGATATTGGCGGACAATCCTGAAACAGAAATTGCTCCGTTTTGAATGGTTCCTTTTGAAACTTCTTGCCCCAGCAAATTGATAATTCTGTATGATGCGTTCTCAGCCTCTGAAACGTTCAAGAAATCACCCTGAACCGGATTCGGAAATAATTTGATGTTGCTCAAACTTGAAGTCGCTGCGGCCGGACGATTGTTTAATCCGCCACAAGTATCCGTAGCAAAAGAATCCCATTCACCCGTTAAATTAAAGGTAGCATTAGGTGACAAAATGGTAGCTTTTCTTCTGAGGGTAACATCAATGGCAAAGTTGGCCGTACCTCCGTTAAAAGTTCCGATGATGTCAATGAGCACGCCGTTCTTGAACAAGCCCACAGCATCATTACCGTTAAAAGTCAACTCAGTTCCGGCGGTTGAAATATTGGCCGATGCAGCACTGTAACAAGCCACATTAATTGAGCTGTTGACCATAACAAACTTGGCTCCGTTGTTCAAAGTACCTGAAAGCGTAATTCCGGTTGACCATGCTCCTGCTCCGTTGGTTTGTTTTTTTACGGTGTAAATAGAAAGGTTTACAGCGGCACCTGTATTGTTGGCAATTTCAAGCGCTTTGTTGTTTGATGAACCTTCTATGTATTCTGAAAACATCAAATCAGTCGCGTTGCCTGAATTGGCCAAAGTAGTTACATTAACCGTATTACTAGCTGCTGAAATATTTCCGGCAGCATCTTTGGCTTTTACCGTAAATGCATAAGCCGTTGAAGCCGTCAAACCGCTCACCGCAAAAGTAGTTGCCGTTGTTGTCGAGCCTATTAAAGCAGCACCTTGATAGACATCATATCCGGTAACTGCAACATTGTCGGTTGAAGCCGTCCATGATAAATTAGTAGTCGTTTGTGTGGTTCCTGAAGCAGCTAAGCTTGTTGGCGCGGTTGGTGCTGTGGTGTCAGATGCTGCTAAGGTGGTCACGTTTACTGTATTGCTCGCCGCTGAAATATTTCCGGCGGCATCCTTGGCTTTTACCGTAAATGTATAGGCAGTTGAAGCGGTTAATCCGGTTACAGCAAAAGTAGTGGCTGTAGTGGTAGAACCTTTTAAAGTTGCCCCTTGATATACATCATAACCCGTAACACCCACATTATCGGTTGAAGCTGTCCAAGATAAATTAGTTGTAGTTTGTGTGGTTCCTGAAGCAGCTAAGTTTGTCGGAGCTGTTGGCGCTGTAGTATCTGATGAACCCGCGGTAATCGTAAAATTGGTATTTGAAACATCAAAGAAAATATGATTGGTTCCTTTGACCATAATACGATTGGTTGTTCCCGGCGTATTCGGAATAGTTACCGCCTGCGTTCCGTCATTTGGGGTTGCAGCCAATAAAGTACTCCAAGTGGTTCCGCTGTTGTTAGAAATTAAAATGTCTACATTGGCGCAATTCACACCGTTGGCTGTTGTTCCTGATACGTTCCAAGTTACGGTTTGCGTACTTCCGCCCACATACGAAACAGCCGTATTAGGAGCTGTTACAGCAAATGGCCCGGCAGTTCCGTTAACAGTTACAATCATATCGTCGCTGTTGTTTCCGGCTCCACCTGCTCTATTGTCGCGAACGGTAAATCTAAAGTTGAGTGTTCTGGCTACTGAAGACAAAGCCTCAACGGTGATTTCGCTTCCCGCTGTGGTGGTTGCACCGGTTAATACCGATGACATTTTCGGAAAATAACGCGTTGGAGATGTGGTTGGTGAATATGAACGATAATTAACTCCCGTAGTTTTAGTCGCACTTGGCGCTGCAGCTGTTGTTTGAGAATTCATTTGCTCCCAGTTGTAGGTCAGCGTATCTCCGTTGGCATCAGTACCTGTTCCGGTTAACATGAATGGAGTGCTTTTCGGAATTGTATAATCTAAGCCGGCATTGGCTGTAGGTATAGAATTTCCGGTAGCCGAATTAACTTGACAAGTCGTGGTTTTAACATAATTGGTTACCTGCTGAATACTAACGGCATGAAAATAAGCATCAGAATGCGGCTGAACATCCAATGTGGTAATACCTGCATAACCCATGATGGTTGAACCCGAACCCGGTTCTACCTGAACTCCAGTTCCTTCATTACCTCCGTGTGTCCATGTATGGTTGGCGCCGAATTGATGCCCCATTTCATGAGCAACATAATCAATGTCAAAATTATCACCTGAAGGAATTCCATCGCCTGGCGAAGTGTATGCACTTCCTTTATAGTTGTTAGGGTAAGTGATTCCGGCATCGACAAATGTAGACATGTCATTGCTGCAAACACAACCAATACAGCCTGCGTTTCCGCCGCCGCCGGTGGCTCCGAAAAGGTGACCAATGTCAAAATTGGCGTTTCCAATTACCGAACTCAGGGTATTCATCAATTGATAATTCCAATTATCTAAAGCTGATGCCGGCGAATAAGGGTCTGTTGATGCACTCGTATAAATAACAGAATCGGTATTGGCAATCAAATTTAAGCGAACCGCAAAATCTTTTTCAAAAACGCCATTGACACGCGTCATACTGTTGTTGATGGCTGCCAATGCCAATGCTTTTGTACCGCCAAAATAAGCAGTGTATTCACCCGTTACTGACATTGCTAAACGATAAGTTCTCAGAGTAGCATCATCTGCATTTGGTCTTGCAGCCGCAGCTACCCCCAAATCTTGCTGTACATCTTTGACCACTTTACATTCAAAACGGTTCAACGAGGCAGTTCTATCTGCTCTGCGATATACGGCATACGTACTTAAATTGGTGGTGTATGGCTCGATGAATTCTGTTGATTGGTCAGCTCTCATCACCATGGTTTGCAAACCTAGTGGCGATAAACTAAAATAAATGGTCGAACTTGGCGAAGTTACGCCTTGACCAACATACGATTTTATTTCAGGATATCGAGCTGCCAAAGCCGGATCCATGTTGGATGATTCTTTAATTCGGTATTGTTCCATTTTACCCTCAGCATTAGGAAAAGAAACAATCACATTTGATTTTCCTGCTACTGACCTATCAGGCACATTGATCAACGATTGACGCAATGCAACTACGTCTACTGAAAATAGTCTCGGGTTAATTAAACCGGTCTTGTTGGCAACCACTACTTCATTAGCTTTATGAGTGGCTTGAGTGAAGGCAATCCTTCCCGTTTGGGCAAAGGAAAAACCAGAGATTGCTATAGCAGCAATCAAGAGTAATTTGTTTTTCATCCTTATTGTAATGAGTTAGATTAGATGCCAAATATATTGATTTCTAACTATCATTTACCTATTGTTGAAAACTCTTTATTTATTTAACGTTTAGCTTAAAATACTTTTAAGTTAAAATCACAATTTAATAACATAAAAACAATCAACTTCTCATTGTTTGTTTGACGTTCAATTGCATTAAAATGCTCTTTTCTCAGATGGTATTTGTTATATTTGCCACGCCCAAAAGCATCATAATTATGAAAGATTTACTCGAAAAATTTGAAAATAAAAGCCCTGAAATAGTATTCAATTGGAAAGACCCTGAAACTGAAGCCGAAGGCTGGACTGTGATTAATTCTTTGCGTGGCGGAGCTGCAGGCGGAGGAACACGCATGCGCAAAGGTTTAGACATGAACGAAGTTTTATCGTTAGCCAAAACCATGGAAGTTAAATTCTCGGTTTCAGGACCGGCGATTGGCGGAGCTAAATCAGGCATTAACTTTGACCCGAATGACCCGCGCAAAAAAGGCGTTTTGCAACGTTGGTACAAAGCCGTTTCACCACTGCTGAAAAGCTATTACGGAACCGGTGGTGATTTGAACGTAGATGAAATTCACGAAGTAATTCCGATGACCGAAGAATGTGGTGTTTGGCATCCGCAAGAAGGTGTTTTCAACGGGCATTTCAAACCAACTGATGCCGATAAAATCAACCGCATCGGGCAACTTCGCCAAGGTGTTATTAAAGTAATTGAAAATCCGAAATTTTCTCCGGATGTTTCCCGAAAATACACCGTTGCTGATATGATTACAGGTTATGGCGTGGCCGAAGCGGTTCGTCATTACTATGACATTTACGGGGGTAACTTCAAAAGCAAAAAAGCCATTGTGCAAGGTTTTGGCAATGTTGGGTCGGCGGCTGCTTTCTACTTGGCCGAAATGGGCGTAAAAGTAGTCGGTATTATTGATCGCGATGGTGGTTTGATTTCAGAAAACGGTTTTACTTTTGACCAAATCAAAACCTTATTCCTCAACAAAGACGGCAATAAACTCGTAGCGCATAACCTTAAGCCATTTGAAGAAATCAACGAAAAAATTTGGTCGATGGGCGCTGAGATTTTTGCTCCTTGTGCAGCCTCAAGATTGGTTACACAAGACCAAACCGAGCGTATGATTGCCTCAGGATTAGAAGTCATTACGTGCGGAGCGAATGTTCCGTTTGCTGATCAAGCTATCTTTTTCGGACCCATCATGGAAGCAACCGATGCCAATACAAGCTTGATTCCGGATTTTATATCGAATTGTGGTATGGCACGCGTTTTTGCCTATTTTATGGAAAAGAAAGTACAAATGACCGATGAAGCTATTTTTTCAGACACATCAGAAACCATCAAAAAGGCGATTCAAAAAGCATATGATCAAAATCCGTCTAAGACAAACATCAGCGCAACCGCTTTTGAAATTGCGTTGAAACAATTGTTATAAACTTAGCCAAACCCGTCTTTTTACATCGACAATTTTGTGTAGATTTATTCGTTTTAAAAGACAAGTTAACGCTATTACCTATGGATATTACAATTAATAAAGACCAGCAAAAATCTATGCTTTTGACCGCTTTGGTCATGGCTTTACTGATTTTAATTTTGTTTTTTATTCGTTTTTGGCCACCTTCAAACTTAGAGGAACTCATAGGCGGCGGTGGCGGTGGCGGCATTGAAATGAACTTTGGCGACAGCGATTACGGCTTGGGTGACAACTATAAAAGCCAAACGCTCAATGTGAAAAATGAGGCTCAATCAGCCCCAACTCCTACAGCAACGCAAGACAATGTGCTCACGCAAGACAACGACGATGAAGATGTTGTTTCGATGACACAAAACGAGAAGGTAAAAAAAACCACACCGGTTCCGACCAAAGTTGAAACCAAACAACCTTCGCCTGAAAAACCAAAAGTTTCAAAAAACACCAACGATGCTTTGGCTAATTTATTAAACGGAAACAAAGGTGGCGACGGAAATGACAAACAAGCAGGTAACAAAGGTCGCCCTGACGGCAGCTTGAGTTCATCCGGATACAGTGGCTCTGGTTCAGGAACAGGATCAGGCACCGGAAACGGATCCGGAAATGGTTCTGGCAACGGTTCAGGAAATGGCAGCGGTAATGGCTCAGGAAGCGGAAACGGTAGCGGACCAGGTTATTATTTAGGCAACCGAAAAGCACTGAGTAAGCCTGTTCCGAATTATACTTGTAATGAAGAAGGAAAAGTAGCAGTACAGATTTCAGTAGACCGATCAGGCAATGTTATTGATGCCAAACCCGGCGTCAGAGGAACCACCAATGCCGCAAAATGTCTTTTAGACGAAGCCAAAAATGCAGCACTGCGCACCAAATGGCAAGCCGATGATAAAGCTGCTGACAAACAAGTCGGGATGATTATTTACAGCTTTAGTTTGAATTAAAACTGCACATCATAAAAAAACAAAAAAGCAATAGCCGCGAAAGAAACTATTGCTTTTTTTATGTTCTGTTTTAAATGTTCTATTTTGGACTTGTGGCGATCACAAATTTGAGTTTGTTTCTTACACCAATCTGAAGCACATCAACCAAATCTTGAACTTGCATATTAAACGGAATGCGAATTACTACTGTTTGATCTTTATCGCCGCCCATTTTTGACAGCAAAGTTTGTTCGAGGTTTTCAAAAGGAACTTCTTCTTTATCTACAAAATAGCGTTTCTCTTCAGTTACCGAAAGCGAAATGTGCTGCTTGTTGGTTTTTTCGTTGTTCTTTGATTTGGGCAACGTCATTCGAATCACGTTCGGATTGGCCAAGGTGGAAATAATCAAAAAGAACAGCAACAAAAAAAACATGATGTCGCTGAGCGAAGAAGTAGCAACTTCTGCGTGGAATCGTTTATTTCGTTTTATCGCCATGATTTGGTCTTTGAATGATACTGACGAATTCTAATACTTGCTTTTGGATAGCCAAAGTAAAACTGTCGATGCGACCATTAAATAAATGGTAAGCACTATAGGCTAAAATTCCAACGATCAAACCGGCACCACTACTGATCATTTTTTCATACAAACCACCTGAGATGTTACCGATACTGATGTCTTCGGTAACTGAGATGCTGTAGAAAATTTTAATAACCCCAGAAATGGTTCCGATAAAACCAAGCGTAGGTGCAATTCCGGCAATGAGTCCGAGTTGACCAAGTTTCTTTTCCATCTCGCCAATTTCAATGTTGGCAGCGCGCTCCATATTGGATTCAATTTCTGAAATCGGACGGCCAATAGTCAGAATACCTTCTTTGAGCACATTTCCTTGAGCATTACCCACACGATCAGCTACAGAATAAGCCATATCTAAGTTACCTGTATTGAGGCTGTTGCGGATGTCTTTGATTAAGTGCGTGTCCATTTTGGCCACTTTTTTAATATACATGGCGCGTTCAAAAATCAGATAAATGGTGTACACCAATAAAACAACAATTGGAATCAGGAAAAAACCACCTTTGAAAATAAATTCAAGAACAGAAATTTCATTTGTTAATGGCGAATCTTGCAGTGCTTGAACGGGAGCTTGAGCAAGAGAATCAGCTTGTACCTGTAAGAAAGTAATCAGCATAGAGGATTGAATTTTGACTTTAAATTAAATAGTTTGACATTTGTATCGACGAGCGACAGCTACAATATTAAACTAAAAATGATAGAAAATATTTTGCGCTAAAATAATTTATTAAGAAAGTAATGAACTACAACGATACCGTACACTGGATGTTTGCGCAATTACCTATGTATCAACAACAGGGCGCTTCGGCTTACAGAAAAGATTTGCACAACATTCAGGCATTGACAAAACATTTACAGCATCCTGAGCAGAAAATTAAGTGCATTCACGTGGCCGGAACCAACGGAAAAGGCTCTACTTCTCACCTAATCGTCTCGGTATTGCAAGAAGCTGGGTATCGTGTCGGACTGTATACTTCACCGCATCTGAAAGACTTTCGCGAACGAATTAAAATAAATGGTGAAATGATTTCAGAAGAATATGTTGTTGATTTTATAGCACAACACCAACCTTTTTTTGAAAAACATTCATTGAGTTTTTTTGAAATGACTGTCGGATTGGCTTTTGATTATTTTGCACATCAAAAAGTGGATATTGCGGTTATTGAAGTAGGCATGGGTGGCCGATTAGACGCTACCAACATCATCACACCTTTGGTTTCAGTGATTACCAACATCAGCAAAGACCACACGGCTTTTTTAGGAAACACATTGGCCGAAATTGCCGGTGAAAAAGCAGGCATCATCAAACCCAATATCCCGGTGGTGATTGGTGAATATACCGCTGAAACAAAACCTGTTTTTGAAGCAAAAGCCAAAGAATGCAATGCGGAGATTTTCTATGCGCAAGATTTAATTCAAACAACGCCGGCCACTGAATTGCTCGGCGAATATCAGGAGTTCAACAAAAAAACAGTAATGCAAACCTTGCGCATTTTGCAATCGAAAAAACTACTATCCATTTCAGAAAATCATATTTCGGATGGTTTTATGAACGTAATCATCAACACCGGACTTCAAGGCCGATGGCAACAATTGGGTTCAAATCCGAAAATTATTTGCGATACGGCGCATAATTCGGCCGGACTCAAAATCGTGATGCAGCAAATTGAACATGAAAAATTTGAAGAGTTACACATGATTTTAGGTGTGGTTAACGATAAAGATTTGACTGAAATCCTGCCTTTGTTGCCTCAGAAAGCACATTACTATTTTTGCAAGCCCGATTTACCCCGCGGTCTTGATGCTGAAATTTTAAAAAAAATCGCAACTAATTTTGGCCTTACAGGCGATGTGTATAGCTCAGTTTCAGAAGCTTACCAAGCAGCCCAAAACAAGGCAGCTCAAAATGATTTTATTTATGTAGGTGGCAGCACCTTTGTAGTAGCAGAAATATTGTAATAAATCTGATTTTTTATTTGCACATAACAAAACTTGCTTTATATTTGCACTCGCAATCAAGCTGTACGGGCGATTAGCTCAGCTGGTTCAGAGCACCTCGTTTACACCGAGGGGGTCGGGGGTTCGAACCCCTCATCGCCCACAAAAGCAAGCCTCACCGCTTGCTTTTTTCATTTTAACAGCGGGTCATTAACTCAGCGGTTCAGAGTGCTACCTTGACAGGGTAGAAGTCACTGGTTCGATTCCAGTATGACCCACCAAAAACGCCTTCTCATTCGGGAAGGCGTTTTATTTTTATGGATATGGTTTTGCGTTAGGGATTGAAGCGAAAAGCCCACAGCGCAGCGAGGACATGCAGCGGAAAGCCCGACGCGTAAATCACAAGCGGATGAATGATTCGGATTGAACTGAAACTCTGCGCGCGTGATTTGCGGGAAACGCCCTATTGAATATAGGCCAACAAACGTTCAAGCGCCATTCCACGTGAACCTTTGATGAGCATGGTTTGGTTTTGAAAAGTCTGCGTCTGGATGTGCGCGGCTAAATCATCAAAATGTTCAAAAAACTGCAACTGAGGCGCTGAAATGGTTTGGGCAGAAAAATCTTTTCCGACAAAAATACAAGCGGTTTCCGGATGGGCAGCCACCAACGCAACGATGCTTTGATGCTCTTGAGCACTTTCTGGGCCCAGCTCAAACATATCGCCCAAAATCATGAGCTTGTTGGGCTTGTCTAGCTGAACAAAGTTTTCAATGGCTACCTTCATACTGCTCGGATTGGCATTATAGGCATCGAGAATGATTTCATTACTGCCTTTTTGCAGCAGTTGCGAGCGATTGTTTTCAGGAATATAACTTTCAACCGCGGCTTTGATTTGCTGATGGCTGACACCGAAATATTTTCCGATGGTGGCCGCTGCCAAAATGTTGTTGGCATTGTAAAGCCCGATGAGATGAGAATTGATTTGAACGTCTTCAAAGGCTACTTTTACGAGCGGATTGGCTGAAACTTCATCAATTTTGAGATAGGCATCTGAAGATTTTTGCGAGAATCCGAAGCGTTCAATTGAAGTTGTTTTTTCATTTTGAAGCGCATCGTCAAGATTGACAAAGGCTTTGCGATTGTGCTCAATCAGAAAATGATACATTTCGCTTTTGCCTTTGATGACGCCTTCAACGCCACCGAATCCTTCAAGATGAGCCTTGCCGAAATTGGTAATATAGCCGTAATCAGGACGAGCGATTTCGCACAAAAACTCGATTTCTTTTTGGTGATTAGCACCCATTTCAACAATTCCGATTTCGGTTGAAGCATCAAACGACAACAAGGTAAGTGGAACCCCGATGTGATTGTTCAGATTGCCCAAGGTTGCTTTGGTGTTGAACTTTTGTGAAAGAACCGCATAAATCAATTCTTTGGTGGTGGTTTTTCCGTTGCTTCCGGTTAATGCAATGATTGGCAAGTTGAGATAGGCGCGATGAAACTGAGCCAAGGCTTGCAAGGCACGCAAACTATCCGGCACCACGATGGTTCGCTCATCAATGTAATAGTTAAGATTATCAATGACTACGTAAGCTGCTCCCTTTTGAAGCGCTTCGGCAGCAAAAGTGTTGGCATCAAAACGGTCACCTTTGAGTGCCACAAACATTGAGTTGAGCTCTATTTTTCGTGTATCGGTTGAAATGGAAGAGCATTGTAAAAACAGCTCGTGAATTTTTTGAATATTCATAACCGTATGAAAAAACAAAAGCCCTAGAGAAGGGCTTTTGCAATATTTGATATTTGATTAATTTCTTGGTCTTTTCTTTTTGTCGGCCTTAGGACCAACTCTTGACATAGCACAACGGAATCCGATGTAGTCAGTAGCCATATCTTGCGGGAAGTATCTTCTTTGCGCAGGATCTAACCAATAAGCTCTGTCTCTCCAAGAACCTCCTTTGTATACACGAACATTGTCGTTAACCAAAGTAGTTCTTTTACTTGACTTGTCATATTTTCTAACCATGTTCCCCAAACTGTCAACGGTTACGTTGTGTACCGGAGAATCATACATTCTTTGTTGTGTTTTGTTTTTCCCGTCTTCTTCTTCAGAGTTTCCGAATTTAAAATAACGTGTTGATTGTTTGTCACCATCACGGTAATTACGCTCATCACTTTTATCAAAGTTTTGTCTGAGGTAGGTTTCTTTTTCATCAACCGGAACCTGAGCCAATTGACCCGGATAGTTACGTGCCATAACACGACCATTAGCAAGCGTATCAAAAACCTGTGTTTCAGCAGTTACTAATTCGGCTTTACCATCGTCGCCAATTTTGTTTTTGGTGTAGATGTTACCTCTGTAGTAGTTAAAGTCACTGGCTTCATCATCAACAATTGGTCTGTACACATCGGCAACCCACTCAGCAACGTTACCTGCCATATCATACAAACCAAAATCATTTGGCGGGTAAGATTTTACGGCATTGGTAATATCGGCACCATCATCTGACCAACCTGCGATTCCGCCGTAGTCACCTTTTCCTTGTTTAAAGTTTGCCAATTGATCGCCACGTACTTTGCGTTTTCCTGAACGAGTGTAGGTTCCTGACCAAGGGTATTTCTTTTGTCCTCTGTAAATATTGTATTCACGTTGACCTACATCGGCAGCAGCAGCATACTCCCACTCTGCCTCGGTTGGCAATCGATACTCTGGCAAAATCAAACCAGAAGTACGTTGGGCATATACATTTTTCTGAGCAGATTCTGTTGCCGGCTGATCTTTTGTTCCTTTGGTTTTTGTAGCCTTAGCTTTTGAATTTTTTCGGCCTTTTAAAATAACTTTATCGTCACCGCCGAAAGCTTTAGTTGGCTGATTCAAGTATGTTTCTGTACTAAATGTTTTATCAGCACTGACCTCAGTAACTTTGGCGTCTTTTTTCAAGAAACCTTCTCTTTCGAGCACGTTTTCGTTCACACGATCAGTTCTCCATTTGCTGAATTCAACTGCTTGAATCCAATTCACTCCTACTACCGGATAATTGGCATAAGCCGGATGTCTCAGGTAGTTGTTGGTCATGGTTTCATTATAACCTAAACGATTTCTCCAAACGAGTGTATCTGGCGAAGCTCCTTCATAAATATTTTTGTAGTTTTCTTGGTCTGGTGGAAAAACGCGCTTCAACCAATCTAGATACTCCATGTACATGAGGTTGGTTACCTCTGTTTCATCCATGTAGAATGACTGAACGTGTTGCTGATTAGGCGTGTTGTTCCAGTCGTGCATTACGTCATCTTGTACTTTACCCATGGTAAAAGTACCACCCTCAACCATTACTAACCCAGGACCGGTTTCTTGCTTCTTGAAATTAGAAGCATATTGGAAGCCACCTTTCTTGTCGTTGATCTTCCAACCCGTAGCCGAAGAAGTGTTCTTGGCATTCGACTTTTTACTACAACCTGTAGCCGCCCCTAGTACAACAACCATTGACAATAGGAGTCTTACAGTCATAATTTTGTTTAGTTTCATACGTATAGTAGGTAATAAATTTTGTGGCGCAATATAACAATTAACCTTTATATAGCAACACCTTTTTTAATTTTTTTCTTTCCGTTTAGCGGATTTATTGGCTCAAACGCAAATTTGAATTTAATATTGCCAATCGAAAATCAAAATTTTATTTTTACAGACTTTTGTAATAAATCATACCCAAATGCGTTTCTAAAAGCGATGAAAAAAATCTTGACCTTATTTACTCTTCTTGCTACGAGCTTATTTTTTGGGCAACCAAAGGACAACATCACTATTGAGTGGACTGAAAAATCTCCTATGACAATAGGCGAAACCAAAATAATCATCCCGCAATTCAACCCCAAGAACTTTCAATTTGACAGCTACAAAAAGCAACTTTTTTTTTGCTGGAGCATAAAAACAACTTCTTTAATTGATGAAAATTTTATTGAGCTGACCAACATTGTTTATGAGAACATCACTCAAAATCAATTAGGTGATTTATCGATAGCAGCCATTCCGAATGAAATTAGTGTAAAAGTCAATAATGCGAGAGCTCGCAGTGATATGTATGCACAACTTTCACTAAACCCTATTATAAAAGACGGAACCGGTTTTAAACGACTCAAATCTTTTAGTTATTCACTCAAAAACGCAAACAATCAAAACCGATTAAACACCAATCAAAATTTCACTCCCATATCAAATTCAGTATTAGCATCCGGAAACTGGTTTAGATTTTATGTAACCAAATCAGGTGTTTACAAATTATCGAAAGAATTTCTCAGAAATATTGGCGTAAGTGTAGATGGCCTTGACCCAAGAAAAATTAAAGTATACGGCAACGGAGGAAGAATGCTGCCACTCAAAAACGGCGATGATTATCCAGCAGATTTGGCAGAAAACGCAATAGAAGTTGTGGGCGAAGATGACGGTATTTTTAACGATTCTGATTATGTTCTTTTTTATGCTGAAGGTGTAGACCAATGGAATTCCGAGAGCCAAACCACCAACAATTTATACGATTCCAAATCATATTATTACGTAAATGTTGACGGAAATGACGGAAAACGCATTACTGATATGCTACAGCCAAGTGCATCGGCAGCTGTAACCGTTACTGAATTTGACAGTTATACTTACCACGAAACAGACCAGGTGAATATTGCCCGATTAGGCCGAAGATGGTTCGGAGAACAATTTGATTTCACTGAAGAACAAAGTTTTGACTTCAACATCCCGAATATTGTTACCACAAGCCCGATTAACCTTTATATATATGCCGCCGCTATATCATCAACCACAACCTCAATGAGCGTCAAAGCCAATAATGATGTGGCCGGAACCATCAGTTTCTCGGCAATTGCCGGCTCACTCAAGGCTGACTGGGGCACGTTAAACACAAATATCTCAGCCACTGAAAACACCCGAATTACTTTGACCTACAACAACAATGGAGTTCCTGATTCAAAAGGTTTTTTAGATTATATTTTACTCAAAGCAAAAAGAAATTTAGTTGGACACAACAAGCAATTTGCTTTTCAGTATGACGCTTCGGCAACAAGTTCGCAAATTGGAGAATATCAAATCACCAATGCCGGCAACATTAAAAAAGTCTGGGACGTGACTGATATTTATAATGTAAAGCAAGCCATCAATAACAGCCAAAGCGTTTTTTCATTTAAAGCAAATTTTGGTTCGCTCAAAAAATACATTGCGGTTGATGCCAACGATTTTTATACTCCCAGCACAGAGTCGCGAACTCGAGTAAGTAATCAAAACTTAAAAGGCACCATTTTTAACGATGACCAAGGCCAATTTAAAGACATTGATTACATAATCATAACACCTAATTTTTTAAAAACTCAAGCAGAAAAGCTGGCTGCCTTTCACAGAACCGACAGCCAACTCAACACCAAAGTAGTTACTCTTGAAAGTATTTATCAAGAATTTGCTTCCGGCAAACAAGACGTAGCGGCTATTAGAAATTTCATCAGGTATGTTTATTTAAACGCTTCAGCTCAAGACAAGCGAGTTAAATATGTAAATTTATTTGGCGACGCTTCATATGATTTTAAAAACAGAATATCAATATCAGCCAATGTAGTTCCGATATATCACGCCCTAAACAGCTTCACGGTTGACCCAAGTTCTTTTGCTTGTGATGACTTCTTTGGTTTAATGGATGATGACGAAGGAAATTTAGACGCAACTTATCCTGTAAAAACCGGCTTGATAGATATAGCTGTAGGCAGAATGATTGCCAACAACACAACCCAAGCAGCTGAATTAGTCAACAAAGTAGTTGAATATCGCGACTTAAAATCGTACGGAAATTGGCGCAACAACATAGTCGTAGTGGCAGATGATGCTGACAAAGACAGCGATAGTTCACTTCAAGTTCGAATCAATAATATGGCTGATGCCATTATAGCCCAAAAGCCATTTTTGAATTATGAAAAAGTTCTTTTAGATGCTTATGTTCAAGAAACTTCAGCCGGAGGTAGTCGTTACCCTAAAGCCCGAAAAGACTTTTTTGATTATTTTGAAAAAGGAGCGCTTATTGTAAACTATCTCGGGCATGGCGGTGAAGATGGCTTATCGCAAGAACGCATCTGGGAAAAATCTGACGGCCAAAACCTGGCCAACCGATACAGATATCCACTCTTTATAACCATTACTTGTGAGTTTTCAAGATTTGACAATCCGTTCAGACCTACTGCCGGTGAATATGCCTTTTGGAATCCGAAAGGCGGAGCCATCTCAATGATTACAACGGTTCGTGAAATTTTTCAATCTACCGGTGAGAACTTCAATGATGTTTTGTCAGAATTCTTGTTTTCGTATGGCTCAGATCAGTATATCTCTATGGCCGAAGCACTTCGATTGGCCAAAAATGATTTTGGCTCCAGAACTGATATCGTCTTTTACTTAGGTGACCCGGCACTCAAATTAGCTATTCCTTCGCCAAGAGTTATTCTAACAAAAGTAAATGATGTACCGCTCAACGGACCTAACACCGTTGATGATTTTAAATCTTTGGCATACGTAAAATTAGCCGGTGAGATTACTGATGAAAACAACCAACTACTCACCCAATACAACGGTGAGTTATTGGTTAACATTTTTGACAAAAACATTGTGCGCACAACTCTAAACAACGACGGAAACAGCACGCCAATGAACTTTAACACTCTGGGCGAAACGATTTTCAGAGGCAATGCAACGGTAACCAACGGACAGTTTGAATTTGGGTTCGTGGTTCCGAGAGACATTAATATTCCGGTAGGCAACGGAAAAGTGAGTTTCTATTCAAAACAAACCGGACAAAAACTTGACAAAACCGGATACAATACCAACATTAAAATTGGCGGAATAAATCTTAATGCGGCTACCGACAATATTGCGCCGAAAGTCAAATTATACATGAATGATGAGAGTTTTATTTCCGGAGGAATCACCAACCAATCACCGCTTTTCTTAGCCTTTTTAGAAGACGAAAACGGCATCAACACCGCCAGCGGAATCGGCCATGATATTGTAGCAATTCTTGATGGTGATGAAACCAATCCGTACAAACTAAATGACTACTATGAAACTGCACTTGACAATTATAAAAGCGGAAAAGTAAAGTTTCCATTCAGAAATCTCAAAACCGGATTACACACCTTATTATTTAAAGCTTGGGATGTTTATAACAATTTAGTTACTGCTGAAATTCAGTTTGTAGTAGTTGGCGATGATTCACTTACATTGAGCAACGTGCTAAACTATCCGAATCCCTTTACAAGTTATACAGAATTTTGGTTCAACCACAATAAACCACTAGAGCCGCTTGAAGTACAAGTGCAAGTATTAACCATTACAGGTAAAATTGTCTGGACCAAAAACCAAACCATTACTACCGATGGCACTTTGGCTCGAAGCATCACTTGGGACGGTCGTGATGATTTTGGCGACCGCATCGGAAAAGGTGTATACATATACAAGTTAACCGTTAAATCCCTGTTGAGTAACTCAAAGGCAGAAAAGTATGAGAAACTTGTAATACTTTAATAAAATACTATATTTGTAAACTTTTTAAAAATTCAGAATGAAAAAGATTTTAGTCGGATTTCTTTGTTTAATATCCCTGCAATTTTCATTTGCCCAAACCACAACTACTAGAGTAATTACTACAGGTGTTCCGTTTTTATTGGTTGCCGGAGATGCTCGTGCTGCTGGTATGGCAGACAATGGTGTTGCTACCTCTGCCGATGTTTTCTCACAGCAATGGAACCCTTCAAAATATGCCTTCTCAATTGATCGTCAAGGTTTTTCTGTAGGATATACACCCTATTTAGTTGAGTTGGTCAACGATATCTCTTTATCGCAAGTTACTTACTTTAATAAATTTGATGAGCGTATGGCTTTTGCCGGAAGTATACGCTATTTTAGTTTGGGTGAAATTGAACTTCGAAATCAAGCAGAAGATGCTCCGAACATTGTAAAACCGGCCGAATACGCCATTGATTTGTCCTACGCATTGAAACTCAGCGATTATTTCTCGATGTCGGTGGCAGGTCGCTTTATTCGTTCCAACTTAAGAATTCCTACTGAAGGTCAAAGTTCTGCTGCGGCTAACTCATTTGCTGTTGATGTATCAGGTTTTCACCAATCAGAAGAAATGGCTTTTAATAACTTCAACGGAAAATTGCGTTGGGGATTCAACTTTCAGAATTTAGGGCCAAAAATTAATTATGACAAATCACAAGGCGATGCAGGTTCAAATTTCTTGCCTTCAAACATGAAATTAGGAGCTGGCTTTGACTTTATCTTAGACGATTACAACAAGGTCACATTAAACACCGAAATCAACAAACTCTTAGTTCCAACACCTATCGAACCAACTGATGCTAATGATAACGGAACCATTGAGGATTCAGAAAAAGCTCAGGCCATTTCAGATTATGATAAAATTGGTTGGGTTGAAGGCATTTTCAAATCGTTTGGAGATGCGCCGGACGGATTCAGTGAAGAGCTAAAAGAATTTACCTACTCTATCGGAACTGAATACACCTACCAAGATTCATTTGCTTTCAGGCTGGGTTATTTCAATGAAAGCCCTGACAAAGGAGCAAGAAGATTTGCTTCGTTAGGTGCCGGGTTCAAATACAACGCCATCAAAGTAGATGTTTCCTACTTGTTTGCTATTTCAAAAGTTAAAAACCCACTTGAAAACACACTGCGCTTCTCGCTGAGTTTTGCTTTCGGTGATAAATACGATGAATACTAGACCACAAATAATTTAATTAAAAATCCAAATTTCTACTTTTGAAATTTGGATTTTTTTTCCCTTGTACTTTTATGAAGAACATTTCGATCAACACCCAACTCACGGTTTTCGAATCACTTTCTGAATTGCCGCAAAACATTCAGCAACTCATGCAACAAGCCGTAACGATTAGAAAAAAAGCCTATGCCCCGTATTCAAATTTCAGAGTGGGCGCTGCTTTGCTCTTAGACAACGGTCAAATCGTGTTGGGCTCTAATCAAGAAAATGCTGCTTATCCATCGGGCTTGTGTGCCGAGAGAGTAGCCATTTTTCATGCCGGTGCTGTAGCTCCTGAAGCCAAGATTGTTGCTATGGCCATTACCGCTGCTTCTGACACCAATCAAACCCAATCACCCATTCCGCCTTGTGGTGCTTGCCGACAATCAATAGCCGAATACGAATTCAAGCAAGAGCAGTCTATTCCTATTTATTTTATGGGTGAAATCGGCAACATTTACCTGTCCGATTCGCTTAAAAATTTACTGCCGTTTACCTTTGATAAAAACTTCTTGTAAGGGTTGTAAAAATTACGGTTTTAAATTTCAATTCTTGGTTGGAATGTTTACTTTTGCCTTTCGCAAAATGGTGTGAGGCGAAAGTTTTGCGTTTTCAAAAAAAACATCATTCAACAACCATCAAGTCTAAAGAAACACGATGAAAGAAATTACAAGAGAAGTTTACTTAAAATGGTATGAAGACATGCTATTTTGGAGAAAATTTGAAGACAAACTAGCCGCTCTTTACATTCAACAAAAAATTAGAGGATTCCTTCACTTATACAACGGTCAAGAAGCTGTTTTGGCAGGTGCATTACATGCCATGGATTTATCCAAAGACAAAATGATTACCGCTTACCGCAACCACGTTCAACCTATTGGTATGGGCGTTGATCCAAAAGCCGTTATGGCTGAGTTACTCGGTAAAGTTACCGGTACTTCAAAAGGAATGGGCGGATCAATGCACATTTTCTCAAAAGAAAAAGGTTTTTACGGCGGACACGGTATTGTAGGAGCACAAATTCCGGTAGGTGCCGGAATTGCATTTGCCGATCAATATTTTGGTCGCGATGGTGTAACCCTTACCTATTTTGGCGATGGAGCCGCCCGTCAAGGTTCTTTACACGAAGCCTTTAATATGGCCATGCTTTGGAAACTTCCGGTGGTTTTTATCGTTGAGAACAACGGTTACGCCATGGGAACTTCAGTTGAAAGAACTGCCAACCACACCGATGTTTGGAAACTCGGTTTGGGCTATGAAATGCCTTGTGGCCCTGTGGATGGAATGAATCCAGTAAAAGTAGCCGAAGCCATGCACGAAGCCATTGAGCGTGCCCGTCGTGGTGATGGCCCAACTTTCTTAGAAATGAAAACGTATCGCTACAGAGGTCACTCGATGTCTGATGCGCAATTATATCGCTCTAAAGAAGAGGTTGATGAATATCGTAAAATCGACCCGATTACCCAAGTGCTTGATGTGATCAAAGACCAAAAATATGCTACCGATGCAGAAGTTGAAGCCATCGATGAGCGTGTGAAAAATTTGGTTGAAGAATGCGCAACGTTTGCCGAAGAATCTGACTTCCCGGATATTCAACAAATGTATGACGTAGTATACGAACAAAGAGATTATCCATTTATTCCACACAAATTGTAATTGCGTATTGACTATGGCAAAGATTATAACCATGCCCCGTTTGAGCGATACCATGACTGAAGGTGTTGTGGCCAAATGGCTCAAAAAAGTAGGAGATAAAATTAACGAAGGAGATATTTTAGCCGAAATTGAAACTGACAAAGCCACCATGGAATTTGAGTCGTTCAATTCAGGAACTCTTTTACACATTGGAATCCAAGAAGGCGAAACCGCTCCGGTTGATTCACTTTTGGCCATTATTGGTGCCGAAGGCGAAGACATCACTCCGTTGTTACACCTAGGAAAAGCACCCGCAGCTTCAACGGCTGCCACTGAAACTCCGGCAGCAACTGAAGCTCCTGCCACGGCTGCCACTGCATCAGCATCGTCTGAATTACCTCAAGGAGTAATTGTGGTCACCATGCCAAGACTCAGTGATACCATGACCGACGGAACCGTTGCTACTTGGCTCAAAAAAATAGGCGATACTGTTAAAGAAGGCGATATTTTAGCCGAGATTGAAACCGACAAAGCCACCATGGAGTTTGAATCATTCAACGCGGGAACTTTGTTATATATTGGTGTACAAGAAGGCCAAACCGCTCCGGTTGATAGCGTACTGGCCATCATCGGACCTGCAGGCACCGACATCACCGGCGTGGCCGAAAACTTCAAAAAAGGTGGAAACACTGCTGCTCCGGCTTCAGCTCCGGCAGCAACACCAACCGTTATAGAAACAACTACACCAGTTTCTTCTTCAGATGACCGAAGAGTATTCATCTCTCCGCTCGCCAAAAAAATGGCCGAAGAAAAAGGAATTGACATTGCCCAAGTAAAAGGCAGTGGCGAAAATGGTCGCATCGTTAAAAATGATATTGAAAACTTCAGCCCAAGTGCAGCGCCAATGGCTACTTCTGTAGCTCCGGCTGCTACAAGTTCTGCAGCAGCGGTTCAACCATTTGTACCGGCAGGCGAAATGTACTCTGAAGAAATCAAGAATTCGCAAATGCGCAAAACCATTGCCAAGCGTTTGTCTGAATCTATATTTACCGCACCGCATTTCTATTTAACCATTGAGGTTGCTATGGACGAAGCCATGCGCTCGCGCGGCAAGATCAACAGCATCCCGGATACCAAAGTATCATTTAACGATATGGTGATCAAAGCTTGTGCGATGGCCTTGAAAAAACATCCGAAAGTCAACTCACAATGGAGAGAAGACGCCATCATCATCAACCACCATGTCAACGTGGGTGTGGCTGTTGCGGTTGAAGACGGATTGGTGGTTCCGGTATTGCGTTTTACCGACCAGATGAGCCTTTCGCAAATTGGTGCCCAAGTAAAAGATTTGGCCGGAAAAGCGAAGTCTAAAAAACTACAACCTGCCGAAATGGACGGAAGCACTTTTACCGTTTCTAACTTGGGTATGTTTGGTATTACTGAGTTTACTTCAATCATCAACCAACCCAATTCTGCCATTTTATCGGTAGGAGCCATTGTTGAAAAACCGGTGGTGAGAAACGGTCAAATTGTAGTAGGCAACACCATGAAAGTAACTTTGGCGTGCGATCACAGAACTGTTGATGGCGCTACAGGAGCACAATTCTTGCAAACGCTCAGACAATATTTAGAAAATCCGGTCACGATGTTGGCCTAACAATTCAATACATTGAATCAAACCCGTCCTGATTTTTCTAGACGGGTTTTTTGTTTAACTTTCGCTCAAATTTCAAAGAAGATGAAAAACCTATTTTTCCTGAGTTTGCTATGGATGGCTTTTGCTTGTCAGAAAAAAGAAAACAACGTCGAGCTAAAAAATGCAACGGCCCAAGACAGTCATACTTTTTCAAATCCGCAAGCAGCTGTAGTCAAACATTTAGACTTAGATATCAAAGTTGATTTTGACACGCAAACCATCGCCGGAAAAGCCTCTTGGACCATTGATAATTTGAGTAAAGGAAACGAAATCATCTTGGATGAAAACACCCTAAACATCAGCAAAGTTACCTTGGGCAAAGACGAAAAACCCACCACTTTTACACTAGGAAATGAAGTTGAATTTCACGGAAAACCACTACGCATCAGCATCGAACCCAACACCACACAAGTCAACATTTACTATTCAACCACTAAAGATGCCATCGCATTACAATGGTTAAAACCCGAGCAAACCGCTGATAAAAAATATCCGTTCTTGTTCTCACAAGGCGAAAGCATTTGGTCGCGCACCTGGATTCCGTGTCAAGATTCTCCGGCTATTCGCTTTACATATAACGCAAAAGTGAGTGTTCCCAAAGAACTCATGGCCGTAATGAGCGCTGTAAATCCGCAACAAAAAAACAACACCGGAATCTATACTTTTAGCCAAACCAAAGCGATTCCATCTTATTTAATGGCGATTGCCGTGGGCGATATCGGTTTTAAATCAATTGACCAGCGCACCGGAGTATATGCCGAAAAATCAGTTCTAAACAAAGCTGCCTGGGAATTCGGTCAGCTCGGGCAAATGGTTACTGCTGCCGAAAAATTATTTGGTCCGTATCGCTGGGGACGCTATGATGTACTGGTTTTACCACCTAGTTTTCCGTATGGCGGCATGGAGAATCCGAACCTTACGTTTTTGACTCCAGGCGTGATTGCCGGTGATCGTTCGCTTACCAGTTTACTCGCTCATGAACTCGGTCACAGTTGGAGCGGTAATTTGGTGACCAACGCCACTTGGAACGATGTTTGGCTCAACGAAGGGTTTACCACCTATGTTGAACACCGCATTGGCGAAACAATTTTCGGTATTCAAGAAGCTAAAATGCAAGATGTTTTGAGCCGAAAATCATTGCAGGACAACATGGAAGCTTATGGTCCGAAAAATCCTGCTACCCAACTCAAAGTCAAGGTCGACGGGCTCAATGCCGATGAATCGCTGAGCGATATTCCGTATGAAAAAGGATATGCATTTCTGCAAACCGTAGAAAATGCGGTGGGGCGCAAAGCCTTTGACCAATTCATTACCGAATACTTCAATGCGCATGCTTTTCAATCCATCACCACTGAAGATTTCCTCAAATATTTTAACGAGCATCTCATCAAAGGCAACAAAGAACTCGCCAATCAAATCAAAGCCGAAGAGTGGATTTATCAACCCGATATTCCGTCAAATATCATCCCGGCAACCTCTGAAGATTTCAACGCCATTGACCAAATTCAAAAAACTTGGCGACAAACCGGCGTGAAAGGACTCAGTGCAAAAATCAAATCCACCAACGAAAAACAACACTTCATAGATTATCTCCCGGCAGATATGACCCAGAAAGAAATGGCCGCCATTGACCAAGAATTCAATTTTACTCAAGGCGGAAATTTTGTAGTCAAACGCCAGTGGTTTGTGCAGGTCATCAAACACCAATACCAACCGGCTTACCCGGCCGTTGAGCAATTCATGATCGGCACCAGTCGCACCGGCTCATTGCAAACACTCTATACCGAAATGGTCAAAACACCGCAAGGAAAAACTTGGGCCAAAAGCATTTTTGAAAAGGCCAAATCGGGCTATCATTTAACCACGGTTCAAGATTTACAGAAAACCGTACAGTAATTTTTTGGGCGTGCCGGCTCGTCAATGATTTGCTTTCCTGAAAGTTTACACGCTCGCCGTCGGGCTGTGCGCTTTATCTCTCCGCTACGCTACGAGGATATCGCTGCTGCCTGCCGGCAGGCAGGTCCCTCACGCTATTTAATCTAACATCTCAAGCTAGTTTAAAGTTTTTTCAGACGCATTGATACTTAACTCAAAATAAAAGCTATTAACTATATTGTCTTTATCTTTTTTTTTAATACAAATTTTGCAATTCCACCGCTCAAATAAACTTGGTTCCACCACCAACCACTCAAATTTTTGAAAAGCATTTTCTTTCTTAATCGATAAGTCTTATAGTGTTTCATAATTCCCAAATAGGAATTCATGCTACTTAAAAATTGCTTTTGGTCATCACTACTAGGCTTAGTATTTTGAACAACCTCATTTTGTTTCATAATAGCTGTATAAAAATTCCCCTTTGTTCGATTACTGATGAAAATGCGATTGGGCTTGATAAATGTTCCCAAAAACTTAACCCCTTTACTGTAATGCTGAAAATATATTTTCTTTGGGTGTAAAGTTAGTTGTAATTTTGTTTTAAGAAAATTGGTAATTATTGGTAATAATGATTTTAGATATTCTTTATCTTGATGCACAATTACAAAATCATCAACATAACGACCATAAAACTCAATATCTAGTTCTTTTTTGACATAATGGTCAAAAATGTTCATATAAAAATTAGCAAAAACTTGACTGGTTAAATTTCCTATTGGCAAACCAAAATTTAATGGACTGTAAAATAAGCTTTTGCTATTAGGCAATCCAATCCAATTGCTTTTATTGCCTTTGATGATACAATTTTTTGTTGGGTCATTAAAAATAATTTTGCTGCATAAAAAAAGAACCAGTTCTCTGTCTGGTTCGTGATATTTTTTATTGATAAAGTCGAATAGCCTTTCATAAAGAATGCTTCTATTGATATTCATAAAAAATCCTTGAATGTCTAACTTCAAAATAAAACAATCTTGTTTGTAGTTATTTGAACAAGACTTAATAAAACCATCGACTCTTTTTATACCAAAATGAGTTCCTTTTCCTATTCTACATGCATAACTATCTTGTATAAATACATCCTCAAAAATAGGATTGAGCTTGTTGATTAGAAAATGATGCACCACTCGGTCTCTAAAATCAGCAGCGAAGATTTCTCTTTTTACAGGTTTGTTTACTATAAAGGCTATGGATTTGCCTGGAAAATAGGTTTTTGTTTTGATTTGCTCTATAAGTACAAATAAGTTGTGCTCTAAATGTTTTTCAAAACGAAGTGCATTAAGTGTGTTCCGTTTATTTTTTCTACAAGCATAATAAGCCAAAAAGACTTCTTCGGCTAAGGATAGTGGTACTGTATCAGAAAAAAGTTCTAATTGCATACTATAAACAATAAACCTCCGATTTTATCGGAGGTTGTTTCCTATTGAATCCCTGAGGCAACGCACCGAGAAACCGTTTTTCTTATTATTGTTGTTTCTGTTTGCATTGCTGTTGTTATAATTCAGGTTGCGGTTCCAAGCGTTTGTTGTTGAGTACTCTGACGAACTCCACCAGTTACCGTTGTTGCCAATGTTGTTGAATGTTCCATTGTTGTTACGATAACCTCCCGGAAGACCCGACGCTGAAGTAACCACTATTGTTTTAGCTACACCAAACCTTACTATTAAAGGTATTTACTAATGCAGCGGGTTACCGGATTTAATTTGATCTCTTCTGTTTGCCGTAACATTCAGAACGCTGTCTGGAAACTATTGAGTTGATTTGTGCCAACCTGTGAGTTGTTTTGATACATCTTCTACCTTAGAATTGATGTTTACAAAATTTTTAATGCTTATTTGATGTAAATCTTTCATTAAGCGTATTAATAGACGAATCACTTCTATTCGTTCTTTGGCTTCTTCTAGCACTTTTCCTTTATCATGCCTTGAATTTACTCTATAAATAAGGATTAACAAATCTATAGTTTCTTTTTTCAAGCTCTCCCCCACTGTATATTTATACTCTTTACTAAAGCTTTTGGTAAATTCAAAAATTCCTAAAAGCAAGTCATAGGTACTTTTATAAACTGGTAAATCAGAATATAATTTCATTTTTTCAAAAAAAAGGGGCTTACGCCCCTTATCAATTTTTCAAAGAGTCAAAGAGTCAAAGGGCAAAAGGGCTAATCCCTGAGGCAACGCACCGAGAAACCGTAAATCTTATTAGTGTAGCCTCTGCCTGCACTGCTGTAGTAATAATTCAGGCCGCGGCCCCAAGCGTTCGTCGTAGAGTACTCTGACGAACTCCACCAGGTACCGTCGTAGCCAATGCTGAAGAATGTTCCACCGTCGTAACGAAAACCTCCCGGAAGACCCGTAAAACCACTGCTGTTGGTATTTGTAATACCGGGATAAGTAGCCCATCCTGTTGTGGCTTTCATTTTGTTTCCTGCTAATGCTTCGCCGCCTAAAAAGGTGGTTAAAGTTGTCCACTCGGCATCGCTGGGCACATGGTAACCCGTTGGTGCTAAACCACGGGGGTCGTTTACGGCATACCAATTGTATAATTTGCCATAAACAATCCCATTTGCAGTATTGTTTTGATAATAACACCATGCACCACTCGTAAGGTTTGTCCATTGTGACGGATCCTGTACTTGTGGAATTATATCTCCATTCTTGTAACGACTCACATTTAAGTTTTTAGTCATCCAGATTTGGTTGCCGATTTGAACTTCTGCGGCCTGAACCGGTACTGAAGGTCTGGAAGCTGGCTGTGTTTGAGATTTATTATCTTCTTGCTGTGAACAAGAAATCACTACGATAACTAAACAGAAGATTAAGGTTGCTGAGAAGTAGTTTTTCATGGCTTGTTTTTTCAAATATAAAAAGAAAACTACTAAATTGATTGTTGTTGATAATTTTATACAATCATCCTTGTCATGCTGAGGAACGAAGCATCTCTCACCCTGTTGTCATGCTGAGGCACGAAGCATCTCATTCATGGAGTACTGATTTTAGAACAAGATTCCTCCTTGCGTCGGAAGGACAAAAGGGTTGAAAAATAAACAGAGTGATCGTATTAATTATAAAGAACAAAACTATTTGCTTCCCATTCTTATAAGCGCAACTTTGTGACAAATTTGAAAACAATTTTTATTTTGTCACAAAAGTTGTGACAAATTTTAAATTTACTTTTATTTTGTCACAGATTCTGTGACAAATTTTAAGTTTTGTTTTTTTTTGTCACAAATCTTGAACTCATCAAAACTTATAGGTATGAGCAAGCTCGGTGAGCTTGAGATTTAGCTTTGCTCAGTTCGGCTGCGCCTCGGGTAGATATTAAGAGGAGGACTGCCAGTGGCAGTCAGGTACGCGAACTTCAGTTCGCTAATACTATAAAAACAAAAAAACCCTCACGTTAGTGAAGGGTTTCTAAAAGACCCGAGGGCACCGCCCGAACTGAGCGAAGCTAAAGGCGACATTTGACACGAGCAAAGCGAACTGGCGAAGCATATTAAAAGGAGGAAGCCCGGTGGGCTTCAGGTACGCGAGCTTTAGCTCGCCTATAAAACCATATAAAAACAACAAAGCCTGTCTAAAAAGACAGGCTTTGAATAAAGAAAGGCGACGAACCGAGCCCGCAGGGCGAACACATTGCCACCAAAAACAAAAGCCCCGACTAAAAAGTCGGGGCTTCACTAAAAAAGGCAATGACTTGAGGCTTTAGCCGACAGCGTCGTACCTATAAACAAAAAACCCCAACCTTTTCAGGTTGGGGTTCTCTAAAAGAAAGGCGACGACATACTCTCCCACAAAATGCAGTACCATCTGCGCAGGCGGGCTTAACTTCTCTGTTCGGAATGGGAAGAGGTGAGCCCCGCCGCAATAATCACCTTAAGTTTTTAATTACGAATTAAGAATTATAAATTACGAATTATCATAAATAACATCCCTCAGACGTAATTGCAACATCGGTTGCTAATATCTTAACATACTGAGATAAAGAAATACATTTGGAAAGATTGCACTCCCGTCTTGCGACGGGAGATGCGACGTACATAAGCTTACGGGTTATTAGTACTACTCGACTA